>JAWKRR010000062.1:0-43926 GCA_041389525.1 Myxococcota bacterium | reverse complement strand
CCGGCAACGAGGGCTCGGACACCGTGGCGTACCCCGCGCGCTTCCCCGAGGTCATCGCGGTCGGCGCGGCCACCTTGGAGCGCGACGCGGACGGCATGACCGCCGCGACCGCGAAATACAGCAACCGGGGCGGCGCGCTGGACCTCGTGGCGTTCGGCGGTCGCATGGACCAGGACGTGGACGGCGACGGCGTGGCCGACGGCATCCTCGGCGATCGCCCGGCGACCAAGTGGGGCGCGGCCGGCCCCTACCTGACGGAGGGCACCTCGCCGGCAGCCGCGCAGGTCTCGGGCGCCGCGGCGATCCTCATCGCTCGCGGAGCCGACGCCGCGCGCGTCCGGCGGATCCTCGTGGAGACGGCCTCGCGCGGCGGGGTCGCGACGGAGCTCTTCAACGTCGACCGCGGCGCGGGCGTCCTCAACGTCGGGTACGCCGTGGAGTCCCTGGTCACCAACGCGGCGCCCTTCGCCAACTTCGCGCCGACCTTCGCCAACGCCCTCTTGGTGTTCGAGCAGGCCGCCGGCGACCTCGTCCGGCCCAGCGTCATCGTCGAGGTCACCGACGACGCGGGCGTCCGCCTCGCGAACTACCACGTCTTCGGCCAGTTCGGCGGCATCGCCGACGAGGTCGTCCACGCCAGGACCGACGGCATGGGCATCGCGGTCATCCGCGGCAAAGAGGCCGTCGACCCCGACCTTGGCGCGGTGACCTTCACGGTCGACGCCGTCGCGTCCGTGCCGAACCGCCACTTCTCCCGCCCCACCGGCCAGATCGACGTGGAGTCGCTGAGCTACGCGCTGCTCTCCAACTTCGGCGCCGGCCTCGCCTCGAGCGCCATCGTGCTCGACTTCTCGCCCGACGCCCTCGCGCGGGTGCCCTACCTCGACATCTCGCGCCTCGCCCCCAGCTACGCGATCCGCTCGGTGGGCGCCGGCCTCGCGTCGAGCGCGCTCGTCATGGCGGTCTCGCCGACCTACTACCAGGTCTCCGACCTCGCCCGCACCACGCTGCTCTTCCGCAGCCAGGGCGTCGGCCTCGCGTCAAGCGCCATCGTCCTCGACCCCGTCTTCTTCTCGGTGGCCTATCGCCCGCAGCTTGGGCTCCAGACCGTCACGGTGCGCAACTACGTCACCGGCAGCGGCCTCGCCTCGAGCGCGCTCATCGCCAGCACGGGCCGGCTGCCCTACGACGCCTACTTCACCGGCCGCAACCCCACCGTCTGGCTGATGACGACCGGCGCCGGCCTCGCGTCCAGCGCCATCATCTTCGACGAGGCGGGCATGCTGAACCGCGACCTGACCGTGACCAGCAGCCTCGCGACCTGGGACGCCGGCCTGCCCGCCGGTCACGGCGACGCCACCAGCACGCGCCTCGCCCCCTACACGGCGACCACGGTCAGCACCGTCGGCCAGAACTGGTCGCAGGTCTCGGCGCGCTACCCGCAAGGCTCCGGCCTCGCCTCCAGCGCCCTCATCTCGATCTACAACCCCTACATCTACCTGCGGACGTCGAGCCCCGAGCTGCTGACCACGCGCACGGTCATCGTCGGCCAGGGCCGCACCGCCGTCCCGTTCGCCGCTCCCTGACCGTGGCCCGGGAGCGGCGACGGGCGATCAGCGCGCCGTCTGCTCGCCGCATCCGTCCACGTCTTCCCACGCCAGGACCTGCCCCTTACCCTCGGTAAGGAAGTCGTAGCGCCGCGCGTTCCAGTACGGCACCGAGTAGTCCGAGCCGGCGTACTGACGCCGCCCGTTGCCCGCGTTGGGCCGCCCGATGTCGAAGGGGTTTCGCTGCCACAGGTAGTCGGTGTACGGCCGCAGCGGCGGCGGCAGCGCGGTGTCGGTCATGGCCGTCGTGCACTGCCCCTCGCTCACCACGCACTCGAGCGTGCTCTCCGTGCAGGCGTGCGTGCTCCAGCCGGTCAGGTTCGGCAGCTCGACACCCAGGAAGTTCACGGTGGCGCTGCAGTTGTCGATGTTGTTTTGCGTCGGGCAGCTCGCGGTCTGGCCGTCCGGCGCCGACGCCAGCACCAGCGCCGGGTCCAACACATAGTCGCGTCGCGGGTCGTCCAGCCACACCTCGCCGAAGGGATCGCCCATCCGCGCGCCGCCGTTTCCGCCCATGATCTCCAGGTCCGCGAGCGCCCCGCTCAGCGCCTCCGCGCGGTCCAGCGCCACCTCCGGCGCCACCGCCCCCGCGTACATCAGCTCCATGTCGATGTTGCGCGCCGGCATCACCAGCTTGCTCCACATCTCGTCGTGGAAGTCCTTCGCCACCGCGTCACGCAGCGGGCTGTCTCCCAGCAGATGCAAGAACGCCCACCACGGCCCGAACGTGATCTGGTCGCCGTAGTACTTCTTGCAGAACTTCGGCAGATCGAACGCACCCGCGGTGTGCAGCACCTCCAGCGTCCCGATCTTCCCGATCAGCTCGTCGAACAGGAAGCTGCGGTACATCTCGTCGCCGGTCATGTGATACGCGATGGTCGCCAGGTGCATCATGTGCATCGCGTCGCCGCCGCGGATCGACGGGAAGTAGTAGTGGTCGATGGTCTGCTTGCGCTCGCTGTCCACGTCCATGTCCTGCACGAGGCCCAGCACGTCGAGGACGAAGCCGTCTTCGGTCGCGTCGATGACACGCCACGGCTCGAGCTGCACCGTGTCCGGGCAGCCGCGGTCGTACTCGTCCTCGTTGAGCGTGTTGATCTGCCGGTGCACGTACCCGACGATGCGCTCGAGCTTGGTCAGGTCCATGTCGTCGGGGTCCAGCTTCAGCTCGCCGATGTTGAAGTAGGACACCAGCGACGCCAAAAGCTCAGGGTTCTCCTGCAGGTTGATGATCTCGATGCGCTGCAGGCGCTTGAGGTAGCAGGTCAGGTTCGTGCGGATCTTGCCCTTGAGCGCCTCGTCGCGAATCAGGTCGTAGGCCATCGGCAGCGAGGTCATCGGCCCCGTGTTCTGGTCGATGGACGGCCGCCCCTGCCACATGGGCGTGCCCTTCCACACCTTGCCGGTCTCGTCGGTGATGCCCTCGGTGTAGATGGCCGGCAGGTTGTCGACGGTCTCGGGGTTCTCGATGGGCCGGAAGTGGTGGCCGCCCTTGAAGGAGTCCTCCCAGCGCAGCACGTGGTCGGGCGAGTTCGGTGCGCCCGCCGGCAGCAGCAGGAAGTGGTTACGCGTCATGTAGCCGGGGATGCCGGTGACCTCGTACATGGTCACCATGTCGCGGACCTGCTTCTCCATGCGCGCGTAGTCGGCCTCGGTGCCGGTCTGCGAGTAGCGCAAGATCGCCGCCACGGTGGACCAGCCGGTCCAGATGCCGCCGTCACCCACGCCAAAGTAGCCAGCGAACGCCTCGTCGGCGCCCCACTCGGACTCGGGCGTGCCGGGCGCGAAGGCCTGCGAGAAGTCGCGGTCCACGGCCTGGCCGTCGGGCGAGTTGTAGAGGTCGCGCCAGCGGTCGAAGAGGAAGGCCCGCCGCGTGAGCGGGTCGACCGTCTTGGCGAAGGCCTTCGCCGTCGGGTCGTAGATGGAGCAGCGCCGAAGCACGCCGTCTGTGCAGGTCTCCTCGAGGAAAACGGAGCAGCTCTCGACGTTGGTGTCGGCCAGGGGGTCCGGAGCGACCGTCAGCGGCGCCCGGGTGACCAGTGGCGTGGGGCCCGCCTCGATGTCGGCTGTGGCGTCGGCGTCGGCGTCGGCGTCGGCGACGGCGTCGGTGTCTGGGGTGGCGTCGGCCACGGCGTCGGTGTCAGGCCCCGCGTCGGGCACCGCGTCGGCTGTGGCGTCGGCCACGGCGTCGCTGCTGACGTCGCCCAGGTCGCTCTGACCGCCGGACTTGCTGTCGCCGCACGCGAGCAGCGACGAGCACGTCATTCCCACAGTCAAAATCAAGAGGTTCTGCATCTTCAAAGAGTCTCTCCGCGGTCCGTATTCGTGGCGGCGGGACTGTAGCAGAGGCGCGCCCATCGGAGGCAAGCAAAGGTTTGGCCGGCGTGCCATATGGCCCCGAAACGGCCATGACTGCGCGCTTTGGCCGTGATAACCACGGGCCCATGCAGAGCGCGCCTCCCCCCGCCGCCACGCCGCCCTCCGCTGGCGACGTCACGATCTCCCCGGTCCCGGGCCTGCCTATCGCCCGGCCCGGTGACGACCCGGCCGCGCTGATTGGCGACGCCCTCGCGGCGGCCGGCCAGCGGCTTCAGCCCGGCGACGTGCTGGTGGTGGCGTCCAAGCTCATCTCGCGCGCCGAGGGTCGCTTCGTCGACCTCGCCACGGTCGCGCCTTCAGCCGAGGCCCTCGAGCTGGCTTATCGTGTGGAGGCGGACGCCCGCGTGGTCGAGCTCGTCCTGCGCGAGTCCGTCGCCGTCTCACGCGCGGTCCCGGGCGCGCTCATCGTGCGCAGCCGCCTCGGCATCGTCTCTGCAAACGCGGGCATCGACCTGAGCAACGCGCGACTCGGCGACCCTGTCCCGCCCGACGCGGCCGGCCCGCCCGCCGCCTACGCGCTGCTGCTCCCCGAAGACCCCGACGCCTCCGCCGACCGCCTGCGGGCCGCCCTGCTCGCCCGCTGCGGCGTCGCCCCCGGCGTCATCATCTCCGACTCCCTCGGCCGCCCCTTCCGCTTCGGCTCCGTGGGCGCCGCCATCGGCGTCTCCGGCCTCGTCGCCCTCTGGGATCAGCGAGGCCGCGTCGATCTATTCGGCCGCCCCCTCGAGCACACCGAGACCGCCCTGGCCGACCAAATCGCCGCCGCCGCCGACCTGGTCGCGGGGCAGGCCGACGAGGCCCGCGGCGCCGTCCTCGTCCGCGGCCTCACCCTCCCCGAAGGCCAGGGCCGCGCGACCGACCTGCTGCGCCCGCCCGCCCGCGACCTCTACGCATGAGCGCGCCGTCACCCCGCCGAGGCCTCGAACACCCAGGCCGCGTCGTCGCCCTTTGCGGTGGCGTGGGTGGCGCCCGCCTCGCCGACGGCCTCGCCGCGGTGCTGCCGCCCGAGTCGCTGACCCTCATCGTCAACACCGGCGACGACTTCGAGCACTGGGGCCTCCGCATCGCGCCCGACCTCGACACGGTCATGTACACCCTGGCCGGCCTCGCCCCCGTCGACCGCGGCTGGGGCCTCACCGACGAGACCTTCCGCGCCCACGCCGCCGTCGCGCGCCTGGGCGGCCCGTCCTGGTTTCACCTGGGCGACACCGATCTCGGCACCCACCTCGTCCGCACGGCCGCCCTGCGCGACGGTGCCACGCTCAGCGAGGTCACCGACCGCCTCCGCCTCGCCCTGGGCGTCGGCCCCAGACTCGTGCCCATGGCCGATTCGCCGCGGCCGACCACCATCGTGACCCCCGCGGGTGAGCTGAGCTTCCAAGACTGGCTGGTGCGCGAACGCGGCGCCCCGCCCGTCGACGCCGTGCGCTTCGGCGGCCTGCCCCAGCCCGCGCCGGGCGTCCTCGAGTCCCTCGACGCCGCCGACCTCGTGGTCCTCGGGCCGTCCAATCCCTACGTCTCCATCGACCCGATCCTGGCGCTCACCGGCGTCCGCGACGCGCTCAGCCGCCGCCCCGTGGTCGCCCTGAGCCCCATCGTCTCAGGCCGCGCGGTCAAAGGCCCGCTCGCCGAGATGATCCCGCGCCTCGCGTCGGAGCCCGCCTCCGCCGGCGCCATCCGCCGCCACTACGGCCCGCTGCTCAACGCCATGGTCGTCGAAGCCGGCGACGAGGGGCTGGTGGCCGACCTGCCGGTCCTGGGCACCCAGACCGTCATGGGCGACCGGGCCGACCGCGCGCGCCTGGCCCGCGAGCTGCTCGATTTCGCCTGGGCGATCCCGTCGTGAGCGCGCCCCGAGCCACCGGCGTCTGGGCGCTGATCCCCGTCCGCCGCTTCACCGAGGCCAAGTCCCGCCTGGCCCCCGCGCTGTCGCCGCCCGCCCGCGCCAAGCTCGCCCGCCAGCTCTTCGACCACGTCCTCGACACCATCGACGCCCAGGGGCAGTTCGCCGGCGTGCTGGTCGCCACCGACGGAAACGACGTGGCGCGGGCTGCCGAAGCGCGCGGCGCCGCGGTCCTGCGCGACGGGCCTCCCCAGGGGCTGGGCACCGTCATCGACCGCGGGCTGGCCCGGCTCGCCACCGACGGCGCCGCCCGCGCGCTGGTGCTCATGGGCGACCTGCCGCTGCTCACGCCCGCGGACCTCGACGCCGCGCTGGAGGCCATGGCCCGCCACGCCGTCGTCATCGCCCCCGACGCCGAAGACCGCGGCACCAGCGCGCTGGGCCTCAGCCTGCCAGCCCCCTTCGCCACCAGCTTTGGCCTCTGGGACAGCTTCTACCGCCACCGCGCCTCGGCCCTGGGCCGCGTCCTGAGCACCACGCTGCTGCGGCGCGAAGGGCTGGCGCGAGACGTCGATACGCCCGACAATCTCGATCTAATCGTAAGCCGCTGATCTCGGGCGTTGCCGCATCGCAGCATCGCTCACTCGGGGCGGCTGGTGTCCTCGTAGCGAAAGCGCGGGTCGGCCACCAGCGCGCGGTAGCTGCCGAAGCGCTCCGGGTCGGTCACGCGGTCCAGGGCCTCGACGGGGTCGGACTCGGCCGGCCCGTCGAAGCGCCGCAAGATCTCGTAGCGGGTGTTTCGCTGCACCGGCACGCGGCCGGCGTCGCGGATGAGCCGCCGCAGGGTCGCCGGGGTCATGAGCTGCCCGTGGCCCGCGCCCGCGCTGGTCGAGATGCTCTCGTTGATGAGCGTCCCGCCCAGGTCGTTGACGCCGCAGGAGAGCAGCCACTGGGCGACCCGCGGGCCCTCCTTGACCCAGGACGCTTGGATATTGCGGAAGGTCGGGCCCAGCATCAGCCGCGCGATGGCGTAGAGGCGGATCACGTCGTCGCCGGTGGGGCCGGGCGAGACGCCGGGCTGGGTGCCGCGGATGAACATGGGCGCTTCGTGGTGCACGAAGCTGAGCGGCACGAACTCGGTGAAGCCGCCGGTCTCCTTTTGTATGGAGCGCAGCAGATCCATGTGGGCCACGCGCTGGGCGATGGTCTCGACGTGGCCGAACATCATGGTCGAGGTGGTCGGCAGCCCGAGATCGTGGGCGGTCCGGATGACCTCGACCCACTCGGACGTGCTGATGCGGCCTGGGGAAATCCGGTGTCGCAGGCTGTCGTCGAGGATCTCGGCCGAGGTGCCGGGCAGCGAGCCCAGGCCCGCGTCGCGCAGGGCCTCGAGATAGTCGCGGGTCGACATCTTCGCCCGGGTCGCGCCGTACTTGACCTCTTCAGGCGAGAAGGCGTGCAGGTGCAGGTCGGGGGCGGCGCGCTTCAGGGTCTCGCAGAGGTCGATGTAGAGCCGCCCGCGCAAGGTCGGCGGCAGGCCCGCCTGCAGGCAGACCTCGGTGGCGCCGACCTCCTGGGCCTCCAGCGCGCGGCGGACGATCTCGGCCGAGTCGAGCAGGTAGCCCTCCTCGGAGCGCAGGTCGCGGGAGAAGGCGCAGAACTGGCAGGTCTTCACGCACACGTTGGTGAAGTTGATGTTGCGGTTGACGACGTAGCTGACGTCGTCGCCGGCCTGGCGCTCGCGCATGGTGTCGGCGACGACGCAGAGCGCCAGGAGGTCTTTGCCGCGGGCCTCGCTGAGCAGGGCGGCGTCCTCGCAGGAGAGCTCGCCCCCGTCGAGGCAGGCGCTGAGGGCCCGCTGGACGCCGCGGCTGACGCCGTTCAGGCAGGCGCCGACTGGGTTTTCGCCGTCCCCGCTCACGAGGCGACCCGGTGGTCGACGGGGGAGGGCGCCAGATCGCTGGGGCGCCGCACGTGGGCCAGACGCTTGCGCGCGACGTCGCAGGGGGCGTGGAGTGCGGGGTCCAAGAAGGCCGGGTCCTGGAGGTGGCGGGGGTAAATCGGCAGGCGCGGGCGCAGCAATAGCCCGCGGCGCTCGCAGGACTCGGCCAGGGCGTCCAGGTGCGGCCAGGGGTGCTGGGGGTTGATGTAGTCGGGTGTGACCGGGGAGACGCCGCCGAAGTCGTTGAGGCCCGCGTCGAGCAGGGCTTCGGAGGCGCCAGGGCTGAGGTTCGGCGGGGCCTGGACGCTGATCCGGTCAGGCAGAATCAGCCGGGCCAGGGCGACGGTGCGGGTCAGGGACTCGAGATCGGGCTCGGTCCACTGGGCCATGGGCGTGTCGGGGTGGGCGCGGAAGTTCTGGACGATGACCTCCTGGATGTGGCCGTGGGCGTCGTCCAGGGCGCGGATGGCGAGCAGGGTCTCGACCCGCTCGTCCGCGGTCTCGCCGATCCCGATGAGCAGCCCGCTGGTGAAGGGGATGCGGAGCTGACCGGCCTCCTCGTGCATGGCGAGGCGGCGGGCGGGGCGCTTGTCGGGCGCGCGGTGGTGCGGCATGCCGCGGGCGCAGAGGCGGTCGCTGGTCGACTCGAGCATCAGGCCCAGGGAGACGTTGACGGGGCGCAGCCGCGCCATGGCGTCGGCGGGCAGGATGCCGGCGTTCGTGTGAGGCAACAGCCCGAGATCCAGCGCCTGCTCGGCGGCCCAGACCAGATAGTCCACGGTGCTCGAGTGGCCGAAGTCGGCGAGCTCGCGCTGGTAGGGCGGAAACACGGCCTCGGGCGTGTCTCCCAGGCAGAAGAGCGCCTCGACGCAGCCGGCGGCCTTGGCGCGCTCGAGGTGCTCGATGACCTGGGCGGGGCTCATGGTCCAGGCGCCCGGGTCGCCGGGCGAGCGCCGAAACGAGCAGTAGTCGCAGAAGTTGCGGCACAGGTTCGTCAGCGGCAGGAAAACCTTGGGCGAGAACGTGATCGTGTGCCCGAAGGCGCGGTCGCGGCGGCCCTTGGCGGCCTGGGTCAACGCGGCGGTCGTCAGGTCGTCGGGCGTGCCCAGGCGCAGCGCGTCGGGCCCGCTGGGGAGCTGGCCGTGGGCGGCCGCGTCGAGCACGGTGTGGAGTGGCGTCATCGCGAGCCGCTTACCAAGCCCGCTTGGTCCAGCGCACCGACCAGTAGGCGATACGGAAGTCGACGGCGGGCAGGAGCGTCGAGCCGTTGCCGCCGTCGGAGAGCTTGAAGGGGTTGGAGCGCCAGTGGTAGTTCGACGGCGGGCGGATCTTCATGGGGATCGGCTCGGCCGTGACGAGGTCGCAGTTGCGGCCGACGCAGCCGAGGACGTTCAGCGTGGTGCCGTCGGGGGCGATGCACACGGGGTTGGCGACCGCGGTGTTGTCGCAGTCGCAGACGGCGTCGGGGCAGTTGTTGACCGCGAAGTCCCAGTAGGGCGGGTCGGGGTAGACGCGCAGGGTCTCCAGGCCGCGGGCCATCACGCTCTCGTCGAGGGCGCCGCGCAGAGGGCCCCACGGGTTGTGGCCTGCCTCGCTCGCCGCGTAGATGAAGTCGTAGTAGCTGAGGCCGAGGACGGCGGGCTGATTCGGCTGGCCGGGGATGGCGTACAGGCTCTCGCCGGTGGCGGCCTTGAGGACCTCGAGGACCTCCGGGTCGTCGAGATAGCGCTGGGCCAGCCACAGCGAACCGAAGGCCATATTGTAGTTGGAGTAGTTTGAGAGCTTGCCGGCCCAGACGAGGAAGAGGGAGTCGCGGGCGAGCTCGTGGAAGCGGCGCTTGCCGATGAGGTCCTCGTGCAGCCAGCGAGTCAGCTCCGGGTCCTCGGTGACGTAGACCCAGGCCGCGACGAAGCCGAGGGCCATGGCGGCGTGGAAGCCGTTCTGGAAGTCGTCGAGGTAGATCTTGCCGTCCAGGTTGTGCTCGTTGAGCCACCCGTGGAGCGTGGTGCGGCCGTCGGCGTCGGGGATCTCGAGGTCGTAGCCGCTGTCGCGGACGACCATCAGCTCGCGGGCGATGGCGAGGGAGTCGGCGCGCAGCTGGGCTTTGACGTCGGGCGAGAAGGTCTCGTCGTCGCGGATGACCTCCCAGGCGCTGGCGGCGGCGGTGACCCAGCCCAGCATCTGGTCGCGGCTGATGGAGTCCTCCCAGACGTAGTCGGGGTATTTGCCGCTGAAGTCCTCGCGCCAGGTGCCGTTGTTCTTCTCGAGCGGCAGGGCGTTCCCCTGGTCGTCGAAGAGCGGGACGGTCGGCGGGTGTTGGGCGCCGGGGAGGGTGGTCAGCATCGTGCCGCGGGCGACCACGCCGGACTTGCCGGGGACGGTGGCGGCGATGTGGAAGCCCTCGAGGCCGGCGAGCAGGAACTCGCGGGCCTTGTCGACCTCGGCCGCCGGGTAGCCCTGGTCGCGCAGCACGCCGTAGCGGAAGGCGTCCGCGGCGATGCCGACGCCCGCGTACAGGCCGGCCGTCTTGTGCTGCGAGGTCACCACGTCGCGGGGGCTCTTGCCGGCGAAGGCCTCGAAGTCCCAGCCGTCGTCTTGGGTCACCCAGTTCGCGATGGCCTCGCGGTCGGCGGTGTTCGCGAGAGAGACGGAGACGTCGGTGTTCACGCCCATGCCGCCGGCGTTGAAGGCGCGCCAGAGGCGCTCGTAGCGGCGGGCCTTGGCGTCGAGGTCCGCGTCGAAGCCGGCCTCGCACGGGCCGGGCAGCATGTAGGTGCCGGTGTAGGTGTAGCCCTTGCAGTCGGGGTGTTCGGTGCGCTGCGGCGGGACGTCGGGGGTGGCGTCCGGTGCTGCGTCCGGGTCCGCGTCGGCGAGGTCGTTGCTGACGTCGGGGACGGCGTCGCTGACAGCGTCGGGGGCCACGTCGGCGACCGCGTCGGCGCTGCCTGAGTCACCACCGCAGGCCGAAATCGAGGCGGAGACCAGAAACGCCGCGGCCAACCAGCTTCGAATCGCCATGAGTTCCCTCCGCAATCGTGAATCGCACCACCCGGTTATCGCATGACTAGCGCGGCCACAAGGGACGAAGCGCGCGATCGCCATTGGCGCGGCCCGCCGCCGGGTGCTACACGATGGCCGCACGACCTCCGTCCCGCCAGCACGGAGGCCTCACCCGCCTCATGGCTCGCCGTTGACTCACGCGACACCCTTCATCGAGCGCCTACGCTCGCCGGACCCGCTGCTGACGGTGGAGCTGCGGCCACCGCGCGCCGACCTCGACCAGGGCCAGAGCATGGACGTCTGGATGGGCATCCATCAGACGGTGCGGCAGATTCTGGACGCGGACGCGGCGCTCTTCGTCACCGACGGCGCGGTCGGCACCCGCGAGGAGGAGAACCTCCACCACCTGGTGACGAACCTCGAAGACGACATCTCGCGCGCCAACGTCTGCCCCTTCCTGACGACCAAGCACACGCTGGAGTACTGCCTCTGGTACGCCGCGCGGGCGCTCGAGGCCGGCTGCCCGGGGCTGACGGTGCTGGGCGGCGACAAGACGGTGGGCGCCCCGCGCTGCGTCCCCCACGGCTACCTGCTACGCCAGCGCCTCCGCGAGCGCTTCCCGTCCCTGCTCCTCGGCGGCTGGGCCAACCCGCACCGCGACGCGTCCGAGCAGGCCGGCTTCCTCGAGGACCCCGACCTCACCGCCGACTTCTACCTGACCCAGGTCGTCTCCCACCACGACCTGCCCGCAGTCGATGCCTTCCTCACCGAGACCCGCCGCCGAGGCGTCGATCTCCCAGGGATCTTCGGCGTCTTCTTCTACCGAAGCGCCAACGCCCAGACCCTGTCCCGCCTCTCCAACTTCATCCCGGTCCCCGCCGAAGGCATCACCGCCGACTTCGCCAGCGGCCTCAGCGCGGTCGAGATCTGCGCCAAGACCATCCGCGCCCTCCGCGACCTGGGCGCCAACAAGGTCTACATCTCGAACCTGCACCCCGACCTCGCCGGCGAGCAGCTCGCCGCGATCTCGGCCCTGGTCGGGTAGCGCCCGCTATTTCGGGTCGGGCTGGCCGCTCTTGGGCGGGTACGAGGCGTGGATCTCTTTGACTTTCGGGTGGTTGGGCCAGGGCAGCCCGTACGCCATGCCGGCCTTCAGCGCCGCGGGGACGATGCGCTCGTCGAAGCTCGCCGACTCCGGCGTCAGGCGAATATCCACCAGCACCACGCGCGGGCTGACCGTCGGGATGGCGCCCGGGCCGCTCTGCATCTCGTCCTGCTGCACCATGCCGTCGGCGTCCACCGTGAAGTTCACCATCCGGATCGCCTTGCCCTCGTGGCGCAGCTTGCACTCCCACTTGCCCGGATTGTCCGCCAGCACCTGCCCCTGGGGCGTCGCGGTCGGCATCTCCCACTTCAGCGTGTCGCGTTTGCCCCAGTAAATCTCGAGCAGCAGCTTCTGCTTCTTCCAGCGGTAGGTGACGCGATCGCCCTTCTCGGGCAGGTAGTCCGCCTCGATCTCCGCGGTGTCCGGCCCCGACTGGGGGCTCGCCTCGAAGTCCTCGATCCGCGTCGTCCCGTTGACCGTGCAGCGCAGCGACGGCTTCAGGTAGCCGTTGCCCGAGGTCCAGAAGTAGAGCGTCGGCCGGCGGTAGGTGCTGTTCTCTGACTCCGCGTTCCCCATGTAGATCCACGCCGACGCCAGCAGGTCGTCGGGCGAGAACTGCCACGTCCACGCCAGCCCCTTGGCTGAGTGCACGCGCGCCTTGAAGGTGCGGACGAGGTACTCCTTCTCCTCCTGGTCGTCCCAGTAGATGAGCCGGCCCTCCACATCGCCCGTCGCGGTCGCGTTGACGTCGCGGTTGTCGCAGCTTCCGTAGGCGTACTTGTTGTCGACCTCGATGTTGAGCTGGCACTTCGCCGACGCGATGAGCTTGCCCTTCTGGACCCAGTCGATGCGCGCCATGTCGGTGCGCGACGTGACGCCAACCAGCTCGACATATCCTGCGAAATTGTAGCCGTCGGAGCCCCGCGGGATGAGCCGCACATGGACCGCGGCCTCATCGAGGATGACCGGTGGATTGTGCTGGCTCGAGGGCGGCAGATCGCCCGCGCGCGTCGCCGGGGGGGCCGCCGCAGCGACCGAGGTGCACATGACGACCAAGACCACGCACAGAGCGCGAACCATAGGGCCTCCCAGGTCACCTGGAGGGGGCTAATCCCCCGAAATCTTGCAGCGATGGGCGGACTATACGCCGACGCGCGGCGCTGCCAATAGGCGAGCCAGCCGGCCCTCGCTGTCCCACGCGGACGCCCCGCCACCACGCGCGCGGCGGCCCACGATAAGCCCGCTCGCCCCCGGCGCGCCGAAGCCTACTGCGCTCGCAGCGCCTCGATCACCGCGAGGGCGACGTCGATGCGACCCTCGGGCGCGACGATCTGCAGCCCCTGCACCATCGGCCCGACCGCCTTGGCCAGCTCGATGGCGATGGCCAGCCCGCACTCGGCCTCCTGGCCCTTCATCTCGGCGTCGCGCATGCGCTGAATCAGCGGCTCCGGCACCGGGACCGAGCCCAGGCGCCGCTCGAAGAACTCGGCCTCGGCCGCGCTGCTGAGCGGCCAGATGGTCGCGACCGTCGGGATCGGCATGCCCTCGGCGAGCCAGGTCTTCAGCCCCGGCGGGTCGAAGATCGGCGCCGTGATGGCCAGCTCCGCGCCCGCCTCGACCTTCCAGCGCAGCCGCGAGCGCTCGCGCTCCAGGTCCCAGGCGGTCGGGTCGACGTGGATGGCGACGTGAAAACCCGTAGGCGCGCCCAGGGGATTGTTGCCGACGTCCTCGCCGTGGTTGAGGCGATTGACCAGGTTGACCGCGCCTATGGAGTCGACCTCGAGATCGGGCCAGGCGTCGTGCTCGATGCCCGGATGCAGCGGCACGCCGGTGACCAGCAGCAGGTTGTGCACGCCCATCGCGTAGGCGCCCAGGAGGTCCGACTGCATGCGCGCCAGGCGCCGCCCGCGGCACGAATACTGAACCAGCGCCTCGATCCCGGCGTCGCGGCAGAGGCGCGCGAGGGACTGCGGCGGCAGGTGTGCGCCGTCGGGCAGCCCCTCGGGGAGGCTGACGTAGTCGACGCCAGCGAGGGCGAGGATGCGCGCGGCGGACGAGATGTCGTCGCCTCGCCAGCCGCGGGTGGCCGGGAGCTCGACGCCCAGGACCCGCTCGCCGCGGTGCAGCGCCGCTGCGAGCACGGATTTGTCGGCCATCCTGACGGGGATGGCGGCGGACGGCCGGTCCTGGGGGCGGGCGACTTGGGAGGGCGCGATCCCGGGCGCTGGCTCTTCGAGGCCCTGGCGTAGCGCGCGGATATGCTCCGGGCCGGTGCCGCAGCAGCCGCCCAGCAGACGCGCGCCGGCGCGGACCGCGCGCTTGGCCCAGGCGACCAGGTAGTCGGGGCTGGCGAGGTAGAGGTTGCGGCCGCCCACGCTGCGCGGCTGGCCCGCGTTGGGTTGGCCTACCAGCGGCACGCGCACGACGCGGTTCATCGCGCTCAGGGCGTCCAGCGCGGCCAGGGCTTCGCTGCAGTTCACGCCGACCACGTCCGCGCCCGCGGCGACCAAGCGCTCGGCGGCCTCGGCGGCGGCGACGCCCTCGCGGGTCTGACCGCCCACGCTGACGGTGACCTGCGCGACGATGGGCAGCGGCGACACCTCGCGCACCGCGCGCAGCGCCTCTTCGAGCTCGGGCAGGTGCGCGAAGGTCTCGAGCACGAAGAGGTCCACGCCCGCGTCGCCCAGGGCCTTGGCTTGCTGGCGAAACACCTCGCGCGCCTCGTCGCGGGCGATGTGTCCGAAGGGCTCGATGCGCGCGCCCAGTGGGCCCATCGCACCCGCCACCCACGCGCGCCCGTCGGCGGCCTCGCGCGCCAACTCGACGCCCGCGCGGTTGAGCTCCTCGACCTTGTCGGCCAGCCCGTGTGCGGAGAGGCGAAAGCGGTTGGCGGCGAAGGTGTTCGTCTCCAGCACGTCAGCGCCCGCGGCCAGATACTCGGCGTGGACCTCGCGCACCAGGGCCGGCTGCGTGAGGTTCAGCTCCTCGAAGGCCCGGTGGATGAAGACGCCCTTCTCGTACAGCGACGTGCCCATGGCGCCGTCGAACAGGATGAGGCCCGTGCCCTCGAGGGCGTCGCGGAAGAGGCCGCGCCCGTTCGCAAGTGGCGCCGCGGTGGCGCTGGTGTTCGTCGTCGCTGCCATCACGGGCCCCCTGGCGCCGCCGCGGCCTGCTTGGTCCGCATGCGGGCGTCCACGTCGTGTACCACTTCGAGCACGCTGGAGCCGTAGCCCAGATCGTCGCGGGGTTCGCCCCAGCGGTTGCTCAGCAAATCGAAGAAGAGGCTGCCGCCGTTGCACTCCTCGGTGAGCTCGGAGCTGGGGATCAGCCGCACCTCGCAGCTCTCCTCAGGCCCCTTGCACTGCGGGTCGATGCACGAGCGCATCCCGCCGGCGGCCTTCCTGCACGCGCACTCGCGGCGGCCCGTCGGGACGTGGACGTCGCAGCAGGCGCCGTCGGGGAAGACGATGATGACCTTCGGCATGTCGCCGTTCTGCATGAAGGTGGCGGTGGCGAAGGTGGCCGGCGCGAGGTCGGCCGCGTCCTGACCGAGCCCATGCAAGAAGTACAAAGTCGGGTAGCGCTTCGCGGCGTTCTCCGGCTCGTTGTAGCCGGGCGGCAGGCCCACCACGTAGCCGCGCCGCGCGCCGAGGGCCTCACTATAATAGTGGCGCCAGGTGCTGGGCGGGAACGCGCCGCCGGGCTCGAGGTCGGGCTCGGGAAAGCGAGACGCCGCCACGCTGATGAAGGTCACCAGCCGCGCAAGCGCTTGGAAATTCGTGCCCACGTGGCCACCGTCCCCCTCGGCGAGCTGCTCGGGCGTCGGGTTGGGGTCGCCGTACTCGACGTACACGTGGCGGCCCAGCGAGCCTACGGTCAGGTCCGCCTTGAAGAGGTCCACGAAGATGTCCTCCTCGGTGACCGTGGGCAGCAGCGCGTTGGGCTTCGCGACGATGCCCTGCTTGAGGCTCATGCCGCCGAGGCGATCCTCGATGACGCCGACCACGTGGCGGGTGCCCACGGCGGCGTGCAGCGGGTCGCGGATGCCGGCGTCGAAGTAGAAATCCATCGAATCCAGCTGATCTTTCGGGATGGTCTGGGCCAGCGAGCGGGCGTCGAACTTCCGAGCCCGTGCGAAGGCCGAGGTCACGCTCCACTCCCCGTCCCCCTCGCCGGGGTCGGCCGTGCCCGCGACCCCGTCCAGCCCGAGATCGCCGAACTCCTCGCCCTCCTGCCGCCAGGAGTCGTTCTCGGTGCCGTTCGGGTTGGTCCACCAGTGAAAGTCGTCGCCGTTGGGGTCCGCCGCCGTCGCGTCGGGTGCGGCCGCGGCGAGACAGCCACCGGCGCCGTCCTCGCGCGGGCTCGGGCAGCCGTCGGCGCCGACGTCGGCGTAGCGCTCGAACGCGTTGAGGAAGAGCGGCTCGCCGTAGTCGCGCAGGCCGTTGGCGTTGATGTCCACCGCCAGCAGGATGTCGGTCGGGAAGTCGTGGGCGATGGTCGGGTCGAAGTCCGCCCCGCCGAGGCCGGGGGCTGCCGACGCGCGCGACTCGCAGACCGGGATGACCGGGTAGGCGCCCTCGGGGTTGTACTCCGCGTTGTAGCTGAGCTCCTTGGGCAGGGCCTTGGAGCCATCGCAGCGCTTCTTCTCCGAGGTCGACTTCACCCAGTCCAGCTCGATGCCCGTGGGCAGGTACGGGCTGGCGCCGGTCGGCTCGGCGGTGAAGTTGCCGAAGGCCATCGTCAGGCTCTGGAAGACGCGGATGTAGAACTCGCGGTCGAAGGTCGCGCCGTTGGTGTCGAAGTGCAGGTGGTTGTAGTCCTGCGACGCCTCGAGCTCCTCCCGTGGCGCGACCGGCCCGCAGAAGGTGGGCGGGTCCGCGTCCGGGTCGTCAATGGCGTCGATGTGGGTCTGGAGCGTCTCCAGCGGGCAGAACCCGGCGAGCTGAAGGCGCAGGCCGGTGGTGACGAGGTAGGGCAGGTCGATGTAGCCGCCGAGGGCGCCGACGATGTCGAAGGTGTCGGGGTTTCGCAGCGCGATGTTGGCGGCCATCGCGCCCATGGAGATGCCGCCGATGCCGCGAAATCGGTAGGGGCGGGCTGGCTTGGCGTCAGCGTCCGTGGTGTCCGCGGCGTCGGCGTCGGGGCCGACCTCGGCGGTGGTGTCCGTGGCGACGTCGGCGTCAGGCTCGGCGTCCGGGCTGGTGTCTGCGTCTTCAGCCGCGTCGGCGTCGCCGCCAGCGTCCGAGACGGCGTCGGCGACGGGCTTGGCGTCAGCGTCCGTCTTCGCGTCGGTGGTCCCTTCACAGGCGGCCCCGGTGAGCGCCAGGGCGAGGGCGAGCAGGCTGAATCGGTACATGCGTCGTGCTCCGAGCTGACATAGGCTGCGGTGGGCGCGCAGGCCGCCG
Organism: Myxococcota bacterium; assembly: GCA_041389525.1. Lineage (GTDB taxonomy): Bacteria > Myxococcota_A > UBA9042 > PHBI01 > JACKFB01 > JACKFB01. The sequence continues at coordinate 26,645 of JAWKRR010000062.1, read as the reverse complement.
GGAGCATACAGACGCACACGACGCCCTGGCGAGCGTTGCGTGGCCAGACCCGCGAAAGACAAGGACGAACATGGAGCTGCTGCTTGTCCGACACGCCGAGCCGGCGTGGATGGGCCCCGACGGAGGCGTCAACGACCCCGGCCTCACCGAGCGCGGGCGGCGGCAGGCCCGGGCCCTCGCCGCGGTCGTGACGAGCCGCGTGGAGGCGAATCCCCGCGGCGACACGCAGATATGGGTCTCGCCCGCGCAGCGCTCGGTCGAGACCGCGGCGCCCGTCGCCAGCGCCCTGGGCATCGCGCCGCAGGTCCGGCCCTGGTTGCTCGAGGCCGCGACCCCAGATTTCACCGGGATGGACCCCGAAACCCTCGGAAAGGTCTGGCAGATCGCGCGTCGCCGCGATCTCGCCGAGTGGTGGCAGGGCTTCCCCGAGCAGGAAGACCTGCGCACCTTCACGGCCCGCGTGGCCGCCGGGCTGGAGGCCGACCTCGCCGCGCTGGGCGCCACCCGCGCACCCGAGGCCTCCGCCGGCCTCTGGCAGCGCGTCCCCCGCAGCGGCCGCCTCATCATTATAAGTCACGCCGGCACCACCGGCGCCCTCATCGCCGAGCTGCTCGGCCTGCCCGCGGTCCCCTGGCCGTGGGAGCGCTTCCCCACAGGCCACGCCTCCATCACCCCGCTCCGCACCACGGCCCTCGCCGGTGGCGTCCTCTTCGCCTTGCACACCCTGGGCGACGTCGCGCACCTGCCGCCCGAGGACCACACCCGCTGAGCGCGCGCCCGGGCCTCGCCCTCCGCCTCCCGCGCGAGCGCCGCTCCCCCGTGGCCGCTCGCTCGTCGGTGCGCAAAGTTTGCCACCTGGGTGCCCAGGAACGTCACGCGCGGATTACTCAGCAATTGCAGCGGCTTTCGGCGCGGCCCCTGCAAGCCAGGGGCGAGCGCGTCGACGCGGAATGTAACTCCTTTGCGGCGCCCTCCACGGAGGTTCTAATAAATTCAGACACATAGAGGCGTCCCGGGTGATGGCACGGCCATTGCAGTACCCCCAGACAGCTGAGAGGGAATGGAAACGTGGGGGCACGTTGCCGATTCCAGCGGCGAGAGCCGCGACGGGATTGAGAGTGACCGGCGGTTGCGAGCGCACACGGGGGCGGCTCGCAGCCTGCCGGTTCACCTGACCCTGGCGCAGCGCGTCGTGTTCAGTTCGTGGCAGGTCGTCGCATCCCGGAACAGGCTCCGGTGGGCGGCGACCTGCCCCTTCTGCGTCACGCCGGTTGCGCGCGTCCGCTCCGCCGCCTTACGTCCCGGCTCCCGGCACCCGTTGTGCATCCAGCCAGCGTGCGATTAGGATGTGGCACGGGTGCGGTAAACGGTTTGGAGGGTCGCGGCGTATGGATGTCATCGTGCAGCTCATGGACGATGGCGGGTTCATGATGTGGGTGATCCTCGGGATCTCCGTCTTTGGACTCGGCATCTTCTTCGAGCGATCGCTCGACCTCTTCCTCAATCGGCGTCTGGCCACGCGCGCGTTCCTGGACATCGTGCTCGACCACGTCCGCGCGCGCCGCTACTCCCAGGCCATCGCCGCGTGCAACGTGCCGACCAAGCACCCGCTGGTCCAGGTCGTGCGCGCCGGCGTGCTGCGGGCGAATCGGCGCGAGAAGGAGATCGAGCGCGCCATGGAAAAAGAGCTGCTCGACGCCCTGCCCGACCTGCAGAAGCGCATCGGTATCCTCGCGCTTCTGGCCAACCTGGCGACCCTCGTCGGACTGCTCGGCACCATCATCGGTCTGATGACCGCCTTCACCTCGGTGGCGGCGGCGACGGCGACCGAGCGCCAGGACGCGCTGGCCTCCGGCATCTCGACCGCCATGTACACCACGGCGTTCGGGATCCTCGTGGCCGTGCTGCTGCTGGTCTGCCACCACATCGTCGCCCGGCGCTCCGAGGCCGTGCTGCTCTCGCTCGAGGGCGGCGCCACGGCCACCCTGGTCGCGCTGACCGGCGCGGTGCCCGACGAGGACGTCGTCCGCGCCTACGAGCCGTAGGAGCCATGTTCGACGCGTACCAGAGGACCCTCGCGGAGGTCGAAGAGCTGAACATGATCCCGGTCATGAACCTCTTCATCGTCCTCATCCCCTTTCTCTTGTCCGCGGCGGCGTTCTACCAGGTCGCGGTCATCCCCACGTCGACGCCCCAGCAGGTCGCCGCGCCCGCGACCGACGAGGACACCAGCGCGGTCATGGTGAACCTGGTCATCCGCGCCGACGGCTCGCTGACCCTCAGCGTCAGCGGCGGCGGGGCCGACGAGGAGAGCCTGCGCGGCATGGGCGCGGAGCTCCCGGCCAAGGCAGGCAAGGCCGACGTCGCCGCGCTCCAGACCACCCTCGCCTCGCTGAAGGCCCGCTACCCCTCCAGCGAGACCGCGTTCATCCTCCCCGAGGACAGCGTGGGCGTGCAGATGCTGGTCGAGATCGTCGACTCCGTGCGCGAGCGCCCGTCGGCCACCGGCGCGGTCGAGACCCTCTTCCCGGTCACCGTGCTCTCGCAGTTCGTGGCCGCGCCCCCGGCGGAGATCGTCCCGGACGTGGACCTCGAGCTGCTCCCCGAAGCGCCGCCCGGCGCCGAGGGCGCTGGCGAGCCGGCCCCGACCGACGCGCCCGCGGGTGAGTCACCGTGAACCCACGCGTTTTCAAGAAGTCGAAGCCGCCGACGTTGATGCTGACGCCGCTCCTCGACATGTTCACGATCATCCTGATCTTCCTCATCGTCAGCTTCACCGCCGAGGACTACGACCTGACGCTGGCCAAGGACGTGAAGCTCCCGGAGAGCGTGTCGCGCTCGATGTTCAAGCCCTCGGTGAACCTGGCGATCAACGGGGCGGGGGTCAGCGTGGAGGGCCGCCACGTCATCGCGCTGAGCGAAGGCCACGCCAGCGAGGCCGCGTACACCGCCGGCGAGATCCCTGAACTGGTCGAGCACCTCGCCGCTTACTACGATGAGTTGATGCGCCCCATCCCCGGTGAAGACGGCGCGGAGGAGCAGGCGCCCATCGACGAGCCGGTCATCACGGTCCAAGCCGATCGCGGGCTGGATTATCGCACGCTGCACCTGGTGCTTCAGTCGGCCGCGAAGGCCGGATTCTTCAAGTACCGTCTGGCTGTTTTGAAGAGGTAGCGATGTCGGCAGGCTCCCAAATCCTCACGCTCGCCCTGGCGCTGGCCCTGGCGCTCGCCGCCGCGCCGGCGCCGTCCGCGCACGCCCGCCCGCAGGCCAGCTCGGCCAAGTCCGCCAAGCCCAGCAAGAGCCAGCCCAAGAAGTCCAGCAAGCCCGCCGCCGACCCGGCCGCCGAGGCCCCGCCGGCCGCGACCGCACCCGAGGGAGCCGAGCCCAGCCTCCGCCGCTCCAACCGCATGGAGCTGGACGCGCGCCTGATCCAGGGCTCCACCCCCGAAGCCGGCGCGGTCTACCTGTTCCAGCGGGCCCCGCGAAACCTCCCAGCCCTGGTGCGACTGCGCCAGAGCTACCTCCGGGAGATCGTCCTGCCCGTCCTCGGCCCTGAGCGCGCCACCATCCAGGCCGCGCCCACAGCACCCACAGCACCCGCGGAGGCGAAGACCCCGTGAGCCGCGTCCTAGGCCAGTGGGAGCTTCGCGAGCGCTTGGCCCAGAGCCCCAGCGGCGAGATCTGGCTCGCGCGCGACTCCGATGAGACCGCCCCGCCCGATCCGGTGGCCGTCAAGCTCATCGCGCCCGAGCTGGCCCGGCAGTCGAATTTCCTCAGGCCCTTCCTGGAAGAAGCGAAGCTCGCGGCGCAGCTCAGCCACCCGAACCTGGTGCAGGTCCTCGACCTCTGCCGCGTCGGCGAGGAGGTCTTCATCGTCACCGAGCTGGTGATGGGCGAGAGCCTCGCGGAGATCAGCGCCGAGCTGGGCAACCGCGGCCTCCATGTCGCCCCGGCGCTGGCAGCCTCGCTGCTCTCGGTGGCCTGCGGCGCGCTCGAGTACGCGCACCGCAGCGCCGACGCCCACGACCGCCCGCACGGCCGGGCCCACCGCGGGCTCCGGCCCTCCAACGTCCTGCTGGGCTACGACGGGCAGGTGAAGATCAGCGACTTCGGCATCACCGCGGCCGTCGCCCGCGTGCCGGAGATCCGCGCCAAGCTCTCGCTCCGCCGCTTCGCCTACGCCTCGCCCGAGCAGTGCCTCGACACCACCGTCGACGCCCGCTCCGACGTGTTCTCCCTCGGCATCCTCTTGTGGGAGCTCGTCGTCGGCGCGCCGCTCTTCGCCGGCGCCACCGAGCTGGCCGTCAAGCAGGCGGTGTGCCAGGAGGCGGCACCGCTGCCCAGCCAGCGGCGCGATGGCGTGCCGGCCGAGCTCGACGCCATCGTCATGCGCGCGCTGGCCAAAGAGCCGGCCAACCGCTTCGCCACCTGCCGCGAGATGCAGGCCGCCCTCGACGCCTTCGTGCTGCACACCGGCGAGGCGGCCGACCCGTCGCGGGCTGCCGGTTTCCTCCGCGAGCTCTTCCCCGAGCGCCTCTCGGCCTGGCGACGCCGCCTCGGCACCCGGGTGCGCAGCGCCGGCACCAGCCCGCACAGCCTGCTCTCACCTGCACAAATGGCGGCCGCGACCGGCCTGGACCCCGACGACGAGGCCCTCGAAGCGCTGCTGACGCCCCCCGCGCGTCCCCGCGCCCCGACCCTCCCCTTTGGGGCGTCCGAGCCGCCCGGCGCGCCAGACGTGCAGACCCAAGCCTCGCTCATCCGCCCGCCGCCGCCGCCGGCCCCCGACGAGGACGACTTCGTCGACGCCGAGCTGGTCGAGCCGGCCGCGGACCCCAGCGCTGGCGCCCCGCCGCCGATGCCGCCCGAGCCCCCGGCCTTCGAGGCATCACCGCCCGAGATCGCGCCTTTCCCCGAGACGCCGCCTCCGGAATCGGAGTCGCTCGAGTTCTCGGTCACCGAGGTCGCGGCGCCGCTGCTCCCCGACCTCCCGGGCATCCCCGACATCCCGGAGGTCCCCGATATCCCTGACCGCGACGAGGAGATCGTCAGCACGGGCTGGGATCCCCTGGGATCGGTCTGGGGTGGCGGCGCCGAGCGGGCGTCCGCGCCGTCGGGGGCGATGCTGGCGCCCTTGGACATGCCCGAGTCGCCGGAGCACGAGGAGGCCGTCTGGCCGCCGCCGCCCAAGCCCGAGTCGCTGAGTGCGGACCAGCGCCTCGCGGCCGAGCGGGCGCGGCGTCAGGCGCGCGAGCAAGAGCAGCTCGCGATGCTGCTGGGCTCGCCGAAGCCGGCGACGGCCCGTCAGCGCCGCACCTCGTCGATGCGCTGGGACCGCCCCATCGACGGGATGGAGCCGGACATCTTCGCCGAGGCCGACGAGGACGAGCTCTTCGCGCTGCGGCAGCTCTTCGATATCGAGTCGGCCATCGCGATGCCGGCGGCGGCCCCGATGACGCGGCGCTGGCGCCTGACCACCAGCGCGAACGGGCCGCCGGTCACCGACGTCATCCGGTGGCGCGACGACTCCGTGGTCGAGTCGGCGTTCCTGCAGAGCCCGCTGTCGAATTACGGGCGCAAAGACGGGCCGATCTTCGTGTGGATGGGCATCGGGCGCGCGCGGGTGCGCATGGGTCCGAAGGCCAAGGGCTGGGTGAACCGCCACGGCTCGCACCCCGACGCCAGAGAGCCGCTGGAGCCGATGAAGACGGTGGTGCTGGGCACGGGCGACCGGGCGCGCATCGATCTGGGTCAGGACCGCTACGTGGTGCGGGTGCTGGCGAGCGAGCTTCCGCCGCGCAGCCGGCGGCGCGGGCTGGCGCTCAAGGCGATCGGCATCGCGGCGGGGCTGTCGCTGGCGGTGCACGTGGTCGGCAGCCTGGGCGTCGCCGCGCTGGACAAGATGGGCGTGCAGGTCAGCGTGGAGGCCCCGCCGGCGCCGGAGAAGTTCGCGGAGGTGCGCATGCAGAAGGTGCGCACGCTGCGGAAGATGCCGGACAAGGCGCCGGAGCCGAAGAAGGAGATCGCGCAGAAGCCCAAACCCAAGGAGCCGCAGCGGGTCACCAAGCTGAAGCCGCCGCTGCCGCCTGAGCCGGTCGCGCCGCCGCCGGCACCCGAGTCGGTCAAGACGACGGCGCCGCGGCTGACGGGGGCCGCGCGGAAGAAGGTGGAGGCGCAGGTCGCCGAGAAGACGGCCGGGAAGACGCGGTCGGAGCAGGTGAAGACCCTCTTTGACAAGCAGGTGCAGCCGGGGGCGTCGGCCAGCGTGGCGGAGGCGATGGCGAACGTGCAGGCGACCAAGGCCAAGGGCGCGACGGACGCGCTGCAGGTGGCCGCGGGCGTCGGGGGCGACGGCAAGGAGGTGAAGCTCGGCGTGGGCGGCGGCGACGCGCCGGTGACCGTCGGCGGGCCGAGCGCGACGAAGGAGGTGGCGAAGCTCGAGCGGCGCGAGAAGCCCGCGGAGGTGCGCGGCACGGTCCAGGGGCTGCGGACGCTGGCGAAGGTCAGCGGCGAGCTGTCCAAGAGCGACGTGCTCGCGGTCATCGGGGCCCATCAGCGCGCGTTCAACCGCTGCTACGAGAAAGAGCTGATGAGCTCGCCCGGCTTGTCTGGAAAGATCACCTTTCAGTGGACGATCACCCCGGACGGCAAGGTCTCGGGCGCCTCGCAGCAGACGAGCACCATGAGCAACACCGAGGTCTCGACCTGCGTGCTCGGCATCATCCGGGGTATGAAGTTCCCCAAGCCCACCGGCGGCAGCGTCCAGGTGGTCTACCCCTTCATCTTCCGGAGTGCGCAGTGATCTCACAGGCCCGACGGTTCGCGATTTTGCTAGGCGCCGGCTGTGTTTTTGCGGCGGGCGCGCTGCTGGGGGCGGCCGGCTGCGACGACGGCGACAAGGACTGCACCGCGCCCACCCTGGTGCCCCAGGTCACGCGCCTGAACCTCGGCGACCTGCGCGCGCTGAGCGCTGGGGCCGTCGAAAACCCCGCCAGCCTCGAGGCCGTGCCCTTCGAGTTCGTGCTGCTGCTGCAGTCCAAGTGCACCGCCCCGGTCGTCATCACCGAGGCCTGCATCGTCGGCGACGCGCACAACGGCGTGGCCACCGACCCGGCCTTCACCCTCGAGGGCCCGATCCCGCTGACGGTCCCGTTCCGCAGCGAGGCCGCCCTGCGCCTGACCTACGACCACGCCGACCCCAACACCGTCGACGCTGACGCCGACGGCCAGCCCGACCCCGACAGCGTGGCGATCGTCATCCAGTCCAACGCGGTCAACGCCCCCACCCTGGTCGTCCCCGTCTGCGCCCGCGTGATCGCAGCCGACGGCGAGCCGGCGGCGGTCCCGTGCACGTCGCCGGTCGTCGTGGCGCCCGGTCAGGCCGACCGCAGCCTGTGCGCTGGGCGAGCCGGCGGTACCTGACGCCGTCGTGTTCGGCGGCGCGAACCCGCGCTCGCGGCACCGGACCAGCGCCCGCGCTACTGCCGCGCGGGTCGCAGAAACGCCTGCTACGAGCAGGGCGATTGGCCTCGTCCGGCGGCCGGCAGTGAGGTAGATTCCGGGGCACACCGCTCGCCACAGTTCGCGCTCTCGCCGAGGTCGTCATGGCTCGTACCGCGGGGTTCGATCGTCTCCTCCGTGCCGCTCGGACCGCGGCGTTCTGCGACCACGCGGGCTTGCCCACCGACGAGGGCGTCGAGATCGCGGCAGCGCAGGCCGCGCGGCAGCAGGCCTCCCGCCGGGAGTTCCTCGCCGGGGCCGGCGCGACGGCCGCGCTCGTGGCCGGCGGTGGCGCGCTGCTGAACCGCCCCGCGTGGGCCGCGAAGCCCAGCAGCGCGTCCGCCGACATCGCCATCATCGGCGGCGGCCTCGCCGGCCTCGCCTGCGCCTACGAGCTCCGTCGCAAGGGCGTCGGTTCCACGGTCTACGAGGCGGACACCCGCGTTGGGGGCCGCTGCTACTCGCTCGCCGGCGCGTTCCCCGGCCAGGTCGTCGAGCTTGGCGGCGAGCTGATCGACACCCCGCACAAGACGATGTTGGGCTACGCGAAGGAGTTCAAGCTCACCGTCGAGGACGTGACGCGCGGCCCGGGCGAGCAGTTCTGGGTGCTGGGCGGCGAGCGCGTCGACGACGCCGAGATCGTCGAGGAGTTTCGCGCCTTCGTGCCGGCGATCCGCGCGGATCTTCAGGGGATCACCAAGGGCCTCGACGCCAGCGCGGCCGCGAACCCTGTCGACGTCGCCCTCGACCACACCAGCCTGCGCGAGTACCTGCAGATCCGCGGCGCCGGCCCCACGCTCAGCGCCGCCCTGGACGCCGCCTACGGCCCCGAGTTCGGCCGCGAGATCGACGAGCAGACCTGCCTGAACCTGCTGCTCTTCATCCACGCGGACCGCCGCTCGAAGTTCCACGAGTTCGGCGTCTTCAGCGACGAGCGCTACCACGTGGTCGGCGGCAACGGGCAGATCCCGGCGCGCATGGCGCAGGCCCTGGGCAGCCAGGTCGCCCTGGGGCACGCGCTGGAGGCCATCACGCGAAAGGCGAGCGGCCGCTACGCGCTGACCTTCGCGACGGCCGGCGGCGTGGTGAGCCGCGAGGCGGACGTCGTCGTGCTCGCCATCCCCTTCTCGACGCTGCGCAACGTCGCCCTGGACGACGCCAGCCTCGGCCTCCCGCCTTGGAAGCGCCTCGCCATCGACGGCCTGCAGTACGGCACCAACGCCAAGATGATGGTCGGCATGAACCGGCGCACCTGGCGCGACCACGGCGGCAACGGCCGCGCGAACTGCCTGCTGCCCCACGCCCAGAACGTCTGGGAGACCAACCCCAGCTTCGCGGGGCCGACCGCCGTGCTGACGGATTTCGCCGGTGGATTGCGCGGCGCCTCGCTGAACCCGAACCAGGTGCAGGCCGCCGCCGCCGCGTTCTTGGGCGACCTGGACGCCCACGTCTTCCCGGGGGTGTGGGCGGACGCGACCCGCGCTCCCGGCGGCGCCTTCCGGGCGGTCATGCAGCACTGGCCGAGCCACCCGTGGGCGCTGGGAAGCTACACCTGCAACGGGTTGGGCTACTTCACGACCATCGCCGGCAACGAGGGCAAGAGCGTCGGAAACCTGTACTTCGTCGGCGAGCACACCGACTCGTTCTACGACTGGCAGGGTTTCATGGAGGGGGCCGCGGCCACCGGCGGCGCGGTCGCGGGCGAGCTGGTCCAGCGGCTCCGGGCGCCTGCCAAGAAGGGCTAGCCGCGCCGGGAGGGATCTCGGGCGGGCGATCCTCGGGGGAGCCCGGCGCGGGAGGTGGCCCGCGGGGCGCCGAAGCCGGGGCGCCCAGCCTCACAGGCCGCGGCGCGCTGAGGGCCCACGAGCTGAGCTCAGCTCAGCGCCAGAGCAGGTCGCGGCGGCCGCTCTGGGCGGTGAAGCGCGCGTAGGACTCCCACCAGGCGCTGGTGAGCTGCTCGAGCTCGGCGCGCTGGCGGTCTAGCTCGGAGCGCTGACGCCGAATCTGGGCCAGCGCGGCCTCGGTCGCGCCCTTCAATGGCGCGAGGTCGTAGACGGCCAGATCGTGCTGGACTGCGGTCTCGGCGTTGATCTGGGCGCGGCGCGTCTCGGACATGGCCAGCTCGGCCTCGGCCAGCCGCAGCTCGGCGTTGGCCAAGGCCACGCGGGCGTCGGCGACCTGGCGCAGCCGCTCGGCCGCGTCGCCCCCGCCGGAGCCCGCCAGGGTGTCGGCCTCGTCGGCGAGCGAGCGGCTCCGCGTGAGGACGTCAGCCCGGCGCTGGGCGGCGCGGTCGCGGAAGGCGCGGGCGACCAAGACGCCGTCTTCGGCGTCGGCGACCCAGCGGCGGGCCTCCAGGGGCAGCCGCTGGTCGTCGGTCGCCAGCATCCTCACGCCGCCGCCACAGGCGGTCAGCGCGAGCGCCAGCCCCGCGGCCATCGCCCCGATTCGCCAGACAATTGCTGACGAATCGCAGGATCTCCAGACGCGGCCGACCTCGCTCATGGTCCCCCCGCGCCGGGCAGCAGGCGGCCGCCGGACTTGCCCGCAGGCCATCGCTCCAGGGCCTTCTGCGCGGCCTCGGCCAGCCCGGCGCTCCGCAGCGCGCTCGCCAGATTCTGGCGGCCGGCCTCCAGGCCCGCGTCGGCGGCGTCGGCGAAGGCCTCGAGTCCCCCGGTGAGGTCGCCGGCGCCGATGCTGGCGATGCCGAGCAGGTTCTGAAGTTCCGGGCTGCCGCCTTGCGCCACCGCGCGCGACAGCGCCACGCGCGCCAGATGCGGGTCGCCGGCGTCCAAGGCCAGGACCGCCAGCGCCTGCAGCGTCTCGATGTCGTCTGGGTTCTTGGCGAGCTTCGCGCGCAGCTCCTCGGCGGCGGGCGGCAGCGCCACGGACTGGCGCGGTCGCAGCCCCTCGGCGCGCACGGCCTCAGCGCTCACCGGGCGGCCGGCGAGGCACTCGCGCACCGCGGGGTTGAAGACCCGCGCGGTCCACGCCTGCTCGCCGCACGCCTGCAGCGCGTCGCGGGCGGTGGTCCCGAGGCGCTCGACGCGCCCCGCGAGGCCCTGGCGGAAGGCCGCGGCGTCCTCCGGCGACAGGTCCGCGGGCGGGGAGAGGCGGCCGACGCGGCTGGCCGCGGTCAGGGCCATCTGCGCGAGGCGACCCAGGGCGACCGGCGTGACCAGCGCGCTGCCCTGCCGCGCGGCTTGCAGGTAGGCCTGCTCCGTCACGTCGATGAGGGTCACGAGCTCCTGGATCCCCTCGATATCGTTGGTGACCTCGTAGCCCTCGAGCGCCCGCGCCAGGGTCTCCGCCGAGCCCAGGTGCGCCCGGGCCTTCGCCTCGGCACCCGCCTCCGGCGAGCCCAGCACCGCGCTGAGGCTGCGCTCGGCGTCGTCGACGCGACCCGTCCGCGCCTCGGCGAGCCCAAGCCGCGCCTGCACGTCTGGCCCGCCCATGGACGCCACCGACGCCAGGGCCGAGACCATGCGCCGGTCGTCGCCCAGGATCTCCAAGACCCGCGCCATCCGCTCGAGCGGGAGCTGGCGGCCCGCGCCCTCTTTGGCGCCTGTCGACGCCTCGCCGTACATATCCAGCGCGCGCTGGGCGTTGCCCGTGGCCTCCAGCAGCTCGCCCGCCGCCACCAGCAGCCGCGGCCGCTGCTCGGTCGCGCCCCGGGCCGCCTTCTCAAAGAGGCCCACCGCCCGATCCAGGTCGAAGGTCGCCACGGCCTGCTTGCCGAGGCTGCCCAAAATCCCAGGCAATTGCTCGGACTTCGGGTAGGTCTTCGCCAGCTCCTCACCGAGCTCGTACAGCCGCTTTCGGTCGCCGACCGCGCGCGCGGCCACGAACGCGTTCAGCAGCGCCCGCTCGCCCAGGTCCGTCCCCTTATAGCGCTCGGCGAACTGGTCCAGGCTGTCCAGGTCGCCGCCCTCAGCACCCGCCGCCGCCAGCGAGACCTCGTCCAGCCGCCGGTTCTCGGCCGCGGTCACGATGGGCAGGATCTCTTTTCGCAAGGCGTCGTCTGCCGGTCCGCCCGGCCCCATGAAGCGCCGGCCCGCCGCGATGAGGCCCTCGTAATCATTGAGCGTGTTGAACGAATCCAGCACCAAGTGCACGGCGGCGCGGGCCTCTTTGCTGCCCGGGTACTCGTAGGCGAGGGCGGTGAGCTGATCGATGGCCTGGCCGTAGGAACCCTCGTCGTAGAAGGTCTGCGCGATGCCCAGCTTGGTCACCCGCGCCTTGTCGGGCTCGAGCCCCAGCGCCAGCAGCTGCTCGCCAGACTCGCGCATGGCCGCGCGCACGACCACGCGGTCGGTGTGCGAGCGGGCGTCCAGGCCGCCCAGCGACGCCTGAAACTGCACCACCGCGTCGTAGAGCCGGCCCTTCTTCGCGTCGTCGTCGGGGCTGGCGCTGGCGGCCGCCGCGTAGGCGAGTCCAGCCTCTTCCGGCCGCCCGAGATCGGTCAGGACGTCCGCCTGGTTCAGCAGGATCGCCACCCGCTCGCCGGCGTCCGGGAAGGCGTCAAGCCACGCGGCGTACGCGATGGCCACCTGCGCGCCCAGGGCCTTGTCGTCGGGGCGCTTCTGGAAGGCGGCCTGGGCCCGCGTCCCCAGGTCGCGTGCGTAGAGCTCAAGCTCCTTGCGGGTGAGCTGCCGCAGCTCGTCGGAGGTCTCGACGCGCTGAAGCTGCCGCCGGAGCGCCATGGTGATCAGCGTCACGTCGGTCCCGACCTGCTCGTAGCGCCCGCTCTTGGTGACCGCGCCGTAGAGCTGGCGCGCGTCGTCCAGCCGCTCCGGGGCCGTCGGAGCCAGCCGCAGCAGCTCGCGCGTGGCGGCCGCGGCCCCGCTCGCCTCGTCCAGCACGCCGTACCTGGACGCCAGCCGCTCCAGCGCCGCGATGTACGCCGCGCGAGTGGACGCCCGCTTCTTCAGGTAGGGCAGGGCCTGCGCCACAGGCCGGTTGCTGGCGTAGCAGTAGACGAGGTCGACCAGGGCCTCCCGGCGCACGTCGATGGCCTGCTCGGCGGCCGAGGGCACGGAACCGCCGACGCCCACCCCCGCTTTTTCCCCGGCGCCGCCTGAGGAAATCCCGCCCGTGGCCTCCCACGCCGTCGCCGTGTCGATGGCGCGCTCGAAGGAATCCAGCGACCCCTTGCAGTCGGCCCGGTTCATCCACACCCAGCCCAGCTTGTACCAGGCGAGGCCGGTCACGCGGCTCGGCGCCTCCTTCACGATGCCGGTGTAGTGGGCCTCCGCGACGTCCATCTCGCCCTTGTCGAAGGCGTGATCGCCCAGCACCAGCAGGGCCTCCGCGCGCAGCGGGCTCGTCGTGTAGCGCCGCGTCAGCTCCTCGAGGGCGCCGACCATCTCGTCGTAGCGGCCCAGCTCGCGCAGCTCATGGCCGATGTTGAACAGGATGCGGTCGCCCAGGTGCGCGTCGGGGTGCTGCGCGAGGACCTGGCGGTAGACCGCGATGGCCTGCTCTTTCAGGAAACGCACTTGCGGGACGTGCAGCACGCGGCTCGAGCGCTGCTCGCGCTCGTAGGCGACCTCGTAGTGGTAGCGCGCCTCCTCGCTGAGCAGCTCGGCGAGGCGGACGTAGAGCTCGGGCAGGTAGTCGGCGCCGCGGGAGCGCGAGATGGCCTCGCGGGTCTCCTGGATGGCGCCGCGCACCTTCGTGATGCGGAGGCGCAGCTTCTCGACGTAGGGCGGGTCGCTGACGACCTGCTTCGGCGCGGCGCACGCGCTGAGCAGCGCGAAGGCCGCGAGGGTCAGCACGATCCGCGAAATAATCAGGTGGCGTCTGCTCATTCGACGCACCGGTCTTCCAGCGTGACCACCAGATCGTCCAGCTCGTCGGTCCAGAACTCGCCCGAGAATCGAAACAGCGTGCGGCGGTCGGAGGCGCGGACCTCGACGGGCGGGGCCTCGGGCGGGCCGTCGGGTCGGCGGCGGCCGCGCAAGAGCGCCACGGCCAGCTCGTGCTGAATCAGCCGCACGCCCTCGTCGGCCTGCAGCAGCTCCTCGGCGACCTGTTGGACCTCGCCGTTCAACGCCCGCTCCTCCGCCTGGGTGGCGTTGTCGAGACCGCGCCGCAGGATCTGCTCGAGCCCCGCGGTCAGCGGCGCGCCCAGCTTGCGGCGGTGGCCGCTGACCCAGGCCAGCTCGCGCTCGATGCTCGCCCTAAACGCGCTGCGCGTTCGGCTCTCGCCGCGTCGACGGGCGGCCTTTCGCAGCGGGACCGACGCGATGGGGCGGACGCCGGCCTCCAGATCGGAGAGGGCGTCGCCGTACCGCGAGCGCAGCCGCACGGCCGCGATGCGCGCGGCGTCGAACTGGCAGAGGCGGCGCAGGCTCAGCGCCTCGAGCAGGTAGCGCTCGGGCGCGATGAGGTCGGCGTAAATCGGCGCGTCCAGGGCCATCAACAGGCCCAGGGCGCGGCGGCTGTCGCCTCGGTGAAACTGAGTCCACGCCATCTCCAAGATGAGCGCGGGGTCCTCGGGCGCGTGGTCGCGGATCGCCTCGTAGCGGGCGAGGGCGTCGTCGTAGCGGCCGGCCTCGAAGGCGAGGCGGGCGAGGCTGCGGCGGGCGTCGGTGGCCACGTCGGCGGGCAGGTTCTCGCGCTCCAGCAGGGCCTCGAAGGCCGCGCTGGCCTCGGGCAGCTTGCGGGCGGCGACGCGCTGCACGGCCTGGACGTAGAGCGCGCGGGCGGCGTAGGGGCTGGCGGCCGGCAGCCGGGCGAAGCGGGCGGCGGCCCAGGCGTCCAGGCCGTGGCGGGCGTTGTCGAGGCCCTGTAGATAGTCGATGAAGGGCTGGATCTCGGGCGGCAGGTTCGGGTGCTCGGCCGAGGCGAGGAAGCCCGCGACCACCGTGTCCTCGTCGTGGGGGCCGCCCATGACGATGCGCTCGAGGCCGCGGAGGGCGTCGGGGACCAGCGCCGGGTCGCGCTTGGCCTCGGCGATGTCCAGGTACCACAGCGACGCGGGGTAGCGCAGGCCGAGCTTCTCGGCACTCATGGCCAGGAGCCGCACGGCGCGGTCGTAGCGCTTGTCGTCGCGGCTGATGCCGTCGAGCACGGTCCAAGCTGAACGCGCCGCCCCGGCCGCGTCGCCGCTGGCCAGCGCGTCCACGGCCGCGTTGAAGGCGGCGTCGCGCGACTCGCCGACCCCCTCCGCCCACGCGTGGGGCGAGAGGGCCAGCGACAGCGCGGCTGCTAGGGCGAGCAGCCGGCCGACGCGCGGCCTACAGCGAGATGGACGTGCCGAGGCCAATCCAAAGCTCGTGGTGTACGTCGACGCCGCTGCCCGCGTCGTTTGTGAAAAACATCATGTGGCGTGCGTCCAGGCGCATGGAGAAGAGGCGCGAGGCGAAGATGCGCAAGCCCACGCCGTAGTCGACGCCGGGTCGCTTGGAGCGCGTGAACCACGCGTAGGCGCCGCCCAGGACGACGAAGAGCTCGCCCGCGATCACCGAGCGGTTCAGGGCCGAACCTTTGAAATACACAGGCTTGAACACGAGATTGGTGGAGATCAGGTTGTCGATGGTCTCGAAGGGCGTGGGGCGCAGGTCAAAAGACGCGAGGTCGTCGTTGAGCGAGGTGTCGAAGGGGAAGGAGTGCATGAACTGCACGACCTCCCACGCCAGGATCTGGTTGAAGTGCAGGGTGTAGCTGCCGCCCAGGGTGACGCCCTTGGTGAAGGCGTCCATGGGCAGCACGCCGACCTGGAGGCCGATCTCGTGGCGCAGGGTGTAGGCGCGGTTCTGGACGACGACGCTCTGGTAGTCGGGCGCGTCCGACCCGGCGTGGGCGGCGGGCACCGCGGCCGCGAGGGCGAGGGTGGCCAGCACGAGGGTGCGGAGGGTTCGGAGCAAGGCGGCTTCCTTCGGGGCGGGGAGCGTCGCGCCGGTCGTGGCGTTGAAGGCATTATTGCCCAAAGCGTTGCGGCCTGCACCTCGCCGCGGATGCCGGCCCGCGCTCAGCCCTTCTTGAGGCGCGCGGCCTCGCGGCGCATGAACTCCTCGACGAGCTCGGGCGTGGCGCCGCGGTAGGGGATGGGGAGCGGCACCACCTCGACCGGCTCGAGCACGGGCTGAAAGTCGTCCCAGCCGTAGAGATCCAGCACGGCCTTCCAGTGGCCGATGCAGCGCGAGTCCCACACGCAGCGCTTGCAGTCGTCGCGCTTGGCGTGGTCCTCGGTGACGATGCCGGTGCCGGCGAAGGGGCCGGGCTGCACGGCCTCGTGGTGGCGCTCGTAGCCCTGGACGGTGCACAGCGGGATGCCGCAGCGCTCGGGCACGTTGGCGTGGATGCCGGCGGCGGCGAAGACGTCCAGCGCCTCAAAGAGGTGGGGCTGCACGTCGCGCACCCGCGGGATCGTGTTCTCGGATACGACGCAGAAGCCCGTCGGCGCGATGTAAGACAGCGAGATCGCGGTGATCTCGGGGAACTGCTCGGCGATGAAGCGGGCGTGGTCGCCGAGGCAGGCGTAGTTCACCGTGTTGATGACGGTGTTCAGCTCGACCTCGATGCCGCGGTCCAGCAGGTTGCGGATGCCTTTGACCGTCAGCGCCCAGGTGCCCGGCGAGGCCGTGATGCGGTCGGAGATGTCGGCCGTGGGCGCGTGAAAGCTCATGAACGCGCCAGTCAGGCCGGCCTCCACGATCTTATCGGCGAACTCCGGGTAGCTGACCATCAGCCCGTTGGTCTGGATGACGATGCGCGGGATCCCGAGGTCTTTGGCGTAGCGGACGTAGCGCAGGATCTGCGGGTTGATGGTCGGCTCGCCGCCGGAAAACGACAGGTAGAGGCAGTGCCGGTTCTCTTCGAGGTAGCGGTAGACCCGCGCCGGCGACTCGTGGAGATTCTCCGCGCGCGAGTCCGTGTTGCAGAAAAAACAGTGCTGGTTGCAGGCGACTTGGAGCCTGACGATGGCCTCCACCGGCGCGTCGTCGGGGATGCCCTCGGCCGCGCGGCGCGGCTCGACCACCGGCGGCGCGTCGCGAAACCTGTCGGCCGCCTTCGAACGGCGCTGCCCATAACCACGAGGATCCGGCCGGTTCATGCTGCCCTCACCCCCGCCGCATCCGGCATTCCTGTCACGCACACGCCCCCTGGTACGCGCGAGACACTAACCCGGGTGCCGCCGTCGTCTCAACGGCGGGCCGCCATCGCGTCGGCGCTAGCCCTCACGGTCGCACCGCTACTTGCACTGCTTGGCGGGCAGCTTCTTCACGTCGGCGATCTTCGCCGCCAGCGCGCTGTCACGCGGGTCGAGCTGCCGCGCCTCTTCGTAGATGGCCAGCGCGCTCTCGCAATCCCTCGACTTCACCAGCGCGTCGCCCTCCATGACCATGATGGGCTTCATCTCGAGCAGGCGCTTCAGCTCGTCCTTGGCCTCGAGGTAGTAAACGCTGGCCTCTTCGATGTCGCGCAGACTGCGGGCGGCCTCGGCGCGCTTCTTCTGCTTGATCAGCTCGCGGGCGGCGTCCAGGGTCGTCTGGTCTTTCTGCCAGAGCGCGACGTTGTTTTTCCCCTGCCGCGCCTCGGCGTTGAACGTGTCGCGCTCGAGCACCTTCTCGTAGGTGTCCAGCGCGCGCTCCCACTGGCGCTTCTCGACCTGGACCTTGCCCTCGGCGAGCAGCAGCGCGACCTCCTCGGCCTTCGCCGCGGCGACCTCGGCCGCGCTCGGCTGCGCGTCGGCGGTGCCCGCGGCGTCCGGGCGGTCCTCGGTGTCTGATCCCGCGACCGTCTCGGCCGCAGCCTCACCCGCGCTGGCCTCGGGGACGGTCCCGCCGCCAAACCAGCGGTCGCCGAACACGAAGATCGACACGATGCCGGCGATCAACAGCGGCGCGCCCACGGCCAGCGCCACCCAGAGTCCACGACGCGACGAGCCGCCCGACGGCGCCCACGGCTCCTCGATCTCGCCGGTCCCAGCCGACATCGCCGACTCCGCGCTGCCCTGGCCGGCGGCGAGGTCAGGCATCTCGACGCGGAACTCCACGTTGCCGAAACGCAGGAGATCCTTGTGATTGAGAGTCGCCAGCTCGACCTTGTCGCCGTTGACGAAGGTGCCGTTGGAGCTCTTGAGGTCCTCGACCGTGATGGCGCCCGAGCGCTCGACCGTCAGCTTGCCGTGGATGCGGCTGACGCTGGCGTCGATGACGGTGATGGTGCAGTCCTTGCCGCGCCCCACGAGGTTGACCGACCGCGTGATGCGGAAGATCTGATCGGTGACCGACAGGTTCTGGCCGTAGAGGCGGCAGTGAATCTTGTCTTCACGCTCCGCCATCTTGTCGCTCTTCACGTGCAGGTAGTAGTCGCCCACCTTGACCTGCGCGGAGCCCTCGATCTCGCAGACCTCGTGAATGCGGCGGCCGTTGACGAAGACGCCGTTGGCCGACCCGAGATCCTCGACGTAGCAGCGACCGTCCACCGTGTAGAGGCGGGCGTGCCTCCGCGAGACGTTGTCCGAGGGCAAGATGATGTCGGCGCTGTGGCTACGCCCGACGAGGAATTCACCCTCGGTGAACTCGTACTCGTCGGCGATGCCGCCGTGCTTGTCCTCGATCGTCAGGGTGAACATGGGCCGACTGTCAGGGTCTGTGTGGAAATAAGTGCGCTGAGTTCGCGAGGAGCCGACTCACCTCCGCCCGAGGATCTCCATCGTCTGGAGCTCCTCGGGGCCCGCGCCTTGCACCGCCAAGATCTCGTCGACCCGCACGGAGGCGCCGTGCCGCGACACGACCACGACGACGTTGACCAGCTCAGCGACGATCGCGCGGCTGTGCTGTGCTGACAGCCCGCCCGCGTAGAGCGCGAGCTGAAGTGCTGTGCGGCGCAAGAACGCGTGGGCGCTGGAGGAGCCGGCGGTCAGCAGCAGGCCGTCGTGGCCGCCGAGGCTCAGCGAGACCGCCGAGGCCAGATCGCTAGGCGCCATCGGGTCGATCACGACGCGCTGGGCCAGCAACTCCGTGACCACGGTGGCCCACTCCTGGCCGCTGTCGTGGAGCGGGCCCTTGTCGAGGTGCATCACGTTGCGGTGAGCGAGGCTGAGCTCGCGCGCGTCGGCGATGACGAGGATGCGCTCGTCGGGCGCCAAGGTCGCCGCCAGGGCGTTGACGATGGTGGTGCGACCGCTGCCCGGCGCGCCGAGGATGGCGATGTTCATGCGCGAGGCGACGGCCGTGGCGAGGTAGTCCGCGGCCTGCTGCGTCAGGGCCTTGGCGCTGACGAGGTCGGCCAGGGAGTACGCGTGGGGTCGCTGGCGGCGGATCGTGACGATGGGGCCGGACGGGGCCAGGCTGCGCGGCACGACATGCACCGATTCGCCAGTCGGCAGCGTGATGTCCGTGATGCCGGACTCCGGGTCGCCGCTGAGGTCGGCCGACGCGAGCAGGCCTTGGATCGCCCGCTCGAGGGCGGCGCGCGACTGGAAGCCCTGCGCCAGCACCGTGCTGCTCCCGTTCTGCGAGACCACGATGCTGTCGAAGCTGTTGACGAGGATGTGCTCGACCGACGCGTCGGACAGGAGCTGCTCGAAGCCGTCGGGGCCCAGGCCACCCTTGGGCAGGGGGCCGGCCGCTGCGGCGACGGGCGGCTTGGACGCGGGCTGCTGAGCCACCGGCTCGGGCGCCTTCTGCTGGGCGACGGGCTCGGGCGCCTTCTGCTGGGCTACCGGTTCGGGCGCCTTCTGCTGGGCGACGGGCTCGGGCTCCGCCTCGAAGTCGTCCATCTCGAAGGAGAGCTCGGCCTCGGCCGCCGACTCTGTGGCCGCCAGGGTGTCGTTCGCGCTGGCGGCGTCGATGGCCTCGACCGCCGAGAGATCCAACGCCTGGGTGGACTCCAGCATGTCGTCCCACGCCGGCGCGACGGCCTGCGCCTCGGCGGCTGCGGCTCGCGTCTTCGCTTGGAGGGCCTCGGCCTCGGCCGCGGCCTCGCGCTGCGCTTGGTCGATGGCCTGCTGCATGGCCGCCTCGGCGCCCACGGCCTCGGTCGGTCCACCGGAGGCGGCCGCCTCCAGCATCGCCAAGTCCAGCGCCTGCGTGGACTCCATGTCGTCCATGGCGGGCGCGGCCTTCGCGGCGGCCTCGACCCGGATGATGAAGTCACCGATATAGATCTTGTCGGCCGGCGTGATGATCTCGGGCGCGGTGATGCGCCGCCCGTTGACGTAGGTGCCGTTGGTCGACCGCAGATCGACCAGAACGACCTTGTCGTCCTTGTCTACGAGGCGCGCGTGTCGCTTCGAGATGTTGTTGCGAGGGAGCATGATATCGCTGCCCTTCGCACGACCGACCGTGACCTCTTCTTCCTGGAACATCAGGCGGCGCTCTTCGCCGTCCTTCTCGCGAATGGTCACAGTCAGCATGGGGCTGGCGCTCCTTGGGGACGTTGCGGGCGGCGCGTCATTGTACCCGCCTGATGCCGCTGCGCCCGAAAGCCACCCAACGGAGCCGCTAAGCCCACGTCAGGCCACGATTACGCGAGTTTTGTCCGACGTTTCGCGTGGTCTGTCAACCGGAGCCGCTGCTCGGAACGCAGCGACGAGGGCCACCGCGGCATCTTTTGGCTCGCAAGCCTGGAGAATGCCGCCGAGGCTCGCCACGGCGCGCGCCCCGGCCTCTCGCAGCGCACCCGCACGGTCGGCGGTCACTCCACCCAGGGCCACGATCGGCAGGCGGGCCGCGCGGACGAGGTCGCCGAAGCCGTCGAGGCCGAGGGGCGGCGAGGTCGCCACCTTCGAGAGCGGCGCCCAGACCGGCGCGAGGATGGCCCAGTCCGCGCCGTCGTCCGCCGCGCGCTCGAGCCCCGCCGCGTCGTGGCACGAGCGACCCACCCACAGCGCCGGGAACACCCGCCGCACGGTCGCGGCGTCCAGGCCGGCTTCGGGGAGCTGCACGCCGTCGGCACCCACGGCCGCGGCGAGGTCGGCGCGGCCCGAGATGACCAGGCAGGCGCCGTGGCGCGACGTGAGCTCGCGCAGGCGCGCCGCGCGCTCGAATCGCTCAAGATCGCTGCTGCCACCTCGCGAAACGACGCGATCGCGGTCGAGGACCAGCACGGAGCCTCGGGGGACGGCGGCGAGGATCTCGGCCACGCGCTCGATCGTGGCGCGGGGGCCGAGCGTCGGCGCGTCGGCCACCAACACGACCGCGACCTCGTCGGGCAGGCCCCGCCTCCGCGGCGCGTGCGAGGCGTCGGGGCTCGCCACGGGCGGCGCGTCCGCTTCGCTCACACCAGCAGGCCGTCCGTCGGGCTCGACGCGGTGGCGTATCGACGCTTCGGGATGCGCCCGGCCAAGTAGCCCTCGCGCCCGGCGTCGATGGCCAGCCGCATCGCCCGCGCCATGCGCACCGGCTCGCGCGCTTGGGCGATGGCCGTGTTCATCAGCACCGCGTCGCAGCCGAGCTCCATCGCCAGCGCCGCGTCGGACGGCACGCCCACGCCCGCGTCGACGATCACCGGGATGGAGATGGCCTCGCAGATCAGCTGAATCTGCAGCGGGTTTTGAAGCCCCAGGCCCGACCCGATCGGCGCGCCCAGCGGCATCACGGCCGCGCAGCCCAGATCCTCCAGCCGACGGCAGAGCACCAGGTCGTCGGAGACGTAGGGCAGCACGACGAAGCCCTCGGCGATCAGCACCTTCGCCGCCTCGAGGGTGGCGATATTGTCCGGGTACAATGTCTTGTCGGGGTCGCCGATGACCTCGAGCTTCACGAGGTCGCCCATGCCGACCTCGCGGCCCAGCATCGCGGTCCGGATCGCCTGCTGCGCGTCAAAGCAGCCCGCCGTGTTCGGCAAGAGGGTGTAACGCCCGAGATCCAGCGTGTTCCAGAAGGAGTCGGGGGCGTCGCGGTCCAAGTTCACGCGGCGGACGGCCACGGTGACGATCTCGGCTCCGCTGGCGTCCAGGGCGGCCGCGGCGGTGGTCTGATCCGGGTATTTCCCCGTGCCGACCAAGAGGCGCGAGCTAAACTCACGGCCGCCAAGGGTCAGTGCGACATCCGCCATCTCAGGCTCCTCCTCCGACAAAGTGGACGATCTCGACGCGGTCGCCGTCAGCCAGCGCGTGCGAGGCGTGGTCGGCGCGGCGGACCAGGGCCTCGTTTACCTCGACGGCGACTCGCCGATCGCCGAGTCCGAGGTGCACCAGCAGCTCCGTCACCGTGAGCGCGTCGCCTTCGACCGTCCGCCCCTCGCCGTTCACCTTCAGTTCCATGGCGGCCGCAAATAGCACCTCCCTTCGCAGGTGTCACCGCTGGGAGCGGGCGAGGGCAATCGCCCTCGACGCGCTCCCGAATCACGCCGCGCTCTACCTGCGATTGCCCTCCCCTGGCCCTAGATGCGGTGGACGCTCGCGAGAATTCCGCGCTAGGGTCGCCCCGGGGTCGAACTTGGTCGACCGCTGTAGCCCGTGAAACTCACCGCCCGCGCCGCGCTGAGAGCCGCGGTTGACGCCCGCGCAGCGTAAGGTCCCGCCCTTGAAGTGGATTGAGAGCATCGGCGAGTACGTCCTCGAGACCATCGAAGCGGTCGGAAACACCGTGTTGATGGCTTGGGAATCGGTGGTGTGGCTGTTTCGGCCGCCCTACCGCTGGCGCGTGTTCCTGCAGTCTCTCGAGTTCGTCGGCGTCGGCAGCTTCTTCATCGTGGTGCTGACGGGCGCTTTCACCGGCATGGTGATGGCCGTCCAGACCATGTACGCGTTCAAGCTCTTCAACGCGGAGTCGCTGGTCGGCACGACGGTCGCCCTGGCGCTCTCTCGTGAGCTGGCGCCCGTGTTGACGGGGTTGATGGTGACCGGGCGCGTCGGTTCGGCCATCGCGACCGAGATCGGCACGATGAACGTGACCGAGCAGATCGACGCGCTGCGCACCATGGCCGTGAACCCCGTGCAGTACCTCGTGACCCCGCGGGTCTTCGCCGCCGTCCTGATGATGCCGCTGCTGTGCATGCTGTGCACCGTGGTCGGTATCGGTGGCGCCTGGCTGGTCGCCGTGCAGGGCCTCGGCCTCGACGAGGGCGTGTTCTTCGACCGGATCGTCAACGTCGTGCTGCCCTGGGACGTCTGGTCCGGCATCATCAAAGCCTCCGTGTTCGGGTTCGCCATCGCCGTGGTGTCCTGCTACAAGGGGTTCCACGCGGAGGGCGGGGCGCGCGGCGTGGGCGTCGCTACCACCCAAGCGGTGGTCGTCTCTTCGGTGTCGATCCTCGTGCTCGACTACTTCCTCACCGTCATCATGTTCTGACCGGCTTGGTTCCCCCTCGATGCTGAAGAAGCGCACGCCACTGCTGGTCGGGCTCCTCGTCCTCGTCGGGGCCGCGGCGTTCATCGTGATGTTCGGTTCCCTCGACAAGGGCGTCGACACGAAGGACGCCTACGAGGTGCACACGCTGTTCGGCGACGCCACCGGGCTCGTCGTCAACTCGCGCGTGATGCTCTCGGGCATCCCGGTCGGCGCCATCAAGTCCATCGAGCTGGACAAGGAAGACCCCACCAAGGCGCGGGTCATCCTGGTGATCGAGGACCGCATCAAGCTCTTCGAGGGCGTGCCCGACGCCGGCAGCGAGCGCTGGATCAACGGGGCGACCGCCGCACGTCTGCAGGCCAGCCTGCTGGGCGACTACTACATCGCCGTGACGCCGGGCGTGGCCGGGCCGCAGATCAAGTCCGGCGGAATGATTCACAATATCGACACCGAGTCCGGGCTGAGCGCGGTGCTCAAGCAGCTGGAGGACTCGAGCGCCGTCATCTTCCCCAAGCTCGAGAAGATCTCCGACGACGTCTCGGCGATCACCGGCAGCCTGCGGAAGAACTTCGCTGACGAGGAGGGCACGGCGGCCCTCGGGGAGATCCGCGACAACATCCGCGAGACCACCGTGCAGGTCGCGGCGATGTCCAAGGAGCTGCGCACCTTCGTCGATCAGACCGTCGTGGCGCACACCCAGGACGTGAAGAACATCATCCAGAACGTGGAGGCGGCGACTGGGGACCTGCGGAAGGTCGCGGCGCGCGTGGACTCGCGGCTCGACAAGATCCTGGTCAACGTCGACCACATCACCGGCGACCTGCGCGGGTTTGTCGGCCGAAACCTCACGGAGAAGGCGGCGACGGAGGAGGGCACGGTCGCCCACGCGCTGGCCAAGATCGACAAGAGCGCCGTGGCCCTCGAGGGCACGATGGAGAGCGCGCGCACCATCGCCGAGCGCATCGAGGCGGGGCAGGGGACCGTCGGCCGGCTGCTGAACGACGACAAGCTCATCAACGACGTCGAGGACGTGGTCGAAGACGTCAGGGGCGTGACCGGCCCCATCGGACGCCTGCAGGTGAAGGTCGAGTTCCGCTCGGAGTACAACATCGGGCAGGCCTCGCTGAAGAGCTACATCGGCATCTACCTGCACCCCAAGCCCGACAAGTTCTACTTCATCCAGCTGGTCAGCGACCCGGCCGGCCTGACGTCGACGAAGCAGCGGGTCACGACCACCAACGACCCCTCGCTGCCGCCCGTGCTCGTCGAGGAGGTCGTCTCCACCGAGAACAAGCTGAAGTTCACCGCGCAGTTCGGAAAACGCTGGCACTTCCTGACCTTTCGCTACGGCATCATGGAGTCCACGGGCGGCATCGGCATCGACCTGGACCTGCTCAACGACCGCCTGCGGATGCGCACGGACGTGTTCGACTTCGGCCGCGACGACTGGCCGCGCCTGCGCATGATGGCCGCCTGGGAGTTCGCGAAGCACTTCTACGTGGCGGGCGGCGTCGACAACGTGCTCAACGGCTCGCGACGTGACTATTTCGTGGGGCTGGGCTTGTCCTTCACCGATGACGACTTGAAGTCGATCCTCCCCTTCGTGCCTGCTGGGCTCTGATGCGCGGAGGCTGGATGACTTGTTGGGCTCGGCGAGGAGGTAGCGCGCTGACGGCGCTGCTGGTGTGGGGTGCGGTGGCGGTCCACGCGGGCTGCGGCGGGGACGCGGCGGACGCGGACGTGGACGTGGACGTCGTAGAGGTCGCTGACAGCGCGGAGACCGGGGAGGTCGCCGGGGACGCGGACGCGGGCGGGCTTGACGCTGACGGCGGTGGTGGCGACGCGGTTGCTGACGCTGACGCGGACGCGGACGCGACGGAGGTGGACGCTGTCGCGGACGCCGACGCGGACGCCTCGCCTGACGCGGACGCCGACGCGGACGCGGACGCCGACGCGCACCCCGAGATCGACGCCCCGGAGATCGACGCCGGCCCTCCACCCTGCCTGAGCGACGCCGACTGCCCCGGCAGCGCCTGCGCCCCCGCGCTCTGCGACCTGCCCACCGGCCTCTGCTCCACGGTCCCCCTCGCGGACGGCACGGACTGCGACGACCTGAACGCCTGCAGCCTCAACGACTCCTGCCAAGGTGGCGCCTGCGTCGGCAACCAGAGCCTGGTCTGCGCCGACGACAACGCCTGCACCGACGACCTCTGCAAACCCGCCACGGGCTGCTCCTTCAAGAACAACTTCGCGCTCTGCGACGACGGCGACCCGTGCAGCGTCAAGGACAGCTGCTCCGCCGGCGTCTGCCTCGCTGGCGCCCCCGCGTGCGACGACGCCAACCCCTGCACCGTGGACACCTGCGAGACCGGCACAGGCGCCTGCACGAACACCGCCTCGGACGCCGCGCTCTGCAGCGACGGCAGCGAGTGCACCTTCGGCGACCACTGCAAGAGCGGAGCCTGCATCGCCGGCACGCTCGACGGCTGCAGCGACGGAAACCCCTGCACCGCCGACTCCTGCATCGATCAGAAGACCTGCCAGCACATCCCGCTGACCGACACGAACTGCGCCGACGACAACCTCTGCACCACCCCCGACGTGTGCAAAGCCGGCGTGTGCAAGGCCGGGCCCGTGGTCGACTGCAACGACGACAACGCCTGCACCACCGAGTTCTGCACCAAGGAGGGCGGCTGCCAGTACACCAACGTCGCCGGCGGCCCGTGCGACGACAAGGACAAGTGCACGTTGATCGGGACCTGCGGGGCGGGCGGCGAGTGCATCAGCAGCGGCACCCTGGTCTGCGACGACAAGAAGGCCTGCACCCAGGACTCGTGCAAGCCAGATGTGGGCTGTGTTTTCACGAGCCTCGGCGGCCCCTGCGACGACGGCAACGCCTGCACCGAGGGCGACACCTGCGACAAGGACGCCTGCGTCGGCACGGTGACGAAGTGCGACGACGGTGACGCGTGCACCACCGACTCCTGCGACCCCGTCCTGGGCTGCCAGCACGTCGACATCAGCGCGGGCTGCGACGACGGAAACCTCTGCACCAACGAGATCTGCGACAAGGGCAAAGGGTGCGTCTACACGCCGAACTCGCTGCCATGTCCCTTCGACCCGGCCCCCTGCGTGACGGGGGCGAAGTGCGTGCAGGGAAGCTGCACCGAGATCCCGCTCGACTGCGACGACGGCGACCCGTGCACGCTGGACATCTGCGACCCCGAAGAGCTCTGCGTCCACCAGCCCTTCTCCGGCCCCTGCGACGACGGCGACGCCTGCACCGAGGGCGAGGTCTGCACCGCGGGCGGCGCGTGCGGCGGCGGCATCCCGGTCGACATCGACGACGGCATCGCCTGCACCGTCGACACCTGCGATCCCGCAGTCGGCGTCGAGCATATCGAGGACTCGAGCCTGTGCCCCCTCGGCGCGGCCTGCTTCGCCGAGGCCGACTGCACGGTCCTGGCGCCGCAGCTTCTCATCACGCGCATCGCCCTGGTCCCTGACCCGCCGCCGAGCGCGCCCGGCCAAGGCACCTGGCTGGCCATCACCAACATCGGCATCGCCGCCGTCGATCTGCGCACCTTCCGCATCGACAGCGCCGTGTCCTCCATCGCCGACATCTTCCCGGTCGCGGGCGACCCGACCGCGCCGCTGCCCATCCAGCCCGGGCAGACCCTCGCCGGCATCAAGACGCCCCCCGAGGGCACCCCCGTCCCGCCCGGCTTCGGCTTCACCTTCGGCAAGTCGTCGGATCTCTTTGCGTTTGGCATCTTCGGCGACCAGGCGACCTTGCTGACGCCGTCGCTGAAAGTGAACGATTTCCTGGGTTTTCAGACCTTCTCCGAGGGTCCCCACATCATCTTCGGCTCGATGCCGCTCATCCCGGGGACC
>JAWKRR010000061.1:0-45069 GCA_041389525.1 Myxococcota bacterium | reverse complement strand
CCGTCGACACCGGCCGCCTGATGGGCGAGCCCACCGCCGGCCTCGCCCGCCTGGACCACGCCATCCACGCCGCGCTGTCCTTGGCCTGGGTGGGGCTCGAGGCCGGCGACCGCGTCGGCTTCTTCGCCTTCGACGAGCGACCCCGCGCGTGGCTGTCCCCCGGCTCGGGCCGCCGCGCCTTCCAGTCAGTCCTCCACGCCGCCGGCGGCCTCGAGTACACCACAGCGGAGACCAACTTCACCCTGGGCCTCACCGAGCTCGCCACGCGGCTGAAGCGCCGCTCGCTCATCGTCGTGCTCACCGAGTTCGTGGACGCGGTCGCCGCCGAGCTGATGGTCCAGAACCTCGGCCGATTAGCCAGGCGCCACCTGATCATTTTCGTCGCGCTGACCGACCCGGGCCTCGACACCCTCATCGCGGCGCCGCCGTCCGACCTCGACGCGGTGCACCGCGCGCTCATCGCGGACAGCCTGCGGCAGGACCGGGAGCGGGTGCTGTTGCGCCTTGGGCGGGCGGGGGTCTTGTGCGTGGAGGCGTCGCCCGAGCAGGTGTCGCCGGCGTTGATCCATCGGTATCTGCGGGTGAAAAGCCGGGAGATGATTTGATGGAATCGCAGGGCGGATCGCATGCCGGCCACGGAGGCCCAGAGATGAGCTTTTTGTGCGTCCCCCTCCGTGCTCCTCCGTGTCTCCGTGTCTCCGTGGTTAACTCGTGACCCCGTTCGTTCCTCGCGAATGAGGGGGAGGTGACCTGTTGTCCCTCGCGAATGAGGGTGGGGGCGACCTGGGAGGGCGGTTTTTTTACCACGGAGGCACGGAGACACGGAGGAGCACGGAGATGATGTTGGGGTGAGAGGCTGGGGCTGATTTGAGGGGGTGGCGGGGCTGAGTGGTTGGTGCCACGGAGGCACGGAGGCACGGAGGGTTTGGAGATGGAGGGAGGGGTGTGAGGACTACGGAGGGACGGCGAGTGGGGGAGGGCGTGGCGGGCGGTGATTGCCGGTTTGCGCTTCGGGGCGAGTCGCCCGCTACCTCCGTGCCTCGGTGCCTCCGTGGTTATTCTTCCCAATCTTGCGCGCACCGACCCACTCTCAACCCCGGCTGCCACGGCCCCGCCTGCCACGGCCCGACCCGCGCATGACCGCGCCCTCCACGCACCACTTTGCTCTCAAGAGCGTCGCGTTCCGGCTGGAGCGGGAAGCGCATTGGCGTGAGCTGGAGGGGTTGGTTGAGCGGGTTGAGAGGCGGGGGGTGCGCGAGCTGGCTACGGACGAGCTGGCGCGGTTGCCGGAGCTTTATCGGGGGGCGGTGTCGTCGCTCTCGGTGGCGCGGGCGATCTCGCTGGACCAGGGGTTGGTGACTTACCTCGACGCGCTGTGCGCTCGCGCCTATCTGGTGGTCTACGCCCCGCGGCGGCCGGCGCTCTTGGCGCTGGGGGACTTCTTTACCCAGAGCTTTCCTGCGCTGGTGTGGGACCTGCGGCGGCTGGTGTTGCTAGCTGCGGTCGTGCTCTTGGCAGGCGTCGCCACCGGGGCGCTGATGACCCTCGATGACGCCTCGCGGTTTGGCACCTTCGTCGACGCTGGCTACGCGCAGGAGCGGGGGCCGGACTCGACTCACGACGAGCTCCGCGCGGTGCTCTACGACTCTGACGAGGTCTCGGCGCTGGGGGCCTTTGCCAGCTATTTGTTCGCCCACAACGCCAAGATCGGGCTGATGGCCTTCGTGGTGGGGTTGGCCGCCGGCGTGCCCGCGCTGCTGCTGATGTTCATCAACGGCCTGACCATGGGCGCGTTCTTGGCCATTCACCTGCGGCGGGATCTCGGGCTGGACCTGCTCGCGTGGCTGCTTCCCCACGGCACCACCGAGCTTCTGGCCGTGTGTCTGTGCGGGGCGGCGGGCGTTCATATCGGTCGCGCCTTGCTCTTTCCCGGGCGCCACACGCGGCTGGACAACCTGACCCGCGCGGGCCGCGACGCCGCGCTCGTCGCCGCCGGGGCCATCGCGCTCTTCTTCATCGCCGCGCTGCTCGAGGGCTTCTTTCGCCAGCTCGTGCAGTCGGTCTCGGTGCGCTTCGCCGTCGCCAGCCTCACCGCCGTGGCGTGGCTGGCCTACTTCGGCGTCCTGGGCCGCCGGGCGTCGCGGAGGCCGCGCGTATGAGCGCCGCCCACGCCCCGCTGTCGGCGACGGTCACCCTGCTCACGCCCGAGCAGGTGCCGATACGCTTCGAGCTGGCGTCCTTCGGCACCCGCGCCGGCGCCATCGCGATGGACCTCATGTTCATGGCGGCCGTGCTGGTGGCCTACGTCCTCGGGGTCTCGGGGCTCTCGGACCTTGGAGGCAGCACCGCCCGAGATCTGGGGCGTCCCTTCGTGCTGCTCGGCGTCTTCGCCATCTTCAACTTCTACTTCATCGTCGGCGAGCTGCGCGGCCAGGGCCGCACGCCGGGCAAGCGGATCATGGGCATCCGCGTGGTCGCCCGCGACGGCGGCCCGCTGACGGCCGGCTTGGTCTTCGCCCGCAACCTGACCCGCGACTTCGAGCTCTACCTGCCGCTGCAGGTCCTGCTGGCCGGAGACGCCATCGCGCCGCTGCGCTCGCCCTGGCTGCGCCTCGCCTGCTTCGCGTGGCTAGGATTTGTCTGCCTTTTCCCGCTCTTCAATCGCCGCCGCGCGCGCCTGGGCGACCTCCTCGCGGGCACCCTGGTCGTCAATCAGCCCGTCGCCACCTTGCTGCCCGACCTCGCAGCGACCGCCAGCGCAGACGGCGAGCCACCCCCGAGCGCGCAGTACGCCTTCACCCAGGCCCAGCTCGACGTCTACGGAATCCACGAGCTCCAGGTCCTCGAGCAGGTGCTGCGCCGCCCGCCCGAACAGCGCGACGACGCCCTGCTGCGCTCCATCGCCGACAAAGTACGCAAGAAGATCGCCTGGCCCAAAGGCGACCCGCTCCCGGACCCCGAGGCCTTCCTATCGGACTTCTACACCGCCCAGCGCCACCGCCTGGAGCACGAGCTGCTCATGGGCCGGAGGCGCGCGAAGAAGCGGGAGTAGGCGGCCGCGTGGTGGTGGTGGCTCGTCGAGGGGCCGCAATTTAACCACGGAGACACAGAGGCACGGAGAGCCCGTGGCTCGCCGAGGGACCGCAATTCACCCCCGGAGACATGGAAAGCGAGCACATGCAAAGCGCCCCAGTCCTAGCTCCCGCCCGCGCCCGACTCCGTGCCCTCTGTGCCCCTCCGTGCCCCTCCGTGATCCATCAAGAACCCCCGGCAGTCCCCTCTCCCCACGCCCAAGAACCCCCGGCAGTCCCCTCTCCCCACGCCCAGAACCCCGGCAGTCCCCTCCACGGCCCAAATCCCCCGCCCGACTCCGTGCCCTCTGTGCCCCTCCGTGCCCTCCGTGATCCATCAAGAACCCCCGGCAGTCCCTCCCCACGCCCAAGTACCGCCGGCAGTCCCCTCCCACGGGAGACTCCCCCCACGCCCGACTCCGTGCCCTCCGTGCCCCCTCCGTGCCCCTCCGTGATCCATCAAGAACCCCCGGCAGTCCCTCTCCCACGCCAAGAGCCCCGGCAGGTCCCTCTCCCCAAGCCCAAGAACCCCCGGCAGTCCCCCTCGGGCGCGCCGATAACCCCCGGCCACGGACACTACGCCGCGATGCGCGCCTGCCCCCGCTTCTCAGCGATGCGCGACGCGATGTGCATCGACATCGCCATGATGGTGATCTGCGGATTCACCCCGATGGCGGTTGGGAAAATGCTGGCGTCGGCCACGTGGCAGCCGGGGAGGTCCCACAGCTCGCCCGAGGGGTTGATGACCGAGTCCTCTGGCCGCCCGCCCATGCGCGCGGTGCCCATGAGGTGTGGGGTGAAGAGCTCGACTTCGCTCATCTTGATGCGGGTGGGGTCGATGCGCTTGATGTCGTCGGGGCTCTTGATGGAGGGGAGGCTGACGAAGGGCAGCAGGACCTCTTCGGCGCCCATCTCGAACCACATCTGAGCCAGCAGGCGCGAGCCTTTCAGGAAGCGGTCGTGGTCGTGGGCGGTGACGTTGTAGGTGGCCGTCGCCATGTCGAAGGGGCCGCGGCGGACGCGGCCGGTGGTCGAGTCCTCGACGAGGCAGCCGCCGACGATGGACTGGTTGTAGCGCTTCATCACGTCCCAGCTTCGTCTGCCCAAGAGCGGCAGCTGAGTAGCCATGGCGGCGGGCGGGATGAAGTTCTCGGCCAAGACGATGCCCTCGTCGTGGAACTCGCGGACCTGGCCGACCTGGGCGACGCCCTGCCAGGCCTTCACGTCAAAGGGGAAGAGGCCGATGAGCTTCACGTTCGGGTGGCACAGGAAGTTGCGGCCGAGCTGGCCGCTCTGGCGTGACAGCTTGTGCTTGAGCAGCAGGTGGGGGGTCTGGATGGCGCCGCAGGAGATGACCACGGCGGTCGCGCGGATCTCGACGCGGGTCGCCGGGCGCATCCGCACCGGGTCGATGGCGAAGCCGGCCACGCCCACGCAGCGCCCGCCCTCGATGATGAGGCGGTCGACGCGGACCTCGGTCAGGCAGCGCGCGCCGGCCGCCATGGCCGTGGGCATGAAGGTGACCAGGGTGGACTGCTTCGCGCCGGTCGGGCAGCCCAGCACGCAGTTGTTGGAGCCGACGCACTCTTGCTGGTTGCGAGGATTCTCCGAGTAGTTCCAGCCCATGCGGCGCGAACCCTCGCGCATGATGTGGTTGTCGCCGCCGACGGACTCCGGGCGCTGTGGCTTCGCACTGACGCGCTGCTCGGCCCGCTCGAAGAAGGGCTCGAGGCCGCGAGGCGAGAGCTCGGTGGCGCCGGTGTCTTTGGCCCAGCCGTCCAGGATCGCGTCGGGCGCGCGATAGGCCATGCCGCCGTTGATGACGGTCGAGCCGCCGACGCAGCGTCCCTCGACGTACGGGATCGGCGGTCTGCCCAGGATCACCGTGCCGCCGCCGTCGCGGTAGAGGCGCGGGACCGACTCGCCGGTGTAGGCGCTGAAGCTCGAGGTCGGGTGCCAGCCGCCCTCCTCGACGAAGGTCACGCGCATGCCGGCCTGGGCCAGCTCGGAGCCGACGGTCGCGCCACCCGCGCCCGTGCCGACGATGACCACGTCGGTCTCAAAGCGCTGCTCGCGGGCGTAATCGGGGAATGAGAGGATCATCGTGCTTCCCCGTGGGCTTGGGTGGTCGCTTCGGTGGCGGTGGCCGCGTTCGGGGGCGCGCCGGCCGGTCCGGGCAGCCCCATCAGGAGGTCCTCGGGCCGCGCGGCCTCGCCCGCCATCAGCCGCGCGCGGAAGGCGACCCGCTCGCGGATGAAGGGCAGCGGCTCGTAGTTCATCGCGGTGTGGACCTCGGGCTGGTCGTAGTAGCCAGCCAGGATCAGCGCTTTGACCGGGTAAAACGCGTTGCGCACCAGGGAGAAGGGGGAGTGCACCATGCCGTTCAGCTCGGCCGTGGCCTTCTCGCGCGAGAGCGAGCGGATCGGCCGCAGCCCGCGGAAGCGCCAGACGGGCGACCAGTCCACCAGCCGGCAGAGCGGCCCGAGGGCCCAGCGAATCACTGGGTTCATGTAGGGGAGCTGGCCGAGCACGTAGCCCTCGATCCGCCCGATGACATCAGGGAAATCGGGGCCGACCTCGACGGGGCAGACCGCCCGCGCGAGGGCTCGGAAGGCGCGCTGGGAGCCCGCGCTGAAGGTCTCCGGCTGGGCCCGGACGAAGCGGTCCACCGTCGAGGGCACCGGGACGCTGCCGGCGATGGGGAACACCGGCTTCTCGGCTGGTGCGGGCGCCGCTGCGGGCGGCGCGGGGGTCGCGGGCTCATTCATCGGTGTCTCCCGGTTCGCTGGCGAGGATCTGGCTCAACAAGAGCCGCAGGCTGGCGTCGGTGCGCTTGAAGTACTCGTCGAGAAGCTCGGCGGCGCGGGCGCCATCGCCTTTCTGAAACGCCTCGAGCACGTCGTCGATCCAGTCGGCGTAGCCCGCGTCGAGGACCCACAAGGACGGCATGCGCGTGATGATCGCCTCGAAGACCTCGAGGAAGCTGTTGGCGATCCAACGCACGGTCATCGAGTGGGCGGCGTCGATGAGCGCGTTCATCCACGCCAGCTCGCCGCGGCCGAGCACCACCGGGTCGTGGGCGCGGAACGCAGCTTTCTGCGCCTGTCCGGCGGCCTCGAGGCGGACCATGTCCTCGGGCTGGGCCCGCTCGACCGCCACCGAGATGGCGAGCTGGAGCACCGCGGAGCGCGCTTGCAAGGCGTCGAGCAGCACCTGCACCCGCTCGGCCGGGCTGGCCCCGTGCTCGAGAAAGGGCGCCAGCAGCGTCAGGCGACCCGTGCGGCGAAAATCGGCGACAGTCACGCCCTGGCCTTGGCGCACCGTGACCAGCCGCTCCTGCTCCAGCGCGCGGATCGACTCGCGCAGCGTGTTGCGGGTGATGTCGTACTCGGCCGCCAGCTCGCGCTCGGGCGGCAGGCGGCTGCCGATGGGCAGCTCGCCACGAAAGATCCGCGCTTGAAGGTCCTCGAAGACCGCGTCGGCGCGCTTCGTCGCCGCGACTCCCTGCGCGCTTGGACCGCCCGGTTCCGTGTTCGCTGCCGCCGCCATCGCTTCGCCCGGCCTCCGTCGATTGGTTGAACCAATTTAAACTGGTTGAACCAATTCAGGTCAAGGTCGGAGGACCAAAAAAAGTCGCACAGCCCCCCCGGAGCACGTCGGAGAGCCAGACCGCATCAGGGAAATCGCGGGATCTACCCGCAGAGATCCATGACGAGCCGCTCCATCACCAGATCGTCGCTGAGCCCCGTGGACTTCAGGCGCAGGTCGGTGGCGTAGAGCGTGTCGTAGATGCGGCGCAGCGCGGTCGGCTGAAAGCGCGTGGCCTGGGCCCAGAGCTTCTTCGCGACGAACTCGTGCAGCGACAGGCGGCGCTGGACCTCGCCGAGATCCTGGCCCTCGTCGCGGGCCTCGCGCACCTGCCACAGCAGGCGGAAGTGACGCACCAGCATCGCCAGGATGCGGAGCGCCGGCTCGCGCTGCGACATCATCGCGTGAAGGTGGCCCAGGGCGGCCACGAGGCGTCGCTCGCCGACGGCGTCCGCGAGCTCGAAGACCGTGTGCGCGCGCGTCGAGACGAGCAGCGCCTCGGCCGCGGCGCCGGTGATCGGCTGGTTCTTGCCCACGTAGAGGCTGAGCTGTTCGACTACCATCTGCAGCTCGAGCAGGCCGGTGCCGGTCAGATCGCCGATGAGTCGCGCCGTCGCGTCGTCCATCGGGTGGCCGAGGCGGCGCGCTTCCGCCGCGATCCACGGCGGGGTCTGCCAGGGCTTGAGCGGCTCAAACGACAAGACGGCGCCTGACTTTTTGATGCGGCGGACCAGCGCTGAGTTGCCGTTGAGCTTGGTCGCGACGATCACGAGCGTCGTCTGCGGGTCGGGGGCCTGCGCGTAGTCGGCGAGGGCGTCGCGATCTTCGGTGCGCTTCTCGAGGACGTCGGCGCCGCGGACCAGCACGGCCTGCTTCTGCGCGAAGAGGCCCAGGGCGCGGCAGGCTCCCAGGACGTCCTTGGCGCCGCGGCCGGACTCGGCGAGGTCGACGCGGGTGATGGCCATGGCGTCGTCGGGGTTGCCCACGGCGGCGGTCAGGATCTCGCGGACGGCGGCGTCCACCCAGAGGCGCTCGGTGCCCTGGACGAGGTAGACGGGCTTGGCGCCGTTCTTGGTGAGGTCGCGCTTGAGGTCGGCGATGGGGTCGGCCATGGGCCGGAGCATGGGGTTTGGCTGGCGCGGCGGTCAACCGGCGGGGGCTCGCGTCGGCGCGTAGCGAGACGTGCTCAGCGTTGTGCCGCGCGGCCGTTCGGGATAGAGCCGATGCCGAGCCGAGCCAGGAGGGTCGACATGGCGGGGACGCGGGCGGAGGCGTTGGAGAAGCGGTCGGATGCGTTGTGGGGGCGGTATCGCTTCCGGTTCGCGGAGAAGCCGCGGGCGACGCGGGATCTGGCCGAGATCGAGCGCATGCTGGCTGAGGCGAAGGCGTTGGTGGTGGAGGCGCGCGCGCTGGGCGCGGAGAGCGCTGCGCTTAAGGCGACGCTGGACGAGCGGGCGCGCCACTATGAGATGGAGCGCGAGGCGATCCGCGAGGCGCGGGCGGCCGGGCCGGCGCAGTACGAGGCGGCGGTGCTGGGGACGCGGGCGAACTTCCTGATCGCGCGCTACCACCGGCACTTCGCGGGGCATGAGCGGCGGACGCGGGATCTCGGGCTGCTCAACGAGCTGATCGAGGAGGCGGAGGACCTGCAGCGCGGCATGGCGCGGCTGGTGGCCCGCGGGAACCTCGAGGGGCTGCGCAAAGACCTCGAGATCGTCAGTGAAAACCTGGCGATTTATCGAAACGAGCGGGAGGCCGTCGAGGAGGCGCAGCAGGCTGGGGCGGCGCCGGAGCGGGCGGGGCTCTTGGCGGGCTTGGCCAATCAGCAGTTCGCGATCTATCAGGCGCGCTTCGCGGGGCGGTCGCGGCTGACGCGGCGTCAGGGGCTGCTGGAGCGGATGATCGCCGAGCTGGTGCGGATCTCGCGCGAGATGCAGCAGCTGCGCGCGGCGGGGCTGACCGACGCGGGGCACGGGCGCAACATCGACATCGTCGCCGAGCGGCTGGCCGGGTGGCGCGTGGAGCTGGAGGCCATCGACGCGGCGCAGGCCGAGGCGTCGGCGCCGACGCGGATCGACGCGCTGGGGGCCGAGGGGAATCGGCTGATGGCGGCTTACGACAGCGAGTTCGCGGGGCAGGACCGGGCGACGCGGGACCCGGAGGCGCTGAGCGCGCTGGCCGACGAGCTTGGCGATGTGGAGGCCGAGCTGACGGCGCTGGCGAAGCGCTTCGACCTGGACCCGCAGGATGGGCCGCTGGGCTTGGTGCGGGACACGCTCTTCATGTTCGAGCGTGAGGTCGGGCAGATCCGCGAGGCGCGGCTGAACTAGTTGGGCGGGCTGGCCCGGGGGCGAGCGGGCGCTAGAACGCTCGCAGGTAGATGTTTGCTGGCAGATCGGCGGCGGTCCACAGGGCGGTGCCGATGAGGAAGAGCACCAGCAGCGCGGAGCCGAGGTGGGTCGCGACGATGCAGTCGCGGGTCGTGGGGCCGCGGCGGATGCGCGGGTGGATGAAGGCGAGCTGGACCGCGGGTGCCAGCAGCATCAGCCCTTCGCGGAGGCCGAGCAGGCCCAGGGCGAGCGCGGTGGTGAGGGCGAGGGCGGACAGGGCCAGGAGGGCGTGGATGATCTGCTCGGAGCGGGCGGGCCCGTGGACGACCGGGTAGGTGGGCACGCGGGCGAGGCGGTCGCCCTCGAGATCTCTGAGATCGTAGAAGATCTCGTAGGTGAGCTCGAAGGGGACGAAGAAGAGCAGCAGCGCGGCGACGCTGGCGTAGCCGCCTGGAAGCCCGGGTTCGATGCCGGTGGCGACCAGGGGGTAGGCCACGCCGGTCAGGCAGAAGAGCACCGCGGACATGAAATTCTTGAGGAAGTAGAGGTCCTTGAAGCGCTTCAGGCCCGAGAGCGTGGGGACCAGGGGGATGCTGTACGCCGCGCCGATGAGCTGAACGACGACGCGCCAGGGCGTCAGCGCCGGCGCGAGGGTCACCGAGACGGCGAAGGACGCGATCTGAATCGCGACCCAGCCGGCGATGAAGGCGCGGCGGTGCTTGGCGACCCGCTCGGTGCCACGGATGCCGTTGGCGAGGTCTTCGGTGAGGTCGGTGATGCGGTTGAGCAGGTTGATGAGCAACCAGTCCACGCCGGCGAGTAGTGCGATTTCCCACACATAGGTGCCGGTGAGCAGGTAGCCGAAGACCACGCAGGCCACGACGCCGATGAGGACGATGTGAAATCGTAGGATCGACGCGGTGTCGGCGAGGCGCGAGGCCTGCGAGTGGTCGGGCACTCGGGGCCTCAGGCTTGCAGTTCGGACGCGATGGCGCGGAGCAGCTCGCTGACCTCGCGATAGGGCTCCGAGCGGCTCAGGGCGCGCCGCCCGAGCAGCGCGGTCGCCTGGGTGTCGTCCTGAAAGGCTGTCAGCTCGATGACCGACTCGTCGCGCGCCGGTTTCGAGGCCCCCGTCTCGGGGAAGCCCGTCCGCGCCAGCGCCGCGAAGAGCGCGTCCAGCACGCCGCTGCCGACCCCGCCGCTGAGCGTCGAGCGCTCGTCACCGATCTGCAGCTCAAGCTGCGCCTCGCCGTCGGCCCAAATCGTGAGGTCTCGCCGCTCCGGCTCGTCGGCGCCGTCGTCGTCGGGCCACACGTCGCTGCCATAGAGCACGCACAGCCCGGGGTCGCGCACCCGAAAGCGCCGCAGCCACATCTCGGCGTCCTCACCGCTGCCGCCCGCCCCGCGACCCGAGCTGTCGCAGCCGCGGACGACGTGCAAGCGCAGGGTCCCGCACTCGATGATGTCGCCGTTTCTCAGCACCTGCTCGTCGATGGGCTTGCCGTTGACCAGCGTTCCCGTGTCGGTCTGCAGGTCCGTGGCGATGAGCACGCCCTCCTCCCAGGTGACCTCGCAGTGGTCTGGCTCGAGATTCCGCCCGCGGACCGAGATCTCGCACGCCGAGTCGTCGCCGACCGCCAGCACGCGAAACGTCTCGTCCATTGTCTCGTGGCAGACGCGCCCGTCGCCGTCGGTGAAGACCAGGTGCCAGCTCGGCGGGCCCATCTCGCGCGCGTCGTCCCAGTCGTCGCCCCAGCCGTCGTCGGCGCTCGCCACGCCGCCGGTCTGGGCGACGAAGCGCAGCGGGTAGTTGCCGCAGCGGACGCGGTCGCCGCTCTTGAGGACCCGGCTCTTGATGCGCTGCTCGTCGAAGAAGGTGCCGTTGGTCGAGTCGAGGTCGGTGATCACCAGGTCGGTGCCGTCGAATCGCACCGACGCGTGCCGGCGCCCCACCGAGCGATCGTCCAGCCGCACGTCCACGTCGGGGTTGCGGCCCAGGATGAACTCGCGGCCGCGCGAGAGGTCGACGCGCACCTCGCCCTGGCCGCTGTCTTCGTAGATCAACTGCCAACTGGTCTGCGCGGGCCTCGGGGCGGGGCTGGCACCGCTTGCGCCCGCGCCGCTGCCCGCGGCCATCTCGCCGTCGATCTTGCAGAGGAGATCAGCACAAACGAAGAGCCCGCCGGCCCCCAGCGTCGCCTGCTGGATCTTCTTGCCGTCGATGAGGGTGCCGCCGCTGCTGCCCAGATCCCGCAGCTCTACCGCCTCACCGCGCCAGCGCAGCTCGCAGTGGCGCCGGCTGATCCCCGGGTTGGACACGTTGATGTCCACGTCCGCGGCGCGCCCAAGCACCATCGGCTTGTCGCGCGGCAGCGGCACCCGGCGCTCGTTGCCGTTGGTCTCGATACACACCAGCGTGTAGCCGATGAGCACGGGCGCGCGCGAGGCGGGCGCGGGCTCGGCGGCGCGCGGCTCCTCCTCGACCCGCGCGCTCTGTCGGTCGCCGGAGAACCCGTCGTCCCGCTCGCTGCTGGACCGCTTCCTCCCGCGGAACTCGTCGTCGCGCTCGGGATCGTCGTCGACCAGCGCGCCGCCGCCGCCCCCGCGCCGTCCCTTCGGTGGGGGCCCGCCGTAGCCATCGTCGGCCGGCCCGAACCCGTCGTCCACGGCGCCGAACCCGTCGTCCGCGGAGCCGAATCCGTCGTCCATCAGGGGGACGCCGCCGCTGGGCGACGCCGAGAACCCGTACTCATCCAGCACCGCGCCGCCAGCGGGCGACTTGGCGAAGCCCCACTCGTCGACCTCCCCGCCGCCCGGTCCCGGCCCTTGCTCTGGCGGCGCCTCTTGCGCCTGCCTGCGCCTGCGCGGGGGCGGCATGTCGAAGTCTTCATCCTCCGCCGAACGCCCCTGCCCGCGACCCGGCGAGGCGGCGGCCTCATCGTCGACCAGCAGCACGACCAGCGCCCCGCAACGCACCGACTCGCCCGGCCGCATCGTGTGCCGCTCGACCCGTGAATCGCCAGCCCACGTCCCGCCGCTGCTCCCGAGATCCTTCGCCTCGACCCCGCCGCGCGACCAGGTGAACTCACAGTGTCGCCGACTGACCGTCGGGTCCTGAACCCGCAGCTCGCAGCCCTCGAGCCGGCCCAACGTCACCCGAGGCTGCGATGGGCCGAGCTCCACCCGCATCCGCCCGTTTGCGCCGTCACACTCAAGGTACATCGCTGCCATCCACCCGGTCTTGGCCCGTGCCGCCTGCGTCGAAGCATGGGATGGCACGCCGGCCTCGTCAACGGTGCCGGACCCTCGTGAATCCACCGCCTGGGCCCGCGCGGGCGGGCGAATCCCGGAAGCGGTGGCGGATTCAGGCCCTGGCGAGGCGCTTGACTGCGCAGGCCAAAAGAGGCTCGCTTGACCGGATCCACACCCCAGGCGGGACGATGACGAACGACGACTGGCGAGAGCTCTTGCGCGCATGTGCGGGCGGACTACCCGAGGCCCTGCCGGCCGCCGGGGAGCTGGCTCACACCGCCGCGATCGGCGAGAGCAACTTGCCGCGTGTGCAAGCGGGCAGGCCGTGCGCTCAGACGCCGATCTTCGCCGGGCCGGAGGGCACGGTGATGCTCACGCGGTACGCCGCGGCTCGCGAGACCGCGCCGATGGAGATCCCGGCGGGTCGCGCGTTGCACTGCGTCATCAGCGGCGAGATGCACGAGAAGAGCTGGCGCGTGGACGACGGCGCGCTCGTGCAAATCGGCGTGCGGCGGGTCAAGGGGCCCGACGTGCTGCTCGCGCGCGCGCCGTGGATTCAGAGTCACGTCTCGCCCACGGGCGCGCTCGTCCTCAGCCTGCTGACCTGCGAGGTCGAAGGCACCCGCGTCTTCGATCCCAGCACGGGCGAGAGCGCGGTGGTGCCCGTGGGGCATGGACCGTGGATGCCGGCCGGCGCCGAGCGCGGCAAGGCCGGTGGCGGCGCCTCAAAGGGGTAGTCCGTCGGCGGAACCCCTTGCTGGCAGCGGGTCAACGGCGTTTGATCTCGCTACCTTGGCCCATCACAGCTACAATGGGCCGCACCGGATGAGCAGCGCCGAGTTCAGCGAGGGTGAGGCTTAGCAGCCAAAGTGTAGAAAAATGCACCACCCGTGTTGTACCGACACACGCCCCATCCGATTCCGACCTGCGCACGCTGTGTACGGCGGTGCGAAATCACTCGGGAATCACGGACTGAAAAAAAGCCGACGAAGCTGGCACAGATCGTGAACTGACACTGAGAAGCCTGGCGGCACGAATTTACTGGAGGACGACGATGCGCTCGCAGACACGATGGCGAAACCCTTGGCTCCCTGGCCTCGCACTTGTTGCGTTGGTCAGCATGGGCGCGAATTCCGACAACGGTTGCCTCGGCAATAGCGGCGGCGGCGGCGGACCAGGATTCGGCCAAGAGGGCGAGTGCTCAGCCGCGATTGATTGCGAGAAGTTCCTGCCAGACGTGGACTGCGTCGGCACCTGGGACTGTACGAACACCGTGTGTTCATTTGAGTGTTCGGGCACCACCGGGTGTACCAGCGACGCCGAGTGTCCCGGCGGGCAGTGTGTCAACGCCGAGTGCGTCAGCGTCCAACCGCCCGCGTGTACCTCCAACGCGGATTGCGGTTCGACCACGGTGTGCCAGGAAGGCATCTGCGTGCCGGTGATCAACCCGCCGGCGTGTGTCACCTCCAAGGACTGCGCGCTCGACCAGAGCTGCGTCGCGGGTATCTGCATCAGCTTGGAATGCACCACCGACGCCGACTGCGGCCCGGACGAGGCCTGCAAGGGCAACACGTGCGTGCCGGTCGCGAACCCGGTGCAGTGCCAGTCCGACAAGGACTGTAAGGCCGGCTCGACCTGCCAGTGCACGCAGGATCCGAACTGCCCCGCCTGCGACGTCTGCTTCTTCCAGTGCGTGCCGACCAAGCCCGCCCCGTGCATCGAGACGGGCTGCTCCGGCGAGGTCTGCTCCAGCGAGACCCTCTTCACGCCCTGCGTGTACGAGGCTTGGTACGAGTGCCTCGCGCTGACCAAGTGCGGAAACTTCGCGGCGGACGGCTCGTGCGGATGGCAGAAGAACGAGGCCTTCGAGCAGTGCCTGAAGGACCACGCCGGTCCCAAGGACTCCTGCTTGACCGACTCGGAGTGCGGCGAGGGCAAGTACTGCGCGACGGGCATCTGCCCCGGCGCCCCCTGCACGCCTGACTACTGCCCGCCCTGCTACGGCACCTGCGAAGAGATCGTCCCCAGCAAGGTGTGCTACGGCGACCAGGACTGTGGCGCCGGCACCCACTGCAGCGTCTCGGACGGCGTCTGCATGCCGCCGCCCGGCTGCAAGCCCGGCATGGCCTGCCCGGCGGTCTGCACCGGCTACTGCGTCGAGGACGGCCCCACGGGCTGCTCCGACGACTCCGACTGCGGCAAGGGCGAGTACTGCGGTTGCTCCTGGGACTTCGCCGGCGCGCCTGACGCCGACCCGGCCGGCGCCGCGCCGCCCTGCTTCCTCCAGTGCCTGCCGATCGAGGAGCCCCCGGTCTCCTGCAACGACGACTCCGACTGCGGCAAGGGCGAATACTGCGGTTGCTCCTGGGACTTCGCCGGCGCACCGGAAGCTCCGGGCGACGCCGCGTTCCCCTGCTTCCTTCAGTGCATGCCGATCGAGGAGCCGCCCCCGACCTGCACCAGCGACGCCGACTGCGGCAAGGGCGAGTACTGCGGCTGCGGCCCCATGCCCTTCACGCCGAACGCGCTCATCGCCTGCAATCTCCAGTGCCTGCCCATCGAAGAGCCGCCCGTCGACTGCCAGACCGACTCGCAGTGCGGACCCGGCCAGATCTGCCAAGTCGCTTGCCCTGACTGCTTCTGCCCCTTCGAGGGTGACCCGGCGGACCCGAACTTCGCGCCCTTCCCCTGCGACTGCGGTCCCTGCGTCGGCACCTGCGTCGACGCCCCGCCGGAGCCCTGCAGCACCGACGCGGACTGCGGCAAGGGCGAGTACTGCGGCTGCGGCCCCTTCCCGGCCGGCACGCCCGCGACGGCGCTCATCGCCTGCTGGCAGCAGTGCCTGCCCATCGAAGAGCCGCCGGTCGAGTGCAGCGATGACAGCGAGTGCGGCCCCGGCCAGCAGTGCCTGCTCGCCTGCCCGTCCTGCAACTGCCCAGTCGATCCCACCGATCCCAACGCCGACCCGCTCCCCTGCGACTGCGGCCCCTGCTTCGGCTACTGCGAGGACCTCCCGCCGCAGCCCTGCACCTCCGACAACGACTGCGGCAAGGGCGAGATCTGCGGCTGCGGCCCGTGGGGTGGCGCCGACCCGGCCGGCAAGATCGCCTGCTTCCCGCAGTGCATCCCCGACCCGGCCCCGACCAGCTGCTGGCAGGACTCCGACTGCGCCAACGGCCAGGTCTGCAACACCATCGACTACTGCAACGCCCCGCCCGGCTGTGGCCCCGACGACGCCTGTGACGCCGTCTGCTACGGCCAGTGCGTGGACCCCGCGCCCGCCTTCTGCCAGAGCGACGCGGACTGCAAGAAGGGGTACGCCTGCGAGTGCGGACCGATCGTCTTCTCGCCGACCGCGCTGATCGCCTGCCTGCCCCAGTGCGTGCCGGTCGAGCCGGTCACCGGGCAGTGCCTCAGCGACCAGGAGTGCGGTCCGAACGCGCACTGCAACACCACCGACTACTGCCTGACCCCGCCCTGGTGCACGGCCGGAATGCCCTGCCCCGCGGTCTGCTACGGCCTGTGCGAGGCGGGTCCCGGCGAGGGCACCTGCTCGACCACGATGCCGTGCCCCGCCGGTCAGCAGTGCGACATCGAGGTCTGCGAGGGCTGCGCCTGCGTGCCCGGTGAGGACTGCTCCTGCACCGACACGATGCAGTGCTACGGAACTTGCAGCGACGCCGGCCCCGCCTACGACTGCGGCGCCGACTCCGACTGCAAGCCCGGCTACTACTGCGCGGTTCAGGTCTGCTCGGGCTGCGCCTGCCCGGCCGGCGAGCCCGACTGCGACTGCGCTATCGAGCCCTCCTGCAAGGGCTACTGCAAGGTCGCGACGCCCCAGCCCACCTACTGCTGGGACGCGATGGACTGCCCCGCGGGCCAGGTCTGCCAGCTCGACGCGGCCCAGAAGCCCGCCGCGATCCCCTGCACCCCCGAGGACTGCGGCGACCCGCTGCCGCCCCCGCCCGCCGGCATCTGCGTGGACGCGCCCAAGGGCGAGTGCCAGGCGACCGGCTGCTCGGGTCAGATCTGCGCGTCGGAGCCCATGGCCTCGACCTGCGAGTGGCAGCCTTGGTACGCGTGCTACAAGCTGGCCAAGTGCGGCGCGTTCGGCGCGGACGGCGCCTGCTCGTGGAGCGAGAACCCCGAGTTCATCGCCTGCATGAAGGACTTCGGCACCAAGGCGCAATAAGCCTCATCCGGCCGCGCTGATCGGCCACCCGTGAGACGCGACGCCCGCGGGCTCGGAGTGTAGGATCCCTGCACACCGAGCCCGCGGAGTCGTTTTATGGTCACGGCAGTCGAGTCTCCCTACCTCGTCGGCTTCGACGGCACGTTCAGAGTCGCCGATCAGCCGACCGACAAGCCCAAGGGCGCCCCTGGCGACGACGCGCTCGAGGATCAGCTCAAAGACCTCGTCGACCGCCTCGGCGACCTTCAAGAGCGCCTCTACGCCTCGGATTCCTACAGCGTCTTGCTGGTCTTTCAGGCCATGGACGCCGCGGGCAAAGACGGCACGATCCGCGCGCTGCTCACGGGCGTGAACCCCGCCGGCTGTCAGGTCTCGAGCTTCAAGGCGCCGTCCGCCGAAGAGCTGGACCACGACTTCCTCTGGCGCACCGCGCGGCGCTTGCCCGAGCGTGGCTGCATCGGCGTCTTCAACCGCAGCTACTACGAGGAGGTGCTGGTGGTCCGCGTCCACCCGGCCTACCTCGCGGCCCAGCGGCTGCCCGACGCGCCACCGCTGGAGACCCTGTGGCAGAACCGCTACGAGGCCATCCGCAGCCACGAGGCCCATCTGGCCCGCAGCGGCACCATCGTCCTGAAGTTCTGGCTCAACGTGTCGTTGGCCGAGCAGAAGAAGCGCTTCATGGCGCGCATCGACAACCCCGACAAACACTGGAAGTTCTCCTCGCGCGACGTCGAGGAGCGCCAGCACTGGCCGGCCTACATGGCCGCCTACGAGGAGGCCCTGCGCGCGACCTCGCGCCCGCACGCGCCCTGGTACGCGATCCCGGCGGACGACAAGGACTGGATGCGCGCTCAGGTCGCCGACATCGTCGTGCGCACCCTGGAGCAGGTGAACCCTCAGCCTCCGGTGCTCGCGGCCGCCGAACGCGCAAAGCTCGACGCGAGCCGCGCGCGCCTCGTGGCCGAATAAGCCAGCCCGAGCCAAGCCAGCCCGAGCCAAGCCAGCCCGAGATCGGCTGCGTCCCAGCGCCTACTCGAGGAGCAGCGCCGCCTCGGCCATGGTCTGGGGTGCGTCGCCGCTGAGCGTCGGCTTCGACCGCATCGCCTCGAGCTGCTGCCGGCGCAGCTCGCTCGCGGCGCGCATCGTCGGGACCTCCCAGGCCACCTCGACGAAGGCCTCGGTCGCCGTAACGATCTCGGCCAGCCGCTGGGCCAAGCGCTCGAGGTGGCGGGGCGTCTTCACGTCGCCGCGGC
The DNA here is from genome assembly GCA_041389525.1 of Myxococcota bacterium. Taxonomy (GTDB): domain Bacteria; phylum Myxococcota_A; class UBA9042; order PHBI01; family JACKFB01; genus JACKFB01. Next base: position 27,383 of record JAWKRR010000061.1, on the reverse strand, counting down.
CGTCGTTGTCCAGGTAGAACCCGAAGAGCGCCGACGCCGCGATCGGCTGAATCGCCAGCTCGCGTCGATACAGATCGAGCTCGGCGTGCCCGCCCGTCTCGGTGTCGACCAGGACGACGCGGACTTGGTCCTGTTTGCCGCGGATGGCGTGCCCGACGGCCCAGTGACCCGAAAAGGGCGTGCCGTCATCGTAGGGCGCGAAGAGCGCCATCGCGCTCGGCTGAAGCGGCTGCTGCAGCTCCTCCGTCGCCATCTCGATGGGACCGTGCATCTCGAAGTCGCCATCTTCGGGCGCCACCGCGTCGCCTGGAGCGGTCTCGCAGCCAGGCAGGTTCAGGATGGCTACGCCGCCGACGACCGCGCCGCCAAGCTGCGCCAGGAAGACGCGCCGATCTTGCTTCGATCCGCCCTGATTCTCAGCCGCCATCGCGCACCCTCCGTGGACCTGTTGCAGCACGTGGGGTCGATGCTAGGCGCCCCGCGCTTCCCGTTCAACGTTTGGAACGCGACGCGCTGTTATCAGCCCGCCGCCGTCGCGGGTCACGGGCGCCTGCGAAACGCCGTGTCGCGATCTCGCAGCGCGCGGCCGCCCAGGCGCAAGAGCTCGAGGCCCGCCGACGCCATCCCGCCCGGCCGCAGCTTCGAGCCCGCCACGTCGTGCCAGGTGCGCAGCGGCACCTCCAGAAAGTCCGCCGCCGACAGGGCGTGCGCCTCGCCCGACGCCGTGACCAGCCGGCCGAGCAGCTCGACGTCGAAGATCCAACGCGAGTCGAACGGCGAGTCCAGCGCGGTGGTGAGCGCGGGGCTGGCCCGAAAAAGCTTCGCGCCGCACTGGGTGTCGTACACGCGCAGGCCCAAGACCACCGACGCCGCCGTGGCGAACACGCGGCCGAGGTAGTGGCGGTGCGGGCTGCGCTGAATGTCGGCGCCCAGCCGCGAGATGCGCGCGCCCATGGCGACCTGGGCGTCCGACGCGACCAGCGCGTCGAGCAGCCGCAGCATCTCGGAGGCGGGTGTGGCGAAGTCGGCGTCGAGGTAGCCGGTGATCTCCGCACCCTCAGCCAGCGCGCGCTGCATGCCGTGCCGCACCGCTTCCGCCTTGCCGCCGTTGCGCGCCATGGCGACCCAGCTCACGCGGCCCTTGGACGACGCGGCGATGCGGCGCAGCAAGGCCTCGGTGCCGTCGGTCGAGCCGTCGTCCACCAGCAGCACCTGGACCCGCGGGTCGGTGATGAGGGCGGCGACCTCCTGCTCGCGGAGGCGCGCGGCCTCGTTGTAGCAGGGGATGACGACGGTGGTGCGGGGGCGCTGAGTCATAGCTGACGCCCGTTTTACCTCGGCGCGGGCCCGACGACGAGCCCCATCCGGCGCGCGCGCTCGAAGGCGGCGAGGGCGGGGGCCTCGGGCAGCCCGTTTTCGCGGGCGGCGACGGCGGGGTCGAGGCCCTGGTGGGCGACCGTGACCGCGAAGACGAGGTCGTCGACCGCTTGGTGAAACGCCACGCGCGAGGTGTCGGGGCGCCGCCACAAGAACGCCACCTCGGCGCCGTCTTCCGGCGTCGGCAGCGGCTGGTCGCGGGCGCCGTCCAGCCAGGCGGCCATGAACGCGGCGACCGGGCAGGGCAGCTCGAGGATCGACAGCGTGGGGTTCACGATCGGCGCGGTCAGCGAGTCTGCGGCGGGGATCTCGGCCGGGTGGACGTAGGTCGCGAACTCCTCCCACTCCCACGAGGCCACGGCGACGTGAAAGGCGGTCAGGGCGTGGTCGCCGGCCTCTTGGCGAGCGGCGAGCCAGGCGGGGAAGGGGCGGGCGGCCTCGTTGAGCTCCCACGAGCTGGCGGGGACCTCGGCGTAGTAGCGCTTGCCCAGGCTGGCCCAGGCTTCGGGGCCCAGCAGCGCCTTCAGCACGGTGAAGTTCTTGTCGAGGGCGCTCTGGACGTGGGCGGCGATGAAGCGCCGGTAGATGGCGAGGCGCGCGGGGTCACAGCCCAGCTCGGCGGCCCCCGAATCCACAGATAGATCCTGACGAATCACGGCGTGGACCAGCGCCTCGATGTCCCTCAGGGGCGCCACGGCGTGACCTCCCCGAGCACCTGCCGCCCGACCGCGCGCACCTTGTCGTTCTCGGCCAGCAAGACCTCGAGCGGTGGGATGTCGTTGTCCCACTCGAGCAGCGTCGAGACGGGCCCCGTGCGCTCCAGCGTGTAGGCGTACAGGTCGAGCACCGCTTGGATGACGTGGTCGCCGTGGGTGTCGATGATGACCGTGCCGTCGTTGTAGTGGCCGGCCATGTGGATCTGGACCACCCGCTCCAGCGGCAGCGCGTCGATGAAGGCGCGGGCGTCGTAGCCGTGGTTCTGGGCGTTGACGTAGACGTTGTTCACGTCCAGCAGCAGCCCGCAGTCCGCACCCTCGAGGATCTCGCGCAGGAACTCCGCCTCGGTCATGCGGCTCTGGGCGTAGGCGATGTAATAGCTAGGGTTTTCCAGGGCGAAGGGCACCGGGAGGCGCGCCTGCACCGCGCGGGTGCGGGCGATGACGTGGGCGACCGCCTCGTCGGTGAAGGGCAGGGGGACCAGGTCGTGGTACTCGACGCCGAAGGCCGAGCTGAAACACAGGTGGTCTGAGGCCCAGAGCGCGCCGGTCTCCTCGCAGAGCGCCGCGTACAGGTCGAGGTAGCTCTCGCTCAGCGGGTCCACCGAGCCGATGGAGAGCGCGACGCCGTGCAGCACCATCGGCCACTGGGCCGCGGCGCGCCGGGTGACGTCGCGCGGGCGACCGCCGAATCCCATGACGTTCTCGACCAGCACCTCGAGGAAATCGATGCTCTGGCCTTCGTCGAAGATGCGGTCGAAGTGTGCCCTGCGGAGGCCGACGCCGTACCCGAGGAAGGGCAACCCCATGCGTGCTGCCGTCATGCGTGCCTCGATGCGTGCGTCGAGTGAGCAGGCGTCCGAGCCGTCGGGGCCTCTTCAGCCCCGGCGGCTCGGGAGCGGAACGGGGCAGCTCTCGCGAGGGCCCCGCTCCGCACGATCAAGCGCGAACGATCAGCCGCAGGAGCCGGCGCCGCACGACTTCTCGCTGCCCTCTTCCTTGGCCTTGTCGCCGCAGGAGCCGGCGCCGCAGGACTTCTCGCCGCCTTCCGCGCCGTCCTCGTGGGCCTTGTCGCCGCAGGAGCCGGCGCCGCAGGACTTCTCGTCGGACTTCTGGGTCGAGCTGGTGCTGCCGCAGCCCGCGGCGCCCAGCGTGAGTCCGCCCAGCGCCATACCCAGAGCCAGCGTACCGATAGAGAGCTTCTTTCCGAGATTCATTGAGTTCCTCCGTGGGAGACATGGGCGCGCGCTAGCGGCCCGTGGCGTCGTCTACTGAATGGGGTTGTTTCGCGGTGCGCCGCCCCCTCTGAGCTGGCGACCACGACCGTCTATGCCCCCGAGCGGGGGCGGGTTACCACAGCGGCCTGAAACTCTCCCCGGTCGGGCGCCGGGTCAAATCGCATGGCCAAGTCGTCTCCCAGTACGGGCTCGCCGCGCGAACGGATCAGTGGGAGGCGCGGCCTGCGGTCGGGGCGCCGCCCTGGCCCACCGCGATGACGCGCGCGTCGATGGCGACGAGGCCGCGCTCGGTGATGACCAGCGGGTTGACGTCGAGCTCCTCGATGTCGGTGACCTCGCTGACCAGCGCCGAGATGCGCATGAGCACCTCGGCCAGCTCGGCGCGGTCGAGCACGGGCCGCTTGCGCGCACCGTCGAGCAGCGGCTGCGCGACGATCCCGTCGATCATCGCGAAGGCGTCCTCGCGGGTGATCGGCGCCAAGCGGAAGACCACGTCTTTGTAGACCTCGACGAACACGCCCCCCATGCCGACCATCAGCAGCGTGCCGAAGTCGGCGTCGCGCGAGGTCCCGACGATGATCTCGGTGCCGCTGACCTGCTGCTCGACCGTAAACCCGGTGATGACCGCGCCCGGCTGGTTTCGGGCGACCGTCTCGCGGATGCGCGCGCAGGCTTGGCGCACGCCGTCCTCGTCGGTCAGCCCCAGCACGACACCCCCGACGTCGCTCTTGTGCAGCACGTCCGGCGAGATCAGCTTGATGACCACGGGGTAGCCGAGGCGCGTAGCCATCGCCGCGGCCTCGTCTCCGCTGGCGGCCGTCCCGCTCTCGTTGTAGCGGATGCCGGCGCTGGCCAGCACCTCGCGCGCCCGCGCCAGGTCCAGGTTTCGCTGGCCCGCGCCCTGGGCGTCGGCGACCAGCCGCGCAGCCCGCGCCAGGTCGGGCGCCGGCATCGCGAACTCCCTGGTGGCGTCTACCTTTTTGCGCCGTTCGAACCGCCCGCGCTTCACCAGGGCGGCCATGGCGCGCACCGCCGGCTCCGGCGTGTCCAGCTCAGGCACGCCGCGCTCGTCGAGGTAACGCCCGAGATCGGTGCCGATGAGCCCGATGAAGCTGCAGGTAATCGGCTTGCTCCAGGTCGGCGCGGCGTGGGCGGCCACGATGGCCTCGGCCGTGGCGCGCGGGTCGGTCATGGCCTGCACGGTCATGATGACCACGATGCCGTCGACCTCGGGCGCGCGGCCGATGATGTCCAGGGCCGCGGCGTAGCGGTCGGGGCCCGCGTCGCCGATGATGTCGACGGGGTTCTGGCGCGACCACACCGAGGGCAGCACCTCGTTGAGGGCGGCGAGCGTCGCGTCGGACAGCTTGGCCAGCGTGAGGCCCGCGCGGAAGGCGGCGTCCGCGGCGAGGACGCCAGGCCCGCCCGCGTTGGTCACGATGGCGATCCGCGAGCCCTGCGCCGGCGGCTGCAGCGCCAGCGCACGCGACCACGAGATGAGGTCCTCGACCGTCTCGGCCTGCAGGACGCCGGCCTGTGCGAACGCCGCCGCATACGCCGTCGCTGACCCCGCGAGGCTGCCCGTGTGGCTCGACGCCGCGCTGGCGCCCGCCGCCGTCGAGCCGCCCTTGATCGCCACGATCGGCTTCTTCAGGTTGGCCGCGCGCAGCGCCTCGAAGAAGCTGCGCGGTCGCTGGGCCGCCTCGATGTACAGCGCGATGGCCTTCGTCTCGGGGTCGTCCGCCAAGAACCCCAGCATGTCCTGATCGATGACGTCGGCCTTGTCGCCCAACGAGATCGCCGCGGACAGGCCGAACTGCTCCTGGTTGGCCAAGCTGATGATGCCCGTGATGAGCGCCCCCGACTGGCTGATCAGCCCGATGCCGCCCGCCGGTGGCCCGCTGGCCGCGAAGCTCGCGTTCAGCCCGCGTATGGGCCGGATGATGCCCAGGCAGTTCGGCCCCACCAGCCGGATCCCGTGGGCCCGCGCCCGCCGCGCGACCTCCTCCTGCAGCGCGTGTCCCTCGGCGCCCATCTCCGAGAAGCCGGCGGTGATGATGATGGCCCCGCGGACCCCGTGCTTCGCGGATTCATCGATGAGATCGGGGATGTAGGCCGGCGGGATCGCCACGATCATCAGGTCGCAGGGCGCGTCGATCTCGGCGAGGCTCGTGAACACGCGCTCGCCCAGCAGCTCGCCGCCCTTGGGGTTGACCGGGTAGATGGCGCCCGCGAAGCCGTCCTCGCGCCGCGTGCCAGCGATGCTGCCGAAGAGCAGGTTGCGATAGACCGCGTATCCCACGGAGGTGGGGCGACTCGACGCGCCCACGACCGCGATGCCGCTTGGTTGAAAGAAGGGCTGAAGGCCGGCGGGTCCAATCTCAGTGGGAACAGTGGGCACAGTGGGCTCCTCGTCGCAGCGAACGCTCCCCCAGAGGGTGGTTCGAGAGCCCTGGTCGTAGCACGATGGCCGCGGGCCGACCATTGCGCCTATCCTGCGCGCGGGCGGCCCAGAGCCGCGGGGAGGTGCCGGGTGAGGCTGGCTGCGATGGTGGTCTACCCCTTGAAGGGGGCGCGCGGCGTCGCGGTCGAGCGCTGGCGGGTCGCGACGACCGGCTTCGCGCGCGACCGGCAGTTCATGGTCGTGGACGCGGGCGGGCGCTTCATCTCCCAGCGCGAGCAGCCCGCGATGGCGCTGTGGCGGGTGAGCGCGGACGGCGACGCCATGCGTATCGAGCTGCCGGGCCATCTGCGTCCCTTCGAGCTGCCCTGGACCCCCGAAGGCGACGCGCTCGACGTCACCATCTGGAGCGATCGCGTCCGCGCCGTCGCCCCAGACCCCGCGCTGGACGCCGCCATCAGCCGCGAGCTAGGCCAACCCTGCCGCCTCGTCCACATCCCCGACACCTCGATTCGTCAGGTAGATCCTCACTATTCGCAGCCCGGCGACCGCGTGGGCTTCGCCGACGGCTTCCCCTTCCTGCTCTGCACCCAGGCCTCCCTCGACGACCTCAACGCCCGACTCGACGCGCCCGTCCCGATGAACCGCTTCCGCCCAAACCTCGTCATCGAGGGCGCCACCCCCTTCGCCGAGGACACCTGGTCCCGCGTCCAGGTCGGCGCGCTGAGCTTCGACGTGGTCAAACCCTGCGCCCGCTGCGTCGTGACCACCGTCGACCAAGCGACCGCCCGCGGCGGCAAAGAGCCCCTGCGCACCCTGGCGACCTACCGCCGCGCCCCCGACGGCTCGGTGCACTTCGGCCAGAACCTCATCCACCGAGACCTCGGCGTGCTGTCCGTGGGCGATCCGGTCGCGGTCATCACCCCGTGAAATTCGTCAGCTATCTCCTCACGATTTGCGCGCTGCTGGCCCTCCCCCCGGGCGCCCTCGCGGCCGACCCCGCGCCCAGCGCCCACCCGGCCGACGCAGCAACGCCCGAGAACGAGCCCGACGCCTACCCCCACATCCCACCCGGCCGCGAACGCCAAGTCGTCAAACTGCTCGCCCCCTACGCCCCCGGCGGCCCCATCGCCGAGTCCTGGGCCATCGGCGACGTGGCCCTCAGCGGCGACGCCATCCGAATCGCCCTCACCGGCCCCGCCGGCGCCACCGCGGCCCTCGTCCTCGAGCACCCCGGCCGCGCCCCGTCCGCCCCCTGGTCCACCCCAAGCTTCGCCGCCACCCTGGCCTCACCAGCCCCGCCCGAGCCCCCGCTCGCCCGCGCCGCCGCCGCGCTCCTCGCCGCCATCACCGCCAACGACACCGGCGCCTTCTGGCCCCCCGTCGCCCCGCGCCCGCCGCCCCCCGCCGAGCCCGCGTCCACCGCCCCGCCGCCCCCCGAGCCCGCACCCGCCGCCGGCGCCATCCCCACCACGCCGCCGCCGCCCCTCACCCTCGAATCCCTCGCCACCGACGGCCTCCTCCTCGCCCTCCTCGCCCTCGCGCTCCTCCTCGCCGTCACCACCCGCGCGCTGCGCGACGCCCCCCGCCGCGCCACCTGGGCGCTCCTCGCCATCGTCCTCGTCGGCGCCGCCCTCCGCCTCGCCCTCGCCCCCGACGCCCCCATGACCGCCTGGCCCATGCGCCGCCTCGTCCCCCTCGCCCGCTCCGCCTGGGAAGGCCCGCTCCTCGCCGCGCTCTCCCGCGCCCTCGACCTCACCATCCCGCTCGACCGCCTCAACCACCTCACCACCCTCGCCCTCGCCGTCCTCACCCCGGTCGCCCTCTTCGCCCACGCCCGCCACCTCCTCGGCGCCGTCACCCCGGCCCTGGCCGCCGCCGCCCTCATCGCGCTGCTGCCCCACCACATCCGCTTCTCCTTCAGCGACGCCTGGTTCATCCAGTCCGTCGCCCTGGCCTCCCTCGCCTTCGCGCTCCTCTACGCCGCGCTCTCCGACCCCTCGGCCCGCTGGCGCGCCCTCTTCACCCTCGCCTTCGCCCCGGTCTGCCTCGCCACCTTCTACACGCGCCCCCTCAACATCCTCTTCGTCCCCATCTTCCTGGGCGCCGTCTTCTTCACCTCCCCCCGCGAGGTCCCGCGCCCCCGCCGCGCCGCCCTCACCGTCCTGGTCGCCGCCGCCAGCGCCCTCGCCCTCAAGACCTTCCTGCTCGCCCGCTTCGGCAACGAGGTGCGCGAGGGCCTCAGCCTCCACACCCTCCGCGGCGCCCTCTCGCTGCTGACCGACACCCAGCGCAACACCCTCATCAACCCCGCCATGACCTCACCGCTGCTGCTCCTCCTCGCCGCCCTCGGCACCTACGCCCTCTGGCGCGACGGCCTGCGCCGGAAGGCCCTTTTCCTGTGGATCTGGCTGGTTCTTTTCTTCGTCGGCCACGGCTTCGTCATCTCGTTCAGCCCGGTGATGCAGTCCCGCTACAACCTCCACCTCATCACGCCCTTCCTGCTGCTCGCCGCCGCCGCCACCCCGCGCGCGCTCGCCTTCCCACGCGCCGCCCGCCTCGCCCTGGCCACGCTGCTGCTCACGATGCCGCTGGTCCACCTCGCCTACGTCCGCGACGTCGACTTCAACCTGATGCGCGAGTCCGCCTTCGTCCGCGCCCAGGCCGCCGCCCTCCCCGACGGCTGCACCGTCCTGGAGACCGCCCCCGCCCGCCACGGCGACGCCAGCGAGCTCTTCTGGGCCCGCTCCGCCGACCTGATGCGCGCCGGCATCCGCACCCGCCGCTTCGCCGTCGCCACGGTCCTCATCCCCGACGGCCAGCCCCTGGACGCGCCCGCCACCGCCCTCGCCCCGCTGGCCGCAGCGCTCCAAAAGCCCAACGCCTGCGCGGTCTTCTACGAGGGCCTCGCCTGCTGGGCCGAGCGCGGCACCGGACAATCCCCGGCCCCGGCCTGCCGCGGCATCCACGACGCCCTGGCCCTCACCGCCGTCGCGTCCACGGCCTTCGAGTCCCGCGTCTACGAGCCGCCCTTCGCCCCCGCCACCCGCTGGGCCGAGCACGAGCTCATCACGCTGACCCTCTGGCGCGTCGACGGCTTCCGCCAGAGCCAGGCGACGGACTGACCCGACCCGCGATTACTCAACTGCCGCCTTGTGAATCGCGATGCCAAGCCCCGGCGCCGTCAGGTCCAGCCACAGGGTCTCGCCCGCCGCCAAGGTCACCGAGTCCACGCCCAGCCCGACGTTGCCGTCGCTGTAGAGCTTCCGCGTCCACGTCCCCGCCGGCACGCCCTCGACCGCCACGCTGCCCGCCGCGTCGTTGCTGACGAAGACCACGGTCGTCCCGTCGAGCAACCGAAAGGCCGCCGACCGCAGCGCCCCCGCACTCGCGCCGCCCGAGAGCCCCACGCGCACCGCACCCGGCGCCAGCGCCTCGGTCACCCGCCCGAGCAGCCGCGCCGCAGGGCTCGCGTCGGCCGCCGGCAGCGCGTCCGTCCCGGTATCCAGCCAAGTCCAGCCGCCGATCTCGGGCTGTTGGCACACCGCGAGATCGCCAAGCGACCACGCCGCGTAGCCGAATCGACCCAGGTCCTCGAGCAGCGTGCCCACGTCCGCGCTGCCGCCCGCGACCAAGCCGGGCCAAGTCTCGAGCGCCGCCGCGGCCGCCGCCACCGCGCTGGAGTCCGCGGCCTCGCCGACGGCCGCCGCCTCGCCGGTCGCCCGCCCATGTGTGAAAAGCCCCACATCCACGGGCAGCGTCTCCGGCAGGCCGGTCGCCCACGCGAGCGCCTCAGCGCCCGTCGCCGCCGAGGGCAGCCACCACGCGACCTCGACCCCCTCGGCCCCAAGCCGCGCGTCCGCCGCCGCCACCGCCGCCATCAGCTCGGTCGCCGTCGCGGTCGCCTGGTCCGCCTGCCACAGCGCGTCGATGGCGTCCGGCGCGACGCCGTAGGTCGCGACCAGCCACGCCACGGTCACGCTCAGCAGCTCGGCGTACTCCTCGGGCGCCGCCGCGTGCGAGAATCCCTCGCCACCGCCGCCGCCGACCTCGGGCGAGAGCACCAACTTCAGCGCGGGCTGCTTGGCTTTCAGCGGCATGAAGACCTTGTCCATGGCGCTCGCGAGCTGGCCGAAGTGAAAGCGCGCCGGGTCGGTCGTCAGCGGGTCCTCGTCGTCGTTCTCGGCATCACCGGCGTGGGATCTCAGCTCGGCGTAGCTCAGCTCGCCCGCCTCGAAGCGCCCAAACCAGTCCTCGCTCCCCTCGACGCTCGTGGGCAGGGGCAGCCGCAGCCAGGTGATGCCCAGCTCATTGGCCGCAAGCTCCATGAGCCCGGGTGCTGCGCCCTCAAAGGCCCCGCAGGTCTCCTGCCCCGCCTCCGCCGTCGCCCCGGCGCCGAACCAGGTCTGGCCGGTCGCCGACTCGTCAAAAACCAAGGTGGCGACTGCCGTTTTTGGGATCTTCCAGGTCACGACCCGCTGGCGTGCCGAGCGATTTCCCGCGGCGTCGTAGGCGAAGACGAAGATGGTCTGGGTGCCCGGCACCAGGTCGACCGGGAAGGCGAAGGCGCCCGCCACAAGCTTCTTCGTCACGTCGCGCTCGACCCCGTCGCTGGCCAGGACGGTCAGCCGCAGCACGCCGATATCGTCGGTGGCGGTGCCGGCGAACTGAGCCGTCGCCTCGTCCAGCACCGCGCCGTCAGCCGGGTCGGTGATGGTCAGCTTGGGTTTCTCGGCGTCGTTGGGGATCGGGGTGGCGTAGGTCACCGACACGCTGGCGGTACCTCGGTTTTTCGCCACGTCGTCGGCGAAGACCGTGATGGTGTTGGCCCCCTTGACCAGGGTGACCTGGAACTCAAACGGCCCGGTGCGCCCGATGTCCTGCGGCACCACCCGCTCGGCCCCGCCGTTGAGCGTGTACGCCAGCCCCACGATGCCGCTGTCGTCGTCGACCATCCCGCGGATATCGATGAGCGCCACGCTGACCACCGCGCCCTGAGCCGGGTCGCCAATGGTCACCTTCGGGATCTCGTCGACCGGCGTCGGGTCGGTGGAGTCGCCCGACGGGCAGCCGCCCACGAGCAGCACGGCGAGTGCCAGAGCGGGCCAACAAAAGGCGCGAGCGAGAGCGGTCATGAAGCCTCCGAGCCCTTGTTTTAGCCACGCGGCGCGCCCGCGTCGAGGGCGGCCCGGCTTTCATCTTGATCTCGGGCGGGCGATGATGGGAACGCTCGCGGCGCTCCGTACCATTCGGCAGGGACCTATCGTGCGATCACTCAAAAACGCTGTCGCCGTCTGTGTCATTGCGCTGTTCGCGGGCTGCGATGGCGGGGCTGGCGCTGGGCTGGACGACGAAACACCGCCCGAGATCGGGTCGGATATCGGTGCTGAGGTCGCGGTGGACGTGGACGCCGACGGTGACGCCGAAGTGAGCGCCGACGCAGACGCCGACGCGGACGCCGGGCCGCTCCCGCGGGCGTGCAACGGTCACGCGGCCCTTTGCGACCGGGCTTTCAGCGCGGTGTCGTTTGCGACCTCGCACAACGCGATGTCCAGCGCGGACGACGACTGGCTCTTCCCGAATCAGGGCCACGACCTCAGCCGGCAGCTCGACGACGGGGTGCGCGGGTTCATGCTGGACACCCACGACGACAAGGGCGTCGCCATGCTGTGTCACGGGACCTGCTTGGCGGGGTCTGAGCCGCTGGACGCTGGGCTGGCGCGCTTCACGGCGTTCTTGGACACCCACCCCGACGAGGTCATCGCGTTCATCTTCGAGGCCTACATCTCGGCGGACGCGACCGTCGAGGCCTTCGAGACTGCCGGGCTCATCGACCGGGTCCACGTGCAGGACCCGAAGGCGCCCTGGCCGACGCTGGCCGCGCTGCTGGACGCGGGGACGCCGCTGGTCGTCTTCACCGACAATCCCGACTCCGGGCCGGCCTGGTACCACCGGGTGTGGGACCACGCCTTCGAGACGGATTACGCCAACAAGACCAAGGCGGATCTGGATTGCCGGAAGGGCCGGGGGAGCGCGGACAGCCCGCTCTTCATCCTGAACCACTTCCTGACCAACCCGGTCGCGCTGCCTGAGCTCGCCGAGCAGATCAACCACAACCCGTTCTTCATGGACAAAGCGAGCGAGTGCGCGGCGCGTTGGGAGCGGGTGCCCACCTTCGTGACCGTCGATTTCTACGATATCGGCGACGTGTTTGGCGTCGTCGACGCCTTCAACGGGGTGGCGGCAGCGCCGGGCAGGCGACGTCCTGGGGCTGGCCCAGCGCGCTGACGCGGGGCGTGGTCCAGATGGGGGCGTCGAGGCCGTTGACGCGCGGGCGGTCGCGGCGCAGGTAGCGCGCCACAGTGTCGCGGTCGGACAGGCCGTCGACCGGGACGCGGATGCGGTCGGGGTGAATGCGCTGGAGCACGGGGCGCATGCTGTCGCCGCCGCGGGCGATGAAGCTGTTGGTCACGACGCGGTAGGTGCGGTCGGGGTCGATGGGCGTGCCGTCGGCGAGGGTGACGCGGATGAGGCGGTCGCGGTCGTCGATGTCGATGTCGCCGTCGCCGTCGCGGTCCACGGTGGGGCAGAGGTCTTTGCCGTGGTCGTAGCTGATGGTGAGGCCGGAGGTCTGGAGGACGCCGTGGCCGCCGGCGGTGCCGATGCGCAGGACCTCCATGAGGGTGGTGCCTTGGAGCTCCATGGTGGCGACGGCGTTTCCGAAGGGCAGGGCGTCGTAGAGCTGGCCGTAGGTGAGCTCGCCGGCGGGCAGGTCATTTCGCAAACCGCCAGAGTTTATCAGGCAGATCTCGTGGTCGGGCAGCTCGTGGAGCAGCACGTCGCACACGAAGCTGCCGAGGGTGTCCGACGTGAAGCGGTCGCGGGTCAGGGGGCGGAGGAGGCGGCCGCCGAGGACCTCGGAGCGCAGGGCGGCGACCTCGGCCTCGGCGGGGGCGAGCAGCGCGTCGATGCGCTTGGCGGTGGCGCCGGTCTCGGGGCCGTCGAGGACCTTGGGCGGCGAGATGGCGATGACCGGGCGGTTCTCGGGGCCGCGGGTGATGACCAAGCGCGAGACGGCGTCGCCGTAGCGGCCGGACTGGGCGACGACGATGCCGGCGACGCGGTGGGCGATCTGGCGGTGGGTGTGGCCGGCGAGGATCACGTCGACCAAGCCCGGCGGCATGTCGCGGGCCATCTTGAAGATGTCGCTCTGTTGCTCGCAGCTCGAGAGGTCGTCGGGGGCGTCGAAGCGCGAGCAGGCGCCGCCGATGTGGGCGAGCACGATGACCAGCTCGGCGCCTTGTTTTCGCAGCGCGAGGGCCTCGCGGGCGACCGCGGCCGAGGCGTTGGTGAACTCGAGGCGCTGGCCCACGTCCGGAAACGTGATGCCGGGGGTGTCCTCGGTGATGACGCCGACGAGGCCGATGCTGAAGCCGCCGCGCTGCACCAGGGTGGACGGCTGCAGGTGCGGCCAGGCGGGCGGTTGCTTGGTGCGGCGGTCGATGAGGTTGGCGGCGAGGACGGGGAAGCTGGACTCGCTGAGGCGGGCGGACAGCGCGCCGAAGGGGTCGGCGCCGCCTTCGCGGGCGGGGCCGTCGGGGCCGTAGTCGAACTCGTGGTTTCCCAGGGCGGCGGCGTCGTAGCCCAGCGCGTCGAAGAGCTCGACGCCGAGGCGGCCCTCGCTGGTGTCGGAGAGCAGCGTGCCCGACCACATATCGCCGGAGTCGAGCAGCAGCACGTCGCGGCCGTGCTTGCGCTCGCGGTCGACCACGGCGGCGAGGCGACGGAGGCCCCCGCGGGTGCCGGAGTCGTCGGTGGCCGTGTAGAAGCCGTGCATGTCGGTGGTCTGCAACACGACCAGCTCGCGGACCGGGGCGGCGCAGGCGCCGGCGAGGGCTGTGGCGAGGGCCAGGGCGGTGAGCCGGGAGAGGGCGCGGCTCACTGGGCCTCGAAGTTCCACGCTTTGGACATGGCCTTGCGCGGCTTGAGGAAGGTGTCGACGAAGGCGCGGTGGGCGGCGTCGGCTTGATACGCCGGGAGGGCGTCGACCGAGTCCAGCCGCACCAGCAAGCTGAGGTCCCACGAGCGCAGGCTGTCGGGCTCGCCGGGCAGGCCGACCTCGACGCTGCGGACGCCGGCGACGTGGGGCATGACGCGCTTGGCCTCGGCGGCGGCCTCGGCGCGGCCGGCGTCGGTGGCGTGCTCGTCGTTGAGCTTGATGAGGACGATGCGCGTGATCATCAAAAAACCTCGATATTGCCTGATAGATTTAGGGTGCGGCGCAGCGGAAGTCCACGCAGCCGTGGACGCGGACGCGGAGCTGGAACGAGCGGTCGCCGATGGCCGGCACCGAGGTGTAGGAGGTGCCGCCGTTGATGGACAGCCAGGTGGTGCCGCTGGGGTAGGGGTCGCCCGAGTTGGAGCCCTGCCACAGGACGACCGGGCCGTTGCAGCCGTCGGGACCGCACGGCGGGGCGGAGAACGCCGTCCCGGTCAGGGCGACCCAGATGTGGGTGTTTGGCGCGACGATGGGCTGCGCGGGGAAGACGACCACGTAGTCGCCCGGCCCGTCGAAGATGAAGTCGGCAAGCGCGATGACCTGCGAGCCGGTGGCGCCGGTCGGGCCCCCGGTGGTGACGGTCACCTTCACCGGCAGCGACTTGCCGCCGGGGCCGCTGAGGCGAAGCAGGATCTGGTCCAGCTTGGCGCCCTTGCTGACCAGGATCTCCTGCGCGGCGCCATCGTTCTGGCTGATGGTGGCGTCCGCGTCGGCGACGACGAAGGGCTGGCTGGCGTCGATGCCCGGCTCGTAGACCGGGCAGGTGCTGGCGGTCTTACAGCAGATGCCGCTCTGGCAGCACGTCGCGCTCTGGCAGTACCCGCTCGCGCAGAAGTCGGGGCCGGCGCAGTCGCTGCCGTTGGCGGCCTTGGCGATGCACTCGTCGGTCTTGCCGTCGCCGTCGGCGTCCGTGGTGTCGCAGTAGGCTCCGGCCGCGCAGTCCGCGTTTGAGGCGCACGCGCTCAGGCACCCACCGGGTCCGCACGCGTAGGGCGCGCAGGCCGGCAGCGCCCCCTTCTGGCACAGCCCGTTGGAGTCGCAAAACTCCAGCCCGTTGCAGGGATTTCCGTCCGTGCAGATGACCGGCGAGCCGGCGACGCAGCCCGTCGCGGCGTTACACGTCTCGACCCCGTTGCACGGGTCCTGGTCGTTGCACGTCAGCGGCGTCCCCGGCTGGCAGACCCCGCCCGCCCCGCAGGTCTCGACGCCGTTGCACGCGTTGCCGTCGGTGCACACGACCGGCGCGCCCGCCACGCAGCCGGCCGCCTTGTCGCAGGTCTCCTTGCCGTTGCAGGGCTCGCCGTCGTCGCAGACGGGCGCCTGCCCGGGTTTGCAGCCGCTGACCGGGTCGCAGCCCTCCACGCCGTTGCACGCGTCACCGTCCGAGCACGCCAGCGACACCCCGGGGACGCAGCCCTTGCCCGCCTGGCAGGTCTCCAACCCGTTGCACACGTCGCCGTCGGTGCACTTCAGCGCCGCGCCGGCCACGCAGCCGAGCACCGGGTGGCAGCTCTCCGCGCCGTTACACGGATTCGCGTCGTCGCAGGCCAGCGGCGTCCCCGCCTGACACCCCTTCTGCGCGTCGCAGGTCTCCTTGCCGTTGCACAGGTTCCCGTCGTCGCAGGTGAACCCGACCGCCGCCACGCACCCCTTGACCGGGTCGCAGGTCTCCTTGCCGTTGCACATGTCGCCGTCGTCGCAGACCAGCGCCTTCCCGGCCACGCAGCCGGTCGCGGGGTCGCAGGTCTCAGCGCCGTTGCAGAGGTTTCCGTCGTCGCAGTTCAGCGGCGATCCTTGGCAGACGCCGCTTTCGCACGTCTCGGACCCAGTGCACAGCTTGCCGTCCGAGCAGCTCGTCCCGTCGGCCAGCACCTGGGTCACGCACCCCTTCGACGGGTTGCACACCCCCGGCCTGCACGGCCCCTGCGAGAACGCCGAGCAGTCCACGGGCACGCCGCCGCCGCACACGCCGCCCGCGCACTTCGACCCGATCTCGCAGAAAAACCCGCCGTCGCAGGGCTTGTCGTCCTGGGTCGGGTCCGCGACCGTCTCGCAGATGCCGCCGTTGCACGCGACGATGGTGCAGGGCGGGGCGACCTCCTGAAGCTCGGCGCAGTCGGCGGCCACCAAGCAGCCGCACACGGAGCCCTTGCACACGCCGCCTTTGCACGTGTCGTTCTTGCTACACGCGACCCCGTCGTCGCAGGCGATGCCGGTCTCGCCGACGTGGCTGCAGCCGGTGGCCGTGGTGCAGCCGTCCGAGGTGCAGGGGTCGCCGTCGGAGCAGTTGACCAGGGTCCAGGCGCCCGCCGCCGTCGCCACGTCGCAGTGTAGGCACTTGTTGCCCGGAGCGAGGGTCTCGTCCTCATAGCAGGTCCCGCCGATTCGGCAGACGTCGTCTCGCTGCGCGTAGGTGCACTCGCCCGCGTCGCAGGTCCCGACGGTGCAGGGGTCGCCGTCGTCGCAGGCGTCGGGGTCCGCGCTGTCGCATTCGGGCGTCGCGTCGACCTCGACGGTGGTCTCGACCTCGACCTCGGCCTGGGCGTCGTCGTCTGTGTCTGTGTCGGGCTGGATCTCGGGCTGGCTTTCGTCGATGAGATCGGCCGCCCCGTCGGCGTCAGCGTCGGGCAGGGTCGTCGTCTCGCCGAAGCCTAAATCCGCGCCATCCAACGCGGCGTCGGCGTCCGCGCCGGACCCGCCGCAACCGGCGAGCAAGAGCCCGGCGGTCAGCAGCCAAAGGCTTGTCCCGCGCCGCTTCGCGTGCCCAATGGTCGTCCTCACCCGCTGCTCCCGCGGAGTGCCCTTCCGGTGGCGTCCGCGCGCGCACTCTAACGATCTGGAGGGACGACCGCTAGGCGCGAGCTTGCTGCGCGCGCGCGGTGCGTGACCGTGCTCTCTGCGATCAGCCGTCGGCGTTCTGCCTGGCGGCGGGGGCGCAGTTGGGGCAGATGCCGTGGGAGAAGATGGCCTCGGCGTGCTCGCGCAGGCACTGGGCCAGGGGGCGCCAGGCGCCGTCGGGGCCGCAGACGGAGCGGCAGCGGGCGCAGATTGGGACCAGGGCGGGGGTGGGGTGGGCGCAGGCGCTGCCGAAGTCGCGGGGCGGGCGGCCGTCGCAGCCCACGGCGCGGATGAGGGCCCAGGTGATGGCGCCGCTGGTCGTCTGCACCGAGCTGAGCGCGATATCCACTGCGAACTCGAAGCCGTCGGCGTGCAGCACGGCGACCGAGTCCCCGGTGCCGAGGACCCGCGGGCGCTGCCGGGCGTCGAGCCGCGCGACCAGGATGTCGTGCGCGTCGCGGGACCGCTCGGGGAAGAGCGTCGCGAGGGCCAACCCCAACATCACGTCGCGGGCGTAGCCGAAGAGCGCCGAGGCCCGCTCGTTCACCGCACAGAGCCGCCCGTCCGCGTCGAGCAGGACCGCCGCGTCGGGCGCGGCCTCCACCAACGCGCGGCAGCCGGCTTCGGCTAGCAGCAGGTCGACGGGGTCGGTCCCGGACGTGCGGCAGGTGGCGTGGGTGTGTTCGGTGGGCATCATGTGACCGAATCGCGGGCTCAGTGGCCGGCGTCCGAGAGCGGGGGAATGCGCGCGGAGCGGTCGGCTGGAGGGGGGATCGGGCCGCGGGCGACCCGGAGGTACGCGAAACTCTACGCACAAAGGCGACCTCATCAACCCTTTCGGCCCTTTTTCATTCCGCGCAAGCAAAATCGACCGTGACCAGTGGGTTTTCCGTGCGTATGCTCCCCGCGATGGCGTCGACAGACCAAGCACCCGACTGGTTTCGCGAGGCCCTGGCCGACCAGGGCGTCGAGGCTTGGGTCGAGGTCGATGGGGCGCGCATCCATTATATAAGGTGGGGTGAGTCCGCGAAGCCGGGGCTGGTGCTCATCCATGGCGGCGCGGCGCACGCGCGCTGGTGGAGCTTCCTGGCGCCGCTCATCGCGCAGGACCACTACTGCGTCTTGGCGCTGGACATGAGCGGCCACGGCGAGAGCGACCACCGCGAGAGCTACGTGGGCGAGTTCTGGCCCCACGAGATCCTGGCCGTCGTGGCGCACGCGGGCGTGACCGGCAAGCCGATTCTGGTCGGGCACAGCATGGGCGGGCTGGTCAGCATCGTGACGGCGGCGCTGCACGGCGACCGGCTCGGCGGGGCCATCATCGTGGACTCGCCGGTGATGCGGCCCGACCCGGAGAGCGAGGAGCGCGACCGGGTGAAGGCCTTCCGAAACCCCAAGGTCTACCCGGACCTCGAGACCGCGCTCTCGCACTTTCGGTTGGTGCCGAGCCAGCCCTGCGATAACCCGTGGATCCTCGACTACATCGCCCGCCACTCGCTGCGCGAGGTCACGCGCGACGACGGCAGCGTGGGCTGGACCTGGCGCTTCGACCCCGGCGTCTTCGACAACGGGCGCCTGCCGATGAGCGAGTATCTGGCTGGCGTGCGCTGCCGCGTCGCGCTCTTTCGCGGCGAGCTATCGAAGGTGGTCCCGCCCGAGGTCGGCGAGTACATGTACGAGTTGCTCAAGCGCAACTCACCGCTCATCGAGATCCCGCAGGCGCACCACCACCTGATCCTCGACCAGCCCCTGGCCTTCGTCGCGGCGCTGCGAGCGATCTTGGCGGATTGGGAGCACTCGCTGCCGCGGCGACGGCCCGTCACGCGTTGATGGCTTGCGGCTTGGTGGAGCCAGGAACGAGTGGCTCGCGCAAAGACGCCAAGGCGCAAAGGACGCGAGCCGCACGGGGTAAGCCAACCCGAGATCGCGCGCCAGCCCGAGATCGCGCGCCAGGCTGAGAGCTAGCGCCCGAGAGCGGCTCGTTGCTCGGCCTCCGCGTGCCCCGGCACACGTCGCCCTCTCGTCTCGTGCTGAGAGCGCTCGCTCGGCGGGGGAGGCTCAATCTAAATGCTCGCCGTGGTAAGCCAGCCCGAGATCGCGCGCCAGCCTGAGATCTAGCGCCCGAGAGCGTCGGCGAGGAAGCCCACCATCGCCGTCCAACTGCGCTGGTCCGCCCGGGCGTCGTAGGCCGCGCCTTTGCTGGGGTCGTCGCCGGCTTCCTTCTGCGTGAACGCGTGCACCGCGCCCGCGTAAGACGTCATCTCCCAGGTCACGCCGCCTCCGTTCAGCTCGGCGATGAACGCGTCGATGTCGGCCTTCGGGACGTAGGGGTCCGCAGCACCGTGCAGCACCTGGACCTTGGCCTTGATGCGCTTTCCGTCCTCGGCGTTCGTCGAGTCCAGGCCGCCGTGAAACGAGACGACGCCCTTGAGTTCGGCCCCGGTGCGCGCCAGCTCCAGCACGCCGGTCCCTCCAAAACAGTAGCCAATCGCCGCCGTATTTGTAGAGTCGACGCCCTTCATCTCGAGCATCTTCTTATAGTTGGTGGTCAGCCGCGCGCGAAAGAGCGCCCGGTCTCCCTTGAAGCGCCCGGCCGCCTCGCCCGCCGATTTCATGTCGGTCGGGCGCGTGTCTTTGCCGTAGATGTCGGCCACGAACGCGCCGTAGCCAAGCTCGGCCAGCTTGCGCGCCCGCATCTCCTCGTTGGCGCCGGGCCCCATCCACTGATGGACGACCAGCACCGCCGGCAGCCGGCCCTTGGCCGCCGCGGCCCGCTTGGTGTCGACGAACCAGCGGCCAGCGAACTCGACGCCGTCGTCCGTCCAGGTCACCGGCGTCTCGGAGATGGTGGACACCCGCGGCGCAGCGAGCGCGGTCGAGGGCAGGACCAGCGCGACGAGGCCAAGAGCGGCGAGGCCGGAAACGATGAGGCGGTTGGGGAGCTTCATGCGCAGTTCTCCAGGAAGGGCGAGTGGGAGAGCGAAGTTTACCGGAAGGTGGGTCCGATGGCTCGCCTTGGAGTGCGGTCGCGCCGGTCGAAGCGGCGGGAGGCGGGCCTTTCAGGGGCGCTGCCTGTGAGGCTCGGTCGTCCCCGCATTCGTGAAGCGGCGTGTCCGTGTTAGCGCACCACGACCTGCCCGCGGTGGTCGGTTTGTGGGGATTTGCCTGGGGTCTCGACGACGACGACGACCTCCCAGCTTCCCGGTTCTAGGCCGACGGCGGTGCGGATGGTTGAGCCGCAGCGGCAGCGGCAGGGGTTGCCGGAGAGGCGCTCGGTCAGGGTGACGCGGCCGGGTTCGAGGGTGGTCTCGACCGCGGCGGCGAGGCAGCAGGAGTGGTCGAGGGCGTGGGTGACGACGATGCCGTGGCCGAGGACCTCGACTTTGACTGGGGTGCCGCCACGGGTGGCGACCTGGGGGTGGCGGGTGTCGGCGTCTTCGGTGGCGTCGGTGAGGCAGCCCTCCAGGCGCATGCGGTTGGTGCCGGGCTCTTTGGGCGGGACCAGGGGCGCGCGGCCGGAGGCGGGGCCGGGGCCCGGGCCGTGGAGGTCGATGGTCTCGCCGCCGCCGAGATTGAGCGGGCCGTTGCTGGGCGGGGTGGCGTCGGCCTCGTGCGTCGGTGCTGTGGGGGCCGAGGTTGGCTCGGACTCGTCGCGGGTACACTCCGAGCGGTGGCACGCCGCGCTGCCGGCGAGCGCGAGCGCGACGATTAGCGAGGCGGCGCCTGTGTAATTGAGGGATCGCATGGGGGGCTCCGGCGGCTAAAAGGTCAGCAGGCCGGACACGTAGTCCAGGTTGCCGCCGTAGTCGTAGGCGTCGATTTCGAGATAGACGAGGGTCCCCGGCTCGAGGTCCTCGAACACGGAGATGAAGGTCAGGCCGATCTCTGCGGTGGCGTCGAAGGGGGCGTCGGCGGTGGTCGTCCACTCGGTCCCGGTCTCGCGGGCGACCGGGATGATCGGCACTAGCGACGAGCCGGGGACGGGGTAGAGCTCAGACGTGCTGCTGTCGCCGATCTCGTAGTAGAGGTAGCCGTAGGACTGGAGCGTCTGCGGGTCGAGGAACTCGCGGCGGATGACGTAGCCGACGTCCTGGCTGCCGGGCGAGTCGACGTAGGCGAAGGGCACGTTGACGACCAGCAGGCCCGACTCGTCGTCGGCCTCGACCTCGACGTAGCCGATGCTGCCGCCCGTTCCCTGGCTGAGGAAGACCGCCTCGCCGGCCCACGACGCGGTGAGGCTTGAGCCGGTGAAGTCGGCGGGGAAGGTCGCCAGCAGGTAGACCGAGCCGTCGTCGGAGTCCACGAGGCCCACCCACGCCTCGGCGGAGACCAGCGCGGCGGCGGCCTCGGCACCGATGGGGACCTCGATGGTCGCCTCGCCGTCGACCCAGCTCACGAAGCCCTCGTTGGCCGCGCCGCCGATGTCCATGGGCTGCGTGATGGAGGCGCCGCCCGTGTAGTAGGCGTTGAGGAAGACGCGCCAGGGGGCGGCCTCGGGGATGGCGTCGTAGCTTGCGTTGTAGAACTTCGAGAAGGGCGGGAAGTAGATGGTCAGGCCGGTCGCGCCGCCCGACGCGGGGCCGTTGCGCGTCTGGACGACCACGCGGGCGAGGGCGTCGTCGAGCTGTTTCTTGGCGGCCGCGAAGGACGCGCCCTCGGCGGCGGCGAGGCGGCGCGCGAAGTCGCCGAAGTCGACCAGGTTGGTCTCCTGCTGCGGGTCGGGGGCCTTGCCGAAGCGGGTGGCCTCCTCGCGGCTCTTGCCGATGCGCGGCGACGAGCTGACGACCGCCCCGGTGAGGGCGGTGGCCATGGCGTTCATGGCGGAGCCGAGCTCGCCGATGAGCGTCAGGTCGATGATCGACAGGGTGAGGTCCTTGTCGGTTGCCTCAGCGGCCGCTTGCGCGAAGAAGCCGCTCAGCACGGACTTGGCGAGCGAGACCGGGTCGATGGACGAGTCGGTCTTCGCCGCGGCGAACGAGCGGTAGTCCCAGCCGTGGCCGGGCTCGGTCTCCTCGGACGCCAGCAGGTACTCGCCGTAGGGCGCCAGCACCAGGGCCGTCTCGGCGTTGGCCATGAGGCAGGCGTCAAAGCCGATGATGTCGAAGCGCTCCTTGTCCGCGTCGGCGAGGCCCTGGGAGATGCCCTTGCGGATGGTGTTGAGCTTGAGCAGCGGCTTGCCGGCGGTGGTCTCGTCGACGCCGAAGCCCTCCCAGCCGCCGCCGTGGTCCCACAGAATCAGCATCGTGCGGTCGGCGGGGTAGGTGGTGAGGCCCCAGTCGATGAAGTCGGCCAGCACCGCCGGGTCCGTCGTGTCGATCTCGCCCAGGTCGGCGATCTCCTCGAAGCTGCCGCTCTTGACGACCAGCCGCTTGGCGCTGTCCCAGTTGGCCAGGTTGCCGACGCCCTCGGACGTGTAGTCGGGCGAGCGGTCGACCTGGACCACGAAGCGGAACCCGGCCGAGTCGCCCACGGCCATCATCTCTTCCAAGTCGACCAGGGCGGCGGGCTCGAGGTCGTTGTCGGCGACGAGATAGACCAGCACCGTCCAGCTCGAGCCGGGCGTGCTGGTGTGACCCTTTCCGCCGGCCACGGCGTCGGAGACGCAGCCGCCGTTTACGCAAGTGCGACCGGACGCGCATGCAGGCACGCACTCAACCGGCGCCTGAATCTGCACGCACTGTCCCGCAATGCACTCAGTCCCGCTGCCGCACCCCGCGTCGCAGCCGCCGACGATGACCGGCACGCAGGTGTCCGCGATGCACTGAAATCCCGAGGCGCAGGCGGGGTCGCAGGCGCCGCCGGAGCTTGTCCCGTCACCGCAAGCGGCGAACATCGCGACCAGCGCGACGGCGAAGGCGAACCATGAACGAACACGTGCGAGCTGAGCCATGACGCGCCCCCCATCTCAAGAGCCGTGGCCGCCCGCGGTGCGACGAGCCGGCCGTTTCCGAGTGCCGTGACCGAAGCGCGGCGCCCCGCGAGGTCCAGCAAATCCGGTGTCTCACAGGCGATTTGCGTTGTCCATCGGGGCGTCGCGAGGGGCGCAAGGGCTCTGGAACCGAGGCGAACCCGGCGCGCCGGCTCAGGGTACCGGGAAGCCGACTGCCTTGTAATTGGGGATGACCTTGTGCCCCGCGGCGGGGCCCTTTATGGCGGCGACGGTTGCGGACGGCCACGTCACAGTCGCCACCTCCCAGAAGTCGAACTCCTGCAGCTTCACGGTCGCGCTCTCGAACCGAAGCTCGTCGTAGCTGAAAACCCGCACCTTCGCCCACGACGGACCGAACCCGTGGGCGAACCAGGAGTGGATGCCGATCCTATAGGTCTGGCCGTCCTCCGGGAGACGGAGATTCACGATTTCCGGCCCGGTCCCATCGGTGTCGTCACGGTCGAGGCCCGGGTTGTCGTGAACGTCCGGGCTCTCGCTGCCCCAATCGGGGTGGGCGTTGAACCAGAAGCAGTCGAACCGCTTGTCGAACCAGCCATCCAACACGCCGTCGACGCCGGTCGCGAGCGGATGGGCGAAGTGGAGGTCAAGGTCGGCGCCAGCCTCCGGGCCTTCGTCGGATTGGTTCGGATCGCCTGGCGTGTTCCAGACCATCTCGACGTGAATCGCTGCATCAGGAATCACGAAGACGTGAACCTCCGCGGTCTCGCACGATGCGGTGTCGGCTGCGTCGGTGACTTTGAGCCGGAAGACATACTCTCCGACCACGTTGGCCTCGAAAGTCGGGTCGGTGGCGAGGACGTTCGGGAGGAACACCGAACCCGAGCCGTCGGGCTGGACGGCCGACCACTCCACGCGCTTGATTCCGTTCGGGGGGAGGCTGTCCGACGCGCGCAGGTGCAGCCTTGTCTGAGGAATGACCTCTTCCCCTTCCACGACGCTGAGGATCGCCGTCGGGCACGCCGTGGCCACGCCCGTGCCGCTGAGTTGGACTTCCACCGCTTCCGCCGTCGCGCTCGAAGCGATTCGAATCGCACCGCGCTCGCGGACCAGCAAGCCGTCGGCGCCGATCTCGCTGAGCGAGGTCGGCTGGTAGCGGACGGGGAGCGTCGCCGTGAAGCCGGGCGCGAGGACAAAGAGCGGGCCCGTCGCTTCCAACCCGGTGAAGTCGAGCGAGAAGGCGGCTGACGAGTCCGGACTCAGCTCGGCCTGGGTGACGACAAGCTCGTCGTTCGTCCCGCAGTTGGTAAGCCGCAGCTTGCGCTCCGACACCGCGCCCACGACCGTGTGGCCCAGGTCGAGGTTTAGGGCCGACACGTGAATGCAGGAATCGCAGGCGGCCGCAGCGCAACCTCTTCCGACCCGTCGATTCCATCGGCGCCATCAGTGGGTTCTGACGATTCGCCGCGGTCCGCGTCGGCGCGCCGAGCTCGCCGCTGTCACCCGCGCCCGCGTCCCCGCCAGGGTCGCTGGAGGAACACCCGCCCGAGATCAGTAGCGCTGCCGCTAATAGTGCTCGTCCCATGATTGCCCCCGGCACTGCTTCTTCGGCGTCGCGGAGGGCGCGGCGACCGAGTCCACCTGCCAGGGTACTACGGTTCTGGCGTGCGTCGCTAGGGGATTTCCTGGGGCGCGTTACCTCGTGGTGCGGTGCGGGATGACGGGGGCTCGGGGCTACTGCAGCTTGACGTGGCCGGTGGAGGTCACGGTGTTGAGGCGCAGCGAGGTCCACAGGGTGGGCGACGAGAGGCGCATGGTCGGGTTGTACGAGGCGATGAGCGCGCTGGACGCTAGGCCCATGCCGTTCATCCAGCGGGCGAGGGTGACCGTCTGCTGGAGCTGCTGGGTCGTGAAGCCCATGACCAGGGCGGACGAGGCGAGGCCGGTTCCGGCGAGGGTGGTCTGGCTGACCAGGTTGAAGTTGAAGCCGAGGAGGCTCGCGGTGCTGGCGTTGAAGTTCAGGACCCGGGCGGACGAGGCGAGGCCGCGGCCGGCGACGAGTGCCGTGCTGGTGTCGTTGATGCGGGACTGCACCAGGTTGGTGTTGGTGGTGAAGAGCGTCGGCGACAGCAGCGTGCGGTCGAGGATGATGGCCGACGAGGCGAGGCCCGTGCCGTATGCGAACGAGATGACGGCGGGGTTCGGGAAGGTCGGGACGTAGTAGCTCCAGGCGCGGGTGGTGCCGCCGACGATGATGGCCGAGGAGGCGAGGCCGGTGCCGCTGAGGTAGCTGAGCGCGACCAGGGTGCGCGGCTGGTAGGCGGCGAGGACGGTCGGCGAGAAGAGCGCCGAGTCGAAGACCAGGGCCGAGGAGGCGAGGCCGCTGCCGAAGGTGCGGAGGACGGCGACGGACTGCAGGCGCTGGGCGTTCTGCATGTAGAGGGCGTCTGAGAAGGAGACGAGGGCGCTCGAGGCGAGGCCGGTGCCGAAGGAGCGCTCGACGTAGGTGTTGCGGTAGAGCGACGCGTCCCAGATGGGGAAGGCGGCGCGGGCGGTCGGGTCGACGAGGACGACGAGGGCGCTCGAGGCGAGGCCCGTGCCGAGGGCCGACGCGAGGCGGTAGGAGAGCTCGTCCATGCGGGTGAAGGTCAGCGGGCGCGCGACCAGCTCGCCCCAGCCGCAGACGGGGCTGTAGGTCTCGACGGCGCCGATCTCGACGTCGATGCGGACGCCGCCGGCCGGTGGGGTGAAGGGCTCGGTCATGAGGTTGGCGACGCCTTGGCCGTCGGTCCAGATGACGGAGCTGCTGTTGACGGAGCCGGAGAGGCGGACGTGGACGGCGCCGGAGACGGCCTGCATGGAGGCGCGGCGGACCTCGACGAAGAGGTTGAGGCGCACCTTGCCCGAGGAGGGCTCGGTGAGGATGCCGACCGGGTTGACGAAGATGTCGTCGTTGTCGCAGCCGCTGGTGCGCGAGCCCCAGGTCTTGACGTCGATGGCGTTGCCGGCGTCCAGCGCGCCCGCGCCGCGGCGGTAGTTGAAGTTGCCCCACTTGAACTGGTCTTCGGGCTCGATGACCTGGCGCGCGGAGTCGGCCAGCAGCTGGCGAACGCCGTCCGCGGGGGCGCCATTCTCGAGCATGAGGGCGACGGTGGCGCTGACGATGGCGGCGGCGGGCGAGGTGCCGGCGGTGAGCCACCAGCCGAGGTTCTGGGGCGCGCCGGGGGCGAAACCTTGAACGACGAGGCCGTCGGGGACGCCGTTGTTGTCGCGGTCCTCGTCCAGGGTGCCGCCGGGGGCGAGGACGTCGAGCTCGGGTCCGCCGTTGCTGTAGCTGGCGAGGGCGGGCATGCCGAGGCGGCCGGTGGCGCCGTCGACGCTGTTTCCGGTGTAGGCGCCGACCGCGATGACGCGGCGCATGCGGGCAGGGTAGGCGACGCGGTCCGCGCCCTCGTTGCCGGAGGCGCCGACCATGACGATGCCAGCCTCCCAGGCGGCCTCGACGACGGCCTCGAGCCAGGGGGAGGGGCTGTAGCCCTGCGAGAACGCGAGGGACATGCTGATGACGTCGGCGCCACGCTCGGTGGCGTGGTCGATGCCGGCGACCAGGCCCATCTCGGTGCCGACCTGGGCGGCGTCGAGGACCTTGACCGGCATGATCTCGGCGTTCGGGGCCAGCGCGATGGCCTGGCCGAACCCGGCGATGAGCGAGGTCATCTCGGTGCCGTGGCCGTTGTCGTCGTTGGCGTGGCTGTCGCCGTTGACGACGTCGATGGGCGAGCTGAAGTGGACGTGCGCGAGGTCGGGCGCCAGCTTGTAGTTGCCCTTGGCGTCGGAATAGTTCTCGTAGGCCACGCCGCTGTCGAGGACGGCGACGCAGATGCCGTCGCCCGACGCGCTGTTGGCCAGGACGCGCTGGTGGCCGGAGGCGGTGAGGTTCCACTGGAGCGGCTCGAGCTGGCCGATCGGCTCGGAGCCGCCGGTGAGGATGAGGGTCTGGCCGGGGCGTGAGACGCTGATGTTCTTGCCGCCGCGGGTGACCTCGACGCCGGTGCCGGTGGCGCGCATGACGGCGTGGGGGCGGGCGCCGAGCGCCAGCGGGTGGGAGCTGACGCGGTCGGCGACGGCGCGGGGATCGGTGGCGTCGTCGAAGCCGAGGCGGGCGAGGCTGAGGCGCGCGTCGTAGCGGCGGACCTGCGTGCCGGTGTCGGCGGCGAGGCGCTCGAGGCCGGCGGGCGTGATGTCGGGGCGCACGAGGACGATGACCTCGTCGGCCACGACCTCGAGGGGGCCGTCCGGGGTGTCCAGCGTCTGCACGGAGATGGTGGCGGGCTGCGCGGTCGCTGCCTGGGGCTCGGCGAGGGCGCGGACGGCCTTGCGCAGGCGCGAGGGCGAGCGGGCTGAGCGCGTGGCGGCGGCGTGCTCGCGCTGCAGCCGGGCAATCTCCAGGCCAGCGGCCGGGGCTGCGGTGGCGTTCGGGCGCTTGAACGCCGCGTCGTCGTCCGGCAGGGGAGGAGCGAGCAGCAAGCCGGCAAGGGCGAGCGCGAGGCCGCCGGCGGCCAATCGGGTGCGATTGCGGTTCAAGGGGTTCTCCTGACGATGGGGCAGCGGTCGGATGCCGATGTGGGGGGCGCCGCGAAGGCTCTTGCCAGCTACGTCGGCGGGCCTCACAACCGACTTTAGAGTGCGGCGGGTTTTAGGGCGTCTGGGCTCGCGGGTGGGAGCGCGTGAATCCTCGCCGGCGCGGCGTTTCCCGCATTCGGGGGGGGACGGCGTTTTCCGTCTACCACCGGGTTGTGGGAGCCCCGCGCCGCGAAATCCGCACCCCATCTTGACTAGACCTGATTGGCCACCCGCCTGTTCGGGT
>JAWKRR010000060.1:0-45213 GCA_041389525.1 Myxococcota bacterium | reverse complement strand
GCGCGCTGAGCGCCTCAGACAGGGTCGCCACCTGCCAGCCGACGCCGCTGGTGGCCGGCGAGAAGGTCCAGCCGTCTGGCGCGCCGAGGTCGAAGGGCTGGTTTAACACCGTCGGCACGCAGCACCCGGGGATGTCGGCGGGCGTGTGCACGCACTCGCCGCCGATGCACTGGTCGTTGGTGCAGGACTGGAAGTCGTTGCAGTCCGAGGCGCTCAGGCAGCAGGTGTACTCGAAGAGGCACTGCCCCTCGACGCACTGCTCGGTGGTGCAGTCGTCGGAGTCGTCGCAGCCGTCGTCATCCTTGCAGCACAGCGGTTTGTGCGAGCAGGTGCCGCCGTCGCTCCCGCAGACGTCCTCGGTGCAGGGGTCGCCGTCGTTGCAGTCCGCCGGCCCGTGGCAGCAGCCGGGCAGCGGCGTGAAGGTGCAGTCGCCGCCGAAGCCGCTGCACGCGTCCAGCGTGCACGAGTCGCCGTCGCTGCACTCGGAGTCGAGGTTGCAGCAGCCCGCGATGGCCGCGTGGTTACAGATCTGGCCCGCGACGGGGCACAGGTCGACCGTGCAGGGGTTGTCGTCTTGGCAGTCAGCTGGTCCGACGCAGCAGCCGGTGGTCAGCGTCACCTGGTCGACGTAGGCGCCCTCGAAGCCGTTGATGAGGTCGTCGATGGTGTCGAACTCGAAGCCGAGGCGCAGGGTCTCGCTGACGAAGGGCGGCAGCGCGGCGCTCACCGGCAAGAACTCACCGCGGGTCGTGCCGCCGATGGAGTCGGAGTGCCACAGCGTCATCTCCTCGCCGCTGTCGAGGATGATGAACGCGCGGAGGAAATCGAAGCCCTTGGTCTCCTCGGTGTCGAGCCAGACCAGGAAGCGTAGCTCGGTGGCGACGCCCTCGGGGACGGGGACCGGCTGGCTCAGCGCCCGGCCTGCTGAGCGACCGCCGCTGGCGTAGGTCGCGCCCCCCACGACGCCGAAATGCAGGCTGTGCAGGCCGCTGCCCGAGCGCACCTCCGTCGCCGCCCAGACCGCGTCCGGGTCGCCGTCGGCGCTGACCTGCGCGAAGGCGCCGAGGCCCTGCTCGAAGCCCTCGCTGACCAGGACGCCCGTCCACGAGCGAGGCGAGTGCTGCGGATTGCAGTAGAGGCAGCCCGAGCTGGCCAGCACCGAGCCCGTGTCCACGCAGGCGCTGTCGCCGGCCTTGGCGTCGTCGATGATGCAGCCGTCGATGCCGCTCCACTGGCACTTCCCGTCCGCGCAGGTCGCGGCCGCGGCGCAGCCCAGGGCGCAGTCGGCGTCGGTGGCGCACGCGGTCTTGGTGGTGCGCGGGGCCTCCACGACCTCGTCGGGCAGGTCGGCCGCGTCGGCCGCGTCGCCGTCGGGCGCAGGCGTGGTGTCGAGCGCGTCGGCCCCGCCGTCGTCGGGCGGCGCGGCGTCGACCTCGGCGCCGATTTCCGTGTCAGCTCCTGCGTCGATCGCTGTGTCCGAGCCCGCCGCGTCCGAGCCCGCCGAGTCGCCGTCCGGCACCGCGATCTCCGCGCCGCCGTCCAGCTCGCCCGAGGGCGCCCCCGCTGTGCCGCCGCACGCCTGAAATAGCGAGGCGAGACCAAGCGCGGCGAGGCCAAGCGCCGCAACGTGTGCCGCGCACTTCGGCCGGCTCGTGCTCGCTGTTGTCGCCCCCATCGCGCACCACCTATGCGTTCGAACGCCGGTTCCGCTGCTCACGGACGCGTATCGCTGGTAATCCTTAACAATGCGCCCCCGGCGGAGCAAGTCGTGAGCGGGCCTCGCGTCACAACGTCCGCAGCGGCAGCGTCACGATGAAGCTGCTGCCGGCGCCCGGCGCGCGCTCGCACCGTATCGCGCCGCCGAGACGCTTGGCGGCCTGCCTCGCCATGGTCAGGCCGGCGCCGACTCCGCCCGATTGCCGCGGGTGCAGCCGCGTGAAGAGGTCAAACGCCGCCTCGGCCTGCTCGGGAGTCAGCCCAGGCCCGTTGTCGACCACGCTGATCTCGAGCTGTGCTTCGTCCATCTCCACGCCGACGTGGACGCGCGGGGGCTTCGCCTCGCTGTAGCGCACGGCGTTGTCGACCAGCGCCTGCAAGATCGTCGTCAGCAGCTCGGCGTCGGACACCAGCCGGGTCGGCGCCGGGTCCAGCGAGAGGCGCGGAAACCGCGTCTGGTGCCTCGAGATCGCCATGGCGAAGATCCCCTCGACCAGGGGCTGCAGCTCCACTTCCTGCAGGTCGGGGACGTGGCGCTCGAGCCGCGAGCAGATGGCGAGGGTATCGACCATGCCGCTGAGGCGCTGGCCGCTCTTCTCGATCTCGGCGCACACCTCGCGGCCGTCCGGGCTCAAGCGGTCGCCCTCGGTCTCGGCGAGGAGGCCCGCTAGCCCCACCAAACCCTGGGTCGGCGCGCGCAGGTCGTGGCTGACGGAGTACAGGACCTTGGCCAGCTCGGTGTCGGCGCGCACACGGGCGGCCTCGGCGCGGATCGAGGCCTCGCGCAGCGTCAGCGCCGAGCGCAGCGCGCGGGTGAGGCTCGTCGCGTCGGCGGGGAGCGGGGCGGTGGCGGCCAGCGCGGGCAGGAGCGCGGCCGAGCTCCAGAAGTCGGACTCGCCCGCGTCATCGCAGAGCCCCACGACCACCAGGCCGGGAGGGGCAGAGCGCAGGCGGGCTCGCAGCGCGTCCATGGCCGGGCCGGCCTCCCATACGAGGACCAGGACCGGCGGCGGCGCGCCGTCCGACACCAGCAGCGAGGGGACGCGCGGGAGCACCTGCGCCGCGCCGAGGTGGGGGTCGATGTGCGCAAACACCTCGGCCGCGTCTGGGAAAACGGCGAGGATCGGCGGCCGCTCTTGGCTCGTGTCAGGGGCTGTCATCGGCCGAAACCGCGGTGGCGGGCGCGCGGCGCGGGGCGGGCTCGGGGGCGAGCGACGCCGGTGGTTGCGCGGCTGAGGGACCGGTAGCGTATCCTGGGACCGGGGCGAGGAAAAGCCCACGGAATCGAGCCGAGCCGTCCTGGACGTAGAGGCCGACGAGGCTCGCGACCGGCCGTCCCGGGCGCGCGGAGAGCACGTGCCGCCCGTCGACCCACACCGAGAGCACGCCGTGGCGAAGCTCGACCCGCACGGGCGTGTAGCCCTCGGCGCGCAAGGCCGCGGGGCTCTCGACCTCGCGGGTGAGCTGCTGGGCCGTCCGGATGTGGCGCAGCGACGCGGTGCCACGGCCGAAGTCGACGATGGTGTGGTACGGGTACGAGCTGACCCCGTGGTGCCCGAAGACGAGGCCCAGCGAGCCTTCGCCGGTCTGCTGCACCTCGAAGTTCAGCGCGAAGGCCTGCACGGGCGGCACGGCGCGGGTGAGATAGTTCCAACCGCCGGCGCCGCGTCCGACCAGCGACGATCCCTCGATTCGCCAGTCGCCGCCTTCGTGAACGGTCCAGGGGTCGAGGCCGCTGTCGCCGACCAGGGCCATCGGGTGGGGTGCCGAGGCGGCCAGGCGCCCGATGCGGCGCTCGAAGCGGGCCTGGAGCCCGTCGAGGTCGGGGCCGAACACCGCGAGGAACGCGGCCACGCCGTGCTCGCCGTCGCGCAGGCGCTTGACCCAGACCGGCACGCGACCGCGGAGGTCGGACTCGGCGAGGAGCAGGTCGACCAGCCCCCACGCCTGCGCGTACCAGAGGTCCATGGACGCGCCCGAGAAGTCGGCCGCCCGCCCGCGCAGCAGCTGAGCCAGCGGCATCAACCGGCGCCGCTCCAGCGCGTCCACCAGGGTCGCGAGTCTCGCCGGCTGCAGCGCGCCGAAGCGAGTCGAGCCGCCGGGGTCCTGCGCCGACGACGACGCGTACTCGGCGAACCCCTCGTCGAACCACACCGGCCAGCCCGGCCGCGCGTACCGCTCGTACCAAGGGTCTTCAAAGACATCGCCCATCACGGCGTGGGTGATCTCGTGAAAGAGCAGCTGCATGGGGTTGGAGCGCCGGTAGGCGTACACGGTGCGCGTCGCCCCGTCGTAGAAGCCGCCATTGTGGCCCAGCCCCGGCGCGTTCTGCCGGGCGTAGGCGGCGTAATCGCGCGGCTCCTCGAAGAGGCGCATCCGGATGGGGTTCGGCCCCAGCGCGACCCCGGTGGCGGCGAGCACCAGGATCTCAAGCGCGTCGCGGAACCCCTCGAGCCGCCCCAGCACGCGGGTGCGGGTCTCCGGGTCGCAGTCGGTGGTCAGCTCGAAGTGCGCGTTGCCGACGGTCAGCGCCTCCGGTGGTGCCGCCTGGGCCGCCGGCGCGAGGCCGGGGACCGCAAGCAGCACGAGAATCGCCAGCCCGCACCTGACAGTTTTGGAGCACGATGACCCCGAGCGACCACCCATGGAGAGGTCCCGCTCCCCTATTGGCACGCGCATTGGCCGGGGTTCTGGCTGCACTGGACGATGCACTCCGGCTTCACGCTCGCCGCACAAGCGGCCCCGCTGCACGTGTAGTTGCAGCATGGATCGGCGCCGCCGCAGTCCTCCTGCAGCGGTCCGGGGACGTTACAGGACCCCTGCGCGCTGCACAAAACCGAGAGCCGAACATTGCCGCCGATGCAGGTGGGGCCTCCGCAGGTCGCGTTGAGGCAGGCCGCGGTGTCGTTGACGTTCTGGGTCTGGCAGACCGAGGCGGCGTCGCAGGTGGCGTCCACGCGATGACCCGCGCAGAAGGTGGCGTTGTCGCAGGTCGCGGCCTTGGTGAGGCTCGCGCAGTCGCTGTCGGCGCCGCAGCAAAGCCCGGTCTTCGACGCGCAGCAGTACCCGTTTGAGCAGGTCCCGCCGAGGCATTGCGTGTCCACCGAGCACTTGGAGCCGCTGGCCTGGCGCAACACGCACTCGGCCGAGTTCCCGTTGTTGTTGGCGTCGGTGAGGTCGCAGTAGTAGCCGGCGAAGCAGTCGCTGGCTTGGCTGCAGGTCGTCGCGCAGGCCGTCGCGCCGCACATATAAGGGAAGCACAGCGCGTTGGTGCCCTCGTCGGTCTCGCCGTCGCAGTCGTCGTCCTGGCCGTTGCACATCTCGGCGGAGGGCTGGACCTGGTCGACGCAGCCGATGGACGTGCCCTGGCTACACCCGACGACGCCGTCGCTGCAGGCGCCCACGCCGCGGGTCACCTCCTCACCCGTGTAGCAGATGACGCCGCTCTTTCCGTCGACGTTGGCGTGCTTGCAGCCCGCGGCCCCCTCGCAGGTGTCGGCGGTGCACGCGTTGTTGTCGTCGCAGTTGTCGTCGTTGTCGTCGCAGCACTGCGCGCCGACCGGGTTGTCGGTGGTGCCGTCGCAGTTGTCGTCGAGGTTGTTGCAGGTCTCGGCGACGGCCGCCGGCGCGTCGCAGTCGCTCAAGCCCGCCTCCAGGCAGGTGCGCTGGCCCGGGCAACGCCCCAAGCCGTTGGTCGCGTGGCAGGTCGTCGACGCGCCGTCGGACACGGCCAGCCCGTTGCACTCGCAGGTCCCGTCGACGGGCGTGCACACGGCGGAGATCCCCGCGGGCAGCCCGGCGCGCCCCTGGCAGGCGTAGCCCTCCGGGCACGGGAAGCTGTTCGGCGGTCCGCAGTCGAGCAGGCAGAAGCCGCCGGGGTCGCCGAAGTCCGCGCAGTCGTAGCGCGCGACCGAGGTCCCGGTGTTGCACTCGTCGTCGCTGTCGCAGGGCCGGCACAGGTTCGCCGTGACGTCCACGCAGACGAACACGGGGTCCTGGCCCGGCTGCTGCAGCGGCTTGCAGACGAAGTCGCCTGGGCACTCGTCTTCGCAGATCACCGTGCAGCGGTGGCCCTCCGCGGTGGGCAGGCAGAACCCGGACAGGCACTCCCCGTTGGTCGTACAGGGCCAGCCGAAGCCGCCCGGCACCACGATGACGTCGGCGTCGGCGGCGACCGCGTCGCTGTCGGGCAGGTCCAGGACGTCCGTGACCGCGAAGTCCGCCAGGACCGTCACGTCGTCGGCGCCCGTCACCTCGGACCCCACGCAGCCGGCGAGGCTCCCCACGAACGCGACGCAACCCACCACCAGCAGCCCCACGGCAGCGCTTCTCACGATGTTCCCCCGGGCATTCATCAGGGGGCCGCCCGCAGCGGGGGCACCCATGCGCTAAGCCTAGGGGCAAGCGAGGTTCAGCGCAAAGACCTGGTCGATTGAGGGGTCCAGGAGGGGACGTTTGCCCTTTACGACGGACGCGTCATCAGACATACAGCGACCATGGCTGACATCATCATGAACATGGTCAATTTGAAGAAGGTCCTGCCCACGGGTAAGGAGCTTCTTTCGGGCATTTACCTCTCGTTCTTCCACGGCGCGAAGATCGGCGTGCTCGGCCCCAACGGCGCCGGAAAGTCCACGCTGCTGCGGATCATCGCCGGGCAGGACACGGATTTCCTCGGCGAGCTCATCGTGCAGCCGGGCGTCCGCATCGGGTATCTGCCCCAGGAGCCGCAGCTCGACGAGACGCTGACGGTCAAGGGCAACGTCGAGCTTGGCGTCAAGGAGACCAAGGCGCTGCTCGACAAGTTCGAGGCGCTGAACATGCGGCTGTGCGAGCCCATGGACGCCGACGAGATGGACAAGGTGCTGGCCGAGCAGTCGCGCGTGCAGGACGCGATCGAGGCGGCCGATGCGTGGGACCTGGACAGCCGGCTCGAGCAGGCGATGGAAGCGCTGCGCTGCCCGCCCAGCGACGCGAACGTGGCGACGCTGTCCGGCGGCGAGAAGCGGCGCGTGGCGCTGACGCGGATCCTGCTGGAGCGGCCGGAGATCCTGCTGCTCGACGAGCCCACCAACCACCTCGACGCCGAGTCGGTCGCGTGGCTCGAGCGGCACTTGCGCGAGTACCCGGGCACGGTCCTGGTCGTCACCCACGACCGCTACTTCCTCGACAACGTCACGCGCTGGGTGCTGGAGCTCGACCGCGGAAAGGGCATCCCGTGGGAGGGCAGCTACTCCGAGTGGCTGGACCAGAAGGAGAAGCGGCTCGCCCAGGAGGACAAGTCCAGCGAGAACCGTCGCAAGGCGATGCGCGAAGAGCTCGAGTGGATCCGCATGGGCCAGAAGGCGCGCCAGTCCAAGGGCAAGGCGCGTATCAACCAGTATGAGAAGCTGGTGGCCGAGGAGGAGGCGCGCGAGGAGCGGCAGGGGGCGGTCCAGATCGCCATCGCGCCCGGCCCGCGCCTCGGAAACACCGTCGTCGAGGCGAAGAAGCTGACGAAGGGGTTTGGCGACAAGCTGCTCTTCGAGGACCTCGAGTTCATCTTGCCGCGCGCTGGCATCGTCGGCGTCGTCGGCCCCAACGGCGCAGGCAAGACGACGCTGTTGCGGATGATCGTCGGCGAGGACAAGCCCGACAGCGGCGAGCTGGTGATCGGCGAGACCGTGCAGGTCGCGTACGTCAACCAGAGCCGCTCGCACCTCGACGGCGACAAGACGGTCTTTCAGGAGATGAGCGGCGGTCGCGAGACCATCATGATCGGCAAGCGCGAGATCAACGCGCGCGCTTACTGCGGGCTCTTCAACTTCAAGGGCGCCGACCAGCAGAAGTTCGTGCGCGACCTGTCCGGCGGCGAGCGCAACCGCGTGCACCTGGCGAAGCTGCTCATCGAGGGCGGCAACCTGGTGCTGCTGGATGAGCCGTCCAACGACCTCGACGTCGAGACGCTGCGCGCGCTGGAAGAGGCGATCCTGCAGTTCTCGGGCTGCGTCGTCATCGTCAGCCATGACCGCTGGATGCTCGACCGCGTCGCCACGCACATCCTGGCCTTCGAGGGCGACAGCCAGGTCATCTGGTACGAGGGCAACTGGGAAGACTACGAGCGCGACCGCAAGCGTCGCCTCGGCGCTGACGCGGACCAGCCCCACCGCATCAAGTACCGGCCCTTGACCCGCTGAGTCTCGCGGGGTTCCATCGGCCGCGCCCCCACACCGCCGTCCGAAGAGGTGACCCATGAGCGCTGCGCACGTCGAAGCACGCGGAACTATTGAAATTCCGCAGGGCAAGAGCACGATCACCCCGACGACGACGACCCAGATGGATCGCGCCGTCGCGGTGGTGCGCGACCACAAGGACGCCTGGGTCAAGGTCAGCGTGAGCGAGCGCATCGCGCTGCTGCAGACGCTGCGGAAGGACACGCTGGCGGTGTCGGAGCGCTGGGTCGCGCGGGCGTGCGAGGCCAAGGGCATCACGCCGGGCACCTCGTCGGAAGGCGAGGAGTGGCTGGGCGGGCCGTTCACGACGCTGCGGAACCTGCGGCTCTTCGAGGCCTCGCTGCGGGCCATCGAGAAGAACGGCACGCCGGGCATCCCGGGCAAGGTGAAGTCGGTCGGCCAGGGCCAGATCGCGGCCGAGGTGTTCCCGGGCGACATCTGGGACAAGGTCTTTTACGCAGGATTTACCGGCGAAATCTGGATGGAGCCGGGCGTGACCGAGCAGAACCTCGGGCAGAATCAGGCGCACATCTACAAGACCAAGGCCGCGGGCGGGACCATCGAGGGCAAGGTCGCGCTGGTGCTCGGGGCGGGCAACGTCGCGTCGATCGGGCCGATGGACGTGCTCTACAAGCTCTTCGTCGAGGATCAGGTCTGCGTCCTCAAGATGAACCCGGTCAACGAGTACCTCGGGCCGTTCATCGCTGAGGCGTTCCAGGTCCTGGTCGAGCGCGGCTACCTGCGGATCGTCTACGGCGGCGCGGTCGAGGGTCAGTACCTCTGCAACCACGACGACATCGACGAGATCCACATCACGGGCTCCGACAAGACCCACGACGCCATCGTGTTCGGGGGCGGACCGGACGGCGCGCGCCGCAAGGCCGCCAAGAAGCCCGCCAACACCAAGCGGATCACGAGCGAGCTTGGCAACGTCAGCCCGATGATCATCGTGCCCGGCCCGTGGAGCGCGGCCGACCGCGAGTTCCAGGGCCAGAACATCGCGTCGTCGCTGTGCAATAACGCCGGCTTCAACTGCAACGCCACGCGGATGCTCATCACCCACAAGAGCTGGGACGGGCGGCGGCCGCTGCTGGAAGAGGTACGCGCGACGCTGGAGAAGACGCCGCGCCGCCGGGCCTACTACCCGGGGGCCGAGGACCGCTGGAACCTCTTCGTCAAAGAGCACCCCGACGCCGAGCAGTACGGCAAGGCGCGGGCCGACGGCCTGCCCTGGACCCTGGTCAGCGACGTGGACCCGGCCAACGCGGAGGACCCCTGCTTTCAGACCGAGGCCTTCTGCGGGCTCTTCGGCGAGACGGCGCTCGACGCCAGCTCGGTCGTCGAGTTCATCGACCGCGCCGTGGATTTCTGCAACGACCGGATGTGGGGCACGCTGAACGCGTCGATCCTCATCCACCCCGCCAGCCTCAAAGACAAGGCCGTGGCGGACGCGCTCGAGCGGGCCATCGCGAACCTGCGCTACGGCTCGGTGGTCATCAACCACTGGCCGGCGCTGGCCTACGGCTTCGTCTCGACCACCTGGGGCGCCTTCCCCGGCCACGAGATCTACGACATCCAGAGCGGCGCGGGCGTCGTCCACAACTCGTTCTTCTTCGACAAGCCGCAGAAGACCGTCATCCGCGGGCCCTTCCGCGTCTTCCCGAAGCCCCCGTGGTTCGTGACCAACAAGAACACGGCGGAGATCGGCCGCAAGCTGGCCGCGTTCGAGGCCGACCCGAGCTGGCTGAAGGTCCCGGGCATCGTGGGCGCGACGCTGAAGGGCTGAGGTGCGGTCCGGCGGGGCCGCCGCGTGACGGGATGAATGCTGAGGCGCGACCTGCGTCTGAGCCCCATTCATCCCCCCGCGCGAGGCCCACGCCATGACCGCTCCCCGCCCCATCGCCGCCGCCGCACTCGCCCTGCTGACCGCGCTGGTCTTCGCCGCGCCGAACGCCCTCGCCCGCAGCCCCCACGGCGCTCGCGGCATCCTCCCGGGCGAACCGCGCGTGCAGATCCACGTCCACGGCCCTCGCCACCACCCGCCCCACCGTCGGCGCGGTCACGGCGGGCGCGTCCTGCGCGGCGCCGGCATCTTCTTCGGCGCGGCCGTCCTCGCCGCCGCGCTGGCCGCCGAGGCCGAGGCCCAGGCGGTTGAAGAGGTCTACATCGCGCCCCAGCCCGCCTACAGCGAGCCGGTCTACCAGCCGCAGCCCGTCTACCGCCCGGCCCCGAGCCGCCGCGGCCCGCCGCCGAACTGGATCCCCGAGGGCGCCAACCAGGCCCGTCGCCAGGGCCCCCCGACGGCGAGGCCCGCGCAGCCCGAATCCTTCGATCCGTCATACGATACCGAGGGATACGACGATGAGGGCGACGACTACGAGCCGCCAAGCTCGAGCGCCCCGGCTCCCCCCGGTCACGGCACCGACGCCCCCGCGCGGGTCTACCGCCCCAGCAGCCGCCAGTCCGCGCCCCAAGGCGGCGCGGCCCAGCCCCGCGTCGACGACCCGTGGACCGGCCCGAGCGAGGGCGACGGCGGCGAGGGCTACGACGAGGACTACGACGACGAGGAGAGCGGCGGCGACGACGGCGCCTTCGACGACCTGGACCCGTGGTCGGGCTCCGCGCCGACGAAGCGTCCCCTGGCAGCCCTGGTCCCCGCAGAGCCCACCGCGCCCGCCCTCCCCGCGCTCAACGGCGCCACGCCGACCGCCGAGGCCTCGGCAGCCCCCGCGATGACCACGGCCAAGTCCAAAGACCTCCTCGGCGCCAAAGCCCGCGCCGCCCTGGCCGCCGAGATCCTCGCCCTAGTCAACGCCGAGCGCGACGCCCAAGGGGCGGCCCCGCTCCAGCCCAACGCCACCCTAGCCATAGCGGCCACCGCCCACAGCGAGGAGATGGCCCGCCTACAGTACTTCGGCCACCAGTCACCAGTGTCAGCCCACCCGCGCTTCACCCACCGCATCAAGGAGGCCGGCGTCACCCGCTACGGAATCGCCAGCGAAAACCTAGCGAAATCAGCCGCCCGCCCCTCCGCGGCCAAGGACCTCCTCGACCTCTGGCTCAAAAGCCCCGGTCACCGCGACGCCCTCCTAAACCCCGCCTACCAACTGTCCGGCGTCGGCGTCTGGAGCGACGGCACCTACGTCTACGCCACCCAGCTCTTCGCCGACTACATCGAGCAACGCTGACCTCCCGCCAACTACTAATTTAGTACGAGCTAGTACTTCGTTGGCGCGCGGGCTACCCGTCTCAGAACCAGACGCCGAAGTCGGTGCCGAAGGTCATCGTCCGGGCCTTGACCGTGACGGAGCCGGAGCCGTCGGCGACGCTGGTCTTCTTCCACAGCATGGTCGGGCCGATGCGAATGATGGGACCGACGTCTTGGCCGGGGGCGATGGCGAGGCCGACGCGGAAGCCGCCGGTCGGGCCGCTGGCGCCGCCGGCCTTGGTGTAGCCGACGAGAGCTTGGCCGAAGATCGCCAGGGAGCCGGCCTCGCCGAGTCGGATGTAGTAGCCGGGGTCGAAGAGGAAGGCGACGCTGTCTGGGCCCTCTTGAAGCTTCACTGCGAGCTCGACCTCCAGCAGCAGGCCATTGAGGACGAAGATGCCGACCCTCGGGCTGACGGTGAGCGCGGTCGATGCCCCGCCACCTTTGATGACCTCGCGATCGACCGCGACGCCGCCGGTGACGAGCACGTTGCCGGCGTCGGTGAAGGAGGGGGCGCGGGGCCGCTGAGGCGCGGCGGCGCGGTAGGCGGACGCGCTGCGTCGGGCGGACTTCGTTTCGGTAGCAGCGCCAGGGGGCGCAGAGGCGGGCGGGGCTTGGTCGCGCTCTGACTTCGAGAGGATGTAGCGAACCAGCGCGGCCGAGGCGCCCGACTGACTCAATCTGTCGGCGTCGGCGGGGGTGAGCTCGACCAAGGGCGGTCGGCGGGCGAGTTCCGCGACGATGCTCGCGTCGCTGCTGCCACGCTGGATCAATTCGAGGAGATCCGCGACTGACGTGCGTTCGGCAGGGGTCGACGTGGAGGCCGGGGGAGCGGGCGCATTGGGGTCGCCGAAGCGGGTGGGGGTTTCGCGCATGAACAGGACCACGTCGCGCGGTACGCCCGCGCCGAGCAGCCGGTCTACGTCGGTCGACGCTAGAACGAACACCGTGCGGTCGTGCTCAATCCGCTTGATGAGCAGCGCCGCGGTCTCGCCCGATTGCGCGCGTCCGATGATCTCGGACTCGGAGATGGCGAAGCTCGGGCTGGCGAGCAGCAACAGAGCGGTCACTAGGACGGTACGGCGGAGGTGTCGGCGCATGACGGGCGGCCTCGCGTGGGGGCGTGGACCTCGTCGACGGGCTGAGGCACTTCAAGCGCGTCTTCGAGGCTCGGGAATGCGAAGTGGGGCTCCGCGAATCTCAAGCGTCGCACGCGCCGCAACGCGCTGTCGAGCCGCCCCGGCACGTCTTCGTGATCGGCTGGGCCGCCTGCGCGACGCGAGGGTCTTGCCCGTGGCTGCGGCGGGCGGCAACCCTCGTCAGCGCTCGTCCATCAGGGTGTGCACTTGAGTCCACGGCACCAGCTCGCCGCTGCTGCGGTGCTGGCGCGCGTCACCGCCGTACACCACGGTGGGTACGACCTCGTCGGCGGTTGCGGGGGCCTTTAGGAGCGCGCCTAGGTCCGTGAGTGCGCGGAAGAAATCGGCGGCGGGCGTGCGCCCGGACTTTACCTCCACCGCCAGGACGTCGGCGGGGCGCTCTATCAGGAGGTCGACCTCCAACCCACGCTTGTCACGATAGAACGACGCTCGTGGAGGCAGCCCGCGGTGGTAGTGCTCCTTAAAGAGCTCGCTCACCACCCAGGTCTCGAAGATCGCGCCGCGCAGTGGGTGCGCCGCCAACTGCCCCGGCTCTCGGATGCCGAGCAGCCAGCAGAGGAGACCGGTGTCGTAGAAGTAGAGCTTCGGCGTCTTGACCAAGCGTTTGCCCAGATTCCGGTGCCACGGACGCAATCTGAACACCAACCAGGACGCCTCGAGCACGGACACCCACGCCCGCGCGGTGGGGTGGGTAATCCCGACATCGCCGCCCAACGCCGAGAGATTGAGCAACTGCGCTGACCGACCCGCGCACAGCGCCAGGAAGTCTTGAAATACCGAGAGATCGCCGATCTCGCGGAGCTGTCGGACGTCCCGCTCGACGTAGGTCGCGGCGTAGGCGGCGTGCCAACGGTCGGGCGACAGCGCACGGTCGAAGATCGCCGGGTAACCTCCACGCCACATCGTCGTGTTCAGGTCCTCGGCCGCAAACGGAGTCGACTGCAGCTCGCGCCACGAGAGCGGCAGCAGGTGCATCATCGCGGTCCGCCCCGCGAGCGACTGCGACGTCGCTTGGGTCAGCGAGAGGTGCTCAGAACCGGTGAGGATGAACCGTCCCGGCCGCGGGTCCCGGTCGACCTCGGTCTGCAGGTAC
This sequence comes from Myxococcota bacterium, assembly GCA_041389525.1. Taxonomy (GTDB): domain Bacteria; phylum Myxococcota_A; class UBA9042; order PHBI01; family JACKFB01; genus JACKFB01. Next base: position 31,824 of record JAWKRR010000060.1, on the reverse strand, counting down.
GAGACCAGCTCGGGCACGCGCTGGATCTCGTCGATGATAGCGCCATCGCGCCACGTGTGGAGAAAGCCCCGCGGGTCGACTCGGGCGTACTCCCGGTGGTCCGGATCCTCGAGTGAAACCCATGCGAGTTCAGGGAAGGTCGCCCGGCAGAGCGTTGTCTTCCCGGACTGCCGCGGGCCGGTGACCGTCACCACGGGGAACCCGAGCGCCGCTTCAGTCAGCAGTGGAGCTAGCTGTCGCTCTATCATCTCGGAAGGTTAGCTTGTTTTGGGCCAAATTGAAACTTGAACTTTCAATTTGACAGGGTCGGACCTAGCCGCGCTGCCCCGACGAGGGCGGATGCACTGCTCACTCGGCGCCAACGAGGGTTTGCTGCCCGCCGCCCGCGGTGCGAGTCGCACCCCGGCTCGACGTCAGATCAGCGAGCCCTGGGGCGGCTTGCCCATCTTGATGCCCAGGTGCTGCCAGGCGAGGGGCGTCGCGACGCGGCCGCGGGCGGTGCGTTGGAGGTAGCCTTCGCGGATGAGGTAGGGCTCGACGACGTCTTCGAGGGTGCCGCGGGCTTCGCTCAGGGCGGCGCTCATGGTGTCGACGCCGACCGGGCCGCCGGCGAACTTCTCGACCATGGTGCTCAGGTAGGCGCGGTCCATGGTGTCGAGGCCGGCGGCGTCGACCTGCATTCGCTGCAGCGCGTTATCGGCCGTCGCATCGTCGATTCGGCCGTCGCCTTCGACCTCGGCGAAGTCTCTGACGCGCCGCAGCAGGCGGTTGGCGACGCGCGGGGTGCCTCGGGAGCGCCGCGCGATGGCGACGCAGCCGCTCTCGTCGATGGCGATGCCCAGCAGGTTCGCCGAGCGGCGCACGATCGTCGCGAGGTCGTCGATGGCGTAGTACTCCAGGCGATTGACGATACCGAAGCGGTCCCACAGCGGGCTGGTCAGCATGCCCTGGCGCGTCGTGGCGCCGACCAGCGTGAACTGGGGCAGCTGGATCTTCATGTTCCGGGCGTAGGCGCCCTCGCCGATGATGAGGTCGTAGTGAAAGTCCTCCATCGCCGGGTAGAGGTTCTCTTCCACCACCGGATTTAGCCGGTGGATCTCGTCGATGAAGAGCACATCGCGCGGCTTTAGGTTCGTGAGGATCCCCGCCAGGTCGCCCTTGCGCTCGATGGCGGGGCCCGACGTGATGACGATGTCGGAGCCCATCTCCTGCGCGATGATGTGCGCCAACGTGGTCTTCCCGAGGCCCGGCGGGCCGCAGAACATGATGTGGTCGACCGCCTCCTCCCGCATCCGCGCCGCGCGCACGAACACCTTCAGGTTGGCGATCATCTCCGGCTGCCCGACGTAGTCGTCGAAGCTCCGCGGCCGCAGCGCGCGGTCAAATCCCTCGTCATCGCCTCGCGAGACGGGGCCTACGTCGCGTGTGTCGTCGTCGGTCATTGCTTAGGGCCCGTGTGGAAATAAGTGCGTCGAAGTAGCAAGGAGGCGCCCCATCGGCGTGTTCGCGAAATCCGAAGCTGTATCCGGATACTGCGAGGATTCGCGGACGCGCCGATGGGGATGGATCCGCTGCGAATTCGGTGCAGTTATTTTCATTCGGGCCCCTATCTCCGCAGCGCCGCCAGCGACGCCCGGAGCAGCATGTCGAAGTCGGTGGCCTCGGGGTGCTCGCGCCGGACCAGGCTCAGCGCCGACTGCACCTCCACAGGCCGGTACTGCAAGTTCGTCAGCGCGCTCTCAATATCGCCCCACACGTCGCCCGCGACCTGCCGCGTCGCCGCCGGTGTCACCGCGGAGATCCCCGCAGAACCCGCGATCTTCCCGAGCTTTCCCTTCAACTCCACGCCCAGCCGCTCGGCCAGCCGCGCCCCGATGCCGCTGACCTTCTTCAGCCGCTTCACGTCGCCCGTCTCAACCGCCTGGTGCAGCGCCGCGACCGAGATATCGCCCAAGATCCCCACCGCGAGCTTCGGCCCCACCCCCGACACGCTGATGAGCACGTCGAAGACCGCACGCTGGGAAAGCTCCTCGAACCCGAAGAGCGCAAGCAGATCCTCGCGAACCTGTGTGTGAATCCACAGCTCGAGATCCCCGCCGACGGCCACATCGGCGCCCGTCCCCAGCGGCACATGCACCTCGTAGCCCACGCCGCCCACGTCGAGGATGACCACCCCGTCGTCCCGGTGCCGCACCACCCCGCGCAGCCAGCCGATCACCGCCCACCTCGCGCCCCGGCCAGCGCCCGGTTGAACGCGAACGCCTGAGCGTGGCAGATCGCCGCCGCCAGCGCATCCGACGCGTCCTCCGGCGCCAACTGCCCCAACCGCAGCTGCATCCGCACCATCTCCTGCATCTGCTCTTTCGACGCCCGCCCGCCGCCGCCGACCGTCGCCTTGATCTGGCTCGCCGTGTACTCAGCGATCACCAGCCGCCCGCTGCTCGCCGCGATCATGATGGCCCCGCGCGTATGCCCAAGCTTCAGCGCCGACTGCACGTTCTTCGACACGAAACACTGCTCAAGCGACAGCTCCGCCGGCACAAGCCGCGCGATCACCTCGCTGAGCGCCGCATGAATCGCCTCGAGCCGCACCCACAGCGGCTGGTCCGCCCGCGTCCGAATCACCCCGTGCTCGACGTGGGTCAGCGCCCGCCCCGCCACGTCGATGACGCCCCAACCGGTCGCCAGGGTCCCCGGGTCGACGCCAAGGATGCGCATGCGCTACTCGGCCTCGAGCTGCGCCGCGACCTCATCCGTCACGTCGAAGTTCGCCCACACCGTCTGCACGTCGTCGTGCTCGTCGAGGAAGTCGATGAGCCGCATCACCTTCCCGGCCGCGTTCACGTCGGTCAACTCGACCATCATCTTCGGCAGCTTGGCCAGTTGCACGTCCGCGACCTCGAGGCCCGCCTTCTCGACCGCCGTGGTCACCGCGTAAAGCTCCTCGCGCGCCGTCGTCACCAGCCAGGACTCCTCGGTGTCCTCGACGTCGTCCGCGCCCGCCTCCACAGCGATCTCGAAGACCTTGTCGAAGCCCGCGAACTCTTTCGATACCCGGAACTGCCCCTTGGTCTCGAACATCCACGCCACAGCGCCCGGCTCGGCCATCTTGCCGCCGCGCTTATTGAAGATCATCCGCACTTCCGCGACGGTGCGGTTCGTGTTGTCCGTCACGGTGTCGACCAGAATCGCCACGCCCTCGGGCCCGTAGCCCTCGTACGTGATCTCGTCGTACTGCACGCCGTCCAGCTCGCCCGCGCCCTTCTTCACAGCCCGGTCGATGGTGTCGTTCGGCATGTTCGCCGCCCGCGACGCCAGGACCGCCGAACGCAGCCGCGGGTTGCCGTCGATGTCGCTGCCGCCCATGCGCGCTGCGACCGTGATCTCCTTGATCAGCTTGGTGAAGACCTTGCCGCGCTTGGCGTCGACGGCGGCCTTCTTGTGCTTGATCGTGCTCCACTTGTTGTGGCCGGACATAGGGGCTCCGCTCGAGTTCGCAGACGAGGCCGGGGACGCCCGGCTGGGGTTGATTAGCATGGCGGATCCTCAGTGTCACGACGGCGCGAGGGCCCGGCGAAGCCCTTGCAATGTCTGGCGACGGCGGCATCCTGGGCCCGGCATTGGAGGGTGAGTGGGCAAGGGGAAGCGGCAGCGCAAGTCGGATGGGGCGCCTCAGGCCGAGCAGGCCAAGCCGGTGCGCTCGCGTGCGCCGGTCGACGCCGACCCGCCCCTGGACCTGCCCCCGCCCGAGCAGCGAAAACGCATCAACGCCCTGATTTCGTTGGTGCTCGCGGCCAGCGTCTTCATCCCGGCCACCTATTATATGAGCGACGACCGCCGCGACGAGCGCTACGCGTGGCGGATGTTCAGCGCCCAGCGTGCCGAGATCTGCGACGCCAAGGTGCTCGAGCAGCGCACCGACCCCAAAGGCGTGTCGACCCGCCACGACCTCAACTTGGGTGTCACCATCCATCAGGCCTGGGTCAGCGGGCTCAAGCTCGGCCGCCCCGACATCGTCGCGCGCTTCTTTGAGTATCGCTGCGAGCAGGCGGACGTGCAGGAGGTCGTGCTGACCCGCGACTGCCGCTCCGGCGCCGGCCGCCCCCTGCCGGTCGACGTCCTGACCCACGAGTGCCCGGGCAAAGCGGGCGCACAAGCCGCCGCCACCCCGGCCGCGCCCGGAGACACCCCCCAGTGAGCGACGGCTCCCGCATCTGGAACCGCGCCTGGTACGGCCCCGTGTCCTCAGCCCGCTACTGGCTGATCACACGCGCCGTCCTCGCGCTGGCCGCCATCGACACCTGGCTGCTGATGATCCCGCGCGGCGGTCGCTACGGCGCCGGCGGCTTCAACGTCGCCCACTTCGCCTGGATCGACAGCCTCTTCCCCGTCCCCACACCGCGCGCCTACGTCGGCACCATCCTGCTGAGCGGCTTCCTCGCCGCCCTCGGCGCCACCGGCGTCCTGCGCCGCCCCGGCCTGCTGCTGCTCACCGCCGTCTACTCGGCCAGCTGGATGATGAGCCAGCTCGACAGCTATCAGCACCACTACTTCCTGACCTGGGTCTTCCTCTGCATCGCCCTCGGTCCCCACCTCGCCGCGCGCGACGCCTTCGCCCCCACCCCCGCCGAGCCGCGCACCATCCAGGCCTGGTCCTTCAAGCTCTTCGCCGCCATCGGCGCCGTCCTCTACGCCTACACCGCCGTGTCGAAGACCGAACCCGAGTGGCGCAGCGGCGAGGTCCTCATCCGCATCAACGACTCCGAGGGCAAGCTGGAGCCCTTCCGCCACTTCGCGAACAACCTGGGCATCGACGACGGCAGCTTCTGGACTCTCATGGGCCACAGCGTCGTGCTGGTCCAGATCGTCATCGCCCTGGCCTACCTCTCGTACGTGCTCTACGGCGAGCGCGCGTCGAGCCCCGTGCGCGCCATGCGCTACATCGGGCTCTTCGCGGCCCTCTCGTTTCACGCCGGCGCCGAGTACTTCGGGCTGCGCATCGGCTGGTTCAGCTACTACATGTTCGTGATGACCCTGGGCTTCTTCCTACCCGACGTCGCCGTCCGCGGCGTGGGCTGGGCGCTGACCTGGCCGTGGCGCGCGCTGATGGGGCGCGTGCTCCCCGAGGGGCTGGACGACGGCCCCCCCCGCGCGCCGGCCTCGGTGGCCGTCGCCGTCGCCACCCTCGCGCTGGTGTGCGGCGTCATCGTGGTGCTGCTGGCCCCGGCCCTCGATCTGCCAGGCGCCGACTGGGCGCCCGCCGCAGCCGCCCTCATCGTCGCCGGCGTCGGGGCGGTCCGCCTCGTCCGCCGCGGGGCCCGCGCCACCACCGCCGCCGCCCTCGGCGCCGCCATCGCCGCCGCCGCGCTCTTCGTGGCCGTCGAGGCCTCCGACGCCCGCTACGACTACTACCGCTTCATCGGCGGCGACTCCTCGCGCCGCGGCGAGCTACGCGCCGCCCAAGAAGCCTACGGATACGCCAACACCTACGCCCCCGAGGACGCGTCCCGCTTCAAGAAGGTGCTCGACATCCGCCGCCGCATGGCGCGCGAGCACCGCGCGGGCCTCCCCCCCCGCTAAGAGCGCGTGACCCGGGCCACCAGCCGATTTGCTCCTGGTCTGGCCCAGCGCGTGTGGCTATACATGCCACCTCGCTGATGCACGGGCGGATGGAGAACACGATGTTGACTGAGTCTTTGGCCCACTTCCTCGAGCGCATGGGCGCGGAGTGGGTGCTGTGGATCCTGGTGGCGCTCAGCGTCATCTCGCTCGCGGTGATGATTGAACGAGGCTGGTTCCTGAGAAAGAACCGAGTCGACGTGACCGCTCTGACCGACCGCGTGCTCGTGGCGCTGCGCTCCGGCGGTGACCCGGCGGCCCGCGCGGTGGTCGCCGACACCCCCGGGATGGCCGGCGAGGTGCTGCGCGCCGCCATCGACGGCTGGCACGACGGCGTCGGCGCGGTCGAGGAGATCATCATCGCGGTCATCAGCCGCGAGCGCGTGCGCTACGACCGCTTCCTGTCGATCCTCGGCACGGTCGCTGGCAACGCGCCGTTCATCGGCCTGCTCGGCACGGTCATCGGCGTGCTCAACGCCTTCGGCCAGCTCGCGGGCGCGCTGGAGGGCACCTCGAAGACCGAGGCGGTCATGGGCAGCATCGCCGAGGCCCTGGTCGCCACCGCCGTCGGCCTCGCCGTCGCCATCCCCGCGGTCGTCGCCTACAACTCGTTCAAGCGCAGCATCCGCGTGGTCGCGGTGGACGCCGAGTCGGTCGCGCGCTTGGTCCTGGCGCACCTCAAGAGCCTGCCGGGCAAGAAGGAGGCCTGAGATGGCCGGCGCCCTCGGCGGCGACGAGGACGACGAGGGGATCACGCAGATCAACGTGGTGCCGCTGGTCGACATCATGCTGGTGCTGCTGATCATCTTCATGGTCTCGACCGAGTTCGTGCAGCACGAGCTGAAGAACCGCATCCCGCCCAACATCCCCATCGAGCTGCCGAAGGCCGCCAGCGCCGAGGAGACCGAGCCCTCGCTGCTGAGCCTCGTGCTGAACAAGGAAGGCGCGCTCTTTCTCAACGGGAAGGAGTCGTCGATGCAGGACGTTCGCGCCTACATCGACCAGATGAAAGCTGACGGAAAGTCGAAGATGCAGGCGGTCATCGCGGCGGACAAGCGGCTCAGCCACGGCGCGGTCATCGAGCTGGTCGACGTGATTCGGCTGTGGGGAATCGACGACTTCGCCATCAACACCAAGCCGCAGGAAATCGAGTAGGTGGAAGAGCGGCGCCGCATCCTGTGGGCGTTGTTGGTCGGGTTGCTGCTGCACGCCGCGCTGCTCGGACCGATGATCTTGTCGCCCTGCCGCCGAAGCCGGTCGTGGTGCCGAAGCCGGACGACCACTACGCGAAGCTGCAGGCGATCCGCGAGGACGTGGCGATGCCGGAGCCCGAGCCGCCGCCCGAGCCGGAGCCGGAGCCCGAGCCGGAACCCGAGCCCGAGCCCGAGCCCGAACCCAAGCCCGAGCCGGAACCCGAGCCGGAGCCGGCGCCAAAGCCCAAGCCCGAGCGCACGCCCCGCGCGGTCCCGAAAGACCAGAAGCCGCCGCCCGAGAAGCCCCCCGAGAAGCCCCCGGAGCCGAAGCCGCTGGCCCTGGAGAACGTCAACCTGACCGGCGGCGTGGCCGTCCAGCAGGGCGCCAGCGACAGCTTCGGGGACCCGTCCATCAAGGCGACCGCTGAGAACACGAAGGACCAGGGCCCGCAGACCGGCGCCGCCAAAGGCACCAAGCCCGGTGGGACCGGCGGCTCGGGCGAGGCCGAGGGGCCGCCGCGCCGCGTCCCCCCGAAGATCGTCAAACGCGTCGAAGGCGCCTACCCAGAAGACGCCCCGCGCCTGGGCCGCATCGTCGAGGTCAAGCTCAGCATCCTGGTCGGCGTCGAGGGCGCCGTCACCGACACCAAGATCGTCCGCGGTGCCGGCGGCGCCTTTGATCGCGAGGCCCGCCGCGTGGCGCTCCGCCTGCGATTCGACGCGGGCACCATCGGCGGCGTGGCGACCCCCATGTGGGTCCCGTGGACCGTCGCGTTCGAGCCCAATGACTGAGCCCGCGCCCGTGGCCCCAAGCGTCCCCAGCCCGCCTCCCCGATTGCCCGTGACGCGGGCTGCGATTAGAGTCGCGACCATGCAGCGAATGCTCCCCATCGCCCTGTGCGCGACCCTCCTCTCCCTCATCGGGTGCGGCAGCGACCTCCCCAAGGTCAGCGACGTCGAGGGCCTGCGCGTCCTCGCGATCTGCGCGGATCCACCTGAGTTTTCGGACCCCGGCCAGAGCACCGTCCGCGCGCTGGTCGCCGGCCAGACCGGCGTCGTCCGCTACCAGTGGGAGCTGTGCCTCTTGGCCGGCGACCCCACCAAGGGCTTCCCCTGCCTCGACGACGAGCTGCGCTTCGACCTGGGTGCGGAGCCCGAACCCAGCGTCGCCGTGCCGCCCCTGGACCCCATCCTGGCCGCCGCCGAGGCCGCCGGCTTCACCGTCGACATCGAGAACGGCGTGGACGTGCAGGTGCGCCTCGTCGTCACCGACGACAGCGACAGCCGCGTCGAGACGATCAAGCAGCTCCACATCTCGCGCCGCGACGACCAGAACGCCAACCCTGCCCTCGAGGGCCTCGAGGTCGACGGCCTCGACTGGGCCGCCGACCGCGGCATCGAGGTCGCCCTGGGCCAGGAGATCGAGCTGCTCCCGCGCGCCGACGAGGCCCTCTTTCAGAGCTACGACGACTTCGGCGTCGAGGTCGAAGAGCAGGCGCTCTACTCCTGGTTCGCCGAGACCGGGAGCTTCCAAAAGGACCGCTCCAGCGGCGAGTTCCCCGACAACAAGTGGACCGCCCCGCTGCGCGACGAGCTGGACGGCCGCGCGCTCCCCTTCGAGATCGGCCTGTGGCTGGTCCTGCGCGACCGCCGCGGCGGCTGCGACTGGCTGGAGCGGCGCATCCGGGTCGTGGACGCGCCGCCCGCCCCCTGAGTCAGTTCGCGCAGGAATCCTTACGCTGCGCCGCCGTGCAGGCCGTCCACTGGCCCGCGCCGGCGTTCTTGGCCCCCGCCTCCGCCGCGTCCAGGGCGCTCTGGTACCGGATGTCCGGCGCGATGCCGAGCGAGCAGCCGAAGCCGCCCTCGATCAGGGTCTGGCTGACCATCGCGCCGTCGGCGTACACGTAGGCCAGCGTGCGCCCGAAGCGGTCGGTGCACTCGACGTCGTACTCGATGACGACGTCCTTTCCCAGGACCAGCTCCGCGTTGCGCGCGACGGCCTCAGCCCCGAAACACTCCGATTTGCCGCCGGTGGTCTCCGGAGTATCGACGCCGATGTACCGAATCGTCTCGCCCGTCTCGAGCCTGATGGTGTCGCCATCGACCACCTCGACCACCGTCCCGGTGCAGGGCCCGCAGCTCCCGTTTCCGCAGCTGGTGACGAGCTCTTCGCAGCCCGGCAAGGCCGCCATCGCCAGCACCGCCGCGGCGACGACCGCGCCGAACGCGAGCCAGAAGCTAGGTACCTGCGTCACGGGCTGGCCACGCAGCAGGGGTTCGCGACGCCCGGCGTGCCGACGAAGCTCAAGGTGCTGCCCGGCTTGGCCGGGTCCTCCAGGGTCGCGTAGACCTCGGCCGCGGGGCTCTCACACCAAGCCAGCCCGAGATCGGCCGGCGTGTAGTCGCAGGTTCCGCCCTGGACCGCGGCGAGCTGGGTCGAGACCCCGTCGCTCTTCGTCGCGTAGGCCGCTTCAGCGACCGTGGCGCCCGCGTCGTCCAGCAAGGTCAGCGTCCCCGTCCCCACCAGCGCCGGGCCGCCATACGGCGTACACGGCCCCAGGGACTGGGCCTCGGCGCCGGCCGCGTCCTTGCACAAGACCGCGTACTCGCCGGGCCCGATGGCCTGACACGCGTTGATCGTCGCCCCGATGCGCTTGCCCTTCGACGGCGACCCCGAGCCCGCGACCTGCGGCGTCAGGCAGTTCAGGTGGCGCACACCGGGAGCGCCCGACCAGACCTCGAACCACTCGAAGGCCCCGTTCGCCGTCTCACTCCCCGGAACGTCAGCAAATACCTCAGTAATCGTGAGCTCGCCGATCTCGGGCGGGGATGCCTCGACCCACTCGCCGGCCGGGTCCTGGCAGTAGCAGCCGCCGCAGCCCAGGTTGGGGGCGCCGGGGGTGCCGCGCGCACCGGTGGCGGCGTCGTAGATCGGCAGGGCGTCGCACCAGGCGTCGGCCTCGTCGTTGGCCGACACGCTGCCAAGCGCCACGGTCGCCGGCGCGATCTGGCGGGCCACGCCGTCGCTCGAGCTGCCGTAGGTGGTCACGGCGTCGATGACGGTGCCGTCGCTGCGCACGAGCGCCAGGCCGCCCGCGCCCGTCAGGTCAGAGCCTTCGTAGACCACGTCCACGGCGATGCCGCCGTTTTCGCCCTCGTCGGCGGAGCGGCCGAAGACCGCGATCTCGCCCGGCGACAGCATCAGGCAGCTCTGGTCTGGGTTGACGATGGCGGTGCCGGAGCCGGTCGCGGAGTTGGCGAACGCGAGGCAGGCCAAGGAGCGCGGGCCGTCGGTGTCGGGCAACAGGGTGACCTCGAACCACTCGCGCAGGCGGTTGGCGTCTTCCTTTCCGGGGACATCGGCCAGCACCTCGGTGATGAGCAGCTCGCCGGGACCGACGGAGACGACCGCCTTGGTCGCGCCGCTGTCGTCCTTGCAGAAGCAGGCGCCGCAGGGGGCGTTGGCGAGGCCGGGCGTCCCGAACGAGACGCCGTCGGCCAGGGGTGAGGAGGCGCTGCAGAACGCGCCGTCGTCGCCGAGCTGCTGGGCCTTGCCCTCGATGGGCGTGCCGTAGAGGGCCTCGGCGATCTTGGCGCTGCCGGACCAGAACGCGACCTTGCCGTCGCTGTTGCCGAGGGAGGGGATGGCGAGGCGCTGGGTGACGGGGGCGCTGCCGAGATCGGCGCTGCGCCCGGCGATGATGTAGTAAGCGCCTGGGGAGACGGCGGTGAGGCCGGTCGTGGACTTGAGGATCACGCCGCCCTTGGGCTCGACGATGTCGGTGGTCAGGCGCAGCCCGTCCAGGTTGATGCAGTCGGCGCCGTCGACGCGGAACTCCAGCCACTCGCGGTCGCTGTCGGTGCCCTGGGGGTTGGCCATGACCTCGGTGATGACGAGGCTGCCGACGGTCGGCGCGACGGGGTTCTCGCAGGCCTTGGGCGGCTCGATGATGACGATGGGGTCTTGGTCGGGGTTGTCGGCGGCGGGCGTGGGGGCGACGTTGGCCCAGCCTGCCGCGGAGTCATTGGCGCTGGCGCTGGGGGGGCCGGCGAGGATGAACGCGTAGCTCTCACCCTCGAGCGGTGCGGGGACCGCGGGGACGCAGGCGCCGCCGTAGCAGGCGCGGTCAAGCTCGGTGCCGTCGGCGCAGCTCAGGGTGATGGTCGAGTCGGTGTTTGAGAACTCGCCGAGCCCGGTGGCGAAATCGTAGATCGGCGCGGGGGTCGTGGGGCCGGAGGCGAGGATCGCGTACTCGCCGGGCGCCAGCAGCAGCGGTGCGTTCGAGGCGATGGTGTGGCGCTTGAGGCTGGTCCCGCGGAGCAGCCCGATGCGCAGGCCGACGAGGTTCACCGAGGCCGTCGAGGCGTTGTAGACCTCGAACCACTCGAGGCCGGCGTCTTTGCCCGCCGGGTTCGGCAAGATCTCGGTGATGACGAGGGCGTTGGTCGGGATCGTGCACACCCCGCCTGAGCCGGGGCCGTCGCTCGCGCAGGCGACGAGGCCCGCGCTGAGCGCTAGCGCCAAGGCGAGCGGACGGAGTTTGCGGATGCGGGCTGCGTACATGGGTCTCTCCCTCGGGCGACCGGCTGTTTATAGCGGAAGCCGGCGGTCGCAGCGAGGAGGCCCCCGGGCCCCGTCACCACGATGTGGCCGGGCCTCGGTTGCGAGCGGATCGCCTATCTGCGAGGCTCGCCGGCGGCTCATGAGCGGAGGACCCGTGGTCGATTGCCGCATTTGGACGAACGCGAGGGCTGCCTTTGGCGTCGCGTTGGCCGTGGCCGCGCTCTCGACCGCAGGTCCAGCCCGAGCCGAGGTCTACGACGTCCCGATCTTGGTCGAGTCGGTCGAAGATCTGCGCGACCTCGTCGAGAACGGCGACATCGAGGACACGATCTTCGACCGCCTGTCGTCGCTGATCGAGAGCCCGCTCGACCTGAACTCGGCAAGTCGCAACGCGCTCTTCGACCTCCCGGGCATGACCTTCCCGATGATCGACGAGCTCATCGCGGCGCGCGCGAAGCGGCCGCTGGCCAGCTTCAGCGACCTCGACGAGCTTGGCATCCCGGAGAGCGTGCAGCGGCAGATCGGGCCCTTCGTGGACTTCGTGTCCCCCAAGACGAAGGGCGCGCCCCCCAAGAAAGCCAAGCCCATCAAGGGCGACATCGATCTGCGCTTCATCGACCGGGTCGCCGACCGTGAGGCCGACAACTCGACCACGGTGGTGGTCAACGACACCGACCCCATCGACACGACGACCGACAGCAACATCACCCTGCCCGCGCTGGCGCTGCGAGCCCGCGCGACGGTGGTCGACAAGGTCCAGCTCGGCGTCATCCTGCTGGGCCAGGAGCGCCTGGGGAGCTTTCAGTATCACCACGAGCCGGGCCGGACCTGGCTGAGCGCTGACGGCCCCGCGTTTCGCGTGCAGGTGCCGAAGTTCTTCGCCGCCATCGACCGCGGCTCGTGGGCGGTCATCGCCGGCACCTATCAGGCGGGCTTCGGCGAGCGCCTCGTCTTCGACACCAGCACCCGCGCGCGCCCTGACGGCATCTACGTGGACGAGCAGGTCTCGGAGTACACCGACTCCACGCGATTCGGCGCCAACGAGCGGATGCTGGGCGTCGCCGGCACCTTGCGCGGCGTGCATCTGGGCGGCACCAACTACCTCGACGCGTCGCTCTTCCTCTCGTATTTCCCGCGCGACGTGTCGCAGAACGACGTGGACTCGATCCTGCGCGAGAGCGACAACTCGCCCTTTCTCTACAGCGGCGCACCCAACCCGCTGCTGTGCGAGAACGGCGTGGATCCGGACCTCTGCGCCACCTCGAACACCGCGACCCGCGAGGGGCGGCTGAGCAGCCAGACCCTCCGCGCCGCATTTCACGAGGCGATCGTCGGCGGTCACGTCGCGTGGTCACCGATGCCTCGCCTGCAGATCGGCGTGACCAGCTACGCGTCGTTCGTGCGCTGGCCGGAGTCCGACGACCTCGTGTTCGCGCCGTCGGCGGCCTATCCGGCGAAGAAGGACTTCGGCGCTTACGGCCTCGACTTCCGCTGGGGCACGGGCCGCACCGACATCTCCGCGGAGTACGCGCGCACCTTTGACGGGGGCGACGCGGCGTTCTTGCGCCTCACCACCAGCATGGGAATCGCCGATCTCGAGCTGCGCGGCCGTTACTACGGCGAGGAGTTCGACAACCCCCACGCCCGCGGGACGGCGGCTCCGGACGAGCTCTACGGGCAGCGCGACCGCGACGAGGCGGGCGGCGAGATGCGGCTCACCCTCTACCCCACGCACTGGATGGAGGCGCGCGTCTCCGTCGACGTGTGGCACCGCATGAGCCTCAACGTGAACCACCTGACGCTCACGAGCCGCTTCGCCTTTGAGCTCACGCGGTGGCTGGCGCTCACGACGGGCGTTCAATACCAGGACAAGACCCTCGGTGAGGGCGGGCGCGACACCGAGTACGACGACCGCACCCGCAGCGTGAACGGCGAGGAGGTCCTGACCGTGGGCGTCGGCATCAACATGTCGGTGTGGGCCACGGTCTCGGCCGATATCGGGCGCCGCACGAAGCTACGCCTCGAGTACAAGTCGAGCTTTCGCGACATCGAGACCACCAACGCGACCGGCGGCTACTACAAGGAGCTGACGCCGGTCCTCTACAATTGGTACCGCGCGCACATGGAGCACACGCTGACGCTGGCGGGCGCGGTCACGGTCAAGCCCATCGACCCGCTCTCGCTGCAGGTGCGCGTGAAGTACCGGGATGAGGACGTGAAGTTCGATTTCCGCGGCGAGACCTACGTCGAGGGCTGGCTGCAGGCGCGCTACACGTTCAAGCCGGGCTGGTTTCTGCAGGCCCGCTACCGGCTGCGAGCCTTCATCGACAAGCGGGACTCGCTGGGTGCTGAGCGCGAGCCCTTCCCCAACCCCGACCAGCTCGTGAAGATCGCGGCCGGGCTGCGCTTCTAGGCAGCGGCGGCGAGCCTACTCGGCGCCCTTGAGCAGCTCGGCGTTGAACCAGCTCGTGCAGGCGTCGATGACCTCGACGAGCCCTGGCCCGGCGATCACGTCATCGAGGTGGTAGAGGGTCAGCCCGATCCGGTGATCCGACAGGCGATTCTGCGGGAAATTGTAGGTGCGGATTCGCTCGGAGCGGTCACCCGACCCCACCATCTTCTTCCGCGCCTCGCTGACCTCGGCGTCCGCCCGCGCCGTCTCGCGCTCGAGCAGCCGCGCGGCCAGCACCTTCAAGGCCTTCGCCTTGTTCTTGTGCTGGGACTTCTCGTCCTGGCAGGTGACGACCAGCCCGGTCGGGATGTGGGTGACGCGGACGGCGCTGTCGGTGGTGTTCACGCTCTGCCCGCCGGAGCCCGACGAGCGGTAGACGTCGATGCGCACATCCTGGTCGCGGATGTTGACCTCGACGTCGTCAGGCTCTGGCAACACCGCGACGGTGCACGCCGACGTGTGGATGCGCCCCTGGCTCTCGGTGTCCGGGATGCGCTGCACCCGGTGCACACCCGACTCGAACTTCAGGCGCGCGTAAACACGATCGCCCGAGATCGAGACGATCACTTCCTTGTACCCGCCGACCTCGGTCGAGCTGGCGCTCAGGGGTTCGACCCTCCAGCCCTGGGTCTCGGCGAAGCGCGTGTACATGCGCAGCAGGTCGGCCGCGAAGAGCGAGGCCTCGTCGCCGCCAGTGCCTGCCCGGACCTCGACGAGCACGTCGCGATCGTCGTTTTCGTCTTTCGGAAGCAGGAGAATCCGGAGCTCTTGCTCCAGCCGCTCCATCCGCTCCTCGAGCTCGGCCACCTCGGCGCGCGCCATCTCGCGCAGCTCGGCGGAGTCCTCGCCGAGCATCTCGCGGGCACCCTCGAGCTCGCCGCGCAGGCCCTTGTACTCGCGCCACGTGCGGACGGTCTCTTCCATGCCCGCTTGCTCACGGGCGATGACCGCATACCGCTTGGGGTCGCCGGCGATGGACGGATCGCCCATCATCTCGGTCAACTCGACGTAGTGCTTCTCGACGTCGTCGAGCTGCGACAGCATGAAACGCTCCGGGAACCAGTCAAGAGTGAATGCCGGCGAAGAGACGCCCGACCTTCACCCTCGCTAGGCCTCGGTGCTGGTCTCAGCCGCGGGGGCCGCAGTGGCGCCGGCGGCCACATCGGCGCCGACCTTGGTGCCGTACTTGCGACGGAAGCGGTCGATGCGTCCCTCGGTGTCGAGGAGCTTCTGCTTGCCGGTGAAGAAGGGGTGCGTGAAGGACGTGATGTCCATCGAGATGACGTTGTACTCGACGCCATCCACTTCGCGCTTGTCAGCCGACGTGATGGTCGAGCGCGTCATGATCTCGTCGCCCGTGGACACATCGCGGAAGATGGCCGGGTGGTACTCGGGGTGAATGCCTTCCTTCACGGGGCGCCTCCAATCAAGACTGCGAGCTGATATCTGCGAAATCGGCGGGTTCAGGAGCTTCCGGCCGGGCCCTCGGGGGCCGCACGGCGGCAGCAAGGGCGGGGTAGATACATGAGCCGGGCCGCGCGCGCAAGACCGGAGTCAGGCGCGCCCGTCCGATCTAGCGGCTCATGGCCTCCAGGAACTCGGTGTTTGTGTCGAAGGCGCCGAGCTTGTCGATGAGGAACTTCATCGCGTCGACCTGGTTGAGCGGGTTGAGGAACTCGCGGAGGATCCACACCCGGTTGAGGGTCAGCGGATCGTGGAGCAGCTCTTCTTTGCGCGTCCCGGACTTGTTGATGTCCAGGCACGGGAAGATGCGCTTCTCCATGAGGCGGCGATCCAGGTGCAGCTCGCAGTTGCCCGTGCCCTTGAACTCCTCGAAGATCACGTCATCCATGCGGCTCCCGGTGTCGACCAGGGCCGTCCCGATGATCGTGAGGCTGCCGCCGCCCTCGATGTTGCGGGCCGCGCCGAAGAAGCGCTTCGGCTTGTGCAGCGCGTTGGCGTCGACGCCGCCGGAGAGCACCTTGCCCGAGGGGGGCTCGACGGTGTTGTAGGCGCGGGCGAGGCGGGTGATGGAGTCGAGCAGGATGACCACGTCGCGCTTGTGCTCGACGAGGCGCTTGGCCTTCTCGATGACCATCTCGGCGACGTGGACGTGGTGCAGCGCCGGCTCGTCGAAGGTCGAGCTGACGACCTCGCCGGCGACTGAGCGCTGCATGTCGGTGACCTCCTCGGGCCGCTCATCGATGAGCAGCACGATGAGGTAGACCTCGGGGTGGTTCGCCGTGATGGCGTGGGCGATATCCTGCAGCAGCACGGTCTTGCCGGCGCGGGGCGGCGCGACGATGAGCGCGCGCTGGCCCTTGCCCATGGGCGTCAGCAGGTTGATGACGCGAGTCGAGAGGCTGGTCGCTGAGTGCTCAAGCTGGAGCTTCGCGTTCGGGTAGAGCGGCGTCAGATTGTCGAAGAGCGTCTTGGTGCGAGCGACCTCGGGGTCCTCGTAGTTGATGGTCTCGACCTTCAACAACGCGAAGTAGCGCTCGCCCTCTTTGGGCGGGCGGACGAGGCCGGAGACGCTGTCGCCCTTCTGGAGATTGAAGCGGCGGATCTGGCTGGGCGACACGTAGATGTCGTCGGAGCAAGGGAAGTAATTGGAGTCGGGGCTGCGCAGAAACCCGAAGCCGTCGGGCAGGATCTCGAGCACGCCCTCGCCCTGCAGGGGCTCCTCTTCCTCGGCGCGGGCCTGAAGCAGCGCGAAGATCAGCTCGTGTTTGCGTAGACCGCGAGCGCCCTCAATGCCTCGCTCGCCAGCGAGTTGAAAGAGCTGCTCGATCTGCATGTTCTTGAATTCATTGAGGTGCATTTGCGGGTCCTGCGCGCTGGGAGCGCCGTTCGCGGTGGGAGGCTGAGGGGGCAAAGGTGGGGAGAGAGGGCGGCGGGGAGCCGCGAGGGCGGGAGGGCGCGTGGTGCGAGCGCGGGGACCGGCTCGCACGCGTGCTGGAGGTCATGCGGAGTTGGAACTGACACACACTACGCCAGACGTTGCCGGACAGTCACACCTGAGTCCGGTCTATGGCGCGTTCGCGGCGAATTCCGCGCACGATACGCAGGACGCGGCGTGTGTCCAGCGGGCTTTGCGGCGCCGCGGATGACTTAGAGGGGCCCGCGGACCCGGTCGACCGCGGAGCGCCAGCGGCGGCGGCGACTCTCGCGGTCGGTCGCGCCGATGGACGGCTGAAACTGGGCGTCGGAGCGCCACCGGGCCGCCACCTCGTCGGGGTCGCGCCAGAAGCCGGCGCCGATACCCGCCAGGAAGGCCGCGCCGAGGCCGGTGGTCTCCAAGACGGCCGAGCGCACCACGTCGGAACCCAGCAGATCGGCCTGCATCTGCATCAGGAGATCGTTGGCCGCCGCGCCGCCGTCCACGCGCAGTCCGGTCAGGGCGCGGCCGGCGTCTGCGCTCATCGCCTCGACCACGTCAGCGACTTGCTGGGCGATGGACTCAAGGGTGGCGCGGGCCAGATGCCCACGCCCGCTGCCGCGGGTCAGGCCGAGCACGGCGCCGCGGGCCTCGGCGTCCCAGTGAGGCGCGCCCAAGCCGGCGAAGGCCGGCACCACGACCACGCCGCCGCTGTCCGACACCGAGCGGGCGAGGGCCTCGACGTCGGGCGAGGTGTCGATGACCTGCATCGCGTCGCGCAACCACTGGACGGCCGCGCCCGCGATGAAGACCGAGCCCTCGATGGCGTAGGTCGTCGGCCCGGCGCCGAGGCGCCAGGCGATGGTCGAGAGCAGGCCGCGCTCGCTGCGGGGGACTTTGGTGCCAGTGTTCATCAGCACGAACGCGCCGGTGCCGTAAGTGCACTTGGCGTCGCCGGCGTGGTAGCAGGCCTGCCCGAAGAGGGCGGCTTGCTGGTCGCCGGCGATGCCCGCCACGGGGATCCCGTCGGGCAGGAAGTCGAGGCCCGCGGTGTGGCCGTAGACCTCTGAGGAGCTACGGACTTCGGGCAGGACCGCCGCGGGCACACGGAAGAGCTCGAGCAAGCCTGGGTCCCAGGCGACCTTGTGGATGTCGAGCAGCAGCGTGCGGCTGGCATTGGAGACGTCGGTGGCGTGGACCGCGCCGCCGGTGAGTCGCCAGAGCAGGAAGGTGTCGATGGTCCCGAATGCGAGCTCGCCGCGCTCGGCGCGGGCGCGGGCGCCGTCGACGTGGTCGAGGGTCCACGCGGCCTTCGTCGCCGAGAAGTACGGGTCGAGGACGAGGCCGGTGAGCGCTCGGACGCGGTCTTGGTGGCCGGCTTCGCGCAGACGCTGGCAGGTGCCCGCTGTGCGGCGGCACTGCCAGACGATGGCGTGGTGGATGGCCTCTCCGGTCGCGCGGTCCCAGAAAAGCGAGGTCTCGCGTTGGTTGGTGATGCCGATGGCGCGGATGTCGCTGCTGTCGACACCTGCGGCGGCCAGGGCGCGGCGCACGCTGTCTCGCACGCTGGACCAGATCTCCTCGGGCGCGTGCTCGACCCAGCCGGGCTCGGGGTAGATCTGCCGAAACTCGGTGTTCGCGCGGGCCAGAACCTGCAGGTCCTTCCCGATGATAAGGGCCGTCGAGCCCGTCGTTCCCTGGTCGATCGCCAATACGACGCCGTCGTGTGAAGCCATGCCCGCCTCCGCCTCGTGAGGCCCAGGAGACTCGACTCCGCACTCGGCTCCTGTCAACGTAGCCGGCGGTTCGGCGCGATTCCCACGAGGCGGAGCAGATCATGGCGGACGATACGGAGCCCAAACCCACGCGCGTTCAGATCGACGTCGTGCTCGACGACGCGCTAGCGCTGGGCAGCTACGTCAACATGGCGCGCATCTTCCATACGCAGAGCGAGTTCGTGCTCGACGCGCTCTTCCTGCCGCCGCAGAGCCGCAAGGCCACGGTGCGGTCCCGGCTGATACTGACGCCGACGCACGCGCGCTTCCTGCATCAGGCCTTGGGACAGAACCTCGCGATGTACGAGGAGAAGTTTGGCGCCATCAAGACGGGCCCCGCTGGCCCGGACGATCCGGGCTCCATCCTTCATTAAGCCAGCCGGCGCCTCGGTTTTCTGCCTTGGCCGATCACTGGGCGCATCGGGGCGAGGCGACGCCGCCGCGATGCCGCCGCGCCTGGCGATGGGACAGTTGGCGCGGGCGATGGGACAGGTTTCGGCCGCGATGGGACGGTTGAAGCCTCGGGTGGGACAGGTGGCTGTTCCACGGCGGCGGAGACGTGGGATGCGACGCGTTTAATTTCAAGAACTTAACCTCTTGGCACGGCCTGTGCTCTGTGAGCCAGGGCCGGAGCCGTGGCGGCCGGGCCGGTGCATTCATCGCCGCCAGGAGGTCTCGATCATGTCCAAGTTCGCGTTTCGTTCGTCTCTCTCGGCCCTCGCGGCTGTCCTCTTCCTCGCCTTCGCCATGCCCAGCGTCGCCTCGGCCCGCCCGAAGTCGCCGCCGGTCCCGAGCGCTCAGCCGTCCACGACGGCCGAAGGCGTCGTCAACATCAACACCGCCGGCCTCGCCGAGCTCATGCGTCTGCCGCGCGTCGGCCCCAGCCTGGCCGAGCGCATCGTCGACTACCGCAGCCGGACCCCCTTCAAGCGGACGGTCGAGCTGGCTCGCGTCAAAGGCATCGGCCTGAAGAGCGTGCGGCGGCTGAGCCCGTGGCTGACCATCGCGGGTCCGACCACCCTGACTCGAAAGCTCGTGCTGCCGCGCCAAACGCCCGCGGAGTCGGGGACGGGTGGCGGTGACTCGGCGGAGTCGGAGTAGGTCCGGGGGTGAGCGCCGGCGCCGGTCCCGCTGGGGTGCCGGCGCCGACCTCGGCGGGCGGAGGTGCCGAAGGCGATGGCGATGGCGGGAATGGTCGCGGAACGGAGCGTCTGATAGTCATGCGTCCGTGGTGACCGCCTGCCATCGCCGGGTCCTTGGAACGTCGTGTGCGCTGGCGCTCGCGCTGGTCTCGGCACTGTGCCCGCACGCCGAGGCGTCGTGGACCAACCGCGCCGACCTGATCTACGGCACGGCGCACACCCTTGATCAGGGCGAGCTTGAGGTCGGTATCTTCTCGCCGCTGCAGTACGGGGTGAGCGACAGCGTCCAGCTCGCGCTACATCCCATCCTGTTGCTGGTCCTGACCCCGCACCTCTCGGCGCGGTGGCGGGTCAGCAAGTCGCGGCGTGTGACGGGCTCCATAGACGTAGGCGCGACCTGGTCTTTTCTCGACCGGGTCAACCGTGAGGGGCTGCGCGTCGTCGACGACGGGGCCTGCCACGGTTGCGGGTTTCCGGGCACGCTGCAGCTCACCGGCACCGTCAGCGTGGAGGTCACCAAGGGGCTCATGCTGTCAGCGGGCGCTGGCCCCGCCTTGGATTTTCTGAACTTGCGCCCCGAGCTCTTCTTGCTCGAGCTGCACGCCTCCGCTCTCTATCTGATCAACGCCGACAACCTGCTGATGCTGCACGGCGCGACGAACATCCACCCTTGGGCGGGGAGCTCCGCGACCAGCCGCAGCTCCCTTCAGTTGATGTACGCCCACGCGTGGGGTGCGGTGCATCTGGGCGTGGGGCTGGCCATGGGCAAGTTCGCCCTCATCGTCGACGAGGGCACGGTCCGCAGCCTCCCCGGACGCGGGGGCGTGACGGTCGAGCACCGCGGAAATATCAAGCAGTGGCCTGTGTATCCGGTGGTCGACGTCTGGATTCGCCTCTAGGGAATTGAGCGCGGGGCGAAGGGGCTCACAGACGGGAGCGTGGCCCCCGGCGCGGCTCCGATGACGCGCCGCGAGTCCGTATCGGCTCCGCGCGCTGGACTCGAGCGGGCGTTTTGCGCGCGCACAGCGATTGACAAACACGATCCGTGTCCACATCGTGTGCCATATATGGCGACGGCGCACGACCAGCAGGTCTCGCCGCCGCTCAGCCAGAGCGGGTTGGCGAGCGTCTGGGGAGGGTTCGATGACGGCACAGCAGTCGCGCTGTTCGGTGTGTGGTTCGGAGTTTGCGGTTCGGTTCGCGTTCCAGCGCCAGCAGACGAGCGCAGGGGATGTGCACTACTGCTCGCAGGTGTGCCACGAGCGAGCGCTCTTCTCCCAAGCCACCAAAGAGTGCACGGCGTGCTCGAAGTCCTTCGAGCTGAAGTACGCCTACCAGCAGGCCTTCGTGAGCGGACAGCAGGCCTACTACTGCTCCCTGGAGTGCCGGGACGCCCCGGTCCGCCAAGCGGTGCGCGAGCGGCGCGGCGCCCACAAGATCGCCGTGATGAATCAGAAGGGCGGCACCGGCAAGACCACGACCACGGTCAGCTTGGCTCACGGTCTCGCTCAGGCGGGTCTGCGCACGCTCATCGTGGACATGGACTCGCAGGGCAACGTCGGCGTCTGCTTCGGTCGCGAGGGCGGTCGCAACCTCTACCATGTGATGGTTGAGAACGCGGCGCCCGAAGAGGTCATCGTCAACGTCCGGGAGAACCTGGACCTGCTGCCCTCCGACAGCCTGCTCGCCAAGGTCGAGGTGCACCTCGCGCACGTCGAGCACCCCTACCGCGTGCTGAAGAGCCGCCTGCGCGAGCTGGACTCCTACGACTACATCATCCTGGACTGCGGCCCGAGCTTGAGCCTGCTCAACCAGAACGCGCTCTTCTTCGCGGACAACGTCTTGATTCCGGTCGCCTGCGACTACCTGTCCCTGGTCGGCGTGAAGCAGATCCTGCGCACGCTCAAGACCGTTCAGGAGCAGTTGCGCCACCCGATCACGGTGATGGGCGTCCTGCCGACCTTCTACGACGTGCGAAACCGCATCAGCCACGAGGTGCTTCGTACCCTCAAGCGCTACTTCAAGGACAAGGTGCTCACACCCATCCGCGTGAACACCCGCCTCAAGGAAGCGCCGTCGAAGCAGCAGACCATCTTCGAGTTCGCGGCGAAGAGCGCGGGCGCGGAGGACTACGGCATCCTGGTCGAGCGGGTGCGCGAGCTGGTGAAGGCCGCGCCCACGCAGGCGTCGGCGCAGCAGCCGAGCTTCCAGCTCTGACCATTGCGCGCTGAGCTGCACGTCGTCCTCGTCAACCCGCAGATCCCTCAAAACACGGGGAGCATCTCGCGGTTGTGCGCCGCGACGGCGACCCACCTCCACCTCGTCGGCGAGCTGGGGTTCTCACTGGCCGACCGCTACCTGAAGCGGGCGGGCCTCGACTACTGGCCGCACGTGTTGCTGCACCGACACGCGACCCTCGACGAGTGCCTCGCGCCGGCAGGACTCGACCAGGTCGCGTTCTACTCAAGCCACGGCAAGGCGGTCTACACCGCGTTTCGGCCCACGGGCGACGCGTGGTTCGTCTTCGGCCGCGAGGCGGACGGGCTGCCGCCGGACCTGCTCGCCAAAGAGACCGAGCGCACCTACTCGATCCCGATTCTGCCCGTCGTGCGCAGCTTGAACCTGGCGAACGCCGTCAGCATCGTCCTCTACGACGCGCTGAGCACCCGTGGGTTCGCGATGGGTGGCGAGTAGCGCCCGCGGGCTTGCGTCGACCCACCGGGCGCGGTTCGAGAGCGCGTTGTTGCGCGGCGAGGACCGGACCTACTACTCTCAAGCGGTCAACGCGTTTTCGGCGCGCGCACTCCAAGGCTCAGGAGAGTCCGGTGGATCGACGCTGCGGCATCGCCCAAGCAGGGACGCGCCTCACGGGACTCAGCCATTTCGCGAGGTCCCATCCGTGAGTAGCCCTCCCAGCACCGGCGTGGCGCGGCTCGGCGCCGCCCTCTTCGCCGAGGGCACCCCCATCGTATTCGGCTGCCCCGGCACCGTCGCCCTGCGCATCGCCAGTGGCCTGGACGGCACCTCGGCGCGCGCGGTGCTGCTCCGCGATCCCTACGGCGCGACCTTGGCCGCGGTGGGCTATGCCCGCGCGACCGGGCGCGTGGGAGTCTGCGGCAGCAACCGCTTCGAGGGCGCGACCCGGCTGGTGGCCGGCCTCGCCGACGCCCACCTGGACGGAGTGCCCGTGGTCGCGCTCGTCGACCGGTCAGCCGACGACGACTCCGCGGACGCGGTGGACGTCGTGTCCATGAGCAGCGCCATCGTCAAGAAGTGCATCGATATCGAGCGGGCGAGCGATCTCCCCCGAGCGCTGAAGGAGGCCTTCGAGACGGCCCGCTCGGGCCGGCCCGGACCCGTGCTGGTCGAGCTCCCCGCGTCCTTCGCGGTCTCGCCGTCGGACGCAGACGCGGACGCAGATTCCGCCACGGCCCGCGCGCCAGAGACCGAGCTCCCCGAAGGGATCGAGGCCGCCCGCGCCCTCATCCTCGCAGCGCGGCGCCCCGTGGTCTGCACCGGCTCCGGCGTCTCGAGCCCTGCCGACGTCGCCGCGCTGAAGACCTTCGTGGAGACCGGCGGCGTCCCGACGGTCGCGGTGCTGAAGGGGCTGGGCACCCTGCCGAGCAACCACGACTATTTCCTAGGACTTGTCGGGGAATTCGGGGCCCGAGCCTCCGACCGCGCCGTGCAGGGCGCCGACCTCCTGATCGCGGTTGGCGACTGCCACGATACCCGCGGCGGGCTCGCCGCCCTTCGCGTGCCCGCCGACGCCAAGATCCTGCGCCTCGGCGTCGACGGCGTCGGCTCCGACGGCCGCGAGCCCGACGTCCGCGTGCGAGGCGACGCCGCGGTGGCCCTGCGCGCGCTGACCTCCGGCCTCAACATCGCCGAGTGGCGCTCCACCTGCCTCTTCGAGCGCGCCGTGACGGGCTGGCGCTACGACTCGCCGGCGCGCGGTGTGTACGCCCCGCGCCTGCTGAAGACCCTGTCGGAGGCCTGCGAGGGCCCGACGTTCGTGGCCTGTGACTCCGGCTCCCACCAGGTGTGGGTCGCCCAACACTGGCAGCACCTGCGGCCCGAACAGCTCTTGCAGGGCACGCGCTCGGGAGCCTCGGGCTTCGGCCTGCCCGCCGCCATCGGGGCCTGGCTAGGGCGCCCGGACGCCCGCGTCGTCAACGTCGCCGGTGACGGCTCGTTCTTGGCCAACCTGCATGAGCTGGCGACGCTGCGCTACTACGACATCCCCGTGAAGATGCTGGTGCTCGACGACCACGGCCTCGGCCACCGCCGCCCGCCGTGGGAGGACCCGGCCGGCGAGGCCGGCGAGCCGTCTGCGCGCTGGGAAGGCCCCGACTTCGTTCGACTCGCCGCCTGCTTCGGCATCCCGGCGATGCAAGCCTCCCGCGCCACCCAAGAGGCCGAGGTCGTCTCCCGCCTGCTCGACGCGCCCGGGCCCTTTCTGGCCCACGTCCTCATCGACCGCGCCGACCACGTCGCCGCGCCGCCGCCGCCCGCAGGCACCTGACGGCAGCCCCGGCCAGTCCGTTGGCAGGCTCATGGGACGCGCTCAGCCGCTCCGGGTCAGGGCAGGGGCTTCCCGTGCCCAGGCACCATCAGCTTCGGCTTGTAGCGCGCAAAATCGAAGCTCGGCGAGTGGTGCGCGTTGTGGCAATCCACACAGACGTCGCTCTTGGGGTGCGCCTGGATGTCGGCGGCGTCCTCGCTCTCCGCGTGCTTGGAGCCAGGCCCGTGACAGGCCTCGCACTGCACGTCCTCGCGCCCCGCGGTCTTGCCCAGAATGGACCCGCCGGCCTTCCCGTACCCGGTGACGTGGCAGCTTACGCACTCCGCGTCGAAGGTCTTCTTCTGGTCGACCAGCGTCTTCCAGGCCTTGTGATGGCGGTCGGCAGCCCAGAACGCCTTCGCCTCCTCGTGGCACCCGAGGCAGCGGTCGACGCCGACATACACGGCCTGCCCCGGCTCGGGCTCGGGCAGCTTGCCGGCGTGCTCCAGGTTAATCCGCGCAAGCTCCTCGTCGAACGCGTCCATGATCGCCAGCGCGTCAGCGTTCTGCGGCAGGTCCCATGCGATGGGGGTCGCCCGAAACGAGAACGTGCTCTTGTCGGTCGGCGCGTTGGCCGCCCGCGCCCCCAGACGCTCGCGCTCGGCCTTCAGACTCGCCAGATGGTGCCGCGCCGACCGCACGTCCCGGTCCTCCTCATCCCGAGTCTTCGCCCACGACTCAAGCGCCGTCTCAAGCTGCCCGATTCGCCCGTCCAGCGCGGCAAGCTCGGCCTGGCTCGGCGCGCTGGCGTCAACGAAGTCGGTGCTGCCCCCGACCACCCGCACGGTCAAACGCCCGACGTAGCGCCCCTCGCGGTGAAACTGCATCACCCGCGTGGACGACGCCTCGCCCTCGACAAGCTCGGCCTCGTCGCTCACCACCGGGTGCTCGCCAAGCCCGCCAGCGATCGCGAACTGAATCCCAGGGACCGCGCGCACGAGCCGCTTGGTCTCCCGCAGCCCCAGCGCGCTCAGCAGCACGATCACGTCGCTCTTCGGTGCGAGCGCCGCCACCGCACGACGCGCCGCCTCCGCCGGGTCCTCGAGCGTCGCGTAGGCCTTCACCTCGTCCGCGTCGTCTGTGGAGGCCAGCGCGAAGACGCCAACCCGCAAGGTCCCGACCTCCTCGATCACCCACGGCGCGACGGCCCCCGCGCCCTCCTTGAGTTTCAGGTTCGCAGCGGTCAGCCGCACCTTCGCCCGCTCGGCCAGCGCCGTGAGCTTCCCGTGGGAGGCCGCCACGTCCACCGCGGTCGCCCCGGTCAACGCGAAATCCACAGCTTTCATCAGGTCGGCAGCGATCTCGGCCTGGCGCTCCCGCTGCGCCGCCTTGTGGGTCTCGACCTTGGCCTCCTCGAAAAAGAGCGGCCCCGCGTGCACGAGCCGCGCGCCCGGGTGCTGGCTGCGCTCCGCCGCGATGAAGGGCCCGAGGCGGTCGAAGCCGCCCTTCTGAAGCTCCAGCGTGCACCCGCACGGCTTCAGCACGCCGCGGATATCGGCCATCAGCAGCAGCGTGCCCTCTCTCGGCGCGCCCGAGTCCACGCGCGCAGGCCCGGCGGCGGGCTCGACCGCGCTGGACGGCGCGCGCTCAACCGGCCGCGGCTCGGGCGCGCGGTTTTGGCAGGCAGCGAGCGAGAGGGCGATGGCGATGGCGATCAGGACGCGGGGCACGGCAAATCCTCGTGGTTTCGGGCCAAGCTAGCGGGAGGCCGTGACCCGGTCAACGAGATGGGCGGCAAGCCGTGGCACAGGCCGCCGCCGCCCGCCCGGCTCGATTGCGCGCGCGACTTGAACTAGGCTGCGACCGGTGAACCTTAGACCGCCACCGTGGGCCCTGCTCGTGCTCGCGCCGCTGCTCCTGGGCTGCCGCGGCGACAGCGCCCCCGCCTCCCCCGGCGCCGCCGCGGGCGCCTCGAACACCCAGGCGGCAGCTGAGGATTCGACCCCTCGCCCGCGCTTGGGCCAGATCCTGGTCGCCGACCTCACCGCCCCGGACTCGCGCCCCGTGGATCTCGCCCTGGAGGCCGACACGCGCCTCCGCACCGCCCTGCACGCCCCAGGGCATTTCCTCCCCGCGGCCAACGACGACGAGGAGGCCTGCGGGGCCCAGTTCCAACTCTATTACGCGCTGCTACTCAATGGTGAGCCAGCCCCCCACGCCACCACCGGCGAGGCCCGCATCGGCATCGAGGGCACGCTGCAGTGCCGAGATCCCAGCTCGGCCCACCACGCCGTGGAGGCCTTCCGAATCAGCGAGGACGTCGGGCGCCCCTTCGGTGGCGAGCACGGCGGCACCGGCCCCGAGACCCTGCGCGCGCTGCTCGCCGAGGTCGCGCCCCAGCTCGCCGCGCGGCTCTTGGGCCAGGTCCTGATGCGCCACGCGGTCGACTCTCGCGTGTTGGCCGTCCTCGCCGACGAGACCCGCCCCGGCCTGCTCATGGAGGCCGCGTCCGAAGCCGGCGAGCGAAAACTCACCGCCGCGGTCCCGGATCTCGTGCGCCTCACCAGCAGCGAGGACAACGTCACCGCGCTCCGGGCCAGCGCCGCCCTGGGCCTCATCCGCGACTCGCGCCACGAGGTCCTCGCAGCGCTCGCCCGCATGACCGAGGGCTCCGACACCGAGCGCCACCTCACCGCCCTCAACGCGCTCGGCGATATCGGAGGCGAAGAGGCCGCCCGCTACCTGGACGCGCTGGCCGTCGGACACCCGATGGTGCCGATCCGCGACGCCGCCCGCGCCGCAGCTCAGCGCGCCCGCAAAGGCAGCGCTGGCAACGACCTGCCGCCCCCCGCCGCGCCCGGCGAGGCCGACGAGCCGCTCCCCACGGACCCGTGATATTGGCGTGACCGGCGGCGCGGCGGCATCATCCCGCGCGTTCACGGGGAGGAGGCAGCGATGTTGGACGGGGTCAGCCGAGTGCATCTCATTGGCATCGGCGGAATCGGCGTGTCGGGCGTGGCCCGGGCGCTCATGGCGCTTGGGTACCAGGTCACCGGCTCGGACGTGCGGCAGTCGCAGCTCACCGAGGCGCTAGCGGCGGAGGGCGCGACGGTCACCATCGGCCACGACGCCAAGCTCATCGACGGCGCGGACTTGGTCGTCTACTCGACCGCCGTCCCGGACACGAACCCCGAGCTGGTGGCCGCCCGCGAGCGCGGCGTGCCGGTGCGCCACCGCGCAGAGCTGCTCGGCGCCGTCCTGGCCCGCCACAAGGTCGCCGTCGGCGTCATCGGCACCCACGGCAAAGGCACCGTTTCGAGCGGTATCTCCTGGATCCTCGAGCAGGACGGGCGCAACCCCGCCTTCATCATCGGCGGGATGCTGCACGACTTCGGCCGCCTCAACGCACGCCTGAACGACGGCAGCCTCATCGTCGCCGAGGTCGACGAGAGCGACGGCTCGCTCCGCCACGTCCACCCGACCCTGATGGTGCTGAACAACCTCGAGGCGGACCACCTCAACTACTACGACAGCCTCGAGCACATTCAGGACACGGTGGCGGCCGCGCTGGCCGACAACCCGCGGCTGGAGCATGTGGTCGTGAATCGCGACGATCCAGGCGCCGCCGCGCTGATCGAGCGCATCGCGGTCCCGGTCACCACCTTCGGGCGAGCCGATGGCGCCGACGTCCAGGCCCGCGATATCCGCCTGGAGCCCATGCGCTCGAGCTTCGACTTGTGGGTGCGCGGCGAGTCCCGCGGCCGGGTCGAGGTGGCGCTCCCGGGGCTCTACAACCTCGACAACGCGCTGGCCGCCATCGCCGCGGGGCTGCATCTCGGCGCGAAACTCGACGCGATTCAGCGCGCCTACGCCAGCTTTCACGGGCTCGAGAACCGCTTCACCGTGGTCGAGGCCGGCGGGCGCCGCATCATCAAGGACTACATCAGCCACCCGACCGGCATTCGCCGCGTGCTCGAGGCCGCGTCGGCCGACGGGCGCCGCCTGACCGCGGTGTTCAAGCCCTACCGCTTCACGATGATCCACTACCTGCAGGAAGACTACGCCGAGGCCTTCCACGACGCGTCGGAGACCGTGATCACCGAGCTCTACACGGCGGGCGAGCTGGCGATCCCAGGCATCGACACCGAGTACCTCTGCGAGAAGATCCGCAGCCGCGGCCCCAAGGTCACCTACATCCAAGAGATGGACGCCATCACCGAGTACCTGCACGCCGAGGTCAAAGATGGCGAGCAGGTCGTCTTCTTCGGCGGCGACGATCTGTTTCGCCTCGCCGACCGCTACACCGAGGAGCTACGCGCTCGCGCCGGGGAGGCCTGAACATGGAGGTCGCCGGCAAGCGCTTCACCGTGGTCGGCGCCGGCCGCAGCGGCGTGGCGGCGTCGAACGCGCTGGCGTCGCGCGGTGGGGAGGTCCGGCTCGTCGAGGCGCGCCCTGAGGCCACCCGGCCGCCCGCCCTCGCGCCCTCGGTCGCCTTCGAGGCCGGCACCAACGCGCCGCGCCCCGGCGACATCGCGGTCCTCAGCCCCGGCATCCCCGAGGTCTCGCCGGTCCGCGCCGAGATCGCCGCCCTCGCCTCCGAATCCATAGGCGAGGTCGAGCTGTTTTGGCGTCTGTCGCCCGCCACCGTCGCCGCCATCACCGGCACCGACGGCAAGAGCACGACCACCACCATGCTCGGCGAGATCGTAGCCGCCGCCGGCCGCCCGACCTTCGTGGGCGGAAATCTCGGCAACCCGCTCTGCGAGGGCCTCGACGAGCTGACGCCCGAGCACATCGTCGTGGCCGAGATCAGCTGCTTTCAGCTCACGACCTGCGACACCTTCCGGCCGCGGGTCGCCATCGTGACCAACATCGCCGAGGACCACCTGGACTACCACGGCGGGTTCGAGCCCTACCAAGCCGCCAAACGCCGCGTGTACAGCCACATGGGCGCCGGCGACACGGTCATCCTCAACGGCGACGACCCGTACATCGCGCGCTGGCCGCGGCCTGTGGGCCCCGAAATCCTCAGCTTTTCCCTGGTCGACCGAAGGGCCGCGGGCCACCTCGCCGACGGCCGCCTCATCCTGCACGGCGCGCCGCTCATGACCCGCGCCGAGCTGCCGCTGCTCGGCGACCACAACGTCCAGAACGCCCTCGGCGCCGCCCTGGCCGCCCACGCGCTCGGGATCCCCGCCTCCACCATCCGCGCCGCCCTGATGGCCTACGCGCCGTTGGCCCATCGCCTCCAGCCCGTGCCCACCGACGACGGCCTGCGCTGGATCGACGACTCCAAGGCCACCAACCCCAACGCCGCCGCCGCCGGCATCCGCGCCATCGACGGCCCGCTCATCCTGCTCTGCGGCGGCAGCTCCAAGGACGCCGACTTCACCGAGTTCGGCGCCCTGATCCGCGACCGCGCCCGCGCCGCCGTCTGCTACGGCCAGACCCGCGACGCCCTCGCCGCCGCCATCGGCCCCGACCGCGCCACCGTCGTCGAGACCCTCGCCGAGGCCGTCGCCCACGCCCGCGCCATCGCCGCCCCCGGCGACACGGTCCTGCTCGGCCCCGCCTGCGCATCCTTCGACCAGTTCAAGAGCTACGCCCACCG
Source organism: Myxococcota bacterium (assembly GCA_041389525.1). Classification (GTDB taxonomy): domain Bacteria; phylum Myxococcota_A; class UBA9042; order PHBI01; family JACKFB01; genus JACKFB01. The sequence continues at coordinate 2,086 of JAWKRR010000060.1, read as the reverse complement.
CGGCGACGTCTTCCGTGCCCTGGTCCTCGGCGAGCCCCTCCCCGCCTAGCCCGCAGCCGCCCCGCACGTGATCGCGCTCGACGCACGGGACCTCGGGCGCTACATTCCCGGCCCCGACGACGAGGAAGGGCCCCCATGATCGACCGGCTCGAAGCCCTGCGCGCCGAGGCCTCCGCGGCCATCTCCGACGCGCCAGACGAGGCCGCGCTCCGCGAGCTCGAGGTCTCCTACCTCGGCAAAAAAGGCGCCATCACCGACGTGCTCAAGGGCATGAAGGACGTGGCGCCCGAAGACCGCCCGCGGGTCGGCCAGGTCATCAACGAGGTGCGCGGCGCCGTCGAGACCGCCATCGCCGACCGCCGCACCGGCCTCGAGGCCGCCCGCATCGCCGCACTCTGCGACGACCCCACCTTCGACGCCACACTCCCCGGCCCGCCCGTCCGCGTCGGCGCCCTGCACCCGGTCACCCAGGTCACGCAGCACGTCGAGGACGTCTTCCGCGCCATGGGCTTCTTGCTGCTGGACTACCCCGAGGTCGAGACCGACTGGTACAACTTCCAGGCGCTGAACATCCCGGCCGACCACCCCGCCCGCGACATGCAGGACACCTTCTGGCTCGAAGGCGGCAACCTGCTGCGCACCCACACGTCGCCTGGCCAGATTCGCACGATGCAGAACTTCGCGCCGCCCTTCCGCGCGATCTTCCCCGGCCGCGTCTTCCGCTACGAGCGCATCGACGCCTCGCACGAGCACACCTTTCACCAGGTCGAAGGCCTGATGATCGACCGCGATATCAGCGTCGCCAACCTCATCCACTCGATGAAGACGCTGCTGGGCGCCATCTTCGAGCGCGAGGTCACGGTGCGCCTGCGCCCCGGCTACTTCCCCTTCGTGGAGCCCGGCTTCGAGCTCGACATCCAGTGCCAGGTCTGCGGCGGCTCCGGCTGCTCGGTCTGCAAGCAATCCGGCTGGGTCGAGCTGCTCCCCTGCGGCCTCGTCCACCCGAACGTCTTGCGTTTTGGCGGCCTGGACCCCGACGAGTGGTCCGGGTGGGCCTTCGGCCTCGGCCTCTCGCGCCTCGTGATGATGAAGTACCAGATCGAGGACATCCGACATCTCGCGGGCGGTGACCTCCGCTTCATCGCGCAGTTCAGGTAGGAGGCTCCGCCGTGCTGATTTCACTTCGCTGGCTCGCCCGCCACGTGGACCTCGATGGCGTCGATCCCGACGAGCTGGGCCGCCGCTTCACGCTGAACGTGGCCGAGCTCGACGGCATCCACCGCGTGGGCCAGGGCCTCGACGGCATCGTCGTCGGTGCGGTGCAGAAATGCGACCCCATCCCGGACACTCATCTATCCGCATGCATTGTGGATGTGGGCGATGGTGCGACGCGGTCGATCGTCTGCGGCGCGCCCAACGTGGCGGCCGGGCAGAAGGTCGCCGTGGCGCTGCCGGGCACCACGATCGGCGACCTCGAGATCGCCGAGCGGCCCCTGCGCGGGGTGCTATCGCAGGGCATGATCTGCAGCGAGCGCGAGCTTGGTCTGAGCGACGAGCACGCCGGCATCATGGTGCTGGACGCTGACCTCGCTGCGGGAACGCCGCTGATCTCGGTCGTTGCGCTCGACGACGTGCTCTTCGAGATCGACAACAAGAGCCTGACTCACCGCCCTGACCTGTGGGGCCACCGGGGCATCGCGCGCGAGGTCTCGGCCATCCTGGGCCGCCCGCTGCGGCCGCTGAACCTCGACGTCACCTACACCAGCGACCGGCCGCTGAGCTTGAGCGTCGAGGCCCCGACCGCCTGCCCGCGCTACTCCGCCGTGACGCTGACCGGCGTGTCCATCGCGCCGTCGCCGCTGTGGCTGCGCGCGCTGCTGCACCGCGTCGGCACCCGCGCCATCAACAACGTCGTCGACGCCACGAACTTCGTGATGCTGGATCTCGGCAATCCGCTCCACGCCTTCGACGCCCGCGAGGTCGGCGGCGACGCCATCGTCGTCCGCCACGCGCGCGACGGCGAGACCTTCACGACCCTGGACGGCGCCGAGCGCGCCCTGCGGCCGACGGACCTCCTCATCGCCGA
>JAWKRR010000059.1:0-45305 GCA_041389525.1 Myxococcota bacterium | reverse complement strand
CGGCGGCGTGGAGCCCCCGCCGAAGCCCGCGGTGACGGTGGCCGCGCAGACCGCGGACCCGGCCAATCAGGTGGTCGTGGCCGAGGTGATCTCGAGCGGCCCCGGCTTCATCGTCATCCACGAGGACGACGGCGCGGGCAGCTTTGGCGCGGTCCTCGGGCACACCGCAGTGGTCGACGGCAAGAACACCGCCGTCAAGGTCACGTTGAGCCGCGACGCGGTCGACGGCGAGACCCTCTACGCGATGCTGCACACCGACGCGGGCGTGGTCGGTACTTACGAGTTCCCCGGCCCCGACGGCCCGGTGCTCGGCGACGCGGGCGCCCCCATCTCGCCGTCCTTCGTCGTCAGCGTCGCGGCCGTCGTCACCAACGACCTCGCCGTCGCCGACCAGGGCTTGGAGCCGGTGGACGCGGTCGTCGTCGCCAGCGTCGTCGCCGATGTCGCCGGCTGGGTGGTCATCCACGAGGACGACGGCGCCGGCGCGCCGGGCGACGCCATCGGAAACGCCGCGGTGCCCGCGGGCTCCTCGAGCGACGTCGTGGTGGGCCTGGGCCGCCAAGCGGTCGAAGGCGAGACGCTCTACGCCATGCTGCACATCGACGCGGGCGTCGCCGACGTCTACGAGTTCCCGGGCCCCGACGCTCCGGCCAAGGACGCGGCTGGCGCCGTCGTCGTCGAGCCCTTCACGGTCACGCTGCTGCAGCGGCTCGAGGTCAGCACCAACTCGTTCTTCCTGCCCACCGACCCCATCAACGTGGCCACCGTGGACCATGTGGTGATGAAGGCGCAGGGCTTCGTGGTCATTCACGAAGACGACGGCGCCGGCAGCTTCGGCGCGGTCATCGGCTACGCCCAGGTGCCCTCGGGCTCGACCACCGCCGTCAAGGTCACCCTCGACCGCGACCTGGTGGCCGCCGAGGTCCTCTGGCCCATGCTGCACGTGGATCTCGGCGCCCCTGGCGTCTACGAGTTCCCCGGCGCGGACGTCCCGGCCACCGACGAGACGGGCGCGGTCTTGGTGAAATCCTTCGACGTCGAGTTCGTGACGCCGTAGTAGCTCGGGGCAGGGCGCGCGCGTTCGTCGTCGCGCGCCCCGCCGCCCATCCCCCGCCGAGGTCGCCCGTGCCGTCCGTGCCCAGCCTCTCGCTCGCAGCCCGCGCTGCCTTGGCCGTCGTGCTCGTCGCGTTCGTCGGCTGCCGCGCGCTGCCCGACGCGCCCGCGTCTGCCGCCCCGCCCGAGTCCGTCCGCCGCGACGCGCCGCTGACCGCAGCTCCGAAAGAGCGTGTCCGCCTCGTGCTGATCGGCGACACCGGCATGCCCGGGCCCGCCATGGAGGCCGTCCACCGCGCGGTCGTCGCCGAGGCCAAGGACTACGTCATCGTCCTGGGCGACCTCGTCTACCCGGAGGCGCCGCTCTGCCGCGACGGCACCATGAGCGCGGACGTGCGGGCGCTGCTCGACCAGCGCATCGGCACGGCCCTGCGCGGTCTGGGCGCGCCGGTGCTGCTGGTGCTCGGCAACCACGACGTGGCCCACGCCCGCCGCGACCCCGACCGCGAGGCCTGCATCCTCGCCTACGCCGCGGCCGAGCCTGAGCTGTTGATGCCTTCGCGGGCCTACACCCTCGATCTCGGCGTGGCGATCCTGGCGCTGCTGGACTCCAACGACCTGGACGACGAGCAGGCCGTCATGGCCCGCGCGGCCTTCGCCGACCACAAGGGCTGGAAGCTCATGGCGGCGCACCACGTGCTGCGCTGCTATCACGACAAGAGCAGCGAGGACTCCGTTCGGCCGTGGCTGGCGCAGCACCGGCTCAAGCCCGACGCGTGGCTCAACGGGCACGCCCACCTCCTGCAGTTCGGCGTCTACGAGGGGATCCCGGCCCTGACCAGCGGGGCGACCGCGGCGGCGCGCGACCGCCCGGCCTGCCCGCCGAGCTGCGGCGAGGGGCAGCTCTTCGGCGGGTCCATGCCTGGCTACGCGGTCGTCGAGCTGACCGACAAGCAGATGGACGTGACCTTCAAAGACACTGATGGGAACGAGCTCTTCGCGTGGAAGCGCACCCGCTGAGCGCGCTCTGGGAGGCATCGATGGACCGGTGGTACGGAGTGGCGGGCGCCATCCTCGGAGCCGTGGGCGTGGCCATGGGGGCCTTCGGCGCGCACGGGCTGCGCGCGCGGGTCGAGGCACGCCAGCTCGAGATCTGGGACACCGCCGCCCGCTACCAACTCTGGCACGCGTTGGCCCTGGTCCTCGTCGGCCTGTGGCTAGCCCGCGGCGCCGTGCTGTCCGCGCGCGTGGCGGGCGGCGCGTTCTTGGCGGGCACGCTGATCTTCTCAGGCAGCCTCTACCTGCTGGTGCTCACGGGGCGCACCTGGCTCGGCGCCATCACGCCCATCGGCGGCGTGCTGCTCATCGTCGGCTGGGTGGCGCTGGCCGTGGCGCTGTGGCCTGCACGTCCGTAGCGCGCGCCGCGGCCGCGTACTACGATGCGCGCAGGCACTGCGGAGGCGGCCATGGCGGATGATGTGCAGCAGAAGGAACTGGCCGCGCTACGAAAGCGGATCGGCGACGTCGACCGGACCATCGTGGAGGCGCTGGCCGAGCGGCGGCGCGTCGTGGCGGGCGTCGCGAGCGCCAAGGCCGACCAGGCGGGGCACCTGCGGGACCTCGCGCGCGAGGAGGAGCACCTGGGGCGACTGGTGGCGCTGGCGCGAGACGCTGGGGTCGACGCGTGGTTCGTCACGCGGCTCTTCCGCGAGATCTTCGATGACTCGCTGCGCTACCAGCAGGAGCTTCTGAGCCGCGGCGAAGAGGGCGGCGCCGACGAGGTGCACACCGTCGCGTTTCAGGGCACCGAGGGCAGCTACTCGCACCTGGCGTGCCGGCGCTACTTCTCGTCGCGGTCTGAGGACGTGGTGTTTCGCGGGTTCCCGGTCTTCGCCGACCTGCTCGACGCGGTCCGCGGCGGGACGGCGCGCTACGGGCTGCTGCCGATCGAGAACACGACGGCGGGCTCCATCATCCAGGCCTACGATCTGCTGGCCACCAGCGATCTCGCGGTGATCGGCGAGGAGATCCAGCCGGTCGAGCACTGCCTGATCGCGCTGGGTGACGTGCCGCTTTCGCACATTCGGCGGATCTATTCGCAGGCGCCGGCGCTGGCTCAGTGCGGGCGGTTCTTGGGTGCGTTGCAGCATTGCCACGTCGAGGCCTTCACGGACACGGCGATGTCGGTGAAGAAGATCATCGCCGACCAGGACGACACGCAGGCGGCCATCGCCAGCGAGGAGGCGGCGCGGCTGTATGGGCTGCACGTCATCAAGCGGCACATCGCCGACCAGCGCGAGAACTACACGCGCTTTCTGGTCGTGGCGCGGGAGGCCGTGACCTACGACCTGCGGATCCCGTGCAAGACGTCGATCATCTTCGCGACGGGGCACGAGGAGGGGGCGCTGCTGCGCTGCCTTGGCGTCCTGGCGGACCACCACCTGAACTTGACGAAGCTGGAGTCGCGGCCCAGGCCGCACGTGCCGTGGGAGTACCTGTTCTACGTCGACTTCGAGGGGAACTTGGCTGACCCGGCGGTGGGCGAGGCGATGGAGGCGCTGGCCAGCAACACGCGGCTGTTGAAGGTGCTGGGGTCCTATCCGGCGCGGAATGTGCGGGACAATCGGCCGGCCGAGCCGCGCCCGCCGAGGCCTGCGGCGGTCGCGCGGGCGGGGGCGCCGTCGCCGGTCGAGGTCCCGGGGCTCATCGCGGCGCTGGAGAAGAAGCCGTATCGGTTGGCGTCGCGGGCGCACCGGGCCGACGACAGCGTGGTGCTGGTGGGGGCGGTGCGATTCGGCGGGCCGCGGGCGGTCGTGGTCGCCGGGCCGCCGCGGGTGACGTCGCGCGAGCAGGTGATGGCGTGCGCGCGGGCGCTGCGGCATCTGGGGGTGGATGTGCTGACGGGCGGGGCGTTCTCCGCGCGGACGGCGGCGGGGACTGGGGGGCTTGGGCTGGCGGGCGTCGAGCTCTTGGCCGAGGCGGGGCTGGCGACGGGGCTGCCGGTCTTGGCGGAGGTGGTGCAGCCGGCGGAGGTGGAGGCGGTCTCGCGGTTCGCGACGATGCTGCTGGTGCCGGCGCGGCAGATGGACAACTTCCCGCTGCTGGAGGCGGTGGGGCGGGGCGACCGGCCGGTGGTGCTGGAGCGCGGGCCGGGGGCGACCATCGACGAGTGGCTGTCGGCGGCCGAGCAGATCCTGGGGCAGGGAAATCAGCAGGTGATTCTTAGCGATTCGGGGATTCGGACGCTGGAGACGGCGACGGGGGCCAGCCTCGACCTGGCGGCGATCCCGGTGCTGCGCGAGCGGACGCATCTGCCGGTGCTGGTGGCGCCGGGGCGGGCGGCCGGCGAGTCGCGGCGGGTGCCGGCGCTGGCGGAGGCGGCGCTGGCGGCGGGGGCGCAGGGGCTGATGCTGGCGATGGACGCGGCGCAGAGCAGCGAGAGCCTCGACGCGGACGGGCTGGGCGCGCTGCTGTCGCGGCTTCATCCGTGGCGACCCTGAGGCGGGCGGCGTGGCGGTTCGGCGCCGGCTGGCGGGTGGGCCCGGCCGTCAACGCCATCGCTTCGAGCGCTGAACTACGCTATAGGCCGCGCGGATGAACGAAGACTCACCATGGACGGCGACCGTCGGAGCCCGCGCTCTGTTGGTCGGGGTGCACCTGCCGCAGACCACCGAGGCCGAGCTGCACTCGTCGCTGGACGAGCTGGCGCGCTTGGCGAAGACGCTCGGGCTGGACGTGATCGGCCGGCTGACCCAGGGGCGACCTGACACGCGGGCGGCGACGGTGCTGGGACAGGGTAAGCTGATGGAGCTTGCGCGCTGGACCGGCGGGCCTGGCGTGGTGGCCTCGGGCGCGGCGAAGCGCAAAGGCAGCGGCGGCGCTGGGGACGACGAGGGCGACGAGGGCGAGGAGGCGGCCGAAGACGCGGCGGACGCGGCGCTGGCCTTGCAGGAGGCGATGTCGCTGCCCGAGGACGAGCGGGCGCAGGTGGTGCTCTTCGACCATGACCTGACGCCGTCGCAACTGCGCAATCTCGAGAGTGTGACCGGCGTGGAGGTGCTCGACCGCAGCTCGGTCATCCTCAGCATCTTTCAGCGCCACGCGCGGACTCGGGAGGCGCGGCTGCAGGTCGAGATCGCCCGGTTGGTCTACCTGGCGCCGCGGTTGCGGGCGACGGGCGCCGGCGTGGAGCGACAGCGCGGTGGCATCGGCGGCAAGGGAGCGGGCGAGTCGGCGCTGGAGCTGGACCGCCGTCGCGTGCGCGACCGCATCGCCGAGCTACGCCACGAGCTGGTGGCGGTCTCGCGCGAATCGGACCTCCGGCGCTCGCGCCGCGCCCAGCGCGACACCTTGGCGCTGGTCGGCTACACGAACGCAGGAAAATCCTCGCTGATGCGGGCGCTGACCGGCAGCGAGGTATACGTCCAGGACCAGCTCTTCGCGACCTTGGACACGACGGTCCGCGTGCTGCAGCCCGAGACGCGGCCGCGGCTCCTGGTCAGCGACACGGTCGGCTTCATCAAGAAGCTGCCTCACGACCTCGTGGCGTCCTTCCGCTCGACCCTGGCCGAGGCCCGCGACGCCGCGCTGCTGCTGCACGTCGTCGACGCCGCCGACGTCGCCTGGCGCAGCCAGCTCCAGGTCACCATCGACGTCCTGGCCGAGCTGGAGGCCGGCGACACCCCGTCGTTGCTGGTCTTCAACAAGGCCGACCTCCTCACCGACGAGGAGATCGAGGCCCTCAAGGCCGAACGCCCCGACGCGATCATCCTCTCCGCCCGCCGCCCCGAAGACATCACCGCGCTCCACCAACGCGTGGTCGCCTTCTTCGAGCGCGACATGGAGGAGGCGGAGTTCTTCGTCCCCTACCGCCACCAGAAGATGGTCCACACCCTCCACGAGACCGCGCGCGTCCTGAGCGAAACCCACGAAAACGCCGGCACCCGCGTGCAAATCCTAGCGCCGGCCGCGACGATCGCGACCCTGCGCGACACGCTGAAGAAGCTCGGCGCGTAGGGCGGAGCACAGCATCGCCGTTTCAGGGGTGCGTTCAGCCCTTCGTGGATTCCAGCTCGATGAGCTCGCCGCGGCGAACCGCCTCGCCGCTGGCGAGTAGGTGTTCGATACCGGCCTCCATCGCGGCGCGCACGCGGGAACCGGTCTGCGCGAACCCGAAGATGCGCGAGAGGTCGACCACCAAGGCGTCCGCGGGGAGCGCGCGGTGCACCTTCAACGCTGCTCGCGCGGCGTTTGCGATCTCCTGAGACGGGATCATCGATGCGTCGCGACGTTCGATCTCGTCGCTCTCCGCGGGGTACCGAAAGCCACGCCACCCCCCTCCGAGCATCTCTCGCTTCCAGACGAAATCACCTTGGAGGACGATCGCGGGGTCCCGCCTCATCGCAAGTCCGACCAGCGTCGCCACGCGCTCCTGTACCCGCTTCGTGCGGCGCGACAGGCCCCAAACGGCGATAAGCGGCCGCGCTACGAAATCCAAGTGGATCGGTGCCTCTTCTCGCACGATTCTCAGGACCTGCTCGACGATCACTCGGTCGAAGCGGGCATCATGAAAATCGTCGGCAGGCCGCGGAGCCATATCCCTAAGATCGGCGAACACGTAGACGGCCGCGCCCTCAAGCGCGGAGGGCGTGTCGCGGATGTCCGGTGCCGATTGGTAGCGCGCGACGATCTCCGAGATTCCTGCAGGCGGCGCCGTGACCGGCCGGGAGGCATAGGGCCGCGGGGCCAAACCAGGCTCTGCGCTGGACGATGGCGCGGCGGCCGCCGGGACCGTGCGAGGCTCTGGTCGCTTCGCCGTGGGTGCCAGTCGCGCGCGCTCCAGACTTTCATCAAGCCGCGCCATCTCGGCGGCCGGGTTGTGCCACCAATCGGTGGACCAGATTCGGTGCAGCGTCCAGCCGTAGCTCTCCGTCAACACCTGCTCTCTAAGGCGGTCCCGATCTCGGGCGTTCTTGCTGCTGTGGTAACTCGCCCCGTCGCACTCGACGCCAAGCAGGTATCGGCCGGGTAGTTTGGGGTCCCGCACGGCCAAGTCGATGCGGTAGCCCGAACATCCGACCTGGGAGTCCACGTCCCAGCCCTTAGCCAGCATCGCCTTGCAGACTTGCTCCTCGAAGGGCGACTCCAGGCGGTAATGGACCTGCGTCGCGGCGTCAATAGCCTTCGGTCCGTGCGCGGCGTAGCGCAAGAAGTGGGCGAGGTGTTTGACCGCCACCGCGCTCGTCCGTCGAAGGTCGATCTGGTCCGGTGTCAGCGAGGAGAAGACGACGAGTTGTTCTCGTGCTCGGGTCACCGCCACGTTCAAGCGCCGCTCGCCTCCGTCGCGGTTCAGCGGGCCGAAGTTCATGAACATCTGGCCCTTGGCGTCGTGGGCGTAGCAAATCGAGAAGAGGATGACGTCCCGCTCGTCGCCCTGCACGCTCTCGAGATTCTTCACGAAGATCCGCTCAGGCGCGCTGTCCTGGAAGTACTGCTCGATCTCGGGCAGCTCCTCACGCTTCTTGTCCAGCAGCTTCTCGATCAGCGCTTGCTGGGCGGTGCTGAAAGTCACGACACCGATGGACCGCCTGGCCTCCTCGGGATCGCGGAGGCGCCGCACCACGTCGTCGACGAGCGCCCGCGCTTCGCCCACGTTGGTCCGCGTGCCGCCGCGGTCGTAGTGCCCGTCCGGGACGTGCTGCCATTTCACGCCCAGGGAGGGGACCTCGGCCTCCGCGCTGGGAAAGGTCAGTAGTCGTCCGCCGTAGTAGTGGTGATTCGAGAACGCAATCAGCGACTCGTGCCGACTGCGGTAGTGCCAACCCAGGTGTCGCTGCTGCATGCCCGAGGCGAGGCACTCGTTGAGAATGCTCTCCAACTCTTCGAAATCGTTGTCGTCGACTGCCTCGTCCGACTCCATCTTTTGAAAGAAGTTCGTCGGAGGGAGCTGCTTCGGGTCGCCGACCACCACTAGTTGATTGCCGCGAGCGATCGCCCCGATCGCATCCCACGCCGGGATTTGGCTGGCCTCGTCGAACACGACCAAATCGAACGCTGGCATCTTCGGGTCGAGATACTGCGCCACAGAGAGCGGGCTCATCAGCAAGCAGGGCTTGAGCCGGCCCAGCAGCGATGGGATCTGTTGGAAGAGCTTGCGCAAAGGCATGTGTCGACTCTTCTTCTGCCCCTCGCGCAGCAGGAGCGACAGCTCAGAACTGCCGTGGGAAGGGGTTGAGTCCTTCGGGATATGTTGCGCGACGCGGGCCCGGATCTCGTCGGTGGCAAGGGCCATCAGCGCCTGGTCCAGTTCCCGAAACCGCTGGACGCGCTTGTCGTGACTGAGTCGGTTGAAGCCGCTCAGCACGGGTTCGCCCGCCATGACCGCGCCCAGCCACCAGAAGTGCAGCGCCTGATCACCCGCATCGGCGACCTGGTCGGGCCGGAGTTCACCGCCCTCCAGCAGCGTCACCAGCGCCTCCAGGCCGTGCTCGCGAGCCACGCGCCGGGCCTCCAAGTAGTGACTCCAATCTCTCAGGCGGTCCAGGCCCTTGTTCATCCCTGACAGGCGCGCGACGACGCTGCGGCAGTACGGTTCGTCGGCCGCGCTCCAGGCGCCATCAGCCATTCCAATGGCGGTGCTCAGCCGCGCCATGGTTGCGTCGGCGCGCTTGGCGGCCTCCAAGAAGACGTGGACGAGGTCACCGTCGGGCAGCCCGCGCGCGAGCCCCTCGAAATCGTGGGTAGTCAGTCGTGTCAGGCGCTCTGACACCGCCGATTGCCGCTCCTTGGGCACGAAGGGCCTGAACCTCGCCACAACACGCCGAAACTCGTTCACCCATGACAGCGTGGCGTCGATGGCCTGCCAGTCCGAGTCTCGACCACGCCAGAGAGCGCCCAGGGCTGTCGCCGCCCGGCTGGCTCCCTGCTCAATCTGGTTGTCCAGTTGCTTCACCTCGCCCAGCCGCTCCAGGTCTTCCAAGGTCTGGCGCGGCGGCGGAACGGTCCCTGCCTTCGCGACGCGGCGTAGGGCGGCTTTGGCGGTCCACAGCATGAAGAATGCGAAGAGGGCGAAGGCCCCCGCCCAGCGGCGGTAGCGGGCGCGAAGGGCGGGAATCTCGGCCATCTTCAACGCGTCTGGGGTCCATCGCTCGGCGACGGAGGCCCATGCGGTTTTGCGCTGTCGGCCCACGGCGGCGGTTGCCGCGAGATCGTCTCGGGTCGCTACCCATGACCCCGGCCGCATCAGCTCGGCTGGCGGGCCGGGGCATGTCGCGAGGCTCTCGGCGACGCCGCGGAGGCTCTTCAGCCCCTCCGCACTGAGATTGGCCGCCTCGAAGCCGAGCAACGCGCCGAGGCCTCTCGAGGCCTCGTACAGGGCCCTGACTGCTTGACCTGTCGCGGCGACCGAGCCCTTCAGGTCGTTCTCGAGGACGGGTTGCCACCGAACCGCATCGGCCCCGCGCCAGGGGTGCGTCGAGGGGGTGCCGGTCGCAGAGGCCGCGGTCCCTAGGGCCGATGCAGCGGCCAGCACACCTTGACGCCAGCTCGCATCGACCGAGTCCGGGCGTTGTGCCCAGCGGATGTCGACCTTGGCCGCGCCCTGCAAGCCGATCAGCCTGCTCGTCGCGTCGAACACGCTCAGGCCGAATGGACGTCGCCGACCGATCCCGTCGGCCAGTCCGTTGAGGTGCCCGCGAAGCTCCGACAGCTCGCGCGCGCGCTCCTCCCAATTCGCCGCCGCGGTGCCGTTGTTCGCATCCAAACTGACGATGAGCTGCCCGATGATCTCGAGCTTCGACGCCGAATTGGAATGCAGCTCCAGACAGAACGGGCCGAGGCCGATGCTCTCGAGCCGCCGGTGAACGACGCTGAGCGCCGCCATCTTCTCGGACACGAAGAGGACGCGCTGCCCGCTCGCGAGGCATTGCGCGATGAGGTTCGTAATTGTCTGGCTCTTGCCGGTGCCGGGTGGTCCCTCGAGCACGAAGCTCCGGCCCGCGGCCGCGGCGAAGACCGCCTCAAGCTGTGTCGAATCGGCGTCCAGCGGGCAGAACTGGCGGTTCGGGTGGACGTGCTGATCCAAAGTCGCCGCGGTGGGCGCTGCGGGCCCCGACGGCGCCTCGGGCGCGCGTCCGCTGAGGATCGCCGCGACCTGGGGGTTGGCCTTGATCTCCTCGATGCGGCTGGTCAAGTCGCTCCACATCAGGTGCTTCGAGAAGGTGAAGACGCTGATGTGGGCGTCGTCGACGACGCGCCAGCCCGATTGGTCGCGCACTGCCTCCTTGAAGCGCCGGAGGATGAGCGGGATGTCGAGGCCGGAATCGTCCGTGGGCAACTCGTAGAGCTCCGGCGACGCAATGCCGTAGTCGGAGCGTAGTTTCTCTAGGAGCGTGACGTTGAGCATCGGCTCGTCGTCACCGAGCGAGATCTGCAGCGGGTGGCCGATGCGTTCGCGGTGCAACTCAAGCGGCAGCAGCAGAATCGGCGCTCTTTGGGGCTCGCCCTTGCTCTTCGGCTCCGTCCACTCGAGGAACCCGACCGCCAGATATAGCGTGTTCGCGCCACCCTCCTCGAGGCTGGTTCGCGCCTTTCGATAGAGCCCGACCAGTCGGCCCTCAAGGTCACCGGCGGGGAGATCGGCGCGCAGCCGCTTGAGCGCCAGCTCAGACTCCAAGTGCCCGTGTAGGGCCTTTGGGTCGACTGAGGGCATCGGCCGCCCATCCGGCGTCCGGATATCGGGCTTGGGGTGGATCGCGAGCCGAAGACCGTCGGCCAGGGCGTCCTCGACGGCGCCGGCGTCGTGGACGAGCAGCGGGACCGACGCCTTGGTGGGCTTGTAGTTGATCAAGCGATTTCGTCGCGTCAGGTCCAACAAGCGCGCTCGCCACTGATCCAACCGCGCCTCGACGGTCCCGGCCGCGCCCGCCCGCGCGCCGCGACTCGTCGTGCTGGCGCGCCTCCGCAATTCCAGATCTCGGTTGACCTCCGGGCCGCTGAACACCGCATCGTGCGGCCGCGCGGCCTCGGCTCCGGCCATCGCCTCCGCGCCGCTGGCGAGCGGCCGAATTCCGGCGCCGTACCGGCGAGCGCAGAAGACGTCGATCGCGCAAAGGAACTTTGCCTGATCTGCCAGCTCGCGCTGCGCAGCGCGCTCCGAGTCGGCGAAGCCGATGATGGGTCGGCGGGTCGCCGTGGTGGGGTCGAAGGCGGTGATCTCTCCGAGCTCGCTCCGCTTTGTGATCGCCAACGCTTCGCCCATGGTCGGCTCGGGGAACGAGCTCTCCTCGAGCCAAACTCCGCAAAAGGCGTGGCCCTCGACCACGAAGAGGAGGGGGTGCAGCCCGACCGCCTCCAGACACGCGGCCCCGATCACCGCCAAGTCGAGGCAGGTACCCATACTCGAGCTCAGGATTTCTTCCGGGTTTCGGATCTTCTGACCGCTTCTCTCGAAGCTCGCGGGCGGGTTTACGTAAGTGATGTCGCGGGATTGCAGGGCCGCATACACCGCGGCGGCCAGTTGTCGGACGCGCACCGGGTTGCCCGACTGGTAGCCATTGAGCGACGGATCCTGGGTCCACGCCTGCATGTGCTTGCGAACGAGGTCCAAGAACAGGGGGATTCGCGGATGATTCGGCTGCACGAAGGCCGCGAGCAGCTCCGGAAGCGCCGCTACGCCGGCCCACTCGTTGTGGGCGTAGATGGTGATCGGTCGGGTCTCCGCGCGCAGAACGCGGCCGTCGGATATCACCTCCAGCTCGATCCTCCCGCGGAGCCGCTCCTCCCGCCCGGCAAGTCGGCCTGGGACAAGCGCGAGGTCAAATCCGTCGAAGGCGTGAGTGGTCCCTGGGTCGAGCCGGTCGAGCTTCGCCACGCTGGTCGACGCGATCTCCGGCTCGGCCCGCAAGCGCAGTTCGACGTTGCGCAGCGGAACAGCGCCACGGTTGGTCAGCGCCAGATGACGAATGACCGAGACCCCGTTCTGATAGAGCGCCCAGTTGATCGAAGGCTCGTAGACCAGCTCGAGATCTGTGAGGTTCTCGGCGTCAGTTCTGGACGCGGAGGGCTGCGTTTCGGCAGGTGGTCCGTCAGACTCCACAGGCGCTCTCGATTCTGAAACCGGCTGCGGGTCTCAGGCGGCGATAGGAATCGCCACTGTAGCCGCTGCCCGCGCCGGCGCCAACGCCCGCCCGCGCGCTACTCGCCGAAGGGGTCGGGGCAGGTGACCTCTGCGCAGCCGAGCTCGTCGGCGCCGCCTTCGCAGTCGTCGGCGCCGTTGCAGACGAGGGACTGGGAGATCTTGCTGCTGTCGGGGCAGGTGAAGGTGGGGCAGCCGGTCTCGTCGCTGTCGTCTGCGCAGTCGGACTCGCCGTCGCACTTGTAGTCGGGCGGGATGGTGTCGCCGTTGTTGCAGGTGAAGACCGGGCAGTTCACTTCATCGCTGCCGTCGGAGCAGTCGGTGGAGTCGTCGCAGACGTAGTACTGCGGGATGGTGTCGCCGTCCGCGCATTGGAACAGGACGCCCGCGCAGCCGGTCTCGTCGTCGCCGCCGGGGCAGTCGGGCTCGGCGTCGCAGCGGTCTTCGAGGCGCACGGTGGAGCCATCCGCGCAGGTGAACCGGGTGCAGGCGTCGAAGCAGTTCTCGAGCTCGCCGCCGTCGCCGCAGAAGGAATCGGTGACCTCGTCGCAGCTGGCCTTGGCGATGCAGCCCGAGATGCACGCGCGCTGGGTGGCGTCGACCTCGGGGGCCTCGAGAAAGCCGTCTGGCACGCGGCCGGCGCTCAGGACGCCGCAACGCTGCAGCGCGGCGACGTACTCGTCCAGGGTGCCGCCGATGCCGCCGGAGTTCTTCTTGCTGCTCTTGCACGACGACAACGCCGTGGCGGCGAGGAACATGGCGACGAGGAGCGCGAACTTTGTCAAGCTGTTGGCGCGGTGCAGCATTCGAGGCGTCCTTTCCCAGACGCGGGCATCGCGTCCTTCGCGGGATAGGGCAAAGCTACACCCATCGCCGGTTTGCAGTCGATAGCATTCCGCTCGCTGCGCGTCGCTGCGCCGCCTCAGCTACGGGCACTGAAACTGCGCGCAGCCGGTCTCGTCGGACCCGTCGAGGCAGTCGGGGTAGCCGTTGCACATCTGCGGCGGGAAGACGTTCAGCGTCCCGCACTCGAAGTAGTCGCACTCCACCTCGTCGCTGCCGTCGGTGCACTCGGGGAAGCCGTTGCAGACCAAGCGCTGCTCGATAATCTGGTCGGTGCCGGCGCAGTTGAACTCCGGGCAGTCGGCCTCGTCGCTCCGGTCCTCGCACTCGGGGAAGCCGTTGCAGCGGCCGTCCGCGCGAATGGTGTCGCCGTCGCCGCACGTAAAGGTCTTGCCCTCGCAGCCGACCTCGTCGGAGCCGTCCGCGCAGTCCGGGAAGCCATTGCACTCGACCAGCGCGTTCAGAACCGTACCGTCGCCGCAGCGGTGCCCGAGACAGTCGCCGAGGCACCCGAGCAGCGGCCCGTCCTCTTCGCAGTACGCCTGGGTGAGCTGCGCGCAGGTCTGGCTGGCCATGCAGGCCGCGACGCACGCCACACGCGCCATATCGGTCGACGGGATCCGCGAGATCTGGTTCTCCACGCGACCCGGGCCCAAGAGCTCGCAGGTCTGCAGCTGCTGCGCGAGCTGGGTGTACAGCTCGCCTCCGCCCAGCCCCGCGTTGCTCTTGCTGCCCTCACCACACGCGCCCAGCGTCGCGAGCGCACTGACGAAAATGCCAATCCGCATCGAGCTTCTCCCGCACCGGGGGCCGCGCATCATCGGTCGCGGGCGGGGCAAGTGAACTGCGCGCAGCCGTCCTCGTCCTCGCTCTCCGGGCAGTCCTGTACGCCGTCGCACACCTCGTCGAGGGCGATCACGACCGCCGAACCGACGCACGTAAACCCGGGGCAGCCCACCTCGTCGGCGCCGTTCTGGCAGTCCGGTAGCCCGTCGCATTGCCGCGCCAGGCACCATCGAATCATCGCCGCAGTCGAAGGTCGGGCAGCCCTCCTCGTCGGCGCCGCCCTCGCAGTCGTTGCTTCCGTCGCAGCGTTGCTGGATCGACACGGTGCCGTCGCCCTCGCCGCACTCGAAGAGCGTGGCCGCGCAACCCTGCTCGTCGCTGCCGTCGGCGCAGTCGCTGGTACCGTCGCAGAGCTGGCCCGCCGAGAGCACCGTCCCGTCGCCGCACTTCGGCTGCAGACACGCGCCCACGCACGCCAGCAAACTCCCGCCGTTGTTGCAGAACGCATCACTCAGCGCCGCGCAGTCGGCCGCGCTCACGCAGCCCGCCAGGCACTGCTGCTGGGCCGCATCGGTCTCCGGCAGCTCCGACACCTGGTTCTGCAGCCGCCCCGCACCGAGCACGCCGCAGGTCTGCAGCGCCTCGCTCAGCTGGGTCAGCAGCGTCTGCGTGTTGATGCCGCTATTGGACTTCTTGCCGTCGCCGCACGCCATGAACGTGGCGCACGCCAACGTCGTCATCGCGAGGGCTCGAATCTGGGCGCGTAGCACGGCGAAACCTCCAAATTTACTGGGAATGGACACGCGATTTCGAGGATCAGGGGGAGGGCGGCGCCGCGGCGATCGCCCGCTCGACGGCGGCCAGCACCTCGGCTGAGGCCGGGTCTTTCATGGCGCCCAGCTTGGAGGCCAGCGCGCGCAACTCCGCGGTGGCGCCAAGCCGCTCCAGAGACTTCACCGCCGCGGCCCGGACCTGCGCCGACTGCGGCTTCGACAGCACCAGCTTCGACAGCACGCGCGTCCCGTCGGCCACCGGGTACGACGCGGCGCCGGGCGACGGCGGGGCGAGGTTGGCCACCGCGGTCCACTGGATCGCGTCCGCCTTCGCCGCGTGCTTCTCGAACCAGCTCAGGTACGCCTTGTGCGCTTTCGGCGACGCCAGCCCGCGCTGCAGCGCCTGCACCGCGCCCGCCTGCCGCAGCGCCGAGCCCAGATGGCTCGCGATGGCGTCGATGTGCTCGTCCCCGCCCAGGTAGCCCATCCGCGTCACCGCGCAGTTCCGAATCAGCTCGGTGTCGTTCTCGTCGTCGGCCCGCGCCCGCAAGATCTCGAACATGCCCTCGCGCCCGCGGAACATCGGGTCGCCCAGATACTGACAGGCGACCAGCCGCACGCGGTCGAAGCGGTGGGACTCCAGCACGCTCAGCGCCAGCAGCCGCGCGCCCTCGTCGGCCGGATTGCGCTGCCAGAAGCGCACGGTCATCGCCCACTCCGCGATGTCGGGATCCTCGCTCTCGAGCAGCTGCTGAAGCCGCGCCAGCGTCGCCGGGTCGCGCGCGAAATCGGGCTGATTCTGCATGAGCGCGTAGAGCACGATCGTCGGGTTCGGGTCGTCCAGCAGGCGCAGCAGCGAGTCGGCCAGCAGCTCGCGCAGGGCGGTGACCATCTCGGGGCTGACGGGCTCGCCCTCGAGCGCTGGCGGCGAGCGGATGGCGTCCCGCGCGGCGACGACGGGGGCCAGGCAGCTCGCCTGGTCCTTCACGCGGATCGAGTCAGGCAGGCGCTCGCAGTCGGCCACGGCGTGCATGGCGCGCTCGAACGCGCGGATCGGCTCGGGCAGGTTGCGCTCGGGCTGCGCGACCGCCACGTCCTCTGCCACGGGCGGGCTCGCGTCCTCCTCCGCGGCGGGCTCGACGGCGTCCGGCGCGTTGAGCGGCGCCGGGTCGATGGCCGACTCGGGCGCGGTCGTCCGCGGCTTCGGCCCCGACGTGGGCACGCCCTCGGGGTCCGCGGCGCTGCGCCCGCAGCCCACGGCCAGCATCAGCGCGAGCGCCACGACGCCCGCGATTCCGCCGGTCGCAGCCGCGCTCTGGCCGCCGCCGCTCAAGATTCCAGCGCCTGTCGCAAGTCGTTCCACAAGCTCTCCAAGGGCTCCACGCCCACTGCTAGCCGCAACAGCCCGCCCGACACGCCCGCCGCTTGCCGTTCGGCCTCGCTCATCGCCCGGTGGGACACACCCGCGGGCCACGACACCAGCGAGCGCACGCCGCCGAGGCTCGGCCCTTGCGCGAAGATCTCGAGCTGGTCTGCGACCTTCGCCGCGGCGTCGTACCCGCCCGCCATCTCGAAGCTGAGCACCGCGCCGCCGCTTCGAAGCAGCTCTTTTGCCAAGGAAAAATCAGGGTGATCGGGCAGGCAAGGGTGGTGCGTCTTCGCCACGGCGGGGTGCTCGGCGAGGCGCTGAGCCAAGGTCTCCGCGGTCTCACACTGCCTCACCACGCGCAGCTCCAGGGTCTCCAGGCCGCGCCACAGCCGGTACGCCGCGGCCGGGTCCAGCACCGGGCCCAGCAGGGTGCGCAGGGTCCAGACGCGGTCCATCAACGCACCACCGCCCGAGATCACTCCCGCCAGAAGGTCGTGGTGACCGCCCATGTATTTGGTGGCCGAGTGCGCCGACAGGGTCGCCCCGTGCGCGAGCGGGCGCAGGTTGATGGGGGTGGCGAAGGTGGCGTCGACGACGATGGGCGTGCCCGCGGGTGCGGCGGCGCGGATGGCGGGCAGATCGGCGACCCGCAGCGAGGGGTTCGAGGGGATCTCGAGGTGAATCACCGAGCCGGGCGCCAGGGCCGCCGCCGCGGCGACCAGCTCGTCCATCGAGGCGCGCTTGATGGTGTAGCCCCAGCCGGGGAGCAGCTTCTCGATCAGCTCGTGGGTGCCGCCGTAGAGCTCGCGCTGGGTCAGCAGGGTCCCGCCGGGGGGCAGGGCGGCCAGCAGCGCCAGGCTCATCGCCGCCATGCCGGAGCCGCAGGCCAGGGCGCGCTCGGCTCCCTCGAGCTCGGCGACGACCTCTTCGACCGCGCACACCGTCGGGTTGGACCACCGCGAGTACAGGTGGTCGTCCTTGGCGGCGGCCGTGCGCGCGAAGGACTCGGTGTCGTCGAAGAGGAAGGCGCTGGCGAGCACCACGGGCGGAACGGCGGGTCTGGAGCGGCGCGGGGTGGTCATGGGCCGACCTTACCCGAGCGCGGCGGTGTGGGGGAATAGTCGCCCGCGATCCGTGTTTGGACCCTTCGTGACCCCGAGAAGTGGGGGGCTGTTTGGCGTCCCCCCCTCCCAAGCCGGATGGCTCCCCGCTTCTCGACTTACGCCGCGCCGGTCGGTGAGACGGCGCCGCGCTTGCGACGCGGACCCGTGACCCGGCCCCGCTACCCGACGATGTCGAGCAGGCTGCCCACGAGGTCGCTGGATTCGCTGATGGTCCGCAGGTTCGCGCGGTAGGTCGCCGCGGCGGTCGCGCGGCCCACGGTGTCGGCGACGAGGTCGGTGTTGCTGCCGCGCACGAAGGTGTCGCCCCTGGCGATCAACGGGGCTGGGCCGCCGCTGGACGCGAAGCTGGTCGTGACCCCGCCGCCTGCGACGTCCGCGAAGGCCGCTTGGCTCGCCTGAAAGCCGTCGGTGTTCAGGTTGGCGACGTTGTGGGCGACCGCGCCCAACGCGGCCTCGGCTGCTCGCGCGCCGCTGGCACCCACCGCCATCGTGCTCATGAAGTTCATCGCTCCGTAGTATCGGTTGCGGGCGTCGAGAACTCTAGAGACCCGATCAACAGAACGGACCGAGCGGGTGCTTGGCCCCGTGGTGCATGGCAAGACGCGGCGAGGAGTCGTGCTGTAGCACGGCGACGAGGTGCAACGCCGCCATGCGTCGCGCGGCCAAGCAGGCGCGACGGGAGGTCTGTTGGTCGGGTCTCTAGTGGGGTCCCCCAACCGGCGCGCCGCCGTGGACTCGACTGGGCGTTCGGGTGAGACTCTGCCGAGCAAACACGACGCCGGAGCGCCGATGCCCCCCTCGCTCGAAAACGTCCACTCCTGGTTGACCTCGGCGGCGCGCGGCGGCCGTGGCCTCTTCGTGCGTTGGCCCGCGGTGCGCCAGCCGGTCAAGCCGCTCGAGGTCTACGAGTTCGAGTCCTGCCCCTTCTGCCGGAAGGTCAGGGAGGTCCTCAGCGAGATGGACCTCGACTACATCTCGCGCAGCACGCCCCGGGGCGAGGTTCACAAGCGCGGCGAGGTCCAGGCGGCCGGCGGCCAGGCGATGTTCCCGTACCTCGTGGACCCCAACACCGGCGCGGCCATGTACGAGTCGGAGGCCATCATCGACTACCTGCACACCACCTACGGGCAGGGGCGGTCGGTGCTGTCGAAGGTGCTGGCGCCCGCGACCACCGCGACCTCGGCCATCGCCAGCGCGATGCGCCCCTTCGGTGGCCGCCTCGACGCGCGGCGGGCGGGGCGTCCACAGCCCGAGCAGATGATCGAGCTGTGGAACTTCGAGGCCTCGCCTTACTGCCGCAAAGTGCGCGAGAAGCTGTGCGCGCTGGGCCTCGACTATCACGTCCACAACGTGGCGAAGGGCGGGGCGCGGCGGGCGGCGCTCGTGGCGCGGGGCGGGCGCATGATGGTGCCCTATCTGGTCGACGCCAATCACGACGTCGGGATGTACGAATCCGACGACATCGTCGGGTGGCTGGAGCGGACCTACGGCGCGGGGGCGGCGTGATGAGCGTCGCGAACCCTTACCTGCTGCCGCCCTTCGGCCCGGTCGAGGGTGAGCTTGCGGCGCGCGACCTGCCGATTCGCGGGGAGATCCCTCGCGATTTGAGGGGTGTGTACGCGCGAAACGGCCCGAACGCGCGCTTTGAGGCCGCCGGCGCCTACCACTGGTTCGACGGCGACGGGATGGTGCACGCGGTGCGCTTTGAGGACGGCCGCGCCAGCTACGCCTCGCGCTACGTGCAGAGCGCGCACTTCGCGGCGGAAGGCGAGGCGGGGCGCGCGCTTTGGACGGGCCTGCTCGAGCCCACCCACGGCAACCCCAAGGGCGCGCCGTACAAAGACACGGCGAACACCGACCTCGTCTTCCACGGCGGGAAGTTCCACGCCCTCTGGTACATCTCGGGCGTGCCGGTCCTCGTCGACCCCGAGACCCTGGAGAGCCACGGCCCGCCGGCCTGGGCGCGCGACCAGGACTTCCGCGTCTCGGCCCACGCCAAGGTCTGCCCGCGCACGGGCGAGCTGCTCTTCTTCGACTACGGCCCGCGCCCGCCCTGGATGCGCTACGGGGTGGTCTCGCCCGAGGGCGTGCTGACCCACCTGACCGAGATAGCGCTCCCCGGCCCGCGGCTGCCCCACGACATGGCCTTCACCGAGCGCTACGCCGTGCTCATGGATCTGCCGGTCTTTCACCGCGCCGACGCCATGAAGTCGGGCCGCTGGCTCATCGACTACCACGCCGACATCCCCGCGCGCTTCGGCGTGCTGCCGCGCCACGGCCAGGGGCGCGAGATCCGCTGGTTCGACGCGGACCCTTGCTACATCTACCACGTGGTCAACGCGTGGGAGGACGGCGACGTCATCGAGATGCTGGCCTGCCGGACCATCGACCCGCTGCCGGCGCCCGACCCCCAGGACGGCCCGCTGGCGCGGATGATGGCGAATTTGCGGCTGAAAGCGCGGCTGCACCGCTACCGCTTCGACCTGACCACGGGCCGCACCACGGAAGCGCCCGTCGACGACCGCGTCACCGAGTTCCCGGCCATCGACGCCACCCGCGCGGGCGCCAGAGCGCGCCACGCCTGGCTGGTCAGCGTCGCCGAGACCCGCACCCTGTGCTTCGACGGGCTGGTGAAGTACGACCTGCAAAACAGCACGTCGGTACCTCACTATTTTGGCGAGGGGCGCTTCGGCTCGGAGGCGGTCTTCGTCCCTCGCGAGGGCGCGACACGCGAGGACGACGGCTACGTGCTCAGCTTCGTGACCGACGCCCGCGACCAGACCAGCGCGGTCGAGATCCTCGACGGCACCGACTTCGCTGGGCCACCGCTGGCGACCATCGCGCTGCCGCGGCGCGTCCCGCTGGGGTTTCACGCGTGCTGGGCGCCGGGTCAGCCCGCGTGAGCCGCGCGCCGCGCCCCACCGCGCCGGTCTTCGTGCTCGGCGGCGCCCAGACCGACTTCGCCCGCGCCTGGTCGCGCGAGGGCCTCGGCATCGCCGACATGATGCGCGAGGCGACCTTCGCAGCGCTTGAGGCAGCGCGGCTCGAGCCCTCCGACGTCGAGAGCGCCCACGTCGGCAACTTCACCGCTGAGCTCTTCTCGGCGCAGGGCCAGCTCGGCGGCGTCTTCGCGGCGATGGATCCAGCCTTCGCTGGCCTCCCGGCCGCCCGCCACGAGGGCGCCTGCGCCTCCGGAAGCCTCGCGATCCTCGCGGCCATGGCCGACATCGAGGCCGGCCGCTACGACCTCGTCTGCGTCGTCGGCGTCGAGGAGATGCGCAACGTCTCCGGCGCCACCGCACCGCAGCATCTGGCGGTCGCCGCCCTCGCCGGCGTCGAGTCGCCCCCGCCCGATGGCGCCCGCTACGTCTGGCCCCACCAGTTCAGCCGCATCGCCAACGCCTACGCCGAGCGCTACGGCCTGGACCACGCCCACCTGCACGCCCTGGCGCGCCACGCCATGGACAACGCCCGCCTCAACCCCTACGCCCAAGCCCGCGACTGGCGTTTCGACGCGCTCGCCTTCACCGACGACGATCGCGATAACCCCGTGGTCGAGGGCCGCCTCCGCAAGCAGGACTGCGGCCGGGTGACCGACGGCGCCGCCGCGGTGCTGTTGGCGTCTGAGCGCTACGCGACCGCGTGGGCGCGCCGGCACGGCCTCGGCGCCGACGACCTCGCCCGCGTGCTCGGCTGGGGCCACCGCACTGCACCCATCAGTCTAGATGATAAGCTTGCGGCTAGCGCCGAGGCCGAGTACCTCTTTCCGTACCTTCGCGACACCGCCGAAGACGCCCGGCGCCGCGCCGGCATCGCCTCGGTCGCCGAGGTCGACGGCCTCGAAGTTCACGACTGCTTCACCATCAGTGCCTACATGCAGCTAGACCACCTCGGGGTCACGCCCCCCGGCCAGAGCTTCCGCGCCATCGAGGACGGCACCGTCTTTCGCGGCGGCCGCCTGCCGATGAACCCCGGCGGCGGGCTGCTGGGCCTCGGCCACCCGGTCGGCGCCACCGGCGTCCGCATGGTCGTCGACGCGTGGCGCCAGGTCACCGGACGCGCCGAGGCGCTGCAGATCTCGGGCGCGCGCCGCGTTCAGACCATGAACATCGGCGGCTCAGCCACCACCACCGTCAGCTTCGTCATCGGGGTCTGAGCCATGGACGCCTTCATCCTCGACGCGGTCCGCACGCCACGCGGCAAAGCCAAGGACACCGGTGCGCTGCACAAGGTGAAGCCCATCGAGTTGGTGGCCGGCTTGATGCGCGCCGCTCAGGGCCGCAACGCGCTGCCCAGCGCCGAGGTGGACGACGTCATCCTGGGCTGCGTGACCGCGACCGGCGAGCAGGGCGCCAACATCGCCAAGATCGCCGCGCTCTACGCGGGCTGGAACCACCAGGTCTCCGGCGTCACCATCAACCGCTTCTGCGCCTCCGGGCTGTCGGCGGTCGGGATGGCCGCCACCCAGGTCGCGTCGGGCATGTCCGGGCTGGTGGTGGCAGGCGGCGTCGAGTCCCTGTCGCGGGTGCCCATGTACTCCGACGGCGGCGCCTGGTTCGCCGACCCCGACGTCGCGCGCGCCAGCGGCTTCATCAACATGGGGATCTCGGCCGATCTGGTCGCCACCCTCGAGAGCTTCACCCGCGCCGAGCTCGACGAGTACGGCCTGCGCTCGCAGCAGCGCGCCCAGCAGGCCCGCGACTCCAAGCGCTTCCGGCGCTCGCTGGTGCCGGTCGAAGACGAGCACGGCCGCATCGTGCTCGATCGCGACGAGCTGATTCGCGACGGCGCGACCCTGACCGACCTGTCGACCATGCCCGCGCTCTTCACGCGCATCGGCCAGCAGGGCGCCAACGACCTGGCCCTGAGCCGCTACCCCGAGGCCCACAAGATCAAGCACGTCCACCACCTGGGGACCTCGCCGTCGCTCGCTGACGGCGCCTCGCTGGTGCTGGTCGGCAACCGCGCGAAGGCCCACGCCCTGGGGCTTCGCGCCCGGGCGCGCATCCGGTCGGTGGCCAACCACTGCGTCGAGCCGGTCTTGATGCTGACCGGCAACGTCGAGGCCAGCCTGCGGGCCCTGCGGCTGGCGGGTGCTGAGCCCAAAGACGTCGATCTCTTCGAGGTAAACGAGTCCTTCGCCGCCGTGATGTTGCACTACCTCCGGGCCCTGGACCTCGACGAGGAGCGCTTCAACGTCAACGGCGGCGCCATCGCCATGGGACACCCCCTCGGCGCGACGGGCGGCATGCTCGTCGCGACCGTGCTGGACGAGCTCGAGCGGCGCGACAAGACCCTGGCCGTCGTCTCCATCTGCGGCGGCGCTGGCGTAGCAACCGCGGTGGTCATCGAGCGGGTCTGAACCCCACGTCTGACGGCGCTTGGTCGCAAGCCAGCCCGAGATCTGAGGATTCAGAGGGTGACTCCAGACCCACTCAGAGGGTATACGCCCCGGGCGCTCGCAGGCCTCCGCATCAAGTAGGGGCGGGTCTGGCGGGGCACGTGGGAGCAAGAGCCGCGATGGTGAACGACCTGCTCAAGATGCGACTCAGCCACCTTCGGGCGCTGGAGGCGGAGAGCATCCACATCATGCGTGAGGTGGCGGCCGAGTTCGACAACCCCGTGATGTTGTACTCGATCGGCAAGGACTCGTCGGTGATGCTGCGGCTGGCGCTGAAGGCCTTCCATCCCGGGAAGCTGCCCTTCCCGCTGATGCACATCGACACCACCTTCAAGTTCCGCGAGATGATCAGCTTCCGCGACCAGATCGTGAAGGATCTCGGGCTGAAGCTGCTGGTGCACACCAACCAGCGCGGCGTCGAGGCGAAGATCACGCCGTGGGACCATGGCTCCAACCCGTACACGGTCGAGATGAAGACCGTGGGGTTGCTGCAGGCCATGGACAAGTACGGCTTCGACGCGGCCTTCGGTGGGGCGCGACGCGACGAGGAGAAGTCCCGCGCCAAGGAGCGGGTGTACTCGTTTCGCGACCAGTTCCATCAGTGGGACCCGAAGGCGCAGCGGCCTGAGCTGTGGAACCTCTACAACGGGCGCATCAAGAAGGGCGAGAGCATCCGCGTGTTCCCGCTGTCCAACTGGACCGAGCTCGACGTGTGGCTCTACATCCACCTGGAGAGCATCCCGATTGTCCCGCTGTACCTCGCGGCCGAGCGGCCCGTGGTCGAGCGCGACGGGCAGCTGATCATGGTGGACGACGACCGGCTGCCGCTGAAGCCGGGCGAGAAGCCGAAGATGGAGGTCGTGCGTTTCCGGACCCTGGGGTGCTACCCGCTGACGGGCGCGATTCGCTCGCCGGCGACGACGCTGCCCGAGGTCATCGAGGAGATGCTGACCGCGAAGAACTCGGAGCGCCAAGGTCGCCTCATCGACTCTGACGAGGACGGCTCGATGGAAAAGAAGAAGCGCGAGGGCTATTTCTAATGAGCCACGCCGACATCCTCGACACCGACATCCACACCTTCCTCGAGCGCCACGAGCAGAAGGACCTGCTGCGTTTCGTCGCGGTGGGCTCCGTGGACGACGGGAAATCCACGCTGATCGGGCGGCTGCTGGTCGACACCGACGCGGTCTATGACGACCACCTCGCCGACGCCACCGAGCGCGGCGGCACGGGTGTGCTGGACCTGGCGCGAATCACCGATGGCCTGCGCGCCGAGCGCGAGCAAGGCATCACCATCGACGTGGCGTACCGGTATTTCACGACCGCGCAGCGCAAGTTCATCATCGCGGACACGCCCGGCCACATTCAGTACACGCGCAACATGGCCACGGGCGCGTCGACGGCGGACCTGGCGATCATCCTCATCGACGCGCGCCTGGGTGTGCTGCAGCAGTCGCGGCGGCACGCGTTTATCGCGTCGATGCTGGGGATCCCCTACCTCGTGGTCGCCGTGAACAAGATGGATCTCGTCGACTTCGACGAGGGCGTCTACAACGCGATTTGCGATGAGTTCCGTGCGTTTACGGCGCAGCTTCGCTACACCGACGTGCGCTTTCTGCCCATCAGCGCGCTGATGGGGGACAACGTCGTCCACCGCTCGGAGTCGACGCCCTGGTACACGGGCGGCTCGATGCTGGACATCCTGCAGACCGTCGACGTGATGGCCAGTCGCAACCTGGACGTCTTCCGCTTCCCGGTGCAGTACGTCGTGCGCCCGCACCTCGATTACCGAGGATTCGCCGCGCAGATCGTGTCGGGCGTCGTGAAGAAGGGCGACCCGATCGTGGTGCTGCCGTCGGGGACGACCAGCCACGTGCGCTCGATCGACACCTACGATGGCGAGCTTGACGAGGCGTTCGCGCCGCAGTCGGTGGTGCTGCGCCTGACCGACGAGGTGGACGTCAGCCGCGGCGACGTGCTGGCTCACACCGCGCGGCCGCCGCAGGTCGCGCACAGCTTCGACGCCATGTTCGTGTGGATGAGCGAGACGCCGCTCGACACGGGCAAGTCGTACCTCATCAAGCACGGGGCCCGGTACATCACCGGCTGGCTGGAAGAGGTCCGCTACGAGGTGGACCTGGACACGCTGGCGGAGAAGACCGACGTCCAGACGCTGGGGCTCAACGCCATCGGGCGGGTGGCCGTGCGCGCGAGTCGGCCGCTGGTCTTCGACCCCTATGACGAGAACCGGGCCATGGGCGCGCTGATCGTCATCGACTCGATGACCAACAACACCGTCGGCGCCGGGATGATCTGCCGGGCTGATGGGCGCGAGACCGCCGCCGACGCCGCGCGGGCTGAGCTTCCTCGGAGCGGGGTCAGCGTGGGCGAGCGCACGCGGCGATTCGGCCACGCGGGCGCGGTGCTGTGGTGCGAAGGTGGCGACGGCGATGCGTCGGCGGCGCTGGCGTTCGCGCTGGAGCGGCGGCTCTTCGACCGCGGCTGCGCGGTGCATGTGGTCGAGCGGGCGCATGACGGGGCGACCTTGGCCGCGGTGGCGGGGCAGCTCGTGGACGCGGGGTTGCTGGCCGTGTGCGTGGCGCCGAGCAGCGCGCCCGTGGCGGAGCTGGCGCTGAGCGCGCTGGCGGCCGAGTCGGTTCACCGTGTCGCGGCGGGCGCTGGCGCTTCGGCTGACGCGGTCCGCGCGCCGGCCGGTGCCACGCCTGAGCAGGCGGCTGCGGCGATCATCGGCGAGCTGGAGTCGAAGGGGCTGCGGCTGGGCGCTTGAGCGGCGGGCGGCGCGAGGGGCTCGGAGCGGTCCGGGCCCCGGCGGCGCGGCGAGTCGTTCAGTCCGAGTCCATGCGCGTGCGCAGGAAGTGGCTGAAGATGCCGGGGACGCCGAGCTCGTCGACCACCTGGTAGTCGGCGGCGAAGCCCCGGCGCTTGCCGGGCTTCTCGGCCGCGCCCTTGTAGCGGGCGATGCGGGTCGTGAGCATCACGACGTGGTGGCGCCCGGCGTGGAGGACCGGCAGGCGGATGTTCGTGCGGTCGCCGAGCTTCGGCAGCGGGCCGTCGGTCTCGACGTAGACACCGGCGCGGCTGACGTCCACGGAGCGCCCGAGGTGTGACTCGCTGCCGATGAAGTAGGTGACCGGCGTGGAGACCTCGACGCGCGGGCGGCGACGGCGCTCTTCGGTGGGGGCGGCCGGGGCTGGCGCGGGCTGTGGCGCCGGGGGGCGATGTTGCGGTGCAGCATTCGCCGCGGCGCTGGCGGCGGCGGCCGAGGTGGCGGGTGTGGCCTGGGGCGCGGGCGCGGGCGCGCGGTTCAGGGTCGCCGGGCCGCCGCTACCCCACGCCATCGGCTGGGTCCGCGTCGACTCGTTCTCGCGCCGCACGGCGTGCTGGGCGGTCGCGACGCGCACCTTCCGCTCGACCTGCCGGCGCGGCGCGGGCGGCGCGCTGCTCTGGCCGGCGGGGGCCGCGGAGTCGGCGTGGACCGGCACGCGCACGGGGCGACCGAAGGCCCCGCGCAGGCGCGACAGCGAGCTGGTCGGCCGCATGGAGCGCGAGTCGGGCTGCGGCGCCTCGGGCACGCTCTGCTTGAAGCGGTACCAGTAAAGCTCGCTCCCGGTGGCCTCGACCTGGGGCGCGGTGATGTGGAGGATGTGCTCGAGGAAGTGCTGCAGCGGCAGCGGGGACGAGCGGCAGATCGCGCTCGACCAGGTCAGCCCGAGGCCCACGGCCGGGTCGTCTTCGCTGCGGTGCTCGACGCGGCGCGTGACCACGGCGCGCAGGCTGAGCTCGGCCACGCGGCCCTGGGCGAGGATAATCTCGACGACCACCTCTTCGCCGATGCGGAAGGGCGGCACGCAGGAGACGAAGGTGCCGATGGCGCTGATGTCCACCGTGTGCCCTTCGATCACCCGCTGCGGGCTCGTCAGTCGTACCGCCATGCGAAATGACCGCTGCCGGATGACTGGAGTTTCCCTGTAGCTACCGCTCATTCTCGAAATTACCCGCTCCGCAGCTCGCGCCGGGCCAAATCCGTCCATCCCTCGCGGCTGGACGATATGGCGTTGCAACATGCCGCCGAATCGTCGCCGAAACGCCCGGATACAGGCCGTTCCCAGTGGCATGGAACAATCGTATGTCCCAGGGTACCATAGTAGAGCGTCGCGGCTAGCCCCATTCGCCGCGCCCCGATCGCGCGAACGCGGAGCCTCACAGGCAGCGTATTTGCGCGCACCCGCCGTCCCTGGCGTGGAGGCTGCACGTGCCCGACAAATCGAACGAACCTGCGAACCCGCTCCTCAGCGCTGGCGGCCAGAACCTGGAGCTTCCGCACCACGGGATCTGGGTGACTGACGCCGAGGACCGGACGGTGTCCACCAACGGCACCATGCGTGACCTGCTGGGGCTGAGCGAGAACCCGGTCGGCCGGCTGGCGCGCGACTTCTTCGCGACCAACGAGCGCAGCGCCATCGAGGAGCGGCACGCGCTGAGGGCCTTCGGCGTCGCCGACGAGTATGAGACGCGCCTGCTGACGCCGGATGGGCTGGAGCTTCCGGTCCTCGTCTCCGCCTCGCCGCGCTTCGACGCGGAGGGCCGGCATATTGGAAACGTCAGCGTGGTCCGCGACCTGCGGGTCGAGAAGACGGTGCAGGCCGCGATCTCCGAGCGCATGGGCTACGAGTTTGTGCGCGGACACGAGCAGCAGCTTGGGCGCTACCTGACGACGGGCCTCGCCCACGCGCTCAACACGTCGCTGCAGGCGATCGTCGGCTACTCCGACATCGCGTTGGCCTCGCCGGAGCTGCCGGAGACGCTGTCGCAGCAGATCACCAAGATGCACGAGGCCGCCCACGTCTGCACGAAGCTGGTGGCCAACCTGCTCTCGCTGGCGCATCTGGGCGACGAGTCGGCCAAGACCGTCGACCTCATCGAGGTGCTCGACGAGGCCCTGGCGAGCCGCGAGGTCTACCTGCCGGCGAACAACGTCGTGGTCACGCGCGACTATCCGGCGGATCCGGTGCGCGTCTGGGCCGAGCCGGCGCGGCTGCGGCGGGCGATCTCGCACCTGGTCAACAACGCCTGTGAGATCGCGCTGGTCGGCGGCGGCGGCTCGCTGTGCGTGACCGTGGGCCTCGACGTCCCCGGGGCCGAGACCTGCGTGGACATTCGGCTGACCGGCCACCACTTCCCTGACGCGCTGGTGGGCTTGCGGGCGGCGGACATTCGACCCGGCCTCGACCCGCTCACCATGAGCCACGCGGTGGCGCTGGCGATCGTGTCGGACCTGGGCGGGGCGGTCGAGGTCAGCAATGACGAGGACGGCAGCACCGTGGCCGTGTGGCTTCCGACGACGCTGACCCTGCCGCGGCAGGCCCAGGACGCGCCCGGCGCCGCCTCGCCGATCCGGACCGCGAGCGGTGCCATCGCGCGGATCCTGGTCATCGACGACGAGCCCTTCGTGCTGGAGTTGAACCTCGACGCCCTCGACGGGTTCGGCGAGATCGAGACCGCCGACAGCGCGGACTCGGCGCTGATCATGCTGACCGAGCGCGAGTACGACCTGATCGTGTCGGACCTCCGCATGCCGGGCGCCCTCGACGGGATTGGGCTCTACCGTTGGCTCAGCGCCGAGCACCCCGAGCTGGTCGAGCGCATCGTGTTTACGACGGCCGACACCCTGAGCCCGCAGGCGCAGGACTTCCTGGTGCACTCCGGGCGGCCCTTCATCAAGAAGCCGTACAATATCCGGGACTACCAAGCCTTCATCGGGAAGATGCTGGGGCGCTGACGCGGCGGTTCAGGCGCTGGGCGGGTCGAGCTCGGCGACCAACGCGGCCACGACGTCGTCGGGCGGGAGGCCCGGGATGCCTTCTTCGGGCTCTTCGGAGGGTGCGCTGTCGCGCCAGCGGCGGATCTCGTCGTGCACCAGGTCTGCCCAATGGCTCATCGCCTCGCGGGTCGTGCCCGGGCCCAGGCGCAGCGCGAACGCGGTGGTCGGGGTCGAGTCGTCGGGGCCCAGGGTCCACGCGACCGCGCCGACCAACCGGAAGCGCAGCATCTCGGTCGGCAGCGGGACCTCGACGTCCAGCGCGACGCGGGCGCCGAAGCCGGGCGCCTTGCCGAGGCTGCCAACGAAGCAGCGCAGGCCGTTGTCGGTGACGCGGTAGACGACGCCCAGGAAGGGGATGCCGTCGAGCTGGGCCAGCAGCGGGATGCGGACCGGGTAGGTGTCGTCGAGGACCTGGCGGCTGACGCCACGGGACTCCGGCGGCGGCGCGAGGGGGGCGCCGGCCGCGTCGGCGTCACTCGAATGCTGCGATGCAGCGTGGGCGTGTGAGGCGTCGGTACCCGCGTCGTGCGAGTGATCGATGTACCCATGGTGCGACGCGAGAGTGTCGCGAATATGGGGCGGGAGGGGCTGGACCGAACCCGGGGGCGGCAGCTCGTAGACGGTGCCGGCGGCGGTGGTGCGGAACTGGCGACCGAGGACGCGCTCGTCGGGCAGGAAGCGGTGGAGGAAGGTGACGAGGAAGTCCTCGTCGGTCGGCGCGAAGAGGCGGTGTATCTGGATGACGACGTTGATCTCGCCGTCGGCGCGGTAGGCGCTGAGGATGCGGCCTTGAAGCTGCACGGTGCCGAGGGGGCGCTCGTCGCACTGGAGCGCGATGCGGACCTCGGTCGCGGGGGCGGGGATGTCGGCGAGGGACAGGCGCAGCTCGCGGCCTTCGAGCGCTTCGACGCGCCCCGGCGTCTTGGCGTGCCGGCCTACGAATACGGCGGGCATCCCTGCGAGGGTTTCGGCAACCAGCATCGGCCAGCTCTGTCCGTGGGCATCTGGCGGGGCGCGACCCGGCACGGGCGGCTCCGCTCAAGCGCGGGGGCACCGCGTCTCAGGCCCCAGTATAGACCGCGGGCTGGCCGGAGAGCCAGGCACGCATGGCCGCGGTGAAATCGGCGCTGGCGAGGGTGGCGGCGAGCTGGGCCGGGTCGTCGGCGCTGGGGTCGCGGCCGGCGGCGAGGGCGCGGAGGGAGCGGACGATGGCGCGGACGGCCAGCGGCGGGCGGGCGGTCATCGCGAGGGCGAGGGCGAGGGCGGCCTCGTCGGGGGCGTCGGCGAGGGTGAGCGCGCCGGGGGGGAGCTGGGCGACGGGGCAGGGGGCGCCGGTGAGCGCGAGGCGGGTGGTCGTGCTGGTGCCGAGGGCGCGGACCATGCGGGGGAGGATGCCGAAGCCGAGGCTCATGCCGCGGTCGACCTCGGGGAAGCAGAGGGCGGCGTCGGGGGCGGCGACGCGGAGATCGCTGGCGACGAAGAGGCAGGCGCCGGCGCCGATGATGCGGCCGCGGGCGCTGGCGATGGTGGGGACGGGGAGGGCGGCGTAGGCGTCGATGGTGGCTTGGCCGAGGGCGGCGATCGCTTCGAGGGCGGCGGGGCCGCTGGCGAGTCGGCGGGCGAGGGCGGGGTCGCGCAGGTCGATGCCGTGGCAGAAGTCGGGGCCGTCCGCGCTGAGCCAGACGGCGCGCAGCGAGGCGTCGGCGGCGAGGGATTCGGCGATGGTGCGGAGGCGCGCGAGCATGGCGATGTCGACGCGGTTGCCGGGCGGGCGCTGCAGGCGGATGCGGGCGAGGCCGTCGGCGACGGTCAGGTGGACGCCGTCGACGAGGGCGGCGTCGGGGGCGGGCGCGTGCATGGGGACCTCCGAGTCGAGCCGCCGGATCGTGTCGCAGCTGGGGCCGCACGTCGAGGGGGATCGCGGCGGATCGCGTGATGTTGCCTATGGGATCGCCACGATCATCGGGCGCCGCGATCGCGATTCGCGATCCGCCGCGCCCGGGCGGTCTCGTGGAGAGATCGGGGGCGATCTTACGTCTAAGTGCCGGAGATTTAGCGCATTTTTCGACGATCGATCCGGTCGGCACCCCACGGCCGATCGAGAAGGAAATCAGACAACCCAAAAACCCCATGTTACCTGCCGCTCACACCTCGGTTGGAACCCGTCCGGAGCGCGTCTTCGGCGTGTAGAGAGTTGTCGATGTTGTCCCGAATCACCCGCATCCCATCGCTCATCGCTTGGCCGCTGCTCGGCCTGTCCACCCTCGCGGGCTGCGACGGCGGCGACGACCTTCAGCGCTCGGGCCTCGACGCCCGCGACGAGGCGGCGCGGTACCAGTTGATCGAGACCGAGGCTGCGCTGACGCCCTTTGCGACCCTCGACGACGCGGCCATCGCAGCCCTGCCGGTCCACCCCGAAGTGGCGCCGCGCTCTGTCGACACCGGCGTCCCCAGCGCGCCCTCCGGCTCGCGTCTGTGGCTGAGCGACCGCATCGAGCGCCCAAGCTGCAAGACCGCGCAGCCCACCTCGACCATCCACGCGACCCTGCGCCTCGACGCCGGCGCCCAGTTCTCCCGCGGCGCCTTCGACCCGCTCGCGCCCTGGCAGACGGCCCACGCCGCCGCCCCGATGCTGGTCTTCGGCGCCGACTCAGCCTGCGTCGAGCTGACCGTGTACCTGCGCCGCGTCGACGACGACCGCTGGCGCTGGTGGATGCTGACCGACGGCCGCAACCTGCGCGGCGGCACCTACGGGCTGCCCACCGAGATCGGCACCGGCGACCTGCGCTTCGACGCCACCGGCCGCGTCATCGCCCAAGCGGGCACCGAGGTCACCGCCTCGCTCGTCGGCCTGATGCGCCCCTGGGTGCTGCACCTCGATTTCGCCGCCACCACCATGGCGTTCGGTCCCTCAAAGACCGAGCGCGTCCTGTTCGACGGGTGCTACGAGACCGGCTCAGAAGCCTGCCTCTAACGCCTTCGGGGCCGCGGTCCATCCTCCCCGGACCGCGGCCCCTACTTATCGTTCCGCGAGATGACCGCCGCGCGAGCTGCGGTCATCTCGCGCCGCCTTTGCCACCGCCGCTTCGGGCGCGAGCGGCGGTGACGTGGGGCTCGGGGCGGCCTACTGCAGGCAGACCTGGTACGCCGAGTTCCAGGTCGGGTTCAGCGGGAAGGTCGTGATGCCCTCGAAGCAGTTGCCGCCGACGCCATTGCCAGCGAACTGCGCGAAGGGGGTCGCGCCGTCGAGGTACTCGAAGACCAGGCTGTCGGGCGTCGGCTGGCTCCACGCGCCGGTGTACATGCCCGGGAAGTCGGGGAAGTCGATGCCGCCGCCGGCCAGGAACGTGATGTTGTGGCTCATCTGCGAGCCGGGCGACACGACGCACTCGTAGAAGCCGGTGAGCGCGTGGCCGGTGCAGTGCGAGTTCACGGCGTTGCGGGGGGCGCCGATGGCGGTCGGCACGTAGGTCACGTTGGCGGTCAGGCTGCCGCTGTTGTTGGCGAGGTTGGACTCGCTGGTGGTCGTCGACACGTCGGCGTCGAAGATCAACGCGACGGCGCTGAAGGGCAGCGCGATGTCGAAGTAGACCGCCTTCGACTTGAACTTCTTGATGGTGCCGAGGCTGCAGAGGAGGCGCGTGCCCGACTGGCTGCAGGCGCTGCTCTTGGCGCCGACGATGCCCATGACGTACGTGTTCGGGCTGGTGTTGGTCTCGGGGAGCGCGATCTCGAGCGATACGTTGGCGGCGTCCTTGTTACCGATGTTGCTGACCTCGACGTCGTAGCGCGCGTTGGCGTAGACGCCGGCGCTGGCTGGGCCGGTGACGTCGACGGTGAGGTCGGGCCGCGAGGCGGCGAAGGCCGATGGCGCGAGCAGCAAGACGGCGAGCAGCGTGGTGATGCGATGAAGCATGGCAGATTCCTTTGGTTGTCCCCCGGGCGGGTTTGCCCGACCTGACGAGAATCGGGGGAGTCGCGGCGCGAAACAGCCTCCGAGTTTTTGGGGGGTGGGATGTGATATCGGTTTGGAGGGTCCCCACTTCACGGAGCGCCACGCCATGCTTTCAGCCGACCACCCGCACCAAGTGGCCCTGCGCGAGCTGCGCGCGTTCGGGCTGAGCTACCCCGAGGCCCACACGAAGACGCCGTGGCCGGACCACCTCGATCTGGCAGTCCGCGACAAGACCTTCGTGTTCCTGTGCATCGACGGGAAGCCGCTGTCGCTGACCTGCAAGCTGGGCGCCGACGCCATGGCGGCCCTGGGCCTGCCCTTCGCGACGCCGACCGGCTACGGCCTGGCGAAATCGGGCTGGGTCACCGCCAACTTCACCGAAGATCTCGAGCCGCCGGTCGCGCTGCTGAAGCGCTGGATCGACACGAGCTATCGCCTGGTCGCGCCGAAGCGGCTGAGCAAGCAGGTCCCGCCGCTTTCGGACTGAGCGTCCCACCCCCAGCGGCCCGTGTCAGCCCTCGCATCGCCAGCCCGCGCTGAGCACCGAATGCTACAAAGCGTGCGGGCCCGCCTCGGCTAGCTTTCCGCCCCGATTCGGCCAATAGTGGGTCCCCTGACACGTCTCGCGCTTCGGCGTTGTTTCGCGGGCTTACACCATCGAGGCGCATATGCGTGACTTGGGCGACACGGCCGCGCGACGTTGGCTCATCGCATTCGCCGTCCTCTGCGGGCTCGCGGCGGTGTCGTCCGCGATGCAGTGGACCCTCCTCCGCGACGCCCTCATCGGCGCCATGAGCGACGAGAGCGCCGACGCCAACGACACGCGCGAGGCCGTGGTCGGCATCGCGCATTTCGTGGTGATGCTATGCACTTACGTCGTGGTCGGCCGATTCTTGTACCGCACCAGCCAGCGCCTGCACGCCGTCGCCGGCGCGAGCATGGAGTTCACGCCCGGCTGGACCATCGGTTGGTTCTTCGTCCCGGTCGCCTCGCTGTTCAAGCCCTACGAGGCGGTCCGCGAGATGTGGCAGGTCAGCGCCCCGCCGGCAGAGGGGCGGCTCCCCAGCGCCACCGACGTCCCCGCGGCATTCCGTTGGTGGTGGGGCCTCTGGCTCGTCGACAGTGTCTTCTCCATCGCAGTGCTCCGATCCTCTGCCGACAGCACGACCATCGAGGGCCTCATGACAACGTCGGTGCTCGACGGCATCTCCGCCCTCCTCGCCCTGGCCGCGGTATTTCCCACGCTGTGGCTGGTTCGAAACCTCGCCGCCCGCACGACCCAACGCGAGCTCGGCTCCACCTTCGATTGACCCCGCCACCTGCCGCGCTCCGGCGCCGAAGACCGGTGTACGGGGCCGGCTTGTGGCGAAGCGCGGCGACTCTGCTACCCTCGCCGATCGATGAGCAGGGTGCCCATCAGCGCGTCGGGACCTCGCGGCTCTGCGGAGTCGTTGGGTCGGCGCGCCCGGCGTCCGGGGGGCGGGCTGCGCTTGTGGGCTGGCCCGCGCCGCGCGGCGGGGCTGGGCTCGTGGGGATCGGCAGGCGCGCTCGTGTTCGCGCTGCTCGTGGGCTGCTCCGCCGGCGGCGCCGGGGGGACTGACGTGGTCGTCGCCCGAGACGCCCAGGACGCCACCGCGCCGCCGCGCGACGTCGACTCCGGCGCGCCGGACGCCGACGCGGTCGCGCCCGACACCGCGAGCGAGGTCGCCGAGACCGCCGACGACTCGGTACCACCCCCCGACGTGCCGGATCAGGCCCTCCAGGACTGTCTCGACGCTTGCGGCCACACCGTCGTCCTCGGCTGCGGGCCGACGGAACCCGACGCCGCCGATTGCGCGGAGCTCTGCGGCACCCAGCACCCGTCCGCCTCCGTGGTCGCCTGCGTCGCCGCCGCGCCCGACTGCGACGGCGTCGTCGCCTGCATCGTCTCCGCCGAGATCCCCCCAGAGGGCTGCGACCTCGCCCTCCCGCCCGCACCCTCGCCCCCAGCGTCCCTCAGCGGCGCCTTCACCTACCTGCCCCCCGCCGACCCCGCCGCCCTCGACGCCCTGCCGCTCTACCGCTCGGGCGTCATCACCGCCCCCGGCAACTTCCTCGACGCCGAGACCTCGGGCGTCTTCGGCGACCTCGACGGCGACGGCGTCACCGAGTACGTCGCCACCTCGACCTCCGAAGGCACGCCCGTCGTCTTCCGCTACGACGCCGCCGCAAGCCAGCTCGTGGACACCGGCACCACCCCCTTCGGCGTCGGGACCGTGCTGCTGCTCGAAGACCTCGACGGCGACGGGGCCACGGACGCGCTGGTCGCCGGCAGCCAGGGCCGCGTCGTCATGTGGGGCGACGGCGCCGGCGGCCTCGACGCCACCCCGCTCTTCGCCGAGGGCGTCGGCTCAAACTATCGCCTCACGGTGCTCTCCATCGCCGACCTCGACAGCGACGGGCTGCTGGACCTGCTCCTGCACAGCTCGAGCAAGTGCTGCACCCTGGACTGCCCCGACCTCGTCCCCGTGATTCGCACCGGCCTTCGCCAGTGGTCGCCCCGCCCCGAGTCCATGGCCTCGGTCAACCACGCCAACCTCACCTCGCTCCTCGCCGCGCCCATCGGCGACGCCGAGCTCGCCATCTTCGGGATGGGCAGCGTGGGCTGCGGCGGCCCCTACCAGGGCTTCTACAAGCGCGCCTCCCTCGACCCAGGCGGCATGCCCCGCTTCGCCGCCTACTCGCCCCTGGAGCCCGCCCTCAACGCCAAGATGCTCACCCTGACACCCATGGGAGCCGCCGTAGCCGACGGCGACGGCGACGGCGTCATGGACCTCACCCTGACCCTCGACCCGCTCCACGGCCTCTACCGCGGCCGCCTCGGCGCGCCGCTTGAGGACCTCACCGCCACCTCCCGCGTCGGCACCTGCGGCCAGCTCGGCACCCTGCGCCCCGACGGCGTCTGGGAGGCCCTGGTCCCCTGGGGCGCCGCCTGGCTGGACCTCGACCGCGACGGCCGCCCCGACCTCGTCTACGCCCACGGCCCCGACCCCGGCACCGACGCCCACGGCATGTTCCCGCAGCCCGTCACCGCCCACTGGAACGCCGGCGACTGGCGCTACTCCGACATGACCGCCCAGGTGGGGCTGGACGCGGTCGGCCTCTGGCGCGGGCTGGTCGTCGATGACCTGGACGGCGACGGCGACCCGGATTTCGCGGTCGGCGGGCTGGCCCAGCTCCCGTGGCTGCTGCGCAACGACATCGTGACCCCCAACCACGGGCTGGCGATCCGACTGCGCGGAACCACCAGCAATAGCCTGGGAGTCGGCGCCATCATCGACATCGAATCCACCGGCGTCGCCCACGCGCAGCACGTCTTGGTGGGCAGCGTCGGCAACGCGGGGGCGCTGTCGCGACCCATGGCCTTCGCCGGCCTCGGCGCCGCGACCGAGGCCGCCGTGGTCCGAATTCACTGGCCGTCCGGCTACGTGCAAGAGGAGCGCGGCCTCGCCGCCGGCAAAGTCCACGTCATCGCCGAGCACCCGAGCATCGAGGTCACGCCGCCCAGCCGCCACCTGCCCGCGGGCGGCGCCCAGACGGCCGTCATCCGCGCCTTGGCCCGCAACCCCGACGGCACCCTGCGCCCGGACGCCAAAGTCGAGATCCGCGTCGCGTTCGGCGGGGGCAGCTTCGACGGCCCCGCGGTGGCCGATGGGGGCGGCTGGCGCCGCGGCCTCGTCGCGCCAGAGGACCCGGGCTCCACGGTGGTCGAGGTGCTCATCGACGGCGTCCCGCTGCGCGTGCGGCCGCGCATCTTCTGGGACTGAGTGCCCGTGAGCGCGGCCGATCTCGGGCTGGCGCTTAAACCACCGCCCGAGATCGGCGGCGGCGCATCAGGGCCAGGGCAGCCAGACCGAGGATGGCCAGCCACGCGGCGGTCCAGGACGAGGCGGCGCTACAGCCCGTGGGACCTGTCGATTTGCCAGGTGTTGTCGGGGGATTTTTCACCACGCCCGAGCCGACGGTCGGGACGCCGGGCACCGCGGAGCCGAGGAACTCGTCGAAGGCCGCCGCTTCGCTGGGGTCGATGTTCAGCGGGCCGCCGGACTCGTCGAGGACCTGGACGGCCTCCAGCGGGTTGGCGCTCGAGTCCGCGGGCACCGTGAACTGGCTGGCGCAGGTGCCGCCGAAGCAAGAGATATTGGGGCCGGGCGCGCCGGAGGGGTAAGTGACGGCGACCGACTCGCGGCAGGCGCCGTCGAAGACGACCTCGCCGAGGGCGAAGCGGTCACGAGGCACCATCGGGAGGTCCGGGTTGAACGCGAAGAGCGGGTCGCGGAGCATGGCCTCGGGGCTGATGCGGGTGAAGAGGCGGGTGAGGACGTACTCCTCGTTCAGGTAGGACTCGATCTCGAGCAGCGGGTCGACGAGCTCGACGAGGACGCGCTGGCGCAACTTCGGGAAGTTCCCGCCCAGGATGTAGCCGCCGTTGTGCTCGGCGGCGGCCCACCACTCCAGGTTGTCGTAGTACTCGTCATTGGTCGTGATGTGGGTGGCGTTCGGGCCGGTGCAGGTGGTCCCGTTGGTGCCGCATATTCCGCCCGGGTAGCCGCGCAGGCCGGCCGGCTTGGGCATGGTGTCCTCGGCGATGCGGGCGAGGTCTTTGCCCATCGGGACCTTGTACTGCTTCATCTGGGTGATCAGCTCGAAGAGGTCGGTGGTGGCCCCGAGGGCCGCGCGGGTCTGGTCGGCGTAGGGCAGCAAGACGCCGTGGTGGTTGGAGGCGAGGTCGGCGAACTCGGTGACCCAGGCGCGGCCGCCCACGCTGTCGACGGCGGCGGCGACGGCCTCGGGGTAGCCGTCGCCTTCGGGGTAGCTGACCGAGCGCTCGTTGATGACGCCGTGCAGGAAGTTCTTCGGGATGGCGCGAGCGTCGCCGAGCACCCAGATGTCGATGGGCATCTGGGGGATGGCGGCGGCGGCCGTCAGGCGCAGGGGCAGACACGGCGCGTTCTCGCCGAAGGTGAGGGCCAGGGGCAGCATGTCGCCGGCGGACTTGGTGTTCTGCAGCTTGATGCCCACGAAGAGGTACCCGAGCGCGACGTAGTCCTCGATGATCGGGCGGGCTTTGGGGTCCTGGAAGTAGCCGTTGAAGGCGAGCCAGCCCATAAGCTGCGTGGCGTCGCTGGCCTCGATAAGCTCGGCGTCGTAGGGGCCGATGTCGGCGGTGGCGAGGACGGTCACGTCGGAGAAGCTTGGGAAGAACCGCGGCGGGGGGTTGCCGCCGCTGCCTCCACCGCCGCCGGTGGGCTCCCAGCACTCGCGCGCCCGCGGCTTGGCGGTGATGGGGACGCAGATGGTGGCGCCGGCGCCTACCCCTTCGGCCCCGGCGTCGGGCGCGCTCTGGTCGCCGGGGTCGGGTCCGCCCTGATCGGCGGCGTCGGTTTCGCCCTGGTCGGCGGGGTCGCCGGGCTCGCCGGCGTCGGGGCGGGGGTCCGCGTCAGGCCAGCCGCCGAGTGGCATGCACTCGTACCCGGTCGGGCAATAGCTCGTGCAGGACTGGGTGCAGGTCTTCTTGCCCGTCGAGTGCGCCACGCACCTCCCACTGAAACAGTCGCCGTCGGTGAGGCAGGCGGCGCCGAACTGGCCGGGGTACCAGTTGCAGCCGCCGTCGGCTGCCGGCGGGGCGTTCAGCTCTGTGTCGTAGCAGTCGCGAGCCTTGTCGCTCAGCCGCCGCTCCAGGCCGAAGCGCGGGGTCGTCGCCTCGGTCAGCCTGTCGAACACCACCTGCGACGAGACGCGCACGATCTGGTCCAGCGGCGCCGGCGTGCCGTCCTCCAGCACGGGGCGCGTCGGGACGGGCAGTATCCAGCCGAAGCTCGTGGGCTCGCCGAGATACGAGACCTCCACGTGCATCGTGGTGTGGGCCTTGTTGCGGATAAAGACCACCCGTTCGCCGCTCTGCACAATGGGCGTCTGGGTGGCGGCGCTGCAGGCAAAGAGCCCGCACGCGCGGGCCGTGGGGGTGAGGATCAGCCCGGCCGTAGCGAGCGAAACAAGGAAGAGCCCGACGAACGCGTAGAACTTCACAACGCCTCCCAGGGTCGCGCGCGATAGGCGCACTGCACCATGGGCAAGGATGTCGCAGTCCCGCGGTGGAGAGAATAGCTGTCGCAAAGAAACCGGTAACCGGCGTGCGATTTCCTCCGGTGGGGGCGCCGGGGCGGGGTGCGGCCACGCCAATTCGATTCGCCAAGCGCTACTGCGGCGCCGGCTTGGCGCCGTGCGGCCGCGGCCGACGACCCGCGGGCGGGCCTTGCTGGGGGCTGAGCGCCGCGCTAGATTCGGCCGAACGGTCGCGGTGACCGGGACGCGGGCTCGACGAGGGTCGCGCGTCCGGTGGGAATCGTCGGCGGTTTCTCTTGGCTGGTCCGGGCGGCGCCTCTCGCGGCGCGTCGCGCTGGGACCTCGCGGGTCTGCGGAGGCTGCATGCGTCGGCTGGGCTTGGTCGTGGTGCTCTCGTGGTTCGCGGCGGGGTGCGACGCGGGCGGGGATTGCCCCGCGGGGACCTCGCAGTTTCGGCTGGTGACAGCAAGCCAGACCGAGATCTGGTGCGCTCGAAGCGACGGGACGGCGGACGGGCCCTACTCGAGCGAGGGCTCGGCCTTCGTGGAGGGCGCGTTCCGGGACGGGCTGGCGGACGGGCGCTGGGCGTACCGGGGGCTGGGCGGCTATCTGGACCGCGACGAGGGGTTCGACCTGGGGCGGCCTCATGGCGAGTGGACGGCGCGGGACACCGGACAGCCTGAGGGCGCCTTGCTGTACCGGCACTTCTTTCGATTCGGCGTGCCGTGCGGGGTGTGGGAGGAGCAGGGGCCGGCGGGGCTCGCGGTGGCTCACGATTACGGGGCGTGCGAGGGGGCGGCGCCGTCGCTGGAGCCGATGGCCGGGGAGGCGGCTCCGGCGCTGACGCCGCGGTGGCCGGCGGGGCTAAGCTGCCCGGATGGGGCGGTGGTGGCGGCGGCGGACGCGCTGGACCCTGGGGTGGCGGCGTGTGTGGAGGCGGCGGACGCGCGGGTCTTTCACGGGCCGTGGCAGCGCCGGGTGGGGGCGCGGGTGGTGGC
Source organism: Myxococcota bacterium (assembly GCA_041389525.1). Classification (GTDB taxonomy): domain Bacteria; phylum Myxococcota_A; class UBA9042; order PHBI01; family JACKFB01; genus JACKFB01. Next base: position 5,922 of record JAWKRR010000059.1, on the reverse strand, counting down.
CGAGGGGCGCTACGAGCGGGGCGCGAAGGTGGGCGAGTGGCGGACCTGGTTTGCGGCGCGGGCGGATGGGACGGCCTGGGCGGGGCCGACGGAGGGGCTGGCGTCGGTGGCGCGGTTCGCTTCGGGGCTGGCCGACGGGGAGGCGTACGCGTGGCGGGCCGATGGGAGCGCGGTGTCGCTTGAGAACTGGGCGGCGGGCGTGCGGTCGGGGGTGGCGCGGACTTGGTACGCGACGGGGGCTCCACAGTGGAGCGGGGCGTACGAGGGCGGGCTGCGGGAGGGGGTGTGGACGCGGCAGTTCGAGACGGGGGTGACGGCGGCTTCGGAGACGTGGGCCGGCGGGGTCTTGGCGGGGGCGGCGTCGACGCATTTCGAGTCGGGGGCGGTGCGGGAGGAGGGGAGCTACGCGGCGGGGCTGCGGAGTGGGGTGTGGAAGCGCTGGTACGCGTGGGGGGCTCCGGCGACGGAGGGCGCGTGGGCGGCGGGGGTCGAGGAGGGGGCGTTCGCGAGCTACACGGCGGCGGGGACGCCGGACGCGACGGGGCAGTACCGCGACGGGTTGGCGGTGGGGGAGTGGACCTTCTGGAGCGACGTCGACGGGGTGCGGGTGCGGGAGCGGGGGCAGTTCGTGGCGGGCGCGCAGGAGGGGACGTGGGTGGCGACCTTGCCGGGCGGGGGGAAGCTGTCGACGACGCAGTACGCGGGCGGGCTGCGCGAGGGGGCGTACACGGCGTGGTTTGAGAGCGGGGCGACGGCGATCGAGGGGGCGTATCTGGACGACCTGGCGCACGGGCGCTGGCGGCTTTGGCAGGAGGGCGGGGCGCTGGTGTCGGACTGCGGGTATGTGCGCGGGGCCAAGCACGGGCTGTGTTTGCGGTGGTGGGCGAGCGGGCAGAAGCGGGCGGAGATTCAGTTCGTGTATGGGCGGTGGGAGCAGGGGGCGGCGCACTGCTGGGACGAACAGGGGACGGCGCGCGAGTGCGTGCTGGGTGAGGAGCTATGAGGGCCTGGCTGGTTGCGTTGGCGCTGTGTGTGGCGTCCGGGGCGCGGGCGGCGGGGCCGCTCTTTGCGATGGACCAGGCGGCGAGCGTCGAGGTGCAGTACGACGGGAGCGGGCAGCCGATGCGCGGTGGGCCGGGCATCACGGTGTACACGGCGGGGTTTGGGCTGGTCGCGTCGGCGGACCGGCTCGAGGTGCAGGACCGAGCCACGGGCGCGGTCACGACGTGGCCTGCGTCGGACCTCGTCGACCCGAAGGTCGGGGTGTCGTTTGGCGACCGGGTGACCATGGCGGCGGGCGTCGGGCCGGACATGGCCGCGATGGACCTCGTGCTCGTGCACGCGGGGCAGTTCGGGGATTTTCGCGGGCTATTGCTGCTTCGCACTGACGCGTTCGGTGTGCCCAAGATGCTGCGCAGCGTGGGGGTGGGCGACTTCGCGCCTGGGCTCGCATCTTGGCTTGTCGCACCGGGTCCGTGCCCGGACGGCGGCTGCGCTTTCGGCGACAAATTGACAAGCTTTGGGGTGGCCTCGTCCGCGGCGCGATCTTGCGTTGCAACACGCGACGGGATCGTATGCGTGGAGGTCAGCGGGGCTCCGGCGGTGCGGCTGCGGATGCCGCTGTCGGCCCTGGACGCCATCCCGGCCGCGCCCATCGCGCAGTCCCTGGGGTGGGACCCGGTCTACGGGTTCGGGCCCAACGCCGAGACGTGGACGCTGGGGCCCATCGCGGGGGCCGCCGACGGGCGGGTCTGGTTCGTCGCGGACCGGCAGTTCGTGCAGGTCCCCGAGCAGGGGCCGAGCACGGTGCGGCAGACCGCGCGCTACGTCATCGAGCTTGGCGCCGACGGGCAGAAGCTGACGGTGCTGGACGGGCCGCACGTGGGTGAGGGGCCGCTGTCGGCCGTGACCCATCTGGGCTTCGACAGCCGGCTGGGCGCGCTGGTGGCGTTCCCGGGGCCGCAGTGGGACCCGGTGGCGCTGAGTTATTACGGGGGCGGTGACGGGACGGGCGGCGTGCTGAGCGGGCAGCGGCCGTTTTTCGGGCTGAGCATGCGGGTCATCGCGGTCGACGGCAGCGGGGCGGGCTACGTGAGCCTGACGGATTCGGTGGCGCGGCGGCTGCGCTGCGTGGCGGGCAACGGGGGCGGGCTGGGGAAGGCGCTGACGGCGGGGAGCTGCTTCTTCGGGACGGTGGCGCCGGCGCTCGCGGTCGCGGCCAGCGCGGGGCCGCCGAAGGTGGGGCTGGCGTTCGCGGGCGGGCCGGTGGACACGGGGGCGGCGCCGGGGATGGTGTTTGGGTCGGTGGACTTCGTCGTAGACCGGCTGGACCTCGACGGGGACGGCCTGGACGCGGCGACCGAGCGCGGGCTGGGGACCTCGGACTTCTCGCGGGACAGCGACGGTGGCGAGACCAACGACTTCGAGGAGCACGTGGTCGCGGGGACGGACCCGACCGCGCCCGTGGACGACCCGAGCCTGGTCGGCGGGGCGCGGCGCGCGACGGTGATTTACTCGCAGAGCACCGACATCTCGCGGCACCTGCCGGCGATGTCCGAGCTGGCAGGCCAGCCCGCGCAGACCCCCGGGAGCGCTGGGCCGGCGTGCTCGCGGTTTCGCTGCTACGGGCGGGACGGGGCGGTGTTGGTGGACTTCAGCGACCTCGCCGCGACGGGGCCGGCGGTGCGCTCGGTGGATGGCAGCTTCGTGGTGGTCCCGACGGGGCCTGGCTTGGTGCGGGTCTTCATCGCGGACGGGCGGCGCGAGCTGTACGTCAGCGGGCCGGAGTACCTGGCGCTCTTGCCGGCAGGCGCCATCGTGCCGGTCGACGTCACACGGACCTGGCTGGTGTCCCTGGACCAAGCGAAGGTCGCGCTCTTCGTCGACGGCGAGGCGCCGCGCGTGCTGCTGGACGTCGAGGCCGAGCGCTGCGCCGCGGGGCTGGGCCAGTGCGACAAGCGCGCGAAGCCGGCGACCGAGCTCTTTGTGAACTACATCAACGGGTTTCCGACCTACGTCCCCATGCCCACCGAGGACGTCCGCAGCGTCGGATACATCGGCTACAACGACGTGCTGGGGCGCATCGAGCTCTTCGTGCAGGGCACGCTCGAGGCGTGGTGGGTCGGCGTCGACGAGTCGGGGCCGGTGGTCGTGGCACGCGGGCGCGAGCTGGCGGGGCTGAACGCGGCAAAGCTCCCGGAGTCTCTGGCGACGGCGCGGGCGCTGCCGCCGGCGTTCTTCATGGCGACCGGCCACGGCGACTTCCTGACCGACACGAACGTGCGGGACCCGTGGCTGGGCTCGCGCTCGACCCTGAGCCGGCAGGAGAGCTTCGAGCCCTTCGGGACGCGGCCCTTTACGGCGTGGGACGGCGTGATGCTGCGCGGGGTGAGCGTCAACGGCGTCAGTCAGCTCAGCGAGCTTGTGCGCTACGACGAGGGCCTGGACCCCGGCGACGTCGTGTATCTGGCCGAGGTGGCCTGGCCCTACGGCGAGGGGACCAGCGAGACCGACCGGCTGCCGCGGACGATGCTGTACCGGGTGGGGCCGCGCGGGGGGGCGGTGCCGCTGTGGGAGATGGGTCGGCGCGACATCTTGCGCCCGGTCAGCGTGGCCGTCGCCGCAGCCGGCTGGATGTGCATCGTCGATTCGCGCGACGTCGCCGGATTCCCGGGAGACGCGGGCGCGCGGGTGACTCTGCTGGGCCCGTTGCCGACCCGCGGCGGCATCCCAGGGCAGCCCTACGGCGCGCTCGAGCTCGCCGACGCCACCGCCTGCGCCTTCGACGACGATGGCGCGCTGCTGACCCTGCACACGAGCCCGCCGCGCATCGAGCGCCGCACCTCGAGCGCCGCGGGCCCCGGCACCGGCGCGCCGACCACCACCGCGCTGGCGCTCCCCGACGGCCTCCCGCCCGACGCGCGCCCCGCGAGCTTCTTCCACAGCGCCACCGGCTTCGAGGCCAACTGGAGCGGCGGGCAGTACGCCTCCGCCAGCGCCCTGCTCGATGACGGCCGCGTCGCCCGCATCGACCACGGCGGCCTGACCATCGATGGAACGCCAGCCCACCCTCGACTCGCCGGCTACATCGGCACCGGCCTCTACCCCAGCACCGCGCCGCTCTACGGCAGCCCCACCCTCATCGACCGCGGGCAGGGCGATCTGGTCATCGTGGGCCTCGCGTACCCCGCGGTGGGCATGAACCTGGGCTCGGGCGAGCTGTGGGACCTCACGCCCGAGTGGGGGAGGGTCCGCGCCATCGCGCGAGTGCCCGGCGGCGAGCGCGCCCACGCCGTGGACCCGTGGACCGGCCGCCCCGTGACGCGCACGCCCATCGTCGTGGAGGTGGGGCCGGGGGGCGAGCCCGCGCCGGCGGTCCCGGTCGCTCCGGTGGCGCCGGAGATAGACGGCAGCGAGCGAATCGAGGCCTCGGGGTGCGGCGGAGGCGGCGACGGCTCGCCTTGGGCGGCGGTGTGGGTCTGGGTGCTGGCGGGCGGGCTGGCTCAACGTCGACGGCCAGCGCTGGCGGGGTGAGCCGGGGCGGCCGCCGCCTGACCCGTCGGGTGACGCAAGTGCAAACGGTTGTGGCGCGCGCCAGTAGCTCGCCGCCCGCGCTTCGTGCCACGATGGTCTTCTTTCGCCAGCAGTCTCAGGGGCATCGCATGAAGATCAACTCGGTGTGCGCCCTTGTGGCGCTGGGCCTCTCCCTGGTCGCCAACGCCGCGCGCGCGGACTCGCCGGCCTGCGCCGAGCTGGCGCAGCGCTACACCAAGGCTGCGGCGGTGAAGCGGCCGGTGGTCGACGCCGAGAAGGTCGCCGACGCCCTGACCGAGCTGCTGACCACCGACCCCTCGTGTCGGGCCGCGCCGACGAAGGCCTACGACCTGTTGGTCGCCGCCTGGAAGGACGTGCTGGCGCCGTACGACAAGAAGCTCGAGCGCGCCGCCATCGAGGCCGAGCTGAAGCGAATAAGCGCCGTCAGCCGCGTGCTGGGCGCCATCCTGCGCTTCGAGCACACCGGGCTGTCGGGCCACGTGTCGCTGGCCATGGGCAAAATCCAGGAGTCCACCGCGCACTTCCTGCGAAAGCAGGGCGACCGTGCTGCGCCGCAACAGCCGGGGGCCGACAGCCTCTACGGCTCGGCGGCGGTCAACCCGTGGCGGACCTGGATACTGCGAGCGAAAGCCAGCTACGAGCGGGCGCTGGAGTCACTGACGGACCCCCGCGACAAGGCCAGCTTCGACTCGGCGCAGCGCTCGCTCGACAGCTTGCGGCGCAACTACCTACCGCGCCGCGCCGAGCCGCGCCCGGAGCCCAAGGCCAAGCCCGAGGCCGAGGCCGCGCCGACTGCCGAGCCCACCCCGGTCGCCCAAACCACCCCGGCGCGGCGGCGCCCCGCCCAGCAACCCGACGTCTACTTGTTCACCACGTCCTGGTGCCCGCACTGCGTCACCACCCGCCGCTGGCTCAACGAGAACGGCGTGAAATTCCGCGAATACGACGTCGAGACCGACCCCGAGGCCAAAGAGCGGCAAGGCAAACTAGCCCGCCAAGCCGGCGTAAAGCCCGAGTCCATGCGGAGCATCCCGACAGTCTTCGTCGGCTCCGAGTACTCCACCGGCTTCAAGCCAGCCTGGCTAGCGGAGCGCCTTGGGCCGTGACGTCGGCCGGCAGCGTCCGGACTCCCTCCCCGCCGCCCCCGCGTCGACGCTGAAGCCATCCGCCCCGCGCGCCCGCGCGCCCCCGTCATTACTAGTCGAAAAAGTGAGAACTGAGGGTATCCGACCCCCCCACCGGGTCCACACCCTGGGGGTGTGATCCATCACCCGGTAGAGTCGCGATTCCACGGCCCGCGGTATGTGACATAGGCGGTATCCACGAAGCGGGGGGCGAGGCGTTGCCAGAGGTCGGGTTGGGCGAAGA
>JAWKRR010000058.1:0-45906 GCA_041389525.1 Myxococcota bacterium | reverse complement strand
CCGCGGCGCCACGTAGAGGCGCAGCCGATCGACGCGCCCCGCCTTCACCAGCGCGGCCGCGAGCCCGCCGCCGCCTTCGACCATGAGCGAGGTCACAGGCCGCGGCTGCGCTGCGCCCAAGGCGTCGAGGAGGCCCACGAGATCGACGCGGTCAGGCTCGCCGCTCGCGCTGGGCAGGCTCAGCACCTGCGCCCCGCGCGCGGCCCGAGCCTGCGCCGCCGGGTGATCCTCGGGCAGCGCCGTGGCCACGAAGACACCGACCGAGGCCGCGTCGTCGAAGAGCCGAGACTCCAGCGGCACCCGCAGGCCCCCGTCGACGAGCACGCGCATCGGCTGCCCGCCCGGCGCCGCGACGTCTCGCGCCGTGAGCTGCGGGTTGTCGGCGAGGGCGGTCCCGCTGCCCACCATCACCGCGTCGTGCTCGGCCCGCATCGTGTGGACCTCGGCCCGCGCCTCAGCCCCGCTGACCCAGCGACTGTCCCCACTCGCGGTCGCGATTCGCCCGTCGAGGCTCTGCGCCAGCTTCAGGGTGACGAAAGGACGCCCGCTCGAGATCCAGTGTCGAAAGGCCTCGTTCTGCGCCTCACACTGCGCGGCCAAGACCCCGGCCACGACCTCGACGCCGGCCCGCCTCAACGCCTCGATGCCGCCCCCGGACACGCGCGGGTTCGGATCGGTCGCGCCCACGACCACGCGCCGAACCCCGGCGCTGATGACGGCCTCGGTGCACGGTCCGGTGCGGCCGGTGTGGCAGCAGGGCTCCAGCGTGACCACCATCGTCGCGCCGCGGGCGAATTCGCCGGCGACCTCCAGGGCCACGACCTCGGCGTGGGGGCCCCCCGCGCGGGCGTGAAAGCCCGTCGCGATGACCACGCCGTCGCGCACTATCACCGCGCCCACCATCGGGTTCGGACTCGTCGTGCCTCGCCCGCGCTCAGCCGCGTCCAAGGCGAGCTGCATCCAGCGGGCGTCGTCGCTCACTTCTGCGGGCCCTTCGCCTCCTCCTCCTGGAAGCTGCGAAGTTCGGCCAAGAACTCGTCGACGTTCGAGAACGACTGATAGACCGAGGCGTAGCGGACGTAGGCGACGGGATCGCGCTCGCGCAGGAACGCCAAGGCGCGGTCGCCGACCTCTTTGGAGGTCACGGCGCGCTTCGGGAGCGCGGCGAAGCGGCCCTCGAGGTGCTCGACGAAGGCGACAAGATCGTCCAGAGGCACCGGGCGCTTCTTGCACGCCAAGCGCAGGCTCTGGAGCACCTTCTCGCGGCTGAACGGCTCGGACTGGCCGTCCTTCTTCATCACGTCAGGGCGCGACTCCTCGACCTCTTCGTAGGTCGTGAAGCGCTCCTGGCAGGTCTCGCACACGCGGCGCCTGCGAATCGCGCGACGTTCCCTGGCGATTCGCGAGTCGACGACCCGGTTGTCAGGGGACGCGCAGAAAGGGCAGAGCATGCTCAGGACCCCGCTTCGAGCGCCGTGATCTTGTCCAGTCTGGCCTGGTGCCGTGCCTCGAAGCCGGTCTGTAGCCAGATGTCGACGAGCTCAAGCGCGTACTCGACCGCCATCAAGCGCCCGCCCAGGCAGAGCACCTGCGCGCCGTTGTGCTCGGCCGCCAGTCGGGCCGTCACGGGGTCGTGGACCAGGGCCGCGCGCACCCCGGGGACCTTGTTGGCCGCGATGCTCACGCCGATGCCGGTCCCGCAGACCAGTACGCCGCGATCGGCGCGGCCATCGACCACGGCCCGGCCGACGTCGCTCGCCGCGTCCGGGTAGTCGCTGCGTTCGCCGGGCGCGGGCCCGACCTCGCTGACCTCGAAGCCGCCCTCGCGCAGATGGCGCACGACGGCCTGCCGCAGCGCGATGGCTGCGTGGTCACTGCCCACCCGAATCCGCGTAATCGGCGCGGACACGCTCAGCTCGCGGCGCCGTCGCCTTCGGCTTCGGGCGCGGCCTCGACGATGCGCTGGGGAATCGCGACGCGATTCTTGTACCAGCCGCACTCGGGGCACGCGTGGTGGCTCAACACGTCAGCACCACAGCGCGTGCACAGGGAGACCTGCGGCAATGTGATGCGGTCGTGGTTCGCACGGCGCATGTCGCGTTTGGACTTACTCTTCTTGTTAGTTGGGACGGCCATCACAGCCTCCTTTCGGCAAAGGGCCGAGCCAGCGCCTGAGCGCGGCTCAACTCAGCTCAATGTCTTTGAGTTTCGCCCAGCGGGGGTCGACATCGTTCCCCCCACTGGACCAGAGCGGATCTTCGGTCTTCGTGTCGGCGTCGCCGCTCGACTCCACGGTCGGCCACGGATCCTGGGCGAGCACGATCTGCTCTCGCAGGAAGGGCTCGACGTCCAGGCGTCCGTCGGTGATGACGTAGGGCTCATCGCCGGCGAGCTCGTCCGAATCGACGCCGTCCCGTAGGTTCAGCGCCTTGGCGTGGCCCCGCTCGAAGAGCTCGTGCAGGTCGAGCTCGAGGACGGAGTGGCCGGGCTCCATGGTGCGGCTGCACGAGAACCCGAGCTCCACGCGCACCTTGGCGTGTACGTGCACGGCGTCACCGATCCGCTTCGCCTCGATATCGAGGGCGACCGGCGACTCTGCGTGGTACGGCGGAAGCAAGCTCTCGGCCACCCAACTCGCGGGCATCTCGCAGCGAACGAGCCAGCCGGCTTCGGCAATCTCGTCGATGGGGGTGCTTAGCGAGGTTATCTTCATGTTTCTCAAGGGGTTTCCGGCGAAATGCGCGGGAGCCCGGAGCGGCAGCATGATAGAGATCCCCCCCCAGAGGGTCAATGGAATTCGGGCCGCTATCCGGCGGGCTAAGAGAGGCCCGGTGGGGTGGGGCGGTCGGCGCGCCGCGTCGAGGGCGCAACCGGTGCCGTGAACGCCAGCGGCGCCGCGGATTGGTGCTTGCGAAACCCCTCTAGGCTCCGCAGGCTGATACTTCATAGGCCGCTGTGTTGCACGGTGCGCGGGAGGAGTTGATGGCACGCTCGGATGAGGATGAGCCGGCTGAGGATTCGGCTGAGGACGCAGCGGGCGGCGACTCGCGGCAGGCCGGGGTGCGCGAGGTCGGCAAGCCGAAGACCGGGCCGCGCGAGGCGGTGGGCGCCGGGGCCGCGGCCCGCGACGCTGCCGCGCGTGACGCGGGCGCCAAGGAGACCGAGCGTCGCGCCAAAGAGGCCGAGCGTCGCGCCGATGAGGCGGCTCGCCAGGCGGCCGACGCCGAGGGCGGGCGCGACGGGCGGGCGGGCGTCTCCGAAGGGCTGCGCAAGGCGCTGGCGTCGGGGATTCGCATGGCGCTCTCGGCCGACGACGTCATCCGGGACGCGGTGCCGCGCGAGGTCCTGTCGCACGTCATGCGCCAGACCGACAGCGCCAAAGATGAGGTGGTGCGGGTCGTCGGCGTGCAGATCCGCAAGTTTCTGGAAAACCTCGATATCGCCGGCGAGGTGCAAAAGATCCTGACCTCGGTGAGCTTCGAGGTGCGGACGGAGATCCGGTTCATCCCGAATGACCAGGGGCTGATGCCGAAGCCGCGGGTGAAGGTGAAGAGCGCGGCGCGGGGCCCGGGCGCGCGCGAAGAGTCGGCGGCCGACAAGGGTGGCGGCCGCTCCGAGGCGGGCAAGCCGGGCGAGCGGCAGAAGAAGAGCCGGCTGGGCGCCGCGGTCGACAAGGCCCTCGGGGTCTTCACCCGCGAGCTTGAAGACGAAGACGACGTGCTCGACGACGCGCCGGACGAGACCGACGAGCGCTGAGCCGCAGACCCGACCCACAGACCTCCCGTCGTCCCTACTGGGCCGCGCGGCGCACGGCGTTTCGACGCGACGGGCCTACTCGGCGGGCTGGCGTTTGACCTCGACCGTGGTGATGCGCACGGGATCCACGGGCTTCGTCGGCGTCTTGCCGCCTTCCGCCGGCAGCTTGTCGGCGTCCGCGATGGCGCGCACCACGTCGAGGTTGCCGCATCGACCGAAGGGGGTGTAGCGGCCGGCCAGGCTCTTCGACGGCCGCAGCGTGATGAAGAACTGGCTGCCGTGGGTGTCGTCGCCCGCGTCCACCATCGCCATCACGCCTTCCTGGTCGAAGGCGTCCACGATCCCCACTTCACGCGGGATCCGCCAGCCTGGACCGCCGCCGCCGACGCCCGGGTTGCCGGTCTGCGCGATGTAGCCCGTGATGATTCGGTGGAAGGTCAGCCCGTCGAAGAACGGCGTCTTCATCAACTCAGCGGTGTCGGGGTCCCGCCACGGGCGCAGCGCCGCGGCCAGCGCGACGAAGTTGCCCACGGCCTGCGGGGCCGCCTCGGCGTCCAGCGTGCAGCGGATGTCCCCTCGCTCCGTATGGAGCGTCGCGCTGAGGACCGGCCCCTCGCCACCGACGGCGCCAAGGATCGACTTCAGGTCCTCATCGGACAGGGTGCGCAGGACCTCGTCCGCCGGCTTGGGGATGACCGGAGCCGCCGCCGTCTTGGGAGGCGGCGCCTGCTGCGCGCCGGCGGGGGTGCCGGGGGCTGGCGACTCGGTCGGCGCGGCGGCGCTGGCGGCCGCGACCCGCTGCTCCAGGTCAGGGTCGCGCGGGGCGCGGCAACCGGCCACCACCAGGGCCGCGAGCGCGCAGGCGGCCAAGGCCAGTCCCGCGACGCCTGCGCGGGCGCTCCGTGAGTGCGGGCATCTGATGCGCGGCATGGGATTCCTCAGTCGTAGACCCTGGTTGTGTGCCACGGGGCAGCGCCGCCCGGCAAGCGCGCCGCTCATGGGTCCGCTTGGACCGCTCTCGCCGCGACGGCGCGCGACTGACGCTCCAGCAGCTCTGTGACGTGCTGCATCGGGAAGGGCTTGTTGAGCATCGCCACCCCCGGATGCTGACGCAGGGTCTCCTCCACGGCGTCCGTGATCTTCCCGCTCATGATGATGACCTGCGGCCGCGGGCTCATGGTCTGCATACGCTCGAGCAGCTCCAGCCCGCTCATCACGGGCATCAGCACGTCGAGAAAGACCACGTCGTAGTGGCGCTGCGCGAGGAGTTTCCACCCCTCGCTGCCGTTCTCGGCGCAGGTGGCGACGTGGCCGCGGTGGGCGACGATGTCGGCGAGGAGGGTGCGAATGACCGGCTCGTCGTCGACGATCAGCACCTCCAGCTTGGTCGTCGCGGCGTCGGGGCCGGGGTGGACGCCGGTGTCTCCGCTTGGTCGCGGCGCGGTCTCGTCGCCCGCCAGAGACAGCGGACAGGTGAGGAGCGCCCGCGGAAAACCGCCGCGGCCGGGCAGAAACTCGAGCTGGCAGCCGATGGTCTTGGCGACCATCACCGCCACGTGGAGCTCGCGCGCCAGCCCGTGGTCTGCCGTGACCCGCGGGACCGGCGGCGGCGTGCGCGGATTTCGCTCGCCCGGCTCGTCGGCGGTGACCTCGAGCCGCGCCTGCTTCCCGGCGACCCTCCCCGTCAGCCGCACGGTGCCCCCGGCCGCCGGCATGGCCTCGATCGCGTGCTGCACCAAGGTCAAGATGACCTGCTGATACACCTCACGGCGCCCGGCGACTCGGGGCAGGGCGATCATGTCCTGCTCTACCCGCACGCGCCCCGAGCGCGACATGATCCCCACAAGCGCCGCGACCTCCTGGGCCACGTGCCCCAGGTCGATGGACCCGTCGTTGCCTTCAGACCGACGCCGCCCGCGCGAGAAGCGCACCAAGGCCGCCACTTGCTGATGGGACTGAGCGCCTGTCTCCCGGATGATGTTGAACGCCCGCTCGCGGGTCGCGGGATCGGTCGCCTGCAGCCCCAACTCGGCGTAGCCCAGGATGCCGGTCAGCGCGTTGTTGAACTCGTGCGCGGTCGCCGCGGCGAGGCGGCCCAGACTCGCCAGCCGCAGGCCTTGGCCCAGGGTCTGCGTGCTCTCGCGGCTAGTCGCCTGAAGCGGAGTCGGCGCGTGCGCGGGCCCCTCCGCCCGGCCCGACCAGGTGATCTCGAAGCGGTAGCGCCGCTTGACCTCACTGGCGCCCGAGGCCTGCACCGAGACGTCGCAGCGTCCGCGGGCGAGGCGCCACAGGGTCGGGACGCCCTCCAAGATCCCCAGCAGAAACGCGAGGACGACGCCCTCGATCCCGCGATCGGGCGGCGGCACCAGCTGGATCACCGCGCGGGCGTCCTCGACCTCGGGGACCGTCAGGGTCGGCCCGCGCACCAGGAACGCCGCGAAGTGCGGGAACGCGGCGAAGAGATCGCGGGGCGCCTGGAAGAGGTCCACCAGCCCGGCCAAGGGCTCAAGCGGGGGGCTGGTCAGCGCGTGAAAGCCCGCCTCGCGCGCCGTGCTCTCGGGGCGCTCGCCCTCCGAACCCAGCGCCGCTGCCAGCAGCACGACCTCCGAGTCGTCCACCCACGCGGAGGTCGGCCCCATCGTCCAGCGCGCGAGTCCGGCCTCCAGCAGGCGCTCTCGGACCGCCTCGGCCCCATCGCGCGTGACCGCGAAGTCCAGCAACCCCGCCCCGACGCGGCCGTTGACGATCTCCTTCAAAGGCGCGACCTCCCGCACGGGCGCCGAGCGGCTCGCCGTCTCAGCGTCCGCCGGGCCCTCCCGCGAGCCTAATCGCACAGGCCGCGACTCACCAGCGGCGACCTGCCCGGGGGCAGCCCGCGGGACGCCCAGTCGCCGGCCGCGCGCGTCGTCGCCCGCGACCGTCTACGCGTAGCGCCCGACGACCACCGACGCGGGTCGCAGCTCGCGCTGGCCGAGCCGAAAACCGGGCCGCACGGTCGCGATGACCTTGCCGTCCTGCTCGGGCGAGTCCACGGGGACCACGGAGAGCGCCTCCATCGAGCCGGGATCGAAGGGGCTCCCCAGCGGATCGATGCGCTCCAGCCCCAGCTCGTGCAGGCGCTGGAGGAACTGACGCTCCACCAACTCCACGCCAGAGCGCAGGCTCTCGGTGTTTCCGCCGCTCTTCGCGGCCTCTACCGTGCGGGCGAGGTTGTCGTGCACGTCGAGTAGACGCTCGACCACCTTGGCACGCCCGGCCTCGACCTCCTCGGCCTGATCGCGCCGAAGCCGCTCGCGGAAGGCGTCCAGGTCCGCCTGGGCCTTCTTGTGAGCCCGAATGTACTCGTGCAGCGTCTGTTCGCGTTCGGCCAGCTCGCGCTCGAGCAGCCGGATCCTGAGCGTGCGCGCGTCGGTGAGCGGCGGGGCGTCTTCCACCGATGCCTCAGCCTCGGTCTCCGCTCCGTCCGCGCCTTCGACGAGCTCGACGTGCACTTCATCGGCCGGGCCGCTCTGAGCCGCGCCCTTGTCGAATCCGGCCGTCGCCGCGGCGCCCTCGGCCTCAGCCGCTTTGTCGTCAGCCATGAAAACTCGTCCTCATCCGAGAGGGCCGCAGCACCCGCCGACAGCGTCGACGGGTGCTGCGCCGGTTCCTAATCGTCGTCGCCGTCGTCCGCGGTGTGCGTCACGATGAGGGCGTCCGTGGTCAGGAGCAGGCCCGACACGCTCGCCGCGTTCTGCAGCGCCGTGCGGGTGACCTTCGTCGGGTCCAGAATGCCCGCCTCGATCATGTCGCAGTACGTGTCGGTGCGCGCGTCGTAGCCGAACGCGCCCGTGCCGTTCTCGACCTTGTCGACGACCACGGAGGCCTCAGCGCCCGCGTTCGTCGCGATCTGGCGCAGGGGCTCCTCGACGGCCCGGCGCACCAGCTCCACACCGAAGCGCCGCGAATCCTCGAGCTTCAGCGCGTCGAGCGCCTTCCGCACGCGGATCAGCGCGACACCGCCGCCGGGTAGCACGCCTTCTTCGACCGCCGCGCGGGTGGCGTGAAGGGCGTCCTCGACGCGAGCCTTCCGCTCCTTCATCTCGGTCTCGGTGGCCGCGCCGACCTTGATGACCGCGACGCCGCCCGCCAGCTTGGCTAGGCGCTCTTGCAGCTTCTCGCGATCGTAGTCGCTGGTCGTGTCCTCGATCTGAGCGCGGAGCTGCGCGATGCGGCCCTTGATGCCGGTCTCGTCGCCAGCGCCCTCGACGATCGTGGTGTCGTCCTTGGTCAGCACGACCTTGCGGCAGGAGCCGAGGTCCGCGAGCTGCACGTTCTCCAGCTTGGTGCCCAGCTCTTCGCTGACCACTTCGCCGCCCGTGAGGATCGCGATGTCCTGCAGCATGGCCTTGCGGCGATCGCCGAAGCCAGGCGCCTTGACGGCCGCGACCTGCAGCGTGCCGCGCAGTCGGTTCACGACCAGCGCCGCCAGCGCCTCACCCTCGACGTCCTCGGAGATGATCAGCAGCGGGCGGCTCGCCCGTGCGACCTGCTCAAGAACGGGGAGGATGTCGCGCATGTTCGAGATCTTCTTCTCGACCAGCAGCACCAGCGGGTTCTCCAGCTCAACTCGCATCCCGTCCTGGTCGGTGATGAAGTAGGGCGAGAGGTAGCCGCGGTCGAACTGCATGCCCTCGACGAGGTCCAGGGTCGTGTCGATCCCCTTGCCCTCCTCGACCGTGATGACGCCTTCCTTGCCGACCTTCTCCATGGCGTCCGCCAGGATCTTGCCGATGGAGGCCTCGCCGTTGGCCGAGATGGTGCCGACCTTCTCGATGTCGCCGTGGTCCGACGCAGGGCGCGAGAGCTCATGCAGCGCCGGGACGATCGCCTCGACAGCGAGATCGATGCCGCGCTTGATGCTCATCGGGTCCACGCCCGCGGCGACCAGCTTGAGGCCCTCGCGGAAGATCGCCTGAGCCAAGACCGTCGCCGTCGTCGTGCCGTCGCCAGCCTTGTCCGAGGTCTGGCTCGCCACGTCGCGGACCATGCGTGCGCCGATGCGCGCCGCCGCGTCCGAAGGCTCGATCTCCTTGGCGACGGTGACGCCGTCCTTGGTGACCGTCGGCCCGCCAAAGCTCTTCTCGATGACCACGTTGCGTCCCTTCGGACCCAGCGTGACCTTCACAGCGTTCGCCAGCTCATCGACGCCCTCGAGCATCCGCTCAAGCGCCTGGCGACCGAATAGAATGTCCTTAGCAGCCATGTTCAGCCCTCCACGATGCCGAGGACGTCGTCCTCGCGCAGAATGATGCGGTCTTCGCCGTCGACCTTGATGTCGGTGCCGCCGTACTTGCCGAAGAGCACCTTGTCGCCCACGCGGATGTCGATCGGGCGGACGGTGCCGTCCTCCTGAATCTTGCCGGCGCCGACGGCGAGCACTTCGCCCTGCAGGGGCTTTTCCTTGGCCGAGTCGGGGATGATGATCCCGCCGGCGGTCCTGGTCTCTTCTTCCACGCGCTTGACCAGAATGCGGTCATTGAGCGGCCTGAAGTTCATGGGTTCTCCTAACTGTCGGTGCTGCGAGCGGGCTTATTACGCTCGAAATGACTGGCGAATCATGTTCGTGCCCAGGGCCGGCGGCCCGGAGCGGGGCGAATGGTAGGCACTCGCGTCCGCGGGTCAATGGGCTTTCGTGCATCGGTGAAGCTATGGCCGACGCGAGCGGCAAACTGTGGTCCCGGCACCGCCCTGTCAACGGATGACAACGCGGCCGGGCGCGCGCTATAGCTGCAGAGTCAGGGCAGGGGGCGCTTGGCCCACAGAACCCACTGCCCAGTTCGCCTCGGAGCCCGTCGCTCCCTTTTGGTCTAGGAGGCTTTGGTGGCTCAGCGCGTTGAGTATGAGGCTCTGCCGGGGACCCGCTTCGATCAGTACATCCCGAAGATTCGGCAGGCGCTCACGGTGCTGTCGGGCCCGATGGCACGGACTTCAAGGCCTTTCGCGAGCACCTGCGCCGGCTGGGCCTGTGGGACCGCGAGCGTTCCGAGCGCATGTTCTCGCTCATCGACATGGACTGGGACCGCAAGTCCGTCCGGGTCGGTGCGCTCGCCAAGGCGATCATCGACGCCGGGGCCGACGACGAGAAGGTGAAGAAGGCGCTCTTCGCCCGGCTCAAGAGAGAGAACGTCATCCTGGTCAAGTACGTGCTCGAGGCCCTGGACGTCGAAGGCGGCGGGCGGCTCCACAGCGTGCACGAGCTGTATCGGATGGTGACCAGCTACGTGTATCCCGGCACGTACATCACGCTGCCCAATTTTCAAGCGTGGATCGACTGGCTGGCCTCGAGCGGTCACATCAAGCTGGTGGGTATTCGCTGGGCGCTCTCCGATCTCGGCATCGCGGTCATCCCCGAGCTGCGGGGGATCGACGTCGAGGAGATCCTCGAGGACATGGCCGAGGACGAGGCCGACGCCGAGGACGAGGAGGACGACCTGCTCGCCGGCGTGAGCGCGCCCGTCGCCGCGCCGCCGCCGGTGGCCCGCGCCGAGCGCGACCCGGAGGACGACGACGAGGAGGCCTTCGACGACCTGCCACCCGAGGCGCCGGCCCCCTCCGCGGCCGCCATCGCCAAGGCCGCGGCCGCCTTCGAGAGCACCTTCGACACCCCCCTGGCCGCGCTCGCTCCCGACGCCGCGCCCCTGCCTGCCTCGACCGCCCCGTCGGCGCCCCGCGCCCACACCCCGCTGGCGACCGCCCACGCCCCCGCCCCCGCCCGCGCGCTCTCCACCTCGCGCGCCGCCGACGCGCAGGTCGCCCAGGCCATCGCTCACTACAAAGAGCTGGGAGACTGGCCTTCGTGGACCGCGCCGGCCCTCGGCGTCGTCGCGCCAAAGTCCGCCGCGGACGCCCTGCTCTTGGAGTTGGGCGTGCTCGCCGCGCTGGTCGAGGGTCTGGCCCCCCAGCCTCAGGTCTTCGCCTTCGCCAAGCGCCTCCGCGCCGCCGGGTTCTTCGACGCCCTCGCCGGTGAAGGCGGCTTCGGTGCGGCCCTGACCGCCCTCGGGGACCTCGACAGCGAGCCCTGGGTCCGCGCCCTGGCCTCGCGGCTGATGGCAGCCCACGGCATCCAGGCCCGGCTGAGCGCCAAGCCCGGACTGCTCAAGCGCGTGCGTGCCACCAAGAGCGGCGCCGCGGCCGTCGCGTCACTGCGCGCCGAGCTCTTCGGCAACGCCGGGGACGAGGCGCCCTTCTGGGTGCTGCGCGAGCTGGTGCGCCTCGGCGTGCTCTCGGCGGACAGCTTCGGCGACGCGGTGGCGGTGCCCACCGTCGCGCTGGTGCGGAACGCCTACCGGCTGGGGCTGGTAAGCCAGCCCGAGATCGCCTCGTTTGAAGAGCTGGTCGCTGTCTCGGCGGCAGTCTCCGCCCAATTCGGCGCCGAGGCCGGCTATGGCGAGGCCCTGGCAAACCTGGACCGCGGCCTGGGTCTCAGCGAGCGCTGAGCGCGTGCCAAGCCGGTCTCGCTACCAGGCGTTCTGAACCGAGTACGAGCCCGTCGCGGTGTCCAGGGCGAGGAAGCTGAACGCCCCGTTCGCGCAGGAGCCGCTGTTGAGAAACAGGCGGTCGCCGTGCTCGGCCCGCACCCCGACGTGGGTGTGGCCGGTGACGACGATGTCGGCGTCTTTGGCGCGCGCGCTGAGCACAGCGACCTGCTGGAAGCTGCAACGCTCGGGGTGCTTCGACGTGTTCGCGCGCACATGGTCCAGCCCGTCGAAGAGGCGGAAGAGCGGGCGCATCCCGTGTCGCAGCAGCGCCCCGCCAAGCCAAGCGCCGCTCTCGCTGAGCCAGCGCGCGTGGCGGACCAGCCAGTCGTAGACGTGGCCGTGGGTGAAGAGCACCCGGGTCCCGTCGATCTTCAGCATCAGCTCGTCGGGGGCGTCGTCGACGTAGGCGGCGACCATGTCGTGGTTGCCGTGCACGAAGGTGTAGCAGTCGCGCTCAAAGCGGCGCGTGATCTCGGGGTGCGCGGCGCGGGCGGCCCGCAGCTCGTCAACCTGGGCGAACGGGCGCGGGCTGGTCAGCGTCTCGAAGATGTCGCCGAGCAGGACGATGCGCTCGAAGCTGCCCTCGAGGAAGCTCAGGAAACGGAGGAAGTCGGCGTCCGCGTGTCCAAACCTGTCGGCCGCGTCGCCGCGTCCGATGTGCAGGTCCGATATGACAGCGATGCGCACGAGGTCCTCCGTGGCGGTCCAAAGGGGAGGAGAGCGCGAAGCGACGTTCGCGCTTGGCGACACGCCCGATTCATCCGCTCTCCACACTGTTGTACGGCTTCGGAGCGCTCGGACTCAAATCTAAATCGGCCGGCGGGGCGGGCCCTAGCCGTGGCAAGGCGTCGAAGGTGCCGTAATGGTTGTGGAACCCCCGCCGAGGCAGGTGCGAAAAAAAGTTCGCACCTCGGGGCGAAGGTGCGAACGGTCGTTCGCAGTTTCCGGTCCGCGCCGGATCGCGACCCGGACGCTCAGCCCGACGCCATCGCGCGCAGGCTGGCGATCTCGTCGGGGTCCAGCGGGCGTGACTGGCCCTGCATCAGTCCGTCCAGGTTGACCGGACCGAACTCCACGCGCCGCAGGCGGTTCACCGGGTGGCCGACGGCCTCGAGGATGCGGCGGACGTGTCGGTTGCGGCCCTCGAAGAGGGTCAGGCGCAGCCAGTCGTGGCGCGAGCTGGTCGGGATGCGCTCGACCACCACGGGCAGGGTCTCGCGCCCGTCCAGCGGGAGCCCGGCCTCCAGCGCGGCGATGGCCTGCGCGTCGAGCTGGCCGCGCACCTTGACCTCGTACACGCGCGGGACGCGGGCATCGGGCAGCAGCAGCAGGCGCGCCAGGTCTCCGTCGTTGGTGAAGAGCAGGACGCCCTCGGTCTGGTAGTCCAGGCGGCCGACGTGGGCGAGGAACATGTCGTCTTTGGGCAACAGGTCGTAGACCGTCCGTCGACCTTGCGGATCGTCGCGCGCGCTGAGGTAGCCAGGCGGCTTGTGCAGCACGATGCAGCGTGTGCCCACATCGACCGCGACCTTTCCGTCCAGGGCGACCTTGGCTTTCGGCGACACGCGGGTGCCCAACTCGGTGACCTGCTTGCCGTTCACGGTCACGCGGCCGTCGGAGATCATCCGCTCGCAGGCGCGCCGCGACCCGAAGCCGAGCTGTGCCATCCGCTTCTGCAGCCGAATCCCGCGCGCATCTTCGTCTTCAGATGCCATCTACATGCCCCCGAACAGATCGAACAGGGCCCGGGAGACCCACATGATGGGGCGCCCGATGATGCGGCCGGCGAAGAAGAAGACGCCGAGGAAGAGCGCCGGTGCGACCCAGGTGTGCTTCTCGAAGACGCGCAGCATGCCGTTGGCCGAATCGGGGAGCAGGCCGTAGACGACCTTGCTCCCGTCGAGCGGCGGGACGGGGAGCATGTTGAAGAAGAAGAGCGCCACGTTGAGGACGACCATGGTCTGGAGCAGCGCTGAGGCGGCCTCGTTGCCCGACACGACCGTCAGCAGGGCCGCCGAGAGCACCGCGAGGATGAGGTTGGAGATGGGGCCGGCGACGGCGGTCAGCAGGATGCCGTGCTTCATGCGGATGCTGCGTTTGAAGCGTACCGGGTTGAAGGGCACGGGCTTGGCCCAGCCGAAGAAGATCCCCGAGCCGCTCATCACCAGCAGCGCCGGCAAGAGCAGGGTGCCGATGGGGTCGATGTGGCTGATGGGGTTCAGGGTGTAGCGGCCCTGGCTGGCCGCCGTGTCGTCGCCCAACCACGCCGCAGTCGCCGCGTGGGCGAACTCGTGCACCGACAGGCTGAGGATCATCGGTACGAGGACTAAGGCGAGGTCGCGGAGGAGGTCAGGCGTCATGGGCGCGACCTTGGGGCCGGCTGGGCCGCCGGTCAAGAGTCGGTTTTACGAGCCGCCGTCGTCGCGCCCCGAGGCCAGGGGGTGCGCGGAGTCGTACGCCCGCTGGAGCGCCGCCTGCGAGACGTGCGTGTAGATGGTGGTCGTCGAGAGGTCCGCGTGGCCCAGCATGGTCTGGACGCTGCGCAGATCGGCGCCGCCTTCGAGGAGGTGGGTCGCGAAGCTGTGGCGCAGCTTGTGGGGGCTGACCTTGCGGCCGACGCCTGCGGATCGTGAGTGTTTACCTAGGTTTTTTGCGAATCCCTGCCGGGTCATGCCGCGGCCGCGGGCGGTGATGAAGAGGGTCGCGGGCAGGCGCCTCAGCCCGCGGCGGGTGGCGCGGTCGAGCAGCTCGGGCCGCGCGGTGTCGAGGTAGAGGCGGACCCGGGCGATGGCCTCCTCGCCGACCGGGATGAGGCGGGTCTTGCTGCCCTTGCCGGTGGTGCGGACCACGCCCCGCTCGAGATCCAGGTCGCCCACCCGCAGGCTCACCAGCTCGCTGACCCGCAGCCCGCAGGCGTAGACCAGCTCGATCATGGCCGCGTCGCGGATCGCCCGCGGGTCGTCGGAGGCGCGCGGGGCCGTGGCGATGCGCTCGACCTCGCCTTGGTCGAGGACCACGGGCAGCGGGCGCCCGAGGCGAGGCAGGGGGATCAGCGCGCTGGGGTCGTCGGGGCGGAGGTGTTCGCGGACCAAGAACCCGCAGAAGGTCCGCACGCCGCTGAGGGTTCGGGCGGCCGAGCGGGCGGCCAGGCCCTCGGAGTCCCGCAGCCAGCCGACGAAGCGCTCGATGTCGCCGCGGTCGAACTCGGTGGGGCCGCGGCCCTCTCCCAGGAAGGACTGAAGCCGCCCGAGGTCCCGCGCGTAGGCAGCCAGGGTGTGGGGGCTGAGGCCCCGCTCGAGCTTGAGGTGCAAGAGGAACCGGTCGATGGCTTGGTCCATCCGCCGATTATGACGGCCGCCCCACCGGCCCGCGAGAAATCCGCCGTCGCGTGGCGCCGAAGGCGAGGGCCAGCGACGCGAGCAAGGCCAGCCCGCCCCAACCTCCGAGCGCGCCGTCGCGTGCGCCCGAGCAGCCGCCGTCGCGCCGCTCCACCAAGCTGCTGTCGGTGGTGGTGACGATGCCCTTGACGCCGACGGGGGGCTTGCTGATCTCGGGCTGCTGAGCGTCGATTCGCTCGACGGCGTCTGTGGAATCGAGGGAATCCGCGCCGAAGTCCGGAAGGGCCGCGGCGTCGGGGAGGGGCTCGGGGGAGGGCTCGCCGGTGAGCTCCGGGTCTGATTCGGGAGCGGGCTCGGTGAGCTCGGGATCCGCCTCCGGCCCAGGCTCGGGGCCGGGCTCCGGGCCCGAATCGGGCGGCAGCACCGCGCAGGGCAGGGGGGCGTTGAGGCCAGCGTCGTCGACCAGCGCGGCCATCACGGCGGACCGGGCCTCGGGCGAGACCAGCGTCTCCAAGGGGAATCCGAACACGTAGGCGCGGTAGCCCTGGGCCGCCACGAGGCGCGTGGCCGCAGCACCCGCGCCGTTGTCGTAGGCCAAGATCGTCTGGGCGCCGCCGAGCGGGCTCAGCACGTCGGGGTAGTCGACGTCGTAGGTGCCCTGGGTGCCGTCGTCGAAGCTGAGGGGGCCGATGCCCGCGAGGGGGCCGGTGCCGGCGGCGAGCCCGTAGGTGTTGGCGTCGTCGGCGACGTAGCCGGCCCCCAGGGTGCCCTGAGCGAAGGCCGTCGAGCCGGTGTCGCCCTTGGCCTCGAGGTCCCAGAGCAGCTCGGCCCCGCTGATGACCAGCGCGCGCCCGCCGCCTTCGCCGAGCCAGTCGGCGAGCAGGCCCCGCTCCGTCGGGTCGAGGGTGGAGTCGATGGTGGACTCCTCGCCGAGCTGCCAGTCCACCCAGCGGTAGGCGCTCAGCGGCGCGTCGCCTGTGACGACGGCGCTGGCCTCCGCGCTGTCGAAGGGGACGCCGGCGTCGGCAAGGGCTAGGCCGTGCTCGACCACGTAGTCGTAGGTGTTCATCGCGCTCTGGCGGAAGCGGCCGAGGACGCCGAGGGCGAAGGGGCTGAGATCTTCCCGCGGTGCGGAGGCGAAATCGAGGCGGTAGAAGCCCTGGACGACCAGCGCCTCGGTCTTGCCGCCGGCGCAGGGCAGCAGCACGCCGACGGTGGAGGTGGGCATGGACTCGCCGCCGGCGTTGGTGGCTGTGACCCTGAAGAAGGTGGGCACGCCAGCGGGCAGGCTGGTGAGCAGCGCCGAGGTGGCGCCGCTCGCCAGGGGGAGGCCGTCGTCAAAGGCGCGCCCGTCGCGGCTTCGGTAGATCACGTAGCCAGTCGCGGCGTCGCCGGCCAGGCCCTCGGTGTCCGTGGGTGGGGCCTTCCAGCGCAGCCGGGCGCTGGTCGGACCCTCAGCGCGCACGCTGAGCGAGGTCGGCGGGTCGGGCAGCAGGCGGGCCGGGAGCCCGTCGCGGACCGCGAAGTACTTGACGATCGCTTGCTGAAAGGCGCGGGCCAAGACGTAGCGGAAGCGCGGCTCGCGCAGCTCGACGGCGTCGGCCTCGGTCGCGTGAAAGGCGGCCTCGACGAGCGCTGCGGGCATCTCGGAGTTGTGCGACGGGTTCAGCTCGCCGAAGTACGCGCTGTAGACGCCGCGGTCCTTCCAGGTGGGCACGAAGGAGGAGCGGATGTCGTTGACGATCTCGTCTTGGAGCAGGTTCGCCAGGACGTCGCTGCCGGGCGTCCCGGTGAACTGGTAGCTGTTGTTTACGGGGTTTGGCCCGTAGACGTAGGTCGAGGTGCCGCGGCCGCCGTCGGGCGCGTTGGTGTGCCAGGAGACG
Organism: Myxococcota bacterium; assembly: GCA_041389525.1. Lineage (GTDB taxonomy): Bacteria > Myxococcota_A > UBA9042 > PHBI01 > JACKFB01 > JACKFB01. The sequence continues at coordinate 29,409 of JAWKRR010000058.1, read as the reverse complement.
TAGACCGCGTCCTCGCCGGGCTCGTTCTGCCACGCGGCGTAGCGCGAGCGGGCGGTGATGTCGTCGGAGTGGTCGTCGCTGCTGGAGTCCCAGACGCTCTGGGGGGCGCCGTTGGACTGGATGGCGTAGCGCGAGCACTCCTCCCAGCGCGGGCGGCCGGAGGTCGGACCCGACGCGGGAGGCGAGCCGGTGCCGCGCTGGATTTCGCCCATGCCGCCGCCGAATCGCACGGCGTCCGCGGAGACGAAGTCGCCAGGCTCGAGCGCGCTGTCGGCGACCAGCGTGACCGACCCCGTCGCTGGATTTTGGCCCTTGGAGAATCGCCAGCTCCCCAGCAGCACCCAGGTGGCGCCGTGGCGTTCCTGGTTGACGCGGACGTGGGATTGGCCGCCCGCGTGGCGGACGAGGTAGTGGGCGTCGCGGGCTCGGGAGGCGTCCTGGGAGTAGGTGACGTAGACCGCGTACTGGCCGTCGGCGGGGATCTTCGGCGTGAAGCGGGCTTCGGGGGCGCCTGGGCCAGCGGTGGTGGCGGCGACCCGGTTCTTGCCGCGGGCGTGTGGGTTGGAGGCGTCGGCGACGGGCCCGAGGCCGGCGCGATAACCCGCGACCGTGGAGTCTTTCCAGGTCCCGAACTCCTCGTAGATCCCGCCGCCCTCGGTGCTGGTGGTGCCGCCCGATTCGGCGTCCACGACCACCCGGTTCGGCTGCAGGTCGGTCTCGCGGACGGTGAAGACCGTGGCGCCTGCGTTGAGCAGGAGCGGCACCAGATAGTGTGCGACCGCCTCGGCGTTGACGAAGTCCTCGACCACGCCGTGGGTGGCGCCGCGCTGGGTGGCCCACCGGCCCAGGACGCTGGGGTCAGACCAATAGAAGCCGTGGCCCGGCGAGAAGTAGACGACCTTGCCCGCGAGGGGGGCGCCGCCGTGGTGACCGCCGGTGAGACCGCGGGTGACGGCGGGGGCGGTGGCGCGGTGCAGCGTGGTCTCGCGGGGGCGCGTGGGGGGCGGCGAGATGGGAGGCAGGAACTCCCAGAGCGGCTGCCAGCCCAGGTCCGGGCGGGCGGGGTCGACGACCCAGGGGACGATGGCGCGGACGCGGGGGTCGGCGTCGTGGGCGGCCTCGAGGAGGCGCGTGGTGAGGGACTCGAAGGCGGCCTCGTCCAGGCGCGGGTCCTCGCTGGCGGGTCCGGTGCCGAGGGCGGCGGCCGAGAGGTCCAGGTAGACGTGGGCGCGGTCGCCGTCGCTGGCGGTGGCGACGACGCGCGAGGCCGGCTCGGGGCGCTCGTGCGGCGTGCCGGCGGCCGGGGGGGCGAGCGCGAAGACGGCGAAGAGCGCGAGGGGGAGTCGGGTGCGTTGCATAGCAGCGGGTTTTAGCAGGGAGGGTGGGCCCGGTGCGAGCGCTGGCGCGTCAGACCGGGTTTTCGCGTTCGGCGCCGAAGACGTGCTCGAGGAGGGCCCAGACCGCGAGGAGGCAGCCGGCGGCGAGGGCGGCGAGGTTGAACATCTGCTGGTCGCCGTGGGCGTCGGCGAGCATGCCGAGGAGCGGTGGGAGGACGAGGGACGAGAGGTCCCAGAGGCCGGTGTAGGTGGCGAGGCCGCCGCCGCGCCGGGCCTCGGGGACGCGGCTGACCACCTGGCTGGCGAGGACGGGAAAGCAGAAGCCGTGGCCGACGCCGCCGAGCAGGCCGGCGAGGAGGAGGGAGGCGCTGGTCTGGGCGCCGCCGAGGGTCATGGCGGCGAAGGCGTAGCAGGCGAGGGCGGGGGCGACGAGGTTTCGGGGGCCGATGCGGTCGAGGACGCGGCCGCCGGCGAGGCGGACGACCGCGGCGCCGAGGGCGTAGCTGAACCAGACATCGGCGGGGTGGGACATGCCGCGGCTGGCGGCGGCGACGGTGGCGAAGGAGAAAAAGAGCGAGACGAACCCGGCGAAGACGATGGTCGCGAGCCAGACCGACCAGAGGCGGCGCTGGCCAAGCTCGGCGAAGGCGGCCAAGACGGCGGGGCGGGCGAGGCGCGGGGGGCGCGGGGGTTCGGGGACGCGGCGGAGGAAGAGCAGCGAGCTGAGGACGACCAGGCCCATGGCGGGGAAGAAGTAGCGGAGCGAGGCGCCCTCGAGGCCGAGGCGCTCGGCGGCGGGGTTGACCAGGACGGGGAGCAGGCCGGAGACGCCGAAGAGGGCGAGGCCCTCGGTGCGGCGGGCCGGCGGGACGAGGTCGGCGGCGAAGGTGAAGTAGCCGGTGAACATGGCGCCGACGCCGATGCCGAAGGTCAGGCGCGCGGCGTAGACCAGCGGGGAGAGCTCGGTGACGAAGCCGACGAGGCAGAGGCCGAGGCAGCCGGCGAAGGTGCCGGCGGTGAGGGTCTTCTTGCGGCCGATGGCGTCGAGGGACCAGCCGACCGCTGGGCGGAGCAGGAGGCCGCCGACCGCGGAGGTGGCCATGATCGCGCCGATCTCGGTGCGGGTGGCGCCCAGGCTGGCCATGTAGACCGGCAGCAGGAGCATGGAGGCGTAGCCGAGCGCCTGCAGGAAGTGCGCGGCCGTCAGCCCGAGGAAGGGGCGGGTGAAGATCGGCGCGTGGGGTGAGGGCGGCGTGGGGTTCACGCGGGGGGCGCGTCGTCGTCGAGGAGGGCGCGCAGCTCGAAGAGGAGGTCGAGGGCCTGGCGGGGCGACAGGGCGTCGGGGTCGAGCTCGGCGAGGCGGAGCAGCGCGGGCGACGGCGCGGGAGGTGCCGGGGCGGCGAAGAGGTTGAGCTGCCAGCCGCCGGTGGGCGCGGCGGGGGCGTGGCCGGCGGTTCGGGCGAGGTGGGGGCGGCCGTCGCGGTCCACGGCGTGCTCTTCGAGGAGCTTGAGGACCTCGCGGGCTCGGGAGACGACGGCCTCGGGCAGGCCGGCGAGGCGCGCGACCTGGATGCCGTAGCTGCGGTTGGTCCCGCCGGGCACGAGGCGCCGCAAGAACACGATCTCGTCACGCCAGCGCTTCACGGCGATGGTCATGTTGGCGATGCGGGGGCGGGTCGACGCCAGCTCGGTGAGCTCGTGATAGTGGGTCGCGAAGAGGGTGCGGGCGCCGATACGGTCGTGCAGATCTTCGGCGACGGCCCAAGCGATGGAGACGCCGTCGTAGGTCGATGTGCCGCGCCCGATCTCGTCGAGGATGACGAGGCTGCGGTCCGTGGCCGAGCCGAGGATCGACGCGGTCTCGGTCATCTCGACCATGAAGGTCGACTGGCCGCGGGCGAGGTTGTCCGACGCCCCGACGCGGGTGAACACCTGGTCGACCACGCCGATGCGGGCGCGCGCGGCCGGCACGAAGCTGCCCATCTGCGCCAGGATGACGATGAGGGCGACCTGGCGCATCACGGTCGACTTGCCGGCCATGTTGGGCCCGGTGATGACGAGGATCTGCTGGCCGGCTGCGTCCAGGTGCGTGTCGTTGGGGACGAACTCGCCGGCGCCGACGATGGTCTCGATGACGGGGTGGCGGCCCTCGATGATCTCGAGCACCCCGCTCTCGTCCACCTCGGGGCGGACGTAGCCGCGCCGCTGCGCCAGCTCGGCCAGACCGGCGAGGACGTCGATGGACCCGACGATCTCAGCGGTCGCGCGCACTCGGTCGCCGAAGGAGGCGAGCTCGGCGCGGAGGGCGTCGAAGAGCTCGGTCTCGAGCGCGATCCGGCGGTCGTGGGCGCCGAGGACCTTCTCCTCGCGCTCCTTGAGCTCGGCCGTGTAGTAGCGCTCGGCGTTGGCCAGGGTCTGCTTGCGCAGCCACGTGTCCGGCACCATGTGCAGGTTGGCGCGGGTGACCTCGATGAAGTAGCCGAAGACGCCGTTGTAGCGGATCTTCAAGCTCTGGATGCCGCTCTCGGCGCGCAGCCCGTCGGCGTAGCGGTTGAACCAGGCCTTGCCGTCTCTGGAGATGGAGATCAGCTCGTCCAGCTCGGCGTGGTAGCCCTCGCGGAACACGCCGCCGTCTTTGAGCGAGACCGGGGGCTCGTCGGCGACCGCGCGAGAGAGCAGGGCGCCGACCTCGGGGACGGGGTCCAGGCGGGCAGACAGCTCGGTAAGCGCTGGGTTTTCGGCGCTGACCAGCGCGGCGCTGAGGGCGGGCAGGCGCTCGAGGGAGGAGGCCAGCGCGACGAGGTCTCGGGGCGTGGCGCTGCCGGCCGCGATTCGCGTGGTCAGCCGCTCGAGATCGTAGACACCTTCGAGGGATTCGCGAGCCGTCGCGCGCAGGATCGGGTCCAGCACGAAGGCCTCGACGGCGTCGTGGCGGCGGCGCATCGCGGCGGGGTCGGTCAGCGGGTAGAGCAGCCACTGCTTGAGCGCGCGGGAGCCCATGGGGGTTCGGGTGTGATCGATGACGTGGAGCAGCGCGCCGCGGCGGTGGCCGTCGGCGAGCGTGCGCAGCAGCTCGAGGTTGCTGACGGTCTCGGGGCCGAGGCGGACGGTGGCGGCGAGGTCGCGACGCTCGAGCGGGCGGGTCGGGAGGCGCGACGCCATGCCGGTGTGCTTGAGGTAGGCGTTGATCAGGCCTTCGGCGGCGGTCAGCGGGTCTGTGCCAGGCGCTGCCGGCGCGGCGAAGGGGCTGATGACGGCGCCGCGCAGCGAGCTTCGGAGGCGCTCGACCAGCGGGGCGGCGGCCGCGTCGACCAGCACCTCGCGCGGGTCGATGCGGCCGAGCTCGTCGAGGGCGCGCTCGAGGTCGCGGGCCACGGTGCCGCGGCGCTCGGCGGTCGACGCGTCCGTCCACGCGATGCCGACGGCGTCCCCGGTGGCGGACACGCTCACGGCGGCGAGGAAGTTGTTGCGCGGTCCGTCGAGGCCGGATTCGTCCAGCACCACGCCCGGTGTAATGACCCGGACCACCTCGCGGCGGACGATGCCCTTCGCGGTGCGCGGGTCTTCGACCTGTTCGCACACGGCGACGCAGCGACCGGCTTCCAACAGCCGCGGCACATAGGTCCACAGCGCGTGGTGCGGGACGCCGGCCATGGGGATCGGCTCGTCGTCCTTCTTGTTGCGGCTGGTGAGCGTCAACTCGAGGATGCGCGCGGCCTCGACCGCGTCATCCATGAAGGTCTCGTAGAAGTCGCCCATGCGAAACAGCACGATCGCGTCAGGGTGCTGGGACTTGGCCTCCAGGTACTGTCGCATCATGGGCGTCTGCGCCGCCGGTGTGCCGGCGCCTGTAGGCACGGTCTCGGCGATGGGTTTAGCCATGGGGCGGGAGCTTTATCAGGTCGGGCGCAACTTGACCACGCCCCGTCGCGACGGCAGGATCCCCAGCTATGACCAGCCTTTTCCGCGCTATCTCCGTCTCGCTTTCCCTCCTCCTGAGCGCAGCTTTGGCCGCCGCCTGTGCCGACGCGGCTCCGAGCGGGGGCGGGTTGGTGCTGTCCACCGCGTCGCTGGCGCCGTGCGTGCCCAATGAGAACGGGGACTTCCGCTTCCCTTCCAACGCCGACCGCGTCGTGGTGCGCGCGACTGGGGGCCACATCCCCGGCGACGCGCCGATCGTGGGCATCTTCGCGAGCGATGACGCTGCCAGCCAGGAGCAGGCGGTCCTTGAGGATGTCCCGGCGGGGGAGGGCGTCGTCATCGAGGTGGTCGCGTGCAAGGGCGCGACGCCGACGTGGGGCGGCATCACCCGCGGCCTCGAGGTGCTCGCGGGCAATCGCAACACCGCGGACGTGTTTCTCACGCCGGTCGATGCGGCCGCGTGCGTGGGTGGCAAGGGGGTACTGGAGGGGGACCGCCAGATGAAGGCAGGTCACGCCTTCGCCGCCACCGCCTTCGACGGCGACTTCGCCTACGCCCTGGGCGGCTTCGACGCCTACGACCTCGCGAAGAAAGAGCTGCGCGCGACCACCAGCGTCGACCGCTACTCCCGCAACCAGAGCCGCTTCGCTGCGCTGGCGCGACTTCAGGAGCGGCGGGCCATGGGGGCCGCGCAGATCATCTCGAACGACGGTACGATCCGCATCATCGGCGGTGTCAGGGCCGTCACCCTCAACACTGGCGGCGATCGCCCGCCGATCTTTCCCAGCCAGGACAGCGCGCCGTCCTCGGGGATCGAGGTCTACGATCCGGCGACGGGCAACCCGGTCGCAGGGCCTGACAGCACATTGCCGGCGCTGCCTGCGCTGGGCTCGGCGCCTGACGGGACGGTCGTCGCGGTCGGCGGCGTCGACGGGACGGCCGGGGGGACGCCGACCTACGCGACCGGAGTGACGGTCTTCGGAGCGACCGGATCGATCAAGTCCTTCGGCCTGCCGGCGGGGCGCTACGGCGCCACGGTGCTGCCGACCGACGACGGGCACGCGCTGGTCTATGGTGGGACGGCGAGCGGCGACCCGGCGGGCGCGGCGGCCTGGCTGGATCTCGGGGCCTCGTCGGCGACGCAGCTCACGGGCACCGTGGTGGGCGGCGTGCCGTTCATGGCGGGCGGGCTTTTCATCGGCGACGACGCGGCCGGCTGGCATTTCCTGGTGCTTGGCGGAAGCGACATCATGGGCGGCGCCGGCGCCACGCAGTTCACCGCCGGGGCGACGACGCCGCGCGCTATCCTGGTCACGGTCGCGCCCTCGGGCGCCGCGGTGACGACGCGCGATCTGCTCGACGGCAGCCCGCTCGCCGGCGACCTCTTTCGCCGCGTCGCCCCGCTGGTCGTCGACCTGGGCGAGCTCGGCATCATGCTTGGCGGCGGCCTGACCAGCCTGACCAGCGACCCGGCCTGCCCCGGGGCGGGCGTCAAGGACTGCTTGCCGCAGAAGCTTGCCCGCTTGGCGCTGGCCTCGCCGACGGGGGCGCTCAGCGTGACGGGGACGCCCGCCGAATCGCCTGTCGCGGCCTTGGGTGCCGGTTTGCTCGCGCTCGGCGACGGATCCTGGCTGCTCTCGGGGGGCATCGAGACGCTCGCCGCGGAGACCCGCGCCATCGACCTGCACGCGGGATTGCTGCGCTTCGGCGTGGACGATCCCGGCATGTGTCAGCTCACCGCGCCGTAGGCTCGCGGGGCTGCACTATCACGGGTCAGCCCGAGGCTCGCCGCGGCGCTTGATTGCGCGCGAGCTTGCTCGACACCGGCCATTCGTATATGCAACCGCGTCCCAAGGCCGATAGGAGGTCGCGTGTCAGTCTTGCTCGGCGGTGGAACCCGATTCCAGCCGATTGCGCTTGAGCCCGGAGCCCCCGGCGCCTTCGCGTGTTTCGGTACCTGGGAGAACATCCGGACCTGCCAGCCCCTGCAGCGCGGCGACGATCCGCTCGGTGGGTGCTCGCAGTCCGCCGAATGCCGTTCGTACACGCTGGAGCGAAACCCTCCGACGATGCGCTTTTCCGCGAAGCCGCGCCGCGATGGCCGCTTCGAGGTCCAGCAGTTCCGCGAGTTCATCGCAGACCAAGAGACTTACGAGCTGCACATTGAGACCGGCCAGATCATCGTGACCTACCCCGGCGACCGCAAGGTGCCGAAGTCACGCCGGTTTTTCCTGCACACGAAGCACGTCGAGCAGGCCGTGATGACCCTCGATAAGCCCTTTGAGTTGGTCGTCTCGCTCGACAAGATGGTCGTGCGGCAGGCCGGGGCCGTCGAGGGATCCAAGGAGCGGGCGGTGGTCCGCCGTGAAGAAGAAGATCCCGCCGCGCGCCGACGCCGCATCGCCGAGAAGCTCCGCCAGAAGGCTAGCTCGGACGCGCGGGGCAAAGACGGCGACGACGACGAGCTGGGCATCGACGTCGACATGGACGACGACATCGACATGTCGGACATCGAGGATATCGAGATCGACGTCGACGATGACGACGACGACGACGACGACGACAAGGACTAGGCGAGACCGGGCGCGGCGCCTGGGGCAAGGCTCAGGCGCGCGATAGGAGTCGCCGACCGCGACCCGTCGCGAGGGGCCCACACGCTCCTCGGCGGGGGGCCACTCGCTCGTCGGACGAGAGGGGCCACAGGCGCATCGCGGATGGTCGACCGGCGGGGCGATCGTAACCGCGGACACTTGTCGGTTCGCGGCACCAGGCCGGCTCGTCTTGGAGACCTGGCCGCGTTTCCCTCGGCCGGCGTGCGTGCGTGCGTGGAGACCCGCCGACCACCTCGGACGGGCCCGGCGGCTGGGTCGTGAGCTCGGCTAGTTTCCGCAGCTCTCGCGGCGGAACGTGAAGACCTCGTTGCCTTCGTTCGACCACTGCAAGCGGGTGCAGTTGCCGTCCGAGCCATCGGCCTCGGGTAGGCCCACCGCGCGGATGAGCAGCCACCGCTGGTTCGGGTCCACGATCGCGTCGGGCGCTGCGACGCCAGGCGCCCAGCCCATGGTCAGGTACCGGAAGTAGGACGCGTCGGTCGTCGCGTCGATGTGCGTGAGGGGCGGGCGGAAACCGAGATTGCACCACGCGTTCGTGGGATCGGGACAGACGACGTCCCACGAGTACATGCCCTCCACCCCATCGGCGAGCAGCAGCGTGCCGTCGTAGGTATCCTCGTCGGTGGTCGACGACACGTAGCGCGAGTACGTGTTGTAGAAGGTCTCCTGCTTCATGCGGATGTCGTTGACCGCGGAGATTCCCTCAGTCTGGCGAGCCGAACGCTTGAAGCGGGTGTAGGAGGCCACGGCCACAGCCGCGAGTACGGAGATAATCACCACGGTGATCATCAACTCGATGAGGGTGAAGCCCAGAGTTCCGCGTCGCGTCGCCATGTTAGCTCCTCCCGCGCCCCCGCGCTGGTGTGTGCCCGGCCTGTTCCAAGTGTTCGGAATACGGGTCGGAACGCGGCCAACTGTAGCCGCGCCGTCGCGGCAGGGTCAAGGTAGCCGACGACCCGGTAGGAGACCGCGGCTCGGCGAATCGACGGGGATCCGCGCGCCTTCCGCTGGGGCCCGGTTCCGCGGGTGTGCGGACCCCGGCCTGGGCGTGAGGTCTGGGCGCGCCGCGGGAGCGCGTCGCAGCCCCAGCGGTCGTGCCCGCGGGGGACTCTTCGCCGTGCGCGCGGTCCGACACGGGCGAACTTGCGCTGCGGGGCCAAGGTCAGGACAATCAGCGCTCTTTAAGGGGGTAGCGCTTGGTCCCTGGGTGGGCGGGTCGCCCGGCGGCTCGACTCGTGGGGCTTTGTCTCCTCGCGTGCGCGTCGAGCGTCGGAAATTCGGGCGTGGCGCGAGCTCAAGCCGAGCCGCCGGCGGTACGTGCCGACGTCGACGCCGTCGTGTCCGCCGACCTGAGTCGGCTCCACGGCCATGCGCGGCTCACGGTGCGCGCCCCGGCCGGCAGCGCGCTGGAACACGTGGATGTGTGGGCTTTCCCCGAGCGCCTGGCCACGCCCCCCCACGCGATGGATGAGGTGGATGAACCCCGCCTCTTCCCGGTCGGATTTCAGCCCGCGGCGATGGACCTCGGGGGCGCCGTCGATGGGCAAGGTCGCGCGCTCCGAATCGAGCGGATCGAGACTACCCTCTACCGCATCCACCTCGTGGAGCCCGTCGCGGCGGGCGAAGTCGCGGTCGTCGTGCTTACCTTCGAGACCCGAATTCCGCGGCGCTTTGGCCCCTTCGGCCGTGACGCCGGCCAGCTGACCCTCGACGGAGGCTTCTTCCCGCGCCCGCCGCCCCTCGATGCCGCGGGGTTTCACCCAGATCTGCCGCCTGACGCGCTCGATTTCCACCTTAGCCTGGGCTGGGCGGGGCGACGCGACGCCCTGAGCGTAGTCAACGGGCGCCTGACGGAGCTGACCGCCGGCGGCGAACCTCAGCCCGTCGGCGAGGGGAGGGCCCGGCGGGTGTCGCTTCTGCTCTACACGCGCCACCAAATCAGCCGGCTCGTCACCGACCACGGCCGCGTGATGCTGGTCCATCGGCGCAAGCGGCGCGGGACGCGCGGGCCCGACGATCTGTTCGATCTCGGGGTGATCGATGTGCACGCGCAGACCCTCGCCACGGTCGGCGCGACGCTGGGCTTTCTGGCCCGCCACGGCGTCGCGGTGCCGGACATGACGGTCTGTGCGGAGGCGCCACTGCGCCGCGCCCTCGCCCGCACCGCACCCGGCATGATTCTGGTCAGCGACCGCGCCTTCGACGTCACCCCCTACGAGCCGATCCGGAAGTTCCATAGGTTGCCCCTGGTCCGCGCGACCGCCGCGCTGGTTGTCGAGGACATCGTCGCGCCGCAAGCGGAGCCAGGGCGCGCGGACCAAGCCGTCGACCTCGTGGCGGTGGACCTGACCGAGCGCTGGGAGCGTGCGATGTACGGCGGGCAGGAGGGTGCCCGGGAGCTGTTGGCGAAGGGCAGCCTGCTCGCCGAGGTGGATGACGCGTTGACCGCGCCGCAGATCCCCTTCGAGTCGGCGTTCTTCCGCGGGCCCGATGACACCGATCGCTTCCGCGACAGCATCGAGCTCTTCTCGCATCGCAGGCCGGTGGGGCACCTGTGGCGCGAGAAGTTGGTGGACCGACTCGGCGCGGAAGCCGCCGGCGCGCTCGCCGCCGACGTGGCGCGAGGCGTGCCCCTGCCCGAGGCGCTGAGCCGGCACGGTGACGGCGTCGACATGGCTTGGCTCGAGGCGTGGGATGAGGGCACGCCAGATCGCAACTACGCGATCGATGAGGTCACCCGTGGAGAGGACGACGAAGGTCCCTTCGTGGACGTCCAGATACGTGTCGACGGCCCCGTACAGCCGCCGGAGCAAGTCGCGGTTCGAGTCGAGGGCCGCAGGAGAGCTCCTGCCCAGGCCAGCGTCGTGGTCGACCAAGCGACGGTGACGGCCCGCGTGCGCTCGACCGCGACCCGTCCGCGTGTGGTGCTGGATCCCAAACGGCGCCTCGCTGAATCGGATCTCGGTCGACCTGTGGATCCCCGGGCGGACAACCTCACCCACCCCCGCTGGCGCGTGCTGCTCGATGGCTTCGGTCTGTCCCTGAACTCCGCCAGCGGGCGCGCAGACGTGATCGTCAGTGGATTCGTCCGCCGTGAGGCCGACATCGACCACACGTTCTTGTTGAGCGTGTTCGATCTCGAGCGGCGCACCGGCGTCGCTGTGGATTGGTTGCGCAGCCTCGGCCCCAAGGTCGTGCCCAACCGCCGACGCCTGGCGATCGGCGTCGGGACCTCCATCTCCTGGCTCAAGCCGCGTCGAGGCGATGGGAGCGGGCTCGGCCTGCGGCTGCGCTTCACCCTCGGCGAGCTCACCTTCCGCAGCCGCACCGATCCCCGCGCCGGCGTCGCGCGCCTCCTCGCGATTGGCCCCACCCTCGCGACCCGGGACGGGACCAGCGACATCGGCTTCGCGGGCAGCGCGCTGCTGGGCCGCCTGATACCGATCGGCGGTCGCCACACCCTGGCCGGCGCCTTCCGAGCAGACATACTCCTGGGCGAGATCTCGTCGTCTGAGACCCTCGGCATCGGCGGCCCCGGCGGTGTCCGCGCGCTGGCCACCTTCGCCCGCACCGGCGAGATGCGGCTGGCCGGTTCCCTCGAGTGGAGGCACCGGTACACACGTGACGTGTCGATCTCCGCGCTCCACCTGGCATTCGTCCACGGGATCGACGGCGTGCTCTTCGTCGATGGCGCCTTGCTCGGGCAGACCCCGAACCGGACCTTTCAATCCGAGGCGTTCTCCGTCGGGATAGGCTACGGGCTCCGCTTCCACTATGTGGTCGCGGGGCTGACCCCCATGGTGTTCTCCATCGACGCGGCCGTCCCGCTGCTGGTGGCCGGCCAGCGGCCGCGGGGTGTGCCGCCGGTCACGGTCGGCGCGGCCGTGGGCCAGTCGTTCTAGAGGCCTGTGCTTCAACGCTCCGGGCCGCGCCCCGCTTGGGCCGGCGCCGCAGCGCTGACCGAGCGCCGTCGGAGCTGGACCGCAATTTGCCGGTCGATCGGCCGAGTTGTATACCTCCGCCATCACCTGACAACCGTGGAGGGGCCCGCCATGAATGAGGCCACAGTCAAAGAGCTCGATGACCAGATTTCACTCTGCAACCAGCGCTTCAAGCAGGTCGTGGACCAGATTCGCACGGTGCTCGCCGAGGACCTGCCGCTCTTCGTCAGCCGCGAGGCGAAGCGGCGGTTCCTCGTCCGCACCGACGTCGCAGAAGGGCTAACGGACGAGCAGCTCAAGGAGCTCAAGCGGCGCAGCACCGACGACGGTGCGCGGGCCGGCGCGCGCATCATGGCCGCCCTGGCGGACGATACGGTCTGGTCGCGAGGGCACTCCGAGCCTGACGACACCCGAAGCCTCATCGGGGCCGAGGCCGTCTGGGAGGTCGTGCGCACTATCGAGGGCGACGCGCGAACCTTGCTGGCCGACTTCGGTTTGGATGATGCGGATCGTCCCATCTACCGGACTCCGTCTTTCTTCGTGAAGGGGCTCTACCTGCCGACGCTCATCGAGCACTACTGGAAGCTGTTGGGCGAGCTGGCGTCGCTGCGCGCGCGTAAGACCGAGGTCGCGGCTGAGTCCAAGCGGGCTCGCCTCACCTCACGTTGGGACGACGCATAGGGTCTGCAGCCGGGCAGCGATTCGTGCCCGTCGAATGGCTTGACGAAAGGGGCCGAGGATCGCTATGAGGCGCAGGGCCTCAACGGCTGGCCTCATGGGGCTGCGTAGCTCAGCTGGTTAGAGCGGACGACTCATAATCGTCAGGTCGACAGTTCAAGTCTGTCCGCAGCCACCCACGGTCCCGCTCGGTTCACCCCGAGCGGGACCGTTGTCGTTCAGGGCCCACGGGGGCGGGGCGCGAATCACCCCGCCCGGTGGCGCGCGACGCCAGCGCAGCGAGGAGCGGGTCACGCCGCAGGGGTCGACCAGGGAGACGAGGCCGTCCTTGTTGCGCAGCCGGATCTTTCCCCGCGCGATGACGCCGTGGGGACCGCCAACACACACGGGCTCATCACCGGCTACGCTGACGCCGTCGAGGGCGAGGCGCGAGCGGCCGCTGGTGAGCGTCCAGCCGTCGAGAGCGACCGGCACCGGTGCGTCGCTGCGAATCTCGAGCCACTCGCCCTCCCGGTCGGGGACGGTGACCGGGTCCGGCATGGCCGCCGCCAACCGCACGTCGTCGCTGCAGGTCTGCGCTTGCGGGCCGGGCCGTGCGCGTGTGAGCGCAGCGAGTCCTGGCCCCGGGAAGAGCGCGGGAGGGAGGCCGGCCGGGGTGGCGAGCGGTGGCGGCGCCGGGCGACACGCGCTGGCGCAGAGCAGGGCGAGCGACAGGAACACAGTGAACCGAAGCGCGACTGGGACATCAGGCATGGCGACCTCCGTGCCGCCCTACTGAGCAAGCCGCGTGCCATGCAGGACCGCGCGTGATTCAAGAAACTTACGGGGCCAAACGTCCCAATGTGTCGCGAGACACCTGTCGCGCTTGGGACAGGGGGCCGGGACAGCTGGGCCGGCACCACCTGCAGCGAGTTGACAGCGCTCTGGCCCGGCATACGATGGAAAACCACTGCGGGTGTCGCGCCATCGTGCGCAGCGACCGAATCACGCCGCACACCCGACAGCAGGAGCGTTCATGCGCCGCCGATCATTGCAGAATCCCTCGACCCGTGGCCGCAACATGGCGGCGCGGGCGCTCGCGCTCCTGGTGGCGATGGCGCCGCTGAGCATCGCGCCGGCCGCGGTCGCCGCCGAACCGGCCAAGGGCCGCGCCACGGGCGAAGGCCTGGAGGCGTCACTCGCCGTGCTCGAGCTGTACGTTCAGGGCCAGGACTTCGACAAGACCGCGGAGTACGCCGAGCGCATCGCCAGCGAGATGTCCGAGCTGAAGCGCTACGCCATCCTGTCGCGCGCGGACGCCCAGAAGAAGATCGCCTCGGTGATGACGGCCTCGTCCAAGCGCATCGCCGAAGGGAAGATGAAGCAGATCGAGGCGTGGGTGAAGGAGGGCGACGAGCTCGTCTACACCAACCCTCGCGCGGCCATCGACATCCTCGCGAAGGCCAAGGCTGAGCTGAAGCTCATCATGGACAACATCGACCTCAGCCAAGAGGTGCGCCGCGAGTATTTCCGCACTCAGATGCTCCTCGCCCGCTCGCACTTCGACAACGAGAATCGCGAGAAGTCGGCCGAGATCATGGAGGAGATCATCCGCGCTTTCGGCGACGAGGCGAAGGTCACCGAAGAGGACTACCACCCCGATATCGTGGCGCTCTACCGCGAGACCTATCGGCGTCTGGGCGAGCAGCGAAACGGCACGTTGACCGTGCGCACCGAGCCGCCGGGCGCCGAGGTGATGATCAACGGCAAGCTGCAGCAGCAGCGGACGCCGGCGACCTACGACGGCCTCTACGCCGGTTCGGTCACCGTGACCGCGAAGAAGGGCGGCCGTGAGTCCATGGCCCACAAGGTGAACATCCAGGTCGAGCGCCCAGCCGAGCTCAGCATCGACATCGATTACGAGACCTCGCTGGCCTTCGACGAGCGTTTCGGGTTCGAGATGCCCGACGAGAAGACGCTGCAGCGCCGCATCGCCGATTTCGCTTCGCGCGTCGGTTCGCTGCTGGCCGTCGACTACGTGCTGGTGACGGGTCTGGTCGACCACGACGGGCGCGCCTACGTCGACGGCTACCTCGTCAACGTCGCGAACCAGAAGGTCGACCGTCAGCAGTCGCTGTACGTGAAGCCCAACGTGGTCTCCAACAACCGCGTCGCGGCCATGGCGCGACTGATGGCCGGCGTGGACACCGAGGCGCCCGAGCCGATCTACAAGCCGTGGTACACGCGGTGGATCGGCTGGGCCGGCGCCGGCGTGGCCCTGGGCGGCGGCGCGATGACCGCGATCTTCCACCTGCAGTTCAAGGACAAGCTCGCCGAGGCGCAGTGCACTGGCGGAAAAACCGCGGGCTGCAAAGAGTATGATGAGCGCGTCGTCATCGCCGGCGAGGCGAAGGACGCGCGCACGCTTCGCAACGTGGGCATTGTCCTGACCGTCGTGGGGGCAGGCACGAGCGTTGCCGGCTTCTTGCTGCAGAAGGTCGAGGATCCTGACGCGGCCTGGGCGCCCTCGGTGCCGAAGCTGCAGTACGTCGGGCCGCTGCTCGCGCCGGGTACCGCCGGGCTCGGCGCCGGGTTCAGCTTCTGAGCAGGTCGAGGAGCGGGCCGTTCGCCGCCGGAAAGGGCAGGGCGAGCAGCTCGCTCCGACTTATCAGCCGCAGCTCTGTCGCCGCGAGGGGACGGGGCGGCGCGCTCTGGGCTGTGGTCTCTGCGCCGAAGAAGAGCAGCAGGACCGTGCGCTCAGGGTAGGCGTGCCACGAGAAGGTCAGCGGTCGCGGCGCAGTGATCTCGACGCCGAGCTCTTCGCGAAGCTCGCGGACGAGGGCGTCGGCCGGCGATTCGCCAGGATCTACCTTGCCGCCCGGGAGTTCCCACGCGCCAGGCAGGTGGTCGGCCCCGGCGGGCCGGCGCGTCACGACGTAGCGCGCCGAGCCGTCTGCGCCCTCGCCATGTTGGAGCAGCCCGACCGCGACCAGCACCGCGTTCACGGCGCGCAGCCGCGTCGCAGGTAGGTCGTGCGCGCCGCGAGGACCTTCTCGACGTAGGCCAGGTTCGCCGGTGTGGTCGACTCGCGGCGCGCCGTGTTGGGCCGGCGATGCCCCGAGTTGTAGCCGGACAGCGCCAAGACCACGTCGTGGTCGTAGTAATCGAGGAAGCGCTTGAGCACCTCGAGCCCGCACTCAAGATTCTCGCGAGGCTCCCGCAAGTCGCCGCAGCCGAGTCGGCTCGCGTTCGATGGCATGACCTGCATGAGGCCGATGGCGCCGGCGCGGCTCTCGACGTGGGGTCGGAAGGTGGACTCGACGCGGACGATGCCGGCGATGAGGCCCACGTCGATTCCCCGGCGTACTGCGGCTTCGCGCATGAGCGGCTCGAGCGCACGACACCGCTCCGCGACGCTGCCCTCGAAACCCGGTGCGTCGCGTCGGCTCACCGTGTGGGTGGGGACGTCACGGCGCGACGCGGTGGCCGAGTTCGTCGTGCTTCGGCAGGCCGAAGAGGTCGCGAAGAGGAGGGTCGCCAGCACCATGAGCAGGTATCGCCGCATGGTGTCAGCTTCCGCGGTGAAGGCCAGTCGGGCAAGTTCTCCACGGGGTGACTCGGGTCGGGTCGTTGTCTATTCTTGAGGGATGGTCGACTCATCGTCGAAGCGCGGTCCGGGTCCGGAGCTCTTTTCGCGGGCTCAGACGCTGGCTGAGCAAGGGCGCCACGGGCTGGCGGCGCCGCTCTACGTTCAGGCGGGGAGCGCCTTCGCGGACTCGCGGGCCTTCGTTGATGCGGTGCGCGCGTGGCGCTTGGCGGCGACCGCGGCCGCGCGCGTCGGTGACGGCGGTCAGGCCGAGGAAGCGCTCACGCTCGCGGTGCGGCTGTCCCGAGATCGGCATCTCCTCCACGAGCTCGCGCTCACCCTTGGCGAGCTCGGGGTGGCCGTTGGCCGGGAGGGCCGTCAGCGCGAGGCCGCCAGCCTCCACCACGAGGCTCTCGAGTTGGCGGAGGCCTCAGGCGACGCGCGCGGCCAAGCGACGCACGTCGGAAACCTTGGGCTGCTCAGCATCACCCGCGGCGACTGGGACGGCGCGCGGCTGCAGCTGCGCCGAGCCATGGACATCTACGTCAGGTTGGAAGATCCCGTGGGCGCGGCGACCTCGCTCAACGCGCTTGGCGGCGTCGAGCGTGCGGCGGGCAGCCTCCAAGCGGCCCGCGAGGCGTTCGAGGGCGCCCGCGATCTCTTCCATCAGGCCGGGCACTCCGCAGGCGAGGCGACGGCCCAGGCGAACCTCGGGAACTTGGCGCGCACGGCGGGCCGCCTGGCGGAGGCCGAGGCCTGTTTTCGTGCGGGGCTTGAGCTCGCTCGCGCTTCGAGAGACAGCGTGGGGCAGTCGCGAGCGCTGACCGATCTCGGAAACATCGCCGCGACGCGAGGCGACCGGGCTGCGGCCCGGGAGATGTACGAGGCCGCGCGCGAGCTCGCCGCGGCGCGGGGCTTCGCGCTGGGGCTGGCGGCCGCCGAGGTCAATCTGGGCAACCTCGACTTCGAAGACGGCGAGCTGGACCGCGCGCGGGCCGCCTGGGTCTCAGCGGGCGAGACCTTTCGACGGGTGGGCGAGGGGCGGGCAGCCATCGACGTGACAGGCCTCATCGCCCAGCTCGACGCGCGCCGCGGTGAGCTGGATCGCGCAGAGGGCGCCCTGGTGGAGGCGCTCGAGAGCGCCCGCAGCCTGGGATACGACGACGCCCGCGCCCGCATCGACGTGAACCTCTCGGCCCTGGCGTTCACGCGCGGCCGGGTCGGGTTCGCCATCACAGGGTTTCGGGCCGGCGCGGCCTTCTTTGCCGCCCGCGAGCGGGCGCTTGATCAGGTGATGTGCCACCTGGCCGCAGCGGAGGCCCTGGTGGTCGCTGGGAGACCTGGCGACAGCATCCAGGAGGTCGCGGCCGCCGAAGACGTGACGGCCGGAATCGGGGCGGAGGTCGTCGCCTGCGAGGTGGCGGCCATGGGCGTGCGGGTGCGCCTCGCGCTGGTTCCCAGCCCCGACCTGGCCGCCGACCTGTGCGCCGCGGCCGACCGACTCGAGGCCGCCGGCCGGACCTTGGAGGCGCTCTCGCACCGCCTGATCGCCGTCGACGCCGGGCTGGAAGCTGCGCGGGCGCTGGCGGTGGCGACGAAGGTGCTGGCGCGGGCCCAGCGCCTGGGCGCGCGCACCTCGGCCATGGATGCGGAGAGCCTCATCGTCACCCTGGGGCCGGCGTCGGACCCTGCGGTGTCCCGCCTCTACGATCTCGCGGCCCAGGCCAACGCAGGCGGGAGCTTGCTGCTGGGTTTGCGGATCCGGCGGCGGCTGCTCAACCTGCTGGCCGCGTTGGGTCGCGACGCGGAGGCCGAGCTGATGCGCGCTGGGCTGCGCGAAGACGCGCAGCGCATGGGCGCGGGCGCGGAGCTGATGCGACTAGGCGACTCCCCGGCGGCTTGAGCGGCTGGCGGCTCGCCCCAGCTCTACAAGCCCGACGGCGCGACGATGCGCCCGGCGACCGCGCTCGCTGCGACGACCAGCGGGCTGGCCAGGTAGACCTGCCCCGGCCCCGATCGCCCCGGGAAGTTCCGGTTGATGGCCGAGATGGTCACCTGCGTGTCGTTCAGGCTGACCCCAGGCCCCGCCTTGATGCACGCGCCACAGCTCGGGTTGACCAAGCGCGCGCCGGCCTTCTGAAAGAGCTCGATATATCCGCGCGATTCGGCGTAGCGGCGGATGTGCTGACTGCCGAACTGGATGTAGAGATCCACGCCCTCGGCGACCCCGCGGCCCTCGGCGACCGCCTTGCCAAGCACGCGCGCATAGAGGTCCATGTCGGTCTTCTTGCCGCCAGTGCAGCTCCCGCCGTACGCGATGTCGATGGCGACCTCGCCGGGGAGCGCGCTGATGTCGATGCCGTTTCGCGGGTCGCCAGGCGTCGCGACCATCGGGCGGAGCTCGCTGACGTCGATGTCGAAGACAGCCGCGAACTCGGCGTCCGGGTCCGAGCGCAGCACCGTGCCGCGGACCGCGTCGGGAGACACGCCGCGGATCTCGGCGATCTCGATGACGACCTTCTCGTCGGCCGCGATGATCCCGGTGAAGGCGCCGGCCTCGACGGCCATGTTCGTCAGGGTCGCCCGTTCGTCCAAGTTCATGGCGGTGACGGCTTCGCCCTCGAACTCCAGGACCTGACCGATGGCCAAGCCCTCACGGATGTAGGGCGTGGCCATGATCCGCAGCATCACGTCCTTGGCGGAGCAGTCGACGGCGAGGGAGCCGCTCAACCGAAAGAGCACCGTCTCGGGCACGCGCACCCGGAAATCGCGGGTGAACCAGCCGCTGGCCATATCGGTCGAGCCCACCCCGAACGCGAAGGCGCCGAGGGCCCCCGCGGTGCAGGTGTGCGAGTCGGTCCCGACCACGATGTCGCCGGGCCGCGCGAGGTCTTCGAGCACCGCGTTGTGGCAGATCGCCTCAGACCCGCCCTCGGCCACCTCGCCGTACAAGCGAATCCCCTGACGCGCGGTGAAGCTCTGCTGGGTGGTCGCCAGGCCGTTGGCTCGCTCGAGCAGCCCCATGTCCCGGTGAGCTTTGGGCATCACCTGGTCGATGAAGGTCAGGTGATCTCGGAACGCGAAGACCGTCTCCGGCTCAGCCACCCGCGCGTCGCCGCCGAAAGCCCCGTTGAAGAGCGCTTCGGCCATCGGGGTGACGTACTCGTGGGAGAAGCGGACGTCGGCGCGCACGAAGAGCGCGTCGCCGGGCGCGACCGCCGGCACGCTCAGCACATCGTCGGCGGCGTCGACCACCGCCCGCCGCGCGATCAGCTTTTCGACAAGCGTCATCGGGCGTTTCGGGGTGTGCACGGCCGGCGGCTGCACCCGCCCGGCGAGGCGCGCCTTGGCGTACTCGAAGAGGCCGCCCGCCTCCACGATGCCGCGGCTGATCGGGTCCAGCCCGCGGGTGAACTCCGAGCGTGGGATGGCCTCGCCGCGCAAGATTCGAGGCACCAGCCCGAGATCGGTGGAGGTCAGAAGCCCGATGTTCTGCGAGTTCTGCCCGTAGATCTTCTCGATGGAGCTCGCGATGACCAAGCGCACGCCGGCGGCTTTCTCTGAGTAGGGCGCGGTCTCGCGGCTGGACCCGCAGCCCTTCGACAGCCCGCTGACGACCACGTCGAAGCCGCCGGAGCGCAGGTCGTTGCGCTCCATGACCCCGCCGCGCAGGCCGACGTAGGCGAACTCGCCGAGGGTCTCGTCGTAGTAAAAACAGACCCAGCCCGGGGTGATCTCGTCGGTGGAGATGTTGTCGATGAGCGGCCGCTCAGGGTCCCAGGCCAAGTCTTCGCCGGCCAACTGGCGCCGCAGCAGCTCCGGATCGGCGGTGAGGAAGAGGACTCGGCCGGAGAAGGTCAGCATCGGCTCTGTCATCGTAGAACTCCGACGATCCGGGGGCCACGCTGCAGTAGCGCACGGCTTCGCGTGGCGTCAACAGCCCGGCCGGGGCGGGCTCAAGGCGACACTCCGCGCCGCGATCAGGGCGCGGTCTGCTCGAGAAAGAAGGCCTCGAGGCTGTGACCGCCGGCGCGCATGGCGTCCAGGCCGGCGCGGTCCAGCGTCGCGGTGACCCGACCGCGATCGATGAGGACGATGGACGAGCAGAGGCGCTCGAGCACGTCGAGCTCGTGGCTGACCAGCAGCACGGTCGCGCCCGCGGAGACGCGCTCGCGCAGGACGTCTTTTAGCTCGGCGGCGGCTCGCGGATCGAGGCCATTGAGGGACTCGTCGAGCACGAGGAGCGGCGGGTCGCCAAGCAGCGCGCAGCCGATGGCCAGCTTGCGCGCCATGCCCTCGCTGTACTCGCGCGCCATGCGGTGCTGGGCGGCGCTGAGGCCCAGGCGGGCGAGCAGCGCGTCGATGGTCGCGTCCAGCTCAGTGTCGCCGAGGCCGCGGACGGCTCCGACGAAGGCGAGGGTCTCGCGGCCCGTGAGGAACGGATAGAGCGAGAGCTCCTGCGGGACGTAGCCGGTCAGGCGCCGCGCGACCAGGGGCTCGCGATCGATGCGGTGGCCGTCGATGCTGACCTCGCCGGCGTCGGGCAGGATCTGGCCGGTGAGGATGCGGGCGGTGGTGGATTTGCCGGCGCCGTTGGGGCCGATGACGCCGCAGAGCTCGCCGGGGGCGATCTCGAGGGAGACATCTTCGACCGCGAGGATGCCGCGGTAGCCTTTTCTGAGGCCGCTGACCGCGAGGCGGGGTGGGGGCGTGCTCACGTGGAACTCCAGGGGGCGGGCGAGCTGGCGAGGGCGGCGGCGAGGATGACCGCGGCGCGCCAGGCGACGGCCATGGCGGGGAGGCGGGCTGTGGCGACGGACGCGAGGGCGCGGGCGGCCAGGGTGAGCGCGACGCAGAGGAGGGCGCCGAGGGCGAGGGTGGCGGCGCCAGGGAGGGGGCCAGCGGCGACGGTGACGGCGAGGGCGGCGAGGGCGGCGGCCCAGAGGGGGTGGATGATGGAGGCGGCCAGCTCGCCGAGGGATGCGCCGCGCGGGTCCAGGGGCAGGGTCGCGTGGAGGGCGGGGGCGGCGAGCTCGGGGCCGCGCAGGCGGAAGGCGGACACGAGGAAGACGCCGACGAGGACGGCGAGGCCCGTCAGTGCTGTGCTGGCGAGCTCGGTCGCGGGGGCCGTGGGGCGGGCGAAGATGACGGCGCGGGCGAGCCAGGCGGCGTAGAGCCAGAGCAGGATGCGATCGAGGCGGTGGCGGCGGCGGAGCTGGCGGAGGTTGTTTAGGAAGTAGGGGCGGGCGACTTGCGGGAGGAAGCGCTGGAGGTCTTCGCCGGGGGTGTGCGCCGGGAGGCCGTCCTCGCGGTAGGGCGGCGCGACGTCGAGCTCGGCGAAGCGCGGGATGACGAAGGGGAGGGTGCGATCGGCCTCGAGGGCGGCGTCGCGGACGAGGTAGAACGCGGCGGCTGCGACGGAGATGGCCAGGGTCAGCGTCAGGCCCGGGGAGGCGGGGAGGGGGCCGAGGCCGAGCGAGCGGCTGAGGAGGGCGTCGAGGACCACGGCGGAGATCAGGCTGACGGTCAGGCCGGCGGCGGGCGAGTAGAGGAGGAACGCGGCGTCATCGCTGACGAGGCCGCCGGCGAGGGCGTGGCGGAAGGCGGTGGCTTCGCCGAGCAGCGAGCGGCCGGCGAGGAGGTGCAGGCGGGCGGACGCGGCGAGACCGAGGGCGAACACGAGGCCGTGGGTCAGCGCGACGTGGGCGGCGGTGTCGGTGGCGCCGTGGAGCAGCAGGCTGATGCTGAGGGCGGCGCCGGGGAAGAGCAGCGGCAGGTGCAGCGCGAGGGAGCGCGCGCAGAGGTCGAGCCAGCGGCTGCGTCCGCGGATGGGGAGGCGCGCGACGAAGCGGGTGTCGGGGGCGCGGAAGAGGGTCTCAAAGGTGGTGTAGGAGAAGACCAGCGACGCGAGCACGAGGTACCAGAAGCTGCGCTCGCGGACGGACGCGCTGGCGGCCGCTGGGTCGGGACCGGCGAGGTCGGTGGCGACGCTGCTGTCGATGGAGAGCGCGAGGGCGCCGGCGCCGAGCAGCGCGAGCACGGCGATGGCAGCGCTGGCGCCACCTCCCACCCAGGACGCGCGGCGGCGCAGCGCGCGCAGGCGGTACGCGAGCAGCGGGCCGGCCGACGGCGAGCCCGGCGGTGCGTCAGTCGCTGCGAGTGGGGGTTTGGGGGTTCCCATCGGGCCGAGATCTCCGCCGTCGTAGGGCCGACCGGCTGGCTATCATGGGGCCGGCCGGATGCCAACGCGGGCGCCGCCGCGCCGCCGCGTCGCCGTGCCGTGGGGACACCGCCCGCGGGACCGGTCGTCTCAGTCCCACCAGATGCGCGGACGGACGCGGAGCGGCACCCCGTCGATCTGCACGGAGATGACGCTGCTCCCAGGCGTGGTCGGGGCCTTCAACGTCCGCTCGAAGCCGTCGGGCGTCCGCGTCACCGGCCCGTCGAAGTCCGCGTGGCCCCAGCGGGCGTCGATCTCGACGGAGAGCCCGGCGGCGTCCAGCAGCGCGCCGTCCGGACCGCGCGGGGTCACGCGAATGACCACCCGCGAGGTGCCGTCAGCCGGCGCGTGGCGCCCCGGCGCGTCGATGACCACCACGGTGGGTTCCTCGATGACGTGCAGCCGGCCCACGGCCAAGTCGCCCGCCTTCTGGATGAAGCCCGAGGGCCAGTCGATGACCACGTCACGGACGAGGCCGGAGTCCGTCTCCGACAAGAACGCCAAGGCGGGATCGGGGGTCTCGGTGGACGCCATGCCCCCCACATAGAAGGACTGGCGGCCGCCGCCGGACATGGCCGCGGTCAGGCGGGCGCCGTATCCCGGCCCGTTGCTCAGCGACCCGCGCAGCCGGAACGACGCCGTCCCCAAGAGGCCCGAAGGCCCGGCGATCGCGACGTCGTTTCGGTACACCCTAGGCAGCTCGCCGTAGCCGCCCACGATGAGGTCCACGTCGCCGTCCCCGTCGGGGTCGCCGAAGTCCAGGGCCCGCCACTGCCCCAATCGGTCGAGGCCTGTCTGCTCGGTGGCCTCCACGAACCGGAAGTCCTGACGGTTGAGGTGCGTGGTGACGTGCTGTCGTTCGGTGGGGGGCCACGGCTCGCCCGCGCGCGGCTGGTGGTCGGCGCCATGCACCGTGATGACGTCGAGCCACCCGTCGCGGTCGACGTCGAGCAGCGCGGTTCCCCAGCCCAGCAGCGGTCGCTGCAGCCCGCGCTTCTTCATCCGGCTGAAGCCGGCCCGCTCGCTGCGATCGCGCAGCGGCCAGGTCCCAGGCCACGACATCACGCTGTGAGCCGGGTCCAGGGTCACGACGAGGTCGGGGAGGCCGTCCAAGTCGAGGTCTCCGAACGCTGCGCCCATCGGCGCGCTGCCCACCATCGAGGCGCCGCCCACCACCCCGTCGTTGCCGTAGATCTCGGGCGGTGATGCGTCGAGCGGCGCGAAGGTCGGGTAGCCCTCCGCGTCGTACCCGCTGCGCCGTACGAAGGTCGTCGTCTCCTCGGGCCGCTCGGTGCCACCGAACCCCATCAGGACCAAGTCGTCTGGGCCGAACTGGGCGACGAGCAGCGCGTACTTGGCGGCCACACCGAGCCCCCTCAAGAGCTCGGGTCGCGGTCTCAGCCGTCGGCCGCCACCATGGAGCGAGACGATGGTCCCGCCACTGCTGGCGATGAGGTCGACGAGGCCGTCCTCGTCCACGTCCGCCAACGCCACCGCGACGTCGGCCTGGTAGTTCAGGCCGAGCTCGTGGAAGCGCGGCCCGTCCGCCGCGGTCGCGAACCCACCCGACGCCACACCCCAAGCGATGGCCGCGTCCGGAGGGCCGTCATCCGGCGAGTCGTCGGGGCCTCCATTGGCGAACAGCAGATCCACCAACCCGTCGCCGTCAAGATCGGTCGCGGCGTGAATGCGCCCCCGCGGGACCGGGATGTCGGTCCGCTCGCTCAGGCGCCACTCGCCGTCGATGCCGTACACGCGATTGGAACGCATCTCCCCCGCGGCCCAGGTCGTCACCAGCAGCTCTTCGCGCCCGTCACCGTCGAGGTCCACGAAGCGTCCGAAGGTCGGCGCGGCCGACAGGCTGGCGTCGTCCCAGCGGATGAGGGTGAGCACGTCGCTCCCGTCGGCGCGGTCGAAGATCCCTGAGACCTCTGTGAACCCGGGACCCAGCGACGGTGCGGGCTCGCTCTCCGCGTCAGCACCCGCGCAGCCCGCGCCGATCGCCGCGCACCCTGCGGCCACCGCGAGCACCAATCCATTCAGGCAGCACTTCACCGCGGCGTCTCCCAGGGCGGCGCGCACGCGTCGACCTGGGAAAACGCTAGGTTCGCAGCGGCGCCGCTGTCAAACTCGCGGGCGCCGTCCCGTCAGCGCGCTCCGGTCAAAGCGGCCCCGCGTCCGACCGTCGACGGCCGCCGCTTGGAGCCCCCTTGCCCCCTCGCGCTCTCCCCCAACGCCCCGTGACCCCGTGAACTGGCCCGCCCCGGAGTCGGTCACCGACCCCGTCTGCGGCGCGTCGGTGAGCCCCGCCGCCGCAGGGTTGCCCGTGCTCTTCCGGGGGCTCCGTTACTGGTTTTGCTCCTGGGATTGCCGGCTCGCCTTCAAGAGCCAGCCCGAGATCCACGCCGCCGCGCGCCCCGAGGCCGGCTCCCCGGCCGGGCCCCCTCCCACCCACCGGAAGGGCCCCTTCACCGTGCGCGCGGCGCCTCAAGCCGCGACCCCCGACGGCGACGACACCTGAGAACCGGCCGTCAACACAGGGCTGGCCGGAGTTTCGCCCCGTGCCTTTGACGGCACGCGGGTGCTCCCCGATGATGGCTCGACTTCGAAGGCCGCGGAGGGTGCAATGTCCGACGAGATGGAGCGCATACGGTTTCGGCAGGTGGTAATCCTCGTCGTCGAGGGCTTGGGCATCGGCGCTCAAGCTGACGCTGCTGCCGAGTTCGATCGCGGGGCCGACACGCTGAGCCACGCGGCGGACTACGTCGATGGGCTGGAGTTGCCCTTCTTGCAGTGGCTCGGCTTGGGGAATCTCCGCGGGATTCGCGGCGTCCCCCCAGCCGATCCGCCCGCTGCCAGCGTCGGCACTGTGCGGCGCCGCGGCGCTGGGCGCGAAGCTCAGGTCGGCGCCCGCGAGCTCTTCGACGGGGCGCTGGAAGGGCTGGCCGCAGCCGGCGTGGGCGTCCGCATCTTGGGCTGGCTAGCTGACGAGGTCGACGACATCACGGGCGTCGTGCGCTTGGGGGACCTGCGCGGCGACGCCGTGGTCGCCCGGCTCGTCGCCGAGTCGTCGCCGCAGGGTGGCGGCGTGACCGTCGCGAGCTTCCGCGCCCCGGCCTCCCTGGGCGGCCCAGTCGCGTTCTCGCGAGGCCTGGCTTGGTTCGACAGCCAGATCGCCGCGATCCTCGACGTCATCGATGAGACGACGCTCCTGCTGGTCAGCGGCATCGGCGGCGCGGATCCGACCTTCGGGGCCCGCGCCACCGCGACCCGCGAGCTCTCTCCGCTCTTGGCCTACACCCCGGCGGTCCCCTCGGGCGTGGCGCTGGGGAGCCGAGAGTCCCTCGGCGATATCGGCGCCACCTTGGCTGAGAACTTCGACGTGCCCCACCACGGCGCCGGTCGCAGCTTCTTCGGCCCGCTCCTCGCCTGAACGCGGAACCCTGTGCACAGCATCGTTGAGATCATCGCGGCCAAGCGCGACGGAGCGACCCTCTCCGACGCGCAGATCCGCTGGGCCATCGCGGAGTACTCCGCCGATCGCCTGCCGGACTACCAGATGGCAGCGCTCGCGATGGCGATCTTCTTCCGCGGCTTGGACGCGCGTGAGACGGCGACCTGGACCGACGCGATGCTCCGCTCGGGCATCGTGCTCGACCTCGCATCGCTGGGTGCCGGGCGCGTCGACAAGCACTCCACGGGCGGCGTCGGCGACAAGATCTCCCTGCCGCTGGCGCCCGCGGCGGCGGCCTGCGGTTGCATCGTCCCGATGGTGTCAGGTCGCGGCCTCGGACACACCGGCGGCACGCTGGACAAGCTGGAGGCCATCCCCGGCTACAAGACCGACCTCGACATCGCGGCGTTCCGCCAGGTGCTCGCGAAGGTCGGCTGCTCGATCATCGGGCAGACCGGCGAGGTGGCGCCTGCCGACAAGCGCCTCTACGCCCTGCGCGACGTCACAGGCACCGTCGAGTCGATCCCGCTCATCACCGCCAGCATCATGTCCAAGAAGCTCGCCGAGGGCATCGAGGGCTTGGTGCTGGACGTCAAGGTCGGCTCGGCCGCCTTCATGAAGAACGAGGCCGACGCGCGCCGCCTCGCCAAGGCGATGGTCGACGTCGGCGAGAGCATGGGGAAGCGAGTCATCGCCTTTCTGACGCGCATGGAGGAGCCGCTGGGCCGCATGGTCGGCAACGCGTGCGAGGTCGAGGAGTCCATCGAGACCCTCGAAGGCGGCGGCCCCGCCGACGTGCGCGAGCTGGTCGTGACCCTGGGCGGCGCGATGGTCGAGCTAGCTCGCGGGGTCAGCGCCGACGAGGGGCGCCGCCTCATCGCCGCGTCCCTCGACGACGGCAGCGCGCTGGACCGCTGGCGCCGGATGGTCGCCGAGCACGGCGGCGACGACTCCGCGCTGCCCGCTCCCACCGGCCGCACCGCGATCCCCTCGCCCGCCGCCGGCTTCGTCTCGGCGATCGCCGGCTTGGAGGTGGGGCTCTCCGCGGTCGCGCTCGGCGCCGGCCGCACACGCTCGGACCAGTCCGTCGACCACACGGTCGGTATCCGAATCGACGCCACCGTCGGGGCGCCCGTCCGCGCCGGCGAGTCGCTGGCCACCGTGTTGCACGGCGACAGCGGCGCACCACCGCCCGAGATCCTGCAGCGGATCGCCGACGCATTCACCCTCAGCGAGGTCCCGCCGACCCGACCGCCGCTCGTCATCGGGCGAATCGGCTAAGCGCACACTGCTCCCAAGCGCACACGCCGCGCAGGAACCACACTCATGAGCGAACCCATCGACATCATCGCCCGCCTCGACGGTGCCCGGGCGGCCGTCCACGCGCGCTGCGCCGAGACCCCCGTGCTCGGGATCGTCGCCGGCAGCGGTCTCGGCGCCATCGGCGAGCTGGTCAGCGACGCGGTGGCCATCCCCTACACGGACATCCCCGGCATGCCCATGCCGACGGTGATCGGCCACGCCGGTGAGCTGCGCTGCGGGTCCATCGGCGGGCTGCGCGTCGCGGTGCTGTCGGGGCGAATCCACCGCTACGAGGGGCATCCCCTCAACGACGTGGTCTTCGGTGTGCGGCTGCTGGCCCACCTCGGCGTGACCAGCGTCTTGCTGACCAACGCGGCCGGCGGCATCCGCCCGTGGCTCGGCCCCGGCGCGCTCTGTCGGCTGGTGGACCACATCAACATGAGCGGCGAGAACCCGCTGCAGGGCCCCAACGACGACCGCCTCGGGCCGCGCTTCCCGGACATGTCGCAGATCTACGACGTCGAGCTCGGCGCGCGCATCGACCGAGCGGCGACGCGGGCCGGCGTGACGTTGAATCACGGGGTGTACGCGATGATGAGCGGGCCCTCCTACGAGACGCCGGCGGAGGTGCGGATGCTGGGCCTGCTCGGCGCGTCCGTGGTCGGCATGTCGACGGTCTCCGAGGCCATCGCGCTGCGGCACATGGGCGTTCGCGTGGCGGCGATCAGCGTGGTCTCCAACGCCGCCGCCGGCGTGAAGGACGCGCTGCTCGATCACAGCGAGGTCAAGGAGGTCGCCAATGAGGCGGGCCCGCGGCTGCTGTCGATCATCGAGCATCTGGCGCTGGGGCTGAGTCAGGCGGGCGCGGCGTGATCCCGCCGTCAGCAGGCGCGGGCGAGGACGCGCTCGAGGACGCCCTGGTCGAGGCGGCGTGGGCGGTGCGCGACAACGCGTACGCGCCTTACAGTCGGTTTCGGGTGGGGGCGGCCGTCCGCGGAAAGAGCGGTCGCGTCTACGTCGGCGCCAACGTGGAGAACGCGTCCTACCCGGTCGGAGCCTGTGCGGAGCGTTCGGCGGTCTGCGCGGCCGTCTCGGCGGGCGAGCGCGAGATCGAGGCGGTGGCCATCGCCACGGACACCGCGTCGCCGGTCAGCCCCTGCGGCCTCTGCCGGCAAACCCTGCGCGAGTTCGGCCCGGAGATGGCCGTGGTGCTGACCAGCCGCGACGGCGCCCGCTACCGGACCGCGCTGTCCGAGCTGCTGCCCATGAGCTTCGGGCCCGAGGACCTGCGCCACGCCGAGCCCGCGGAGTAGCCGCGAGGTGCGGTTGAAGCGGAGCCCGTCGTGTATCCGAGCCCGTCGCGAATCCGAGAAAGAACAACCTGCCCAGCGTTCGCCCCCGAAGAGCTGGGCAGGTTGCGTGCGAGGTGCGGGTCACGCTCGCGAACTCAACGACTTTCTCGGATGCCGACTGGGCCTGTCCTCCAGCCGGCACACAGAGAACGTTGCATGTCCTGTGCCAGCTTCGATGAATCGCCGCGAGGGCCCATGAACCGGGCGCATTCCGCTACACACTGCGCAAAGTTTGCGCGCGGTCGGGCCTTCGCCCTGACCTCGCTGCGGTGGCGCGCCCCCCTTCGCCGGAGCCGACAAAGACGGCGCGCTCTGTGCGACCATGCGCCATGCTGACCGCTCTCAAACGCGGGCCGCTGCGGCGGTGCCTGGTCGCGCTCGGGTCCATCGGGGGGCTTCTGGCCGGGATGTTCTTGGCCTCCTGTGGCGCCCAAGACGTCGACGCGCCGGTCACCCGGTCGACCGATCGCTGTCCGTCGGTGGACGCGATGATCCCCGGGGTTCGAGGCCTCCTCGACGCGGGCGAGCTGGACAGCCTGCGCCAAGTGCTCGCCGAGGATCTCAGCGCCGACGCGCGCGCGGATCTCGTGAAGACAGCGATCGACCTGGTGGGGGCGTTGCCGGCGGGCTCGCTGAAGAACCTCGCGGCGGCGGGCGCCGATCTCGACACGGACGGGAGGCTCCAGGCCTTCGCGGCGCGCCTCGTCCGCTTCGTCGCCGAGCTTGGACCGGGCGCGCCCTACGCGGAGACCATCGCGGGCATGCGGGGGCTGCTCTCGGCCTGCGACGGCCCGCCCGCCCTCGGCCTGGTCCGCACCCTGCTCAGCGACGAGGAGCTGCTCTGCGCCCTGCGCGACCTACCCACGGCGCTCGATCTCGAGTCCATCGTCGGCGGCGTCGAGGTCGACGGCACCACCGGCCCCCCCGCGTTTCGCGCGCTGCTCCGCAACCTGCTGCTCGCCGCGACCTCCCCGGATTTCACCATCGACGCGTGGCTGGACTTACTCGGCCTCGTCACCGATCTCGA
>JAWKRR010000057.1:0-46475 GCA_041389525.1 Myxococcota bacterium | reverse complement strand
AGGTCTACAAGGCGCAGCACCCCGAGTTCGAGCTGTGGAGCCAGGGGATCCACGCGCGCAGCGGCGTAAGCTGCGCGGACTGCCACATGCCGTACGAGCGCGCGGGGGCGATGAAGATCAGCAGCCACGACGTCGCCTCGCCGCTGGGGCGCGTGAACAGCGCATGCCAGACCTGCCACACCGTGCCCGAGGAGGAGCTGAAGACCCGAGTGCACGAGATCCAGGGCCGCACGGTCGCGATGCTGGAGCGGGCGGCGGTCGCGATGACCGAGATGCTGGACGCGATCCTCGAGGCGAAGGCGGCGGGGGCCACCGAGGCGCAGCTCGAGCCGATGTACGCGCTGCAGCGAAAGGCGATGTGGCGGCTGGACTACATCAGCAGCGAGAACTCGAAGGGCTTTCACGCGGACCAGGAGGCCGTGCGCGTGCTGGGCGAGTCGATCGATTACAGCCGCCAAGCGCAGGCGCTCGCCCTGCGGTTCCGAGCGCCGGCCGCGCCGTCGACGGACGGGCTGCCCCGCCAGCCGATCATCGGCGTGAGCACGACCGGCGCTGCGCCTGCGCCCGCGCCCGTTCCAGCGCCGGAGCCGGCACCCGCACCTGAGCCGGCCGCCGCCCCGGCAGCCGCGGCCGAACCAGCGCCAGCCCCCGGTGGCTCCGCGTCGCCCGACGGCGCCGTCCCCGAACCCGCGCCGGCCGCCCCCGCTGCCCCAGCGCCCCCGGCGGACGCCGGCGCCACCCCGTAGCGGGGCCGCACACCCTGGCGCTGTCGCCAAAGTCGCTCGCGGGCGTCTCCGAGCAGCGCGCGCGCGTCAGTCCAGCAGCCCGACGACCTCGCCGTCCACCAGGTCCACGCGCTCGGCCCGCGGGCGACGCGGCATCCCGGGCATCCGCACGATGTCGCCGGTGAGCACCACGATAAAGCCAGCCCCCGCGTTGACCACGAGGCTCTCGACGGAGACCTCGAAGTCCTGCGGGCGGCCGCGGCGGCTGGGGTCGTCCGACAGCGAGCTGTGGGTCTTGGCGATGCAGACCGGCAGCCCCGCGTAGCCGTGGGTCTCGATGGCGGCGAGGTCGCGTTGGGCCTCGCGCGTGAACACGACGTCCCGGGCGCCGTACATGGCGCGGGCGACGCTGGCGATCTTGTCGGGGACCGGCTGGTCGTTGGCGTACAAGGGCGTGAAGGGGCGGGCCACCTCGTCGGCGTGGGCCAGGACGGCGTCTGCCAGCGCCAGCGCGCCTTCGCCGCCTCGCGCGTGGTGGTCGGACTCCGCGAAGGGCACGCCCTCGGCCTCGCACCAGGCCCGGACGGCCGCGATCTCCTCGGGCGTGTCCGAGGCGAAGCGGTTCAAAGCCACCACCGCGCGCTGGCTGAAGCAGCGGATGTTCTGGACGTGCTTGGCGAGGTTGGGCAGCCCGCGGGTGACCGCGGCGGCGTCCGGTCGTTCGAGCTCCTGACGCGGGTGGCCGCCGTGCAGCTTCAGGGCCCGGACGCTCGCCACCAAGACGACCGCGGCCGTGGTCAGGCCCGACTGACGGCAGGCGATGTCGTAGAACTTCTCGGCGCCAAGGTCGAAGCCGAAGCCCGCCTCGGTCACGCACCAGTCCGCGAGGTGCAGGGCGGTCCTCGTCGCGATGACGCTGTTGCAGCCGTGGGCGATGTTCGCAAACGGCCCGCCGTGCACCAGCGCCGGGGTGCCCTCCAGGGTCTGGACGAGGTTGGGCAGCAGGGCGTCCCGCAGCAGGACCAGCATGCTCCCGGTGGCCCCGAGGCGGCCGGCGGTGATCGGCTCGCCGTCGTAGGTGAAGCCGACCAGGGTGCGGTCGAGGCGCGCGCGGAGGTCCTCGGCGTCCTCGGCGAGGCAGAGCATGGCCATGACCTCGCTTGCGGCGGTGATGTCGAAGCCGCCTTCGCGCGGGACCCCGTGGCGATGGCCGCCCAGGCCGGTCACCACGTTGCGCAGCGCGCGGTCGTTCATGTCCATGACCCGGCGCCAGTGGATGCGGCGCGGGTCCAGGCGCAGCGCGTTGCCGTGGTGCATGTGGTTGTCGATGACCGCAGCCAGCAGGTTGTGAGCGGCGCCGACGGCGTGGATGTCGCCCGTGAAGTGCAGGTTGATGCGCTCGGCCGGGGTGAGCTGGCTGCGGCCGCCGCCGGTCCCGCCGCCCTTGAGGCCGAAGCAGGGCCCCATCGAGGGCTCGCGCAGGGCGAGGCAGACGCGCTCGCCGCGGATGGCCAAGGCGTCGCCCAGGCCGATGGCGGTGGTGGTCTTGCCTTCGCCGGCGGGGGTCGGGGTGATGGCGCTGACCAGGACGAGCCGGGGCGGGCGCTCGCCGGCGCGGGGGCGGGCCCGCGCGCTGAGCTGCACCTTGGCCACATCGTGGCCGTAGGGGATGAGGTCGTCGCCGAGAAGGCCAAGTGACCGGGCGACCCGGTGGAGATTGCGTGGTTCCATGCGCCGACCCTAGCCGAGCGCGGCGTCGCCGGTCCAGGCGCTGTCGAAGTCCACGCGGCCGTCCGACCCGTCCAGGCTGGGCGCTCGACCTCGCAGCGCGGTGCCCGACCTGCGCCCGCCACCCCCGCCAGCGCGGCGAATCCAGCCGCCTTTGCGCCACCGCTCCGCCGCCGGAACCCGACTGAATCGCCATTCAGCGCCCAGCCCGTCGGCCCCCTACCCATAAGCGCCAGCTCGAGATCTGCGCGTTTCTCTCGCGAATTCAACCGCCCAGGGGATGTCCGGAAGCGCGGAGGTTTCAGCCTTCCAACAGGGCCCCTCATTTGCCACCGCCCCGGGTGGGGATTGTCAGGCATGATGGGTTCCCCCCGCCGCGGAACTCCTTGTGTTGAGGCTCCCCCTCAGCGTCCCACCTTGTCGCCACACCTTATCGAACTCGCCGGAGTCACCCGTATGCGTAGCGCTCGTCTTATTGTCCCCGCAGGCCTCCTGGTGCTTGGGCTCACGCTCATGGCGAGCACGGCGTCCGCGGCCTTCATCCGCCGCGTCGCCATCAAGCAGTCCCCGACGACCTACTACCAGGGCATCGTCGACGTCGCGGACGACCCGACCGACGCCGTCGCGACCGTCGAGATGAAGATCGCGGCCAAGGAGGGCTCGCCGAAGCCGGGCAGCCCGGTCGCGAGCTTGCGCTTCAAGAAGATCCGCCCCAACGGCCTGAAGCGCTACGTCTCCGCGGACTTCAGCTTCAGCGACGTCCCCGTGGGTTCCAGCTACGTCGTGACGTCGACCATGAAGGACGCCGCCGGCAAGGCGGTCGGCGAGCCCTTCACCGAGACGGTCGTCGTCGAGAGCGACCGCGACCAGCGCACCCGGAAGTTCGTCGGGAAGACGAAGTTCGACCGCGCCAACAACGAGATGCGCGCCACGTTCCGGCTCGCGGTCGCCCCGGGGGCCAGCGCCGCCGGCGTCACGGTCAGCGCGGACTTCGACATGCTCGACTCCAACACGGTCCTCGGCGGGTCGACCGCCACGGGCACGGACGCGCAGGTCGACTTCGCGGCGCAGGTCGACCCGGAGCTCGGCCCCTACAAGGTCGAGGTCACCTTCGAGGGCGTCACGCAGAGCCTCGCGTTCGCCGCGCTGCCCGTGGAGAAGGGGGGCGCCGTCGAGGTGACCGGCGCGCGCGGCGTGACCGTCCGGCTTGCGGCGGTGGACACCGAAGGCACCGTCAAGGTCACCGTCAGCAACGAGAACCCCGAGTGGGAGTCCATCAAGCTGGGCGCGGTCAAGTTCAGCGATGGCTTCGGCCCGGCGGCCCTCGACAGCCTGGGCACGACGCTCGCGTATGTCGTCTCGCTCGGCTACGCGCCGCCCTGCGACATCGCGGGGGAGCGGGGGATCTGCACATGGTCGGCGCGCGCGGCCGACGGGACGCTGCTCGACTCGCTGCTCGATATGCAGGTCTTCAGCGCAGAGGGCTGCGGCCTCGACCTGCGCAAGCTGACCGTCGACACGACGGCCGGCGGTGACGTGAAGGTCGTCGCCTACAGCAGCTCGGCGCAGCAGGAAGGCGCGAGCTACGTCGCCGTCTCGGTGACCGACGACGCCACTGGCAAGACCGTGCTCGAGGCCGCACCCAGCGCGCCGACCGAGGTCGAGCGGCAGTTCGCGGCGCGCGGGCTGACCTTTGAGGACCCCGAGGCGGCGCTGGGCGAGAGCTACACGCTGCTGTTGAGCCTGAAGACGCAGGACGGCGGCAGCGCCTACGCGGCGGCGACTGTGGTCGTCGAGGGTCCTGATGCGGGCTTTGTCGCAGCGGTCGAGGGTGGCGGCGAGATCGCGGGCGAGGTCAATATCCACGCGGTCCCCGGCGGCGCGTTCGAGGCGTTCGTCGTCGTGACCAGCGGCGAGGTGCTGAGCGTCGAGGTGCAGTTCGCGGACTTCACGGGCCCGCCGCCCGCCTCCAAACTGCTGGCGCTGCCGATGGTGCAGGAGTGGCAGAAGTGGGTGCTCAAGGGGCAGGCGGGCGTCGGCTCGACGGCGAGCGGCGGCATGCTCTCGGCCGTGGTGACCCTCTCCGACGCCAAGGGCAGAATCCGCGACGTGCGAGGCGGCTCGGTCGCGGGCTTGCCGACGGTGCTCTTCGCCAACGGAAATCCTCGGCAGGTGTGCAACAGCCGGCCCCGCGCCAACGCGGTGTGCCAGCTGTGGTCCAAGTAGTCGTCGGACTTGGCTTAGTCTAGCGGTCGCCGCCGCCGCGCGCCCACCGGGGCCTCGCGGCGGCGGTGAAGGCACCGCGCGAGCGCGAGCCCGAACCCGGCCGCGCGCGTCGTCGGGCCCGGGCAGTCTGGTTCCGGTCTCCCGGCCGAGCACCGGGGGCGGAGCTGCGCCGGATTTGCCGCAAGCGTGGTTGCGATTTCGGGCGAAGATGCCCGTAATCACACCGATAAAAAATGAGAACTGAGGGTATCCGACCCCCAGTCCCGGCGGCCCCGCGATTACAGCGCCGGGACCAGCCTCCTGGCCCGCCGCATCAAGCGCGTGCTAGTGCACACGCCATGCAGACGAAGACACTCTTCCGATTCGGCCTCGCCGCCGCCCTCACTGCCTCATGTGCGCTGAGTGTGGTGAGTTGCACTGACAACTCGACCTCCGTGTTCGTCCTGTCGGAGACCGCGCTGTCGGACACCACGCAGCCGGACGCTGCGCAGCCGGACGTCACGCAGCCTGAAACCACGCCGCCTGACACCACGCAGCCTGACACCACGCAGCCGGACGCCGCGCAGCCTGACGCCACGCAGCCTGACGCCACGCAGCCTGACACCACGCAGCCTGACACCACGCAGCCTGACGCCACGCAGCCGGACGTCGCGTGCGTGCCGGATTGCGTCGGAAAGACCTGCGGAAGCGACGGTTGTGGGGGGAACTGCGGGGTCTGCCCGGCCGGCGCCACCTGCGCACCCTCTATCGGCACCTGCAACGTCCTGGGCGAGTTCGTCCTGGGCACCAGCACACTCGGACCCTGAGCGAGGAGCGACCACGCATGGAGATCAAGATCACTATCGACGACCGAATCGTTACGGCGGCCAAGCGCCTGATAACGAAGCGGCGTCTTATGGTAGCGGGCGGCCTGGCGGTTCTCGCTTCCGCCGTCGCCCTCGCCGCACCTCTGGGTGACGTGCCCAACAAGTTCAGCGACGGCAACGTCCTCTCGGCCGGCGAGCTGAACGCGAACTTCAGCACGGTCGTGGAAGCGATCGACGTCGTCGCGGCCGCGGTCGATGAGGGCATCACGTTTCAGGGCCCCGCCGGTGTCTACACGGAGAATCGCGGATTCTGCGGTGCCACCGCGCCGACGGGCCCATGGATGGCGAAGGGGCTTCCGGCGCCAGGCGGGTGGAAGGCCGTCAACACTCTCTGTGAGACCGCGTGCGGCACACCCGGTGCCCACCTGTGCACCCCAACCGAGGTCTTGCGGTCCATCAAGATCGGCTATCTGCCGGGCCCGGGCGCGGGATACGCAGGGAGAGTCGCCGCCACCACGATGGGGTGGGGCGATGATGACCCATCCAACGGGGTCGGCAACTGCCAGGAGTGGACGGGCAACGGCTTCAGTAGCTGGTGGTCGAAAGGCGGGGGTTTCACCAGGTACCTCTGCGACACGACCGACCAGGTCTTCCTCTGCTGCGATTGAGAGGGCAACGTGCCCTGACGTCCTCGACACAGGAGCTCGCGGGGCGCAAGAGTGGCGGAATTCCTCGGTCCTCGCTTCCCGGGTGAGCGATTCTCGTTTCGTGGAGCCCGGGCACGGGATCTCCGGTCAGGGCAGCTCCGGTCGAGTCAGCCCGCGCGCCGGTAATGCACGGCGACCGCGCCGTTGCAGAGCGGGTTCGCCGAGACCAGCTCGAGCCGGCGCGTGCTGGGCAGCCCGCTCTCGTACAGGGTCGGGCCGTGGCCGGCGATCCTGGGGTGGACGAGGAACCTGTACTCGTCGATGAGCTCCAGCCGGTCCAGCGCGACCGCGAGCTTGCCGCTACCGAGCAGCACGCCGGCCGGGGTCGCGTCCTTAAGTCTCTGCACGCCCGCGCGCAGGTCGCCGGCGATGTGGTGGCTGTGGGTCCACGGGAAGTCCTTCCGCGTCGACGACGCCACGTACTTCGGCTTGGCCTCCAGCTTCACCGCCCACTCGCGGATCCCGGGCGGCGCCTCCACCTCCCCGCGAGCGACCGCCGGCCAGTAGCTCTCCATCATCTCATAGGTCACGCGCCCCCAAAGCATCGCCCCGGCCTCGTCCATGAGGCGGGTGAAGAAGGCGTGCGTCTCGTCGTCGACGATGCCCTCCTGGTGGTCGACGCAGCCGTCGAGAGTGAGATTGAAGCTGAAGGTCAGGAGTCCCATGAGGCGAGTCTAGCGCTCCTGGCGATGGCTGTCGCTTGCGTGATCCGGCAGGGGATCTTCCGTGCTCGGGAGTGCAACGTCTTCGAATGCTCAGCTAGGCCCCGCGACGGGGTCCTCTGGGAGGGGGACGGACCTGCACAATTCACCATGATATGCCGGTAATCACACGCGAAATAAATGAGAAATGAGGGTGCCTGACCCCAGGCTGGATCTCTCTCTGGGCGTTGACGCACGAGCGCTCGCGCGCGAAGAACGCGGCCACGAAGCGTACTGAAACGCGCTCGCGCAGCCCGCGAGGGGTTCCGCACGCGGCAGTACAGAGCCATGAGGAGGCTTGAAAGATGAGGATTCGTACACTCCTGGTCGCCGTTCTGGCAGGCGCGGCGCTGACCGTCGCCGGCTGCGAGGGGGCGCAGGGCGAGCAGGGCCCACAGGGCGAGCAGGGCCCGAAGGGCGACACCGGTGACCGCGGCCCGGATGGTCGGCAGGGCGAGCAGGGCGAGCCGGGCGACACCGGTGACCGCGGCCCGGATGGCCTGCAGGGCGAGCAGGGCCTGCAGGGCGAGCAGGGTCTGCAGGGCGAGCAGGGTCTGCAGGGCGAGCAGGGTCTGCAGGGCGAGCAGGGTCTGCAGGGCGAGCAGGGTCTGCAGGGCGAACAGGGCGAACCGGGCGAACAGGGCGAGCAGGGCGAGCAGGGCGAGCAAGGCGACCCGGGCGCGGACGGCGTGTGCGCCAAAGTGGAGAAGCTGACGATCACCGAGATCACCGGCGTGCCGGAGACCTTCGCCTTCTTGGGCGAGCCGCTGTCGATCACCGTCGGGCTGGCCGGCGCCGAGGGCGGGATGGTCATGGACGCCGACGTGCGCATCGTGGGCCTCGGGCCGAGCTGGGAGCCCGGCGTGGACCCGGGCACCTGGACGCTGACCCCCGAGGGCGAGGGCACCTACAGCTACGCCGTGGTGGCCACGGACGGCTGCACGATGGCGCTGGACAGCTTCGAGCTCGACGTCGTCCAGTTCGAGGCTCGCGTGGCCATCGTGCACCTCGCGTCGGCCGCGCCCAGCGTGGCCCTCGCCGAGGCGGGCAAGACGGATCTCATCACGACCCTGAACTACGAGGCGGACACGAACTTCCTGGTCTTCGGCGCGCCGACCCTTCAGCTCGACCTACTCGACCCGGCGGACGGGGCGGTGCTGGTCACCTCGCCCGAGTTCACCTTCGAGTACCAGGAGTCCGCGATGGTCATCGTGCATGACGACGGCTCCGGCGGCGTCGGGTTCGCGGTGCTCCCGCTCGATGCGGAGGCGCCGACGACCGGCACCTGGCAGGCCGAGTTCTTCCACGCGGCGGCGGGTGCGGGCCTCGTGGACATCGTGGGCGAGGACGCGACGGTGCTGTTCGACGACGTCGAGTTCGCGACGCTGGCCGCGGAGCAGTACGAGCTGCCCGTCGCGGACCTGTCGCTCTTCGTGGACGTGGGCGGTGACACCGAAAACGACCTCAGGGTCGATATCCCGGCGAGCCAGCAGCACATCGGCAGCAACTACGTGTTCATCGCGTACATGAACCCCGAGGAGGGGCTGAAGGTCCTGGTGACGGAGGACGCGGGTGGCGCCGGGTTTCTGCCTTACCAAGCGGCGGTCACGAACCTCAACACGGCGCAGGTCGCGGTGGCCCACGTCTCCGAGGTGGGGAGCGCGGCCCAGGTGTCGGCGGCGCTGGCGGGCACGACGGACGGCCTGACCGACGTCACCGGCTTCGAGGGCGCGACGGGCTTCACCCACGTCGACTCGGGCGTGATGTACGACGTGATCATCGACGCCGACGGCACGAAGCTCGGCACCTCCACGGTGCTGGAGAAGGGCAGGTCGTACCTGCTCGTCGCCCATGACGACGGGGCCGGCGGCATCGGCGTGGCCACCGTGGAGGTGGACCGCGACGCCATCACGGCGGACTCGGTGCGCTTCGGCTTCTTCCACGCCGCGGCGGGCGTGCCGAACGTCAGCGTCCTGCTGGCCGACGACGGCTCGACGGTGTTCGGCGACACGGCCTTCGGCACCCAGGCGACCCCCGTCGACCTGCCCGACGCCAGCTACAACCTGCAGCTCGACGTGGGGTCGGACGCGACGCCGGACTTCGGCTTCGAGCTGCCAGACTCCTCCTACGATGTCGGCGACGTGTACTTCAGCATCGCCTACGTCGTGGGCGGCGCGCCGTCCGTCCTGGGTCTGGCCCTCGTGCCCGGCGGCGACGTCCTGACGACGACGCCCAGCGTGACCCCGGAGCTCACCGACATCACCGTCGGCGACACCCTGGCCCCGCCGCTGGCCATCCCGGACGGCGTGGACTTGGGGTCCGGCCTGAAGGTCACCGTGCCCGTGACGGGCTGCGGCCTGGCCACCACGGTGCGGGTCGACGTGACGTACACGCACAGCTTCCCGAAGGACCTGGAGTTCTACGCGTTCGCCCCCGGCTCCGCCTTCCCCATTCTGGTCGGCGGTGCCTCTGGCTCCTCGCCGGCGACCGAGACCGTCATGGGCGATCTCGTCGCCATCGATCCCGCCGTGGCGGGCAATGGCGACTGGACGCTCGAGATCGTCGACGACGGCGGCGGCGACACCGGGACGCTGGACGGCTACACCTTGCACCTGCAGTGCAGCGTGGCCCTGTAGCGCCCTGAGATCGGAGGGGGTCCCGTCCACGCGCCGGGGCCCCCTCCGCAAAGGGGTCGGTCTCTTAGCTGAGCTCCGGGGGGAGCTCCGGACTACAACGGCACCAACTTCAACCCGAAGCTGTCACGGTAGGTGGTTCAAGTTGCGGGGGCAGGCCACGACCGCGGACCCGTCCGCGCTCACGCCGGAGAGTGGCGCTAGCAGGGACCTCGCTCGGCTCCAGGTACCGCGCTCGGTTCGGCGCTAGTTGGTCCATCAGCGCATCGACGACGGGGCCGGGTCCTCCTCGAGGCTCGCCGCCATAACGCGGTCGAGGCGGAAGGTGCGTGGGGCGTCCTTGTCCAGGTCGTAGCACTCGAGCCGGGTCGTGGTGCGCTCCATCAGGAGCCCCTCGATGCGGACCCGCCGCCAGGTCACCGTGCCCTGCTGGTCGTGATAGCGGAGGCGCGCGACCTTGCGCGACAGCCACGCCTCCTCGACCACCCGCCGCACCGCCGCGTCCACCGGCAGCGACGGGATCCCGATGAACTGCAGCTTGCCGGCCTGCTCGACCAGCTCCCGCTGTCCGCTGGTCGACAGGGCCCCGCGCACCTTGTCGAGCGCCCCCTTGAGCGTGTCGACAAAGGGCACAAAGCGCATCGCCTCCGCCCAGCGCCCCAGCGCCACGAGGATCGCGGCCTCCTTGGGCGTGAAGTTCACTGGAGGCAAGGTGTAGCTGCGGTCCAGCGCGTAGCCGCCGCCGCGCCCGCGCTCGGCCTGCAGCGGGAACGCCGCGTCCCGGAGCGAGTCGAGGTCGCGGTAGATGGTCCGCACGGTGACCCCGAAGCGCTCGGCCAGCTCTTCCGCCGTGACGCCGGTCCGGCGGCCCCGCAGGTGCTCCGCCAGGGCGAACAATCGGGTCTGTCGCTTCACCGAATCAAACCTGACATGCTGCTGTCAACGCGCTCGCTCATAGTCCGATCATACGCGGTCGAGACGCACTTGTACCACACCAAAACCTGACACTCGCCGCGCAGAGGAAGACACCATGAACGCCATCAACTGGTTCGACATCCCGATGACCGAGAGCGGCCGCGCCCGCGAGTTCTACTCCCACGTGCTCGGCACCGAGCTGGCCGTGGTGAGCTTCGGCGAGCAGGACATGATCTTGCT
Organism: Myxococcota bacterium; assembly: GCA_041389525.1. Taxonomy (GTDB): domain Bacteria; phylum Myxococcota_A; class UBA9042; order PHBI01; family JACKFB01; genus JACKFB01. Next base: position 35,794 of record JAWKRR010000057.1, on the reverse strand, counting down.
GCCCTACGAGCAGGGCAAGGGCGTCGGCGGCGCCATCACCAAGGACCCCAACCGGCAGCCCAGCGGCCAGGGCACCCTCGTCTACTTCGCGGCCCAGAACTTCCCGGGGGGTCTCGACGGCTGCGTCTCGCGGGTCGCGGCGGCCGGCGGCGCGGTGGTCGTCCCGCGCACCAACATCGGCGAGCACGGCTTCATCGCCCTGGTCGCCGACAGCGAGGGCAACACCATCGGCTTCCACGAGGAGTAGCCGCCGCTCCCAGCCACGGGCGGGCTTTGCTCGCTCCGTGGCTGGCGAAACAGCAACTCACAGCGGCCGCGCTCGAACGCGAAGTGTGCTCAGCGCCTCAACTCCCAGCGCAAGCCGAGGATCTCGGGCGCTCGAGAGACGAGTGCGGGGGGCCGCCGCCGCACCTGCTCACCCTCGGAACCCCGGGAGGGGAGCCCTCGGGACCCGCGACGTCGAGGTGGCTCACCACAGCAGCTCGATGTCGTATTCGAGCAGGGCGCGGTCGGCGCTGGCGAGGGGGATACCCTCGGTCAGCGCTTGTGCGAGCAGCATTCGGTCGAAGGGGTCCCGGTGGTACAGCGGGAGCGTGGCGAGGGCCGCGGCGTGGCGGTGCTCGAAGGCCAGCGGGGTCAGGCCGTCCTCGCGCAGGGCCTGATTGACGAGCTCCCCGACCGGGATGGGCAGCTCCAAGCGGCCGATTGACGCCTTGATGGCGATCTCCGCGGTGCTGACCGAGCTGAGCAGGAGCTGCCGTTCCGGGTCGTCGAAGAGCGCGCGGCAGCGGGCGCTGAGGCGCTCCGGCGCGCTGAGCCACCAGAGCAGCACGTGTGTGTCGAGCAGGACCGGGGTCACGGTTCGATCGGGCCGTCGTAGAACGCTTGCTCGAACTCAGGGAGCGGCGCGTCGAAGTCGTCGTGGACGACGATCTGGCCGGCGAATCGACCGGGGCGACGCGGCGTGCTGGCTCCCTCTAGCGGCACCAAGCGCGCGATCGGGCGGTTCGCCTTGGAGATGATGATCTCCTCGCCAGCGGCCACCCGCTCCAAGAGCCGCGAGAGGTGAGTCTTCGCTTCGCCGATATTGAATTGGTTGCTGCTCACCCGATGAAAGTAGACCAAGTTCTTGGTCTGGTCCACGACAGGGCAGGGACTCGGGTTCCGCGCTGCGAGCTCAGCCCAGCCCTCGCTGAGCCCCCGGCGGGAATCCTCGGTGGGATGCGCATGGCGACAGTCAGCCAAGGCGAGAGAAGGGAGCAGTCGCGCCCCCTCCTCCCCCCGACCGGCGCCGCACGCCGCTCGCTCAGGGCGCGTTCACGATCATGTCGATGGCGACCGCGATGGCGGCGAGGCCTACCAGCCCCTTTGTCGCCTTCGCGACGCGGCCGCCGCGTTGAATCCAGACGCTCACGCGGGCGCCGAGGATGCCGGCGGTCCAGGTGGCGAGGAGATGGGCCGCCACGAACGCGCCCAGGGCGGTCACCCTCAGCCCCAGGGATGCTGGGCCTGCGCCGAAGGCTATGAGCGGGGCGAAGAACGCGAACGTGCAGGGGCCCAGCGTGACGCCCAGGACCCCTCCCGCGGCGGCCGCTCCCGCGGACCCGGCGCGGGCGCGCTCCGGACGGAGTCGCCCGACGGATGGCACATCGACCGCGTCGAGCAGCACTAGGCCCGCGACAACCAGGAACGCGACCATCAGCCAGGGGCCGACGCCCCACAGGTCGCCCAAGATGCGCCCGGCCGCGAGGCTGATACCGGCTACGACCACCAGGCTCAGCGACACGCCGATGGTCACCCAGAGCGCGAGCTTCTTGCTGCCCAGCGTCTGGCCTTCGATTCGCCCCAGGAAACCGACCAGCAAGGGGATGCTCGCCAGGTGGCATGGGCTCAGCAGGACGCTGGCCACGCCCCACAGGGCCGCGCCGAGGACGGCGAGCCAGGCCGAGGTCTCGAGCAACCCGAGGATCGTCTCGATCATGACCCGCAGTCCCCCGGCTCGACGGCGATGGCAAACCCGCTCGACGCGAAGGCGGCTCGGATGGCGTCGGCGGACCAATACCCCGTGTGGCGGGCGATCTCGCGGCCATCCGGCGCCAGCAGCACCTGGGTCGGGATGGTCGTGACGCCCAGTCGCTCGCCCTCGGATGGGTCCTTCCACACGTCGACGAAGCGCACGTTGAGCTTGCAGTTGCTGCGCCTGAGCTCTTCGAGCACTGGGATCATCGCGCGGCAGCTCGTGCATCGATCCGAACCGAGCTCGATGAACGTGGGCACGCGCTCGAGCGCCTCGCGCTGCGGTGGTGGCGGCTCGGCCTCGCCGCGGCTCGACCGCACGAACACGGCGGCCGCGACGGCGAGCGCGACGGCCCCCAGCACGAGCATGGACTTCGTCGAACTCATGAATCGTCTCCTGGGCGGGACCGCCCCTTCATCGTGGCCCACGTCAGCCGCCTCACGCGATCCAGCCCTCGATCGACTTCGCGGTCGGGACGCTGCCGGTGTGAACCACGACCTCGTCCACGACGACGCTTGGCGTCGCCATCACGCCGTAGCCGGCGATCCGCGCGAAGTCCTCTACCTTCTCGAGCTCGATCTCGACGCCGAGCCGCTCCGCCGTGGCGCGGATGGTGTCGATAGTGACACGGCACTTGTTGCAGCCACTTCCGAGCACTTTGACGTTCTTCATAGCGCTATCTCCATGGTTCACAGGGTCACAGGACGTGGTTGAACACCAAGCCAACGAGCAGGATGCCGGTGGCCACGATGGCGACGAACGCCGCGATGAGCTGCGGCTTGAGGACCTTGCGGAGGATGATCATCTCGGGCGCGGACAGCGCGATGACGCTCATCATGAATGCCAGCGCCGTGCCGAGGGCCGCTCCCTTCGCCAGCAGCGCCTCGACGATCGGGATGACGCCCGCCGCGTTCGTGTACATCGGAATGCCGAGCAGGACCGCGGCGGGCACCGACCACCAGGCGCCGCTGCCCATGATCGAGGCCATGAAGTCCTCGGGGACGTATCCGTGGATCCCGGCGCCCAGCGCCACGCCGAGGATGATGTAGATCCAGACCTTGCCAACGATCTCCCGGACGTGATTCCACCCGCTCTCGACGCGCTCACTCCAGGTTGGCGCGGCGCCCGTCGCGACGGTGGCGTGCTGCCGCGACCTCAGCTCGATGACCCAGCTCTCGACCCAGCCCTCCAGACCCAGGCGGCCGAGGACCATGCCCGCGACAATCGCGACGAGCACTCCCATCCCCAGGTACAACAGCGCGACACGCCAGCCGAAGAGCGCGAAGAGCATCCCCAGCGCGATCTCGTTGACCATCGGCGCCGCGATCAGAAACGAGAAGGTCACGCCCAGCGGCACGCCCGCTTGCAGAAAGCCGATGAAGAGCGGCACCGCCGAGCACGAGCAGAACGGAGTCACGATTCCGAGGCTCGCCGCCAGGACGTTACCCACGCCGGAGCTTCGGCCCGAGAGGAGCTGGCGCGTGCGCTCGGGCGAGACGAAGGTGTGGACCACGCCCATGACGAAGACGACGCCCGTCAGCAGCATCAGGACCTTCGGCGTGTCGTAGACAAAGAACTGCACAGCGCCCGCCAGCCGTGTCTCTGGCGCGAGGCCCATGAGCCCGACCACCGCAAAGGACAGCGGCTCAAGCTGCGAGTAGACGAGCGCCCAGGCGGCGGCACCCAGCGCCACAGCCCAAAGGGGATGGCGTCGCGGGGTCGCAACGAGCGTCGAGATCAGTTCGGACATGCCCGTCTCCATGCGCACAGGACCGGCTCCACCACGGAGACGATGACGGTGCGCGATGGATGCAGCTTTTCTCCGCGCCGTGGCGCACATGCCGCGGCCCCCGCGGACGGTCTCAGACGCCGCTGCTCCCGGCTGGGCCTACGCCGGCCCTTCGCTCGGAGGCGGGCGCGGCACGAAGCAGCACACCCCGCCGTCCTCGTCGCGCTGGACCTGGCACACCCGCGTGAGGTGCTCCTCGAGCCGGCGACGCGCGCGCTGCAGCCTCGACTTGGCGCCCGGGACAGACAGCCCGTGGGAGCGCGCGTACTCGGCCTGGGTCATGCCCTCGAGATCGCACCGCCGCAGGATGTCCGCGTCCTGCTCAGGCAGCTCCCGGAGCGCCCGCGGCAGGCACGCCGCGATGGAGTCGACCACCGGCCGATGCTCCGTGGCCTCGCTCAGGCTCTCCGGGACCGGGACCTCCAACTTCAGCGTGCGGAAGTGGTCGACGACCGCGTGGCGGGCCGTCGTGAAGAGCCAAGCACGCGGTCGCTCGACCTCGCAGAACCGCGGCCCCTGGCGCAGCGCCTTCAGGAAGACGGTCTGCAGCAGGTCGGCCGCCAGCGCTTCATCGCCGCCGACCCGACGCACGAGCCAACCTCGAAGCTCGCCCTCGTACCGATTCCACGCGTCCACCGTGCAGGGTCTTGAAGGCGCATCGCTCATGGACGACTCACGAGGACCACAAACCCCTTATCCTCCAGCGGCGAGCGCAAATCTCGACGAGGTTGCCGCCAGCGTCTCCAAGCCATAGCTCGAAAAGCGGCGCCAGGTCCAGACTTGCAAACCCGCGTGAAAAAACAGTCATGAATTCAAGCAGTAGCGGCAGAAGGTCAGCACGACCCCTACTCAAAATCCCGCTGAGCACCAGGAGCGGAGCTGTGTCGGCCTCGCCGCCAAGGTGGCGATGAGTTCGGTTGAAGAGCGCCGTAATCACACGGTAAAAAAATGAGAACTGAGGGTATCCGACCCCAGAACTCTCATGGCGCGAATCTTCGGGTACTGCCTGGCCCTGACGTCCGAGCGCTACGGAAATCTCGACGAGGTTGCCGCCAGCGTCTCCAAGCCATAGCTCAGCGGCGCCAGGTCACTTGCAAACCCGCGTGAAAAAACAGTCATGAATTCAAGCAGTAGCGGCAGAAGGTCCAGCATGTCCGGACCCGACCCCTGCTCAAAATCCCGCTGAGCACCAGGAGCGGAAGGCTTTGTGTCGGCCTCGCCGCCACGGCGACGATGATTTCGGCTGAATATCTCTGTAATTACACAGCAAAAAAATGAGAACTGGGGGTATCCGACCCCAGATCTCCTCAGATCCTCCTCACCGCCCGCGCCAGCCCCTCGCAGCGAAGAGTCTCAGTGCTTCCGCGGCCGCTTTGGCTTGCAATTTCAACAACTTGCGCGGTTATCGGGCGAAAAATGAATGTTTTCGGTCTTTTAGCTGAGCCTCGGGGATCCCCTCCAGAAGCGAAGCTCCTCAGTGTCTCTCCTCGGCCGCTTTAGCCTGTAATGTCAGATACTTGCGAGATTGCCGGACGAAAGGTGAATATTTTCGGCCTTTTAGCTGAGCCCCGGGAGGGATCCTCGCGCAGCGATGATCCTCAGCGCCTCTTCGGTCGCTTTAGCATGCAATTTCAATGGCTTGCGCGGCTATCCAGGCGAAAGGTGAATGTTTTCGGTCTTTTAGCTGAGCCCCCGGGAGATCCTCCTGTCCTCGGGGAGAACCAGTACAGCGCGCTTGACAATGACCACCTGATTTCGGTGGACTGTTCGCCGCTTGCCCGACCTGGGGCGCTGTGACTCACCCGCGGGTGCGAGTTGATAGGAAGGGCCGATGGCTGACAACGTTCGTGCGCACCTCACGGATCCCCGTCGCCCCGAGCGACTTTTTGGATTCCGTTATCCGGACAGGTCCAGTCGCTCGCGACTCGCTCCGGATCTGGACGCCATCGAGAAGGAGGCAGGCAACTCTCACGCCACAGTTCAGGGAAAGAAGGTAGAATCACAGCCAAAGGCGTGACGATAGCGAGCTTGGAGTTCCGGGACTGCAACTTCCACACGACACGAGGCAAAAGGGCCACCGTGATCGAGTCGGTCACATTTCGCGACTGCATCTTTATGGATTGCGTCATGGGCTTTTTGAGCTTTAGGCATGTGCACATTGACCGCTGCCGCTTCGTCCGCTGTGACTTCAGTCGGACCGAGTTCGTGGAATGCATCGTGGATGAGCATTGTGAGTTCGAGGGTTGTTCGGCGGATGATTGTCGGGTGCAGTGCACCGAACTGAGGCCCCAGACGTTCCTGAAGGGCATGCCGTTTCAAGAGCAGAACCTCTCCGTCCTTCCCGGCGATGAGCGACAGAAGCAACGCTCGCTCTGGCTAAACAACACCGCCCGCCTTGCAGGCCAACTGCTTCGTTCGAATCGGGACGTTGCGAATCGTGCGTATGAGGACGAGGCCGTGTTCCTTGAGCGCAGAGCAAGCTTGGCGCTTCCGCGTGGCGCCGCTGGAGATGTGGTGGCGCGCTGGGAACGCCCGTCACGTGCTCTCACGCACTGAGCGCCCGCCACTCGGTCCAATCAAATTCTGCCTTTCCTGGGCCTGGCTCAAGTTCACGAAGGCCGGGACGTCGTTGGCGAACCAGATGGTCTTTGGTCTAGTCTCGACTGCTGCGTTGGCCGTCGGACTGATTGAGTACAGAGCTACATACAGCGGTGTCTCGTGTGTCCGACCCGGGGACCGTTGCGTGGCTTACGACTTTCGTTGAGACATATCCACGGGCTGCTGCGCTGTTTCTAGATTCAGCCCTTGCACCTCCAAGTCAATTCGGCCGCTATCGCATGGTTGGCGCTGGGTGCATCTGGCCTCGGACTGGCATGGTACGCGGCTGTTGCTCACGTCCTTCTGCGGAGAATAGCGCGTTGAATCGCGACCGAATCGTGGCGAAGATCCCTTCGGAGTGTGCGCGGCGAGCAGAGCCGTGATCCTTTTTTAGTCATGCCAGGGCCGAACCCAACGCCGACTCCGACATCGATGTACTCAGGTTACGACAAGCGAACGCCTAGCTACCAGGTTGGGAGGATTTCATTCTCATGCTATCGCGCATCGCATCTCCGGCGAATGGCGGAAGGCGGATCGCTATTCGCCTGGCACATTGCTACTGAAGCGGTGACCCTCCACGGCGACGATGGTGTGCTGGCCGCCGTCAGGAAGTGCGCCCCGCAGGCCTGACCCTGAGGTCGTCCTCCGTGATGTTGAACGTGCGTCGACGCTGCTTACATTAGCGGAGGACGATTTCTTGGAGCGCCCGGTCGCGTTCATGCGACTCGCAATTCACCTGATCCGCACCGCGGTATGCCCACTGCACTCAAATCGGGTCTGACGAGCTTCTCCATGGAACTGGTCTCCGAACACCTCGGGGAATCGGGTCTGCGGCGGGCCAGTCTTCCAGATTCCTGATGATTGCCAGTACCGGCGATATCGCGAGTTCTTAGACCAACTGGACAGACTTGTAGACGCGAGACCGCATGGGCCCCATGAGCGTGGAATCCACGATTGTGAACTCCTTTGGGCATTCTGAGATGACTGTGGCATTGGTCTGCGCTTACTTTCAACCCCGCTGGTACGTTGCCCCCATGACGAGACGCTGAAAACGACGCCAACGTGGGCTGCAGATTTCTGAAATGGATAGACTAGCAATCATCGGCGATATCCACGGGGACCAGACAGAACTTGAAATCTTGCTGCGGAATCCTGAACTACAACGGCGTCACTTGGTGTTCCTAGGCGACTTGATAAACCGGGGCCAGACTCCGCTTCGGTTGTGGATGTGGTCACGCGGCTCTGCCTCAACGGGTCCCCGCGACCCTGCTTCGGCAATCATGAGGCAGCACTGCTCCGTTATCTCGATGGCGGTCCTCTTGTGGACTTCGCCTTGCTCGGCGGTCTACCGACCATCCAGTCGTTTGTAGGACACGCGCCACGCGACGTAAGAGCCGCACTCGCGGCGAGCATCCCAGACGATGCGCTGCGATTGATTCGCCAAGCTCCCACGTTTCTGGGAACTCGGTTCCCTCTTCTTGTCGCACGCCGGCCCCGATCCGACCGACCCGCGCCTTCGCTCTCCGGAGGCCATGGTTCTCGGCGCACCACACTGGCCTATTCAAAGGCACGGACGAGTCCAGGAGGGTTTTATGTCTTCGGACACTTCGTTTCAAACAGACGGGCCGTTTCTCGTTGGAAATGTCCGCTGCATCGATACCGGCTGCGGTAGTATTGGGGCCCTCTAACCGCATATCTGCACCCTGAAGACCGCTGCATCCAATCACGGGCTTAGGGCGCTGCGCCGGTGGTATGCGACTGGGCAGGACTCCAGAGGTAAGAGTACCTCTTGTTTAAGCCGGCCCCCCTGCACCAGCAGGCACTGGCTTCCTTTGGTTCACAAGTCACCATGGCTCGAAGCACCATTACGCCAGCGCGAGGCCCACGTGGTGCAAGCCTCAGTTTTTGGGAAGGTCTCTATCCCCACCCGCCAACATCACCGGCTCCCTACCCGCCGGCATCGCCGCCAGCTCACCCTCCGTCAACCGCGCATACACCTCCACCAAGTTCCCACCCGGGTCCTGCAACCACAGCTCGTGCAACGGCGTCCTCTCCACGTCGTCCTCGCGCGCTTGAAGATAGGCCAGCCCGCGGTTGCCGCCCGCTGCTCCGCGCCTCGACCAACCGCGGGCCTTGGTGCCGACGTCGACGCCCAGGTGGTACAGCGTGTCCTGGTGTAGCTCTTTACCGTCGGCGACGACTTGATCACGAAGTTCGTCCGCAACGCCTCGCTCACGAAGGTCACGTACCTGTGGGTCCACTCCTTCGGCGTCACCCCGAGCAGCCAGGTGTAGAACCGCGCCGCTGCTGCCAACTCGGGAACCGGATGCTTACGTGGAACTCTTGCGGGTCGGGGCCTTCGGGGACGTCGCGCAGCGCCGCTAGGACCTCGAAGGCGGGCTCGTAGCTGGTCGCGGGTGACTCGGAAGTGCTCTAGGCGCTCGGCGTCGGTGAGGTCTTCGTGTTTTGCGGTCGGGGTCTTGTAGGGGCCAGTGCAGTTTCGGGGCTTTTGTGAGGACGACGGGGCAGACCTCTTCGGCGCAGAGGGTCACTACGAGGTCAATACGCCCGAGATCTGCGGTTTGAACCGACTTCGAGGTGTGCGTTGCGAGATCGATGCCTAGCTCGGCCATGGCGGCTATGGCGAAGGGGTTGACTCGCGTGGGGGACGAGCCCGCGGATTGCACTCGGACGGCGTCGCCGAAGAGGTCGCGGGCCAGGCCCTCGGCCATTTGGGAGCGGGCGGAGTTGGCGACGCAGAGGAAGAGGACGGAGTCGAAGTGGAGGCCGGGCATGGGGGCTCTCTCCAGGCGGAGGCGGAGTGATCGGGGGGAACCAGTTCTGGGTGCGGTTGGCGAAGGCGACGAGGGACAGCATGACCGGGACCTCGATGAGGACGCCGACGACGGTCGCTAGGGCGGCTCCGGAGGCGAGGCCGAAGAGGCTGATGGCGACGGCGACGGCTAGCTCGAAGAAGTTGGAGGTGCCGATCATGGCGGCGGGGGCGGCGACGTTGAAGGGGAGTTTGAGGGCGCGGGCGAGGCCGTAGGCGATGGCGAAGATGCCGTAGCTCTGGATGGTCAGGGGGATGGCGATGAGCAGGACGCGGCCGGGCTGCTCGACGATGGTCTCGGCTTGGAAGCCGAAGAGGAGCACGACTGTCAGCAGCAGGCCGATGATGGAGGTGGGCTTGAGCTTGCTTGCGAGGCGCTCGATGGCCTCGGGGCCGCCGGTTTTCATTAGGCGTTTGTGGGTCAGCATGCCGGCGGCCAGGGGGATGACGACGAAGATGACGACGGAGGCGAAGAGCGTCTCCCAGGGGACGGAGAGGTCGGTCACGCCGAGCAGCAGGCCGGCGATGGGGGCGAAGGCGAAGACCAGGATGAGGTCGTTCACCGAGACCTGGACCAGGGTGTAGTTGGCGTCGCCGTTGGTGAGGTGGCTCCAGACGAAGACCATGGCGGTGCAGGGGGCGACGCCGAGGAGGATCATGCCGGCGATGTATTGCTGGGCGTCTTCGACCGGGACGAGGCCGGCGAAGATGTGCTGGAAGAAGAGGACGCCGAGGGCGGCCATGGTGAAGGGCTTGATGAGCCAGTTGACGACGAGCGTGAGTGCCAGGCCCTTGGGTTTCTTGCGGACGTCTTTGAGGCAGGACGGGTCCACCTTGAGCATCATCGGGTAGACCATCAGCCAGATGAGGACGGCGACGACGAGGTTGACGCGCGCCCACTCGAGGCGGGAGACGACCTCGAAGAGGCCGGGGGCGACCAGGCCGAGGCCGACGCCGGCGGCGATGGCGAGGGCCACCCAGAGGGAGAGGAAGCGTTCGAATATGCCCATGGGGTGGCCTCTATCGGTGGTCGCGGAGGTGGGGGGGCTCGGTGGGGGCGGGCCGCGGCGTCACAGCGCTGCGACCAGGGCTTTGAGGAGGGCGACGGCGCCGGGTTCGACGCAGTAGCAGACGCGCGGGCCGTCGACCTGGCCGCGGATCAGCCCCGCGTCCTTGAGCTGCTTGAGGTGCTGCGAGATGGTCGATTGCGCGAGCGGGAGCTCGTCGACGATGTCGCCGACGATGCAGCCGTCGTGGCGGATGAGCAGCCGGATGATGGCGACGCGCGCGGGGTGAGCGACGGCTTTGGCGAGTCGGGCGAGCGCCTCGTTGGCGCCGTTCTCGTCGGTCGGCACCGGCGGCGTCGGCTCGGCGGGCGGGCAGCAGACTGTGGGCTCGGGCTTGGTCACGACGCGTCCGGGTGAGCGTATATCGTCGATGTACGATTTAAGGCGCCGGAGGTCAAGCGCGGAAGTTCTCGTGCGCGCCAGGACGCGCTAGGGGTCGTGTCAGGACTTGAGACTTGCTGGGGCCGCCGGGCCGCGCATCCACGCGTCGCAGCGGGCTGAGCGGGCGGCGAACTGGGCCGTGATGGCCGCGTCGAGGGCTCGCACGCGGGCGGGCTGGAAGCGGCGGCTGGGGAAGACGGCGTGGATGGGCAGGTCGCCGCCGGTGTACTCGGGCAGCACTCGCACCAGGCGGCCGGCCTCGAGGTCGTCGATGACGTCGAAGAGGCTCTTGAAGGCGATGCCCATGCCGGCGATCGCCCACTGCCGCGCGAGGTAGCCGTTGCCGCAGAGCGGGCTCTCGACGGTCAGCACGTGCACCTCGCCGCCGCGCTCGAGCCGCCACGAGACCGCCGGCACGTTCGAGAGCTGCAGCGTCAGGCAGCGGTGGTCGCTCAGCGCGTCGGGGGTCTCGGGGGTGCCGCGCTGCGCGAGATAGGCCGGCGCGGCGACCAGGATGCGCGGGGCCGTCGCCAGCGTCCGCGCCGTCAGCGTGCTGTCCTGAAGCGCGCCGTAGCGAATCGCCATGTCGATGGCGTCGCGGTGCAGGTGCTGAATCGCGTCGCTGGTGTTCACGACCACGCGCAGCTTCGGGTGGGTCGCGCAAAGCTCGGCCACCGCGGTCTGGATGACCTGGTACGTCGTGTCGGCGGGCGCCGCCAGGTGCACCGTGCCGCCAAGCTCGGCGCCATCGCCCCGCGCGTCGTCCAGCGCGCGCTGCCAGCGCTCGACGACCTCCTGGCAGCCCTCGATGACCAACAGGCCCTCATCGGTGGGGTGCAGCGTGCGCGTCGTGCGCTCAAAGAGCCGCACCCCGATCGCGTCCTCGATCCGCTGAATCGTCGCGCTGACGGCCGCCGGCGTGACGTGGAGCTGTCGGGCGGCGAGGGTCATCGAGCCGGTCTCGGCGACGCGGACGAGCAGCTCCATTTCGCGGACTTTCATGGCCGAATTTACAACCGTTCGTTGATAGAGTTGCGGGGATTCTTCGTGACGCGCTGCGCGATAATGGGAGTATTTATGGAGTGCGCGGCCCGGCCGAGGATGCCACGCGCGCCGCCGTTTACAAGCAGTCGCTGCGAATGGGCGTTCTCGCCGCGCAGCACCAGGAGAACACGATGAGAGCCGTTGGACTGACCCGATACCTGCCCATCGATCACCCGGAGTCGCTGCTCGATCTCGAGCTGGCGGATCCCACGCCGACGGGGCGCGACCTGCTGGTCTCGGTGCGCGCCATCGCGGTGAACCCGGTCGACACGAAGGTTCGCGCGCCGAAGGACCACGTCGAGGCCTCGCCGAAGGTCCTGGGCTGGGACGCGGCGGGCGTCGTGGAGGCGGTCGGGCCGGGCGTGACGCTGTTCAAGCCCGGCGACGAGGTCTTCTACGCCGGCGACATCACGCGGCCGGGCAGCGACTCGGAGCGGCAGCTCGTGGACGAGCGCATCGTGGGGCGCAAGCCGCGGTCGCTGGACTTTGCCCAGGCGGCGGCGCTGCCCCTGACCGCCATCACCGCGTACGAGGCCTTCTTCGACCGCCTGGGCATTGACGTCGGCGGCGCCAACGCGGGGCAGACGCTGCTCATCGTGGGCGGGGCTGGCGGCGTCGGCTCCATCGGGATTCAGCTGGCGAAGATCGCGGGGCTGACCGTGCTGGCGACCGCCTCGCGGCCGGAGTCGGCGGCGTGGGTCACGAAGCTGGGTGCCGACCACGTCATCAACCACCGCGAGCCGCTGCGGCCGCAGGTGGAGGCGCTGGGGCTGAAGTTCGTCGACTACATCGCGCTGTTCAACGACACCGACGGGCACTGGGACGCGGCGGCGGACCTGATTCGGCCCCAGGGCGGCATCGTGTCCATCGTCGAGAACAAGCGGCCGCTCGAGCAGGCGGTGGTGCGGCAGAAGGCGGCGACCTTCTCGTGGGAGCTGATGTTCACGCGCGCGATGTTCCAGACGCCCGACATGATCGAGCAGCACCGGTTGCTCAATCGCGTGGCCGAGTGGGTCGACGCGGGGCGAATCGCCGGCACCGCGAACGAGGTGGTCTCGCCCATCAACGCGGCCAACCTGCGCGCCGCGCACAAGACGCTCGAGGCGGGGCGGGCGATCGGCAAGATCGTGTTGGAGGGCTGGTAGCCGTCGGTCCGGAGCGGGCTGGCTGGTTCGCTGGCCCGCCCGGGCGCTCGTCGCGAGGTCGGTGGGGATGGGCGAGCGAGGATCTCGGGCGGGCTTAACGCCAGCGGCCGCCGACCGTGGCGACCGCGCCGCCGGGTGCAGGGCGGAAGCCGAGATCGACGGCGATGGGCGGGCCGTCCATGCGTCGGGTGAGGGCGGCGACCAAGATCATCCCGGCCAACGCGCCCCCCGCGGCGCTGTAGAAGGCGGCTTCCCCGCCGTTCACGTCGCTTAGGAGGAAGGGGATGGCGGTGCCGGTCGCCCCGCCCAAGAGCCCGCCGAGCTGGATGAGCCAGACCCGGCGGCGCGAGAGGTGCGCGTGCCGGGAGAGCGCGTAGCCGCCGATGAGGCCGAGCTGGCCGACCGCGAATACGGCCCCGTGGACGACGCGGATGTCGGCGGTGCCCCCGCTGATGGGCGCCGCCAGCAGCCCGGCCAGCCCCGAGGCCCACATGGCGGCACCGAAGGCGGCGTCAGCGTCCGCCTCGTCGAAGCGCAGGCCCCGCCACGCGAGATTGCCCAGCAATAAGCCCCCAATTTGCCCTGCCATCATCGCGCCGATGAGGGCCTTCCGATTCCCGCTCGCGCCTGACGACTCGTCATAGAATCGACTCGTCGCGCCAAAGAGCAGGTAGGCCGACGCGGTCCCCCAGACGTTGCCGTACCGCATTGCGAGAGAGAGTCGCGGGTCCAGGCGGACGCCGGTGGCCAGCAGCACGGTGCCGAAACCGACCACGCTGCCAGCGACGGCCGCCGAGGCCCACTGCCGCTCTCGGCGACAGCCCGCGAGGGCGCAGATCTCGAGCCCGAGCCCGGCCCCGTGAATGCCCTGAGACACCGCGAGCTGCACCGCGCCGGCTTTCAAGGCGTCGATGGCTAGCTGCTCGTCGTCGACCAACACCGCCGGGCGAGGCCAATCGATCTCGGGCTTCACGCACCGGGTGCGAGTCCGCCCCGAGTCCGCGCGGCTGCTGGGCGAGCGGCCCGTGGCCTCGCGCGAGCCGCCACACTCCTCCGCCGCGTCGGCTGCGCCGTCCCCATCCGCGGTAGCCGCGTCGTCAGCAAGCGCCGGAGACGTCCCCGCCCACCCGACGCACAAGCCGAAAAGCGCCGCCAACACCCAACGGGACAGTGAGGAGTGCACCCCTCACTCCTATCCCCACGATCGCCTCGATTCAATCGGACGCGGGGACGAAATAATCGTCCCAGCTTTGGTGCGCTCGCCCCGCGGCCTTCGCGTAGTCGCTGGGCACGTCGAGGGCGCCGGCTCGGATGCCCTCGTAAATCCCCGCGATGATGCCGCCGAGGAAGGGGCCTAGCTCGCCCACGCGGTCCTCGCGGTACGCGTCGACCGACATCGGGCGATAGGTGAGCCGGGTTCCGAAGGCGCGGTTCAGGTACTCGGCCAACTGGCTCTGGGTGATGGGCTCGCCGTGGAGGTTGTAGGTCTGGCCGCTGTGCTCCGCCCCGGTAAGCAGGCGCGCGTAGGCATAGGCCAGCTCGCCCCGCGTCGTGTAGCCGCACTTCGCGTCGCCGGCGCAGTTGGCGATCTCGCCGTTGGCTTTGTACGTCTCCAGGTACTCCACGTCCGGCTCGATGTAGATCCCGTTGCGCCCGATGACCCACTCGAGCCCGCTGTCGCGGACGTCGGTCTCGGTCTGCCGGTTGCTCTGCACCACCGGCGAGAACCCCGTGCCCTCGGGGAGGCCCTGGATGCTGGTGTAGACGATCTTCCGGACGCCGGCCGACCGGGCGGCTTCGATGACGTTTCGGTGCTGTTCGATGCGCTTGTCCGGTGCGTCCATACCAGACACGAGGAGCACCGCGTCCACCCCAGCGAGCGACGCAGCGAGCTGGTCGGGCCGCCCGTAGTCCCCCGGCCGGACGTCGATGCCAAGCCCGCTCGCCTTCTCCGGGGTCCGCGCCAAGCCCACGACGGATTCGCTCCCGAGCATGGCCGTCAGCGCCCGAGCGATCTCGCCTCCCAGCTGTCCAGAGGCGGCCGTTACTGCGATCTTCATGCTATCTCCCGAGGTGGGGTCGGATACCCTCAGTTCTCATTTTTATCTTTAGTGATTACGAAGTATTGCGACTTGAATGGTGTCATCGACGGACCCTTGTCCAGCGGCAGGGGAGGGCGGCCCCCCCTGCCTCCAGTCGCCGGTCTCTTGGGGCCGCTGAGCTTGGGCTTGATAGCCCCTAGCGATGGGGGTCAGGCACCCTCAATTCTCACTTTTATCGCTAGCATTCACAGGGATTTTCTCCGCAAGTGATGCTGAGGATTCGAGTGGGGGGCGGTCGTGCTGGGCGGGCGACTTTGGAAGGCCTCTGGTCGGCGGATGAGCGTGGGCCTGCTGTCGCAGATGAGGTTGCCGGATAGCAAGTCCTAAGATTGGACCCGACCCCTGTTTAGTTTTCGATTTTACAGGGAATATCTGGCACTCATCTGCGTATACTTTCGGTGGGATGTCACGTCCTGAGACGCCCGCCCGCCCGTACGGACGCGGCATGCTTCGCCGTTGGCCATTCGGCTTAGCCCGCCCCGGCGACCCGCTAGGCCCCGTCGACCACGCGCCCCTCGGCCCTCAGGACTTGCCGAGCGCTCGCTGCATGGCCGAGTGGACCCCGCCCGTGTCCTGCGCGGTGTGGTCCGCCGTCCCGTACAGGAAGGGGTTGTCCTTGTCCGACTCGAGCGCGCGCAGGAGGTCGCGGCGGCTCACCTGGCCCAGCACGCGGCCGTCGGCGTCGACGACCGGGATCTTGCGGAAGGGGCGGCTGAGGAAGATGCGGGTGATGTCGAGTAGCTGGGCGCTCGGCGACACGGTCTCGGCGGGGCTGGTCATGAAGTCGCCCACGGTCGCGCCGGGCGCGCCCTCCATCGCCTGCCGCAGCACGGCCGAGAGGCAGTCTTTCTCGGTCAGCATGCCGCAGATCCGCCCGTCGGCGTCGATGACCGGGGCCCCCGTGACCTTGGACCGCAGCAGCGTTCGCATCGCCGTGACGAGGGCGATCTCGGGGGTCAGGGTCAGCTCCGAGCTGTCCATGATGTCGGCGGCGGTGCGTGACTGCATGTCCAGACTCCTGCGGGCTGTCCGGAGCCGGAGGGGCCGTTTGCTCCGTGCGATGGGGCGGTGACGTCATCGCCAGGGTATCCCCTGCGGCGGCCGGCTCCAAGTCCCCGCCCGCCGCTGCCGCTCGGCGCCGTCCGCGCCCCGTGGAAGGGCCGCTCGTGATCCGCGACACCCACCGCCCGCGATCGCGACACCCCCGCGCCCCGTGACACCCCTCCCGGGCCAGCCCTTCCCCGCAACCTCCCGGCGAAGGCCCCGCGCCGCGACCGCGCGATGACCGGTTTTCGCCCGCCCGGCCTGATGCAGCGCGCTCGGGCGACGCGCGCGCCGGGCACGCGTTTGTCGGTTCGCCCTTGTGAACGAGCGCGGGTTCTGGCTTGAGGTACGGGTCAGACTGCGGTTGAACTTGCACACAACAGTTGCGCTCTCGCTCCGCCCCTCGGATAAGGGCGGACGCAACGTCGCACCGCCACCCGGGTAGAGCATGGCTGTACGCGTCATCAAGAAAGGGCTCGACCTGCCCATCGCCGGCAAGCCCCAGCAGGTCATCTCCGACGCCGCCCCGGTCACTCGGGTCGCCGTGCTCGCGGCCGACTTCCCCACCATGAAGCCGCGCATGCATGTGGCCGAGGGCGACGCGGTCAAGCGCGGCCAAGCGCTGTTCGAGGATCGCAAGGGCCGCTCGATCATCTTCACCGCGCCCGGCGCCGGCACCGTCGTCGCCGTCAACCGCGGCGAAAAGCGCGCCGTGCAGTCGATCGTCATCGAGCTGACCGCCAGCGAGGCGTCCGGCCAGCCCAAGGACAGCGACTTCCAGCCCTTCGAGAGCTACACCGGGCGCCCGGTCTCAGAGCTGGACAGCGACGCGGTCCGCGCCCTGCTCAGCGAGAGCGGCCTGTGGACCGGCCTGCGCGCGCGCCCCTTCAGCCGCGTGCCGAGCATCGACGAGAAGCCCGCCGCCATCTTCGTAAACGCCATGGACACCAACCCGCTCGCGCCCGACATGGACGTCGTGATGGCGGGTCGCGAGGGCGACATCCGGGCCGGCGTCGAGGCGCTGACGAAGCTGACCGACGGGCCCGTGTACTTCTGCATGGCGGCCGGCTCGAAGCTGGCGCCGGCGTCCGCGCCGCCCCGCGTGACCGTCGAGGAGTTCAAGGGCAAGCACCCCGCCGGGCTGTCGGGCACGCACATCCACACACTCAGCCCGGTGAACCGCAGCCACGTCGCGTGGTCGATCGGCGTCCAGGCCACGGCCGCCATCGGCGCGCTGCTGCGGACCGGCCGCCTCGACGTCACCCGCGTCATCGCCCTGGGCGGGCCGGCCGCGCGCTCGCCGCGCCTGCTCCGGACCCGCGCGGGCGCCAGCACCGACCAGCTCGCCGCGGGCGAGACCATCGACGGCGAGGTCCGCTTCGTGCGCGGCTCCGTGCTGTGCGGCGCCGAGGCCAGCGGCGACATCTTCGGCTACCTGGGCGCCTACGACCAAGCGCTGGCCTGCGTCGCCGAGGATCGCGAGCGCCACTTCCTCGGCTGGCTCGCCCCCGGCGGCAACATGTACTCCACGGTGCGCGCGTTCCTCAGCGGCTTCGTGCCCAAGAAAGAGTACGCGTTCACCACGACGACCTACGGCTCGCACCGCGCGATGGTGCCGATCGGCATGTACGAGCGGGTGATGCCGCTGGACATCATGCCGACCTTCCTGCTGCGGGCGCTGATGGTCGACGATCTCGAGCGGGCGGAGGCCCTCGGGTGCCTCGAGCTCGACGAGGAGGACCTGGGCCTGTGCTCGTTCGTGAGTCCCGGCAAGGAGGACTACGGCAAGCACCTGCGCCGTACCCTGACCACCATCTGGAAGGAGGGCTGAGCCCACCATGAAGGCCCTCCGCAAGTTCCTGGACAAGCAGGCCCCCAAGTTCGGGCCGGGCGGGAAGCTGCATAAGGTCGAGGCGCTGTTCGAGGCGCCCGACACGCTGCTGTACACGCCGGGCACGGTCACCAAGGGGCTGGTTCACGTCCGCGACGCCCTCGATCTCAAGCGCATGATGATCATCGTGGTGGTCGCGCTGGTCCCCTGCCTCCTGATGGCCATGTACAACACGGGCTATCAGGCCAACCTCGCCATCTCGCGTGGCGCGCTGCCCATCGACGATTGGCACACCGCGCTCTTCGCGATGCTCGGCTTCGGTCACGACCCGGCCAGCCTCCTGGGCAACGTCGTCTACGGCGCGCTCTGGTTCTTCCCGGTCTTCATCGTGACCGCGGCCGTCGGCGGCACCATCGAGGTCGGCTCGGCCATCCTGCGCCGCCACGAGGTCAACGAGGGCTTCCTCGTCACCATGTTCCTCTTCCCGCTGGTCCTGCCCCCGACCATCCCGCTGTGGCAGACCGCCCTGGGCATCGCCTTCGCCGTCATCCTCGCCAAGGAGGTCTTCGGCGGCACCGGCATGAACGTGCTCAACATCGCGCTGACAGCCCGCGCCTTCCTCTTCTTCGCTTACCCCGCGCAGATCTCGGGCGATGAGCCCTGGATCGCCGCCCAGCTCGTCGACGGCCTCTCCGGCGCGACCCCGCTCGGCGCCGCAGCCGCCGGCGCCATCGACTGGAGCTCCGGCGCCTATGCGGTGGGCGGCGACCTCTGGATGGACGCCTTCCTCGGCTTCCTCCCCGGCTCCATGGGCGAGACCTCAGCCCTGGCCTGCGTCCTCGGCGCGCTGCTGCTCGTCGCCACCCAGATCGGCTCCTGGCGCACCATGGTCGGCGTGCTCCTGGGCGCCTTCCTGATGACGCTGATCCTCAACGCCGCCGGCAGCGAAACCAACCCGATGTTCGCGATGCCCTTCCTCTGGCACGTCGTCCTGGGCGGCTTCGCCTTCGGCCTGGTCTTCATGGCCACCGACCCCGTCACCAGCGCCTTCACCGAGACCGGCAAGCTCATCTACGGCGCCGGCATCGGCGTGATGGTCATCCTCGTGCGCGTCGTCAACCCGGCCTACCCCGAGGGGATGATGCTGGCGATCCTGTTCATGAACATGTTCGCGCCGCTCATCGACTACTTCCTGGTGCAGCGCAACATCAAGAGGAGGGCCGCCCGCTATGCAGTATAGCACCGGCTACATCATCGGCTTCGCCGCATTGGTGTGTCTCGTCTGCTCGGTCTTCGTGTCGGCCAGCGGCGTCGGGCTGAAGGACCGCCAGGACGAGAACAAGCTGCTCGACCGCAAATCCAAGGTGCTCAGCGTGGCTGGCGTCGGCGGCGAGGGACACCTGACCCGCGACGAGATCAACGCGCTCTACGAGAAGCACGTGACCTCGAAGGTCGTGGACCTGGACACGGGCGCCTACGTCGAGCTGGCGCCGGCCGAGCTGGCCGCCTTCGACCAGCTCAAGATGCAGAAGGACCCGAAGACCAGCACCGCGGCTCCGAAGAACGGCGCGGGCATCAAGCGCCTGCCCAACCAGGCCATGGCGTACCTCATCGACAAGGACGCCGACTCCAAGACCGACCTGCTGGTCCTCCCCGTCGAGGGCAAGGGGCTGTGGTCGACGCTCTACGGCTTCCTCGCGCTGGAGCCGGACCTCGACACCATCGCCGGCCTGACCTTCTACCAGCACGGCGAGACCCCCGGGCTGGGCGGCGAGGTCGACAACCCGCGCTGGAAGGCGCTGTGGCCGGGGCGCGAGCTCTTCGACGACAAGGGCCAGCCCGTCATCGACGTCATCAAGGGCCAGGCGGGCCCGCCCGCGGAGGCGCCGTACAAGGTGGACGGGCTGTCGGGGGCGACGATTACGTCGCGCGGCGTGGGCCAGCTCATCCGCTTCTGGGCGGGGGAGGGCGGCTTCGGGCCGTACCTGCGGAAGCTCCGCGAGGAGGGCGTCTGATGGCGAAGAAGAACCGCGAGATCCTGCTCGATCCCTTCTTCAACGACAACCCGATCGCGATTCAGGTGCTGGGCATCTGCTCGGCGCTCGCGGTCACGACGCAGATGTCGACGGCGCTCGTGATGAGCGCGGCCGTCATCGCGGTGCTGACCCTGTCGAACTTCTCGATCAGCGTCATCCGCAACAGGATCCCGCCCAGCATCCGCATCATCGTGCAGCTGACCATCATCGCCTCGCTGGTCATCATCACTGACCAGATCCTCAAGGCTTTCCTGTTCGAGACCTCCAAGCAGCTGTCGGTCTTCGTCGGCCTCATCATCACCAACTGCATCGTCATGGGGCGCGCCGAGGCCTTCGCGATGCAGAACGGCCCGGTGGCCTCCATCATGGACGGCATCGGCAACGGCGCCGGCTACTCGCTGGTGCTGATCTTCGTCGCGTTCTTCCGCGAGCTGCTCGGCGCCGGCAAGCTCTTCGGCATCTCCATCCTCCCGCTCATCAACGAGGGCGGCTGGTACAACCCCAACGGGCTCATGGTCCTCGCTCCGGGCGCCTTCTTCCTCATCGGGGTCTTCGTTTGGATCCTGAGGACGTGGAAGCCCGAGCTGCAAACGACCGAGTAAGGGAGGATCGCGCCGTGGAACACTATCTGAGCCTCCTCACCAAGGCCGTGTTCGTCGAGAACATGGCCCTGGCCTTCTTCCTGGGCATGTGCTCGTTCTTGGCCGTGTCCAAGAAGGTGGATACAGCGTTTGGCCTCGGCCTCGCGGTGACCTTCGTGCTGACCATCACCACGCCGGTCAATAACCTCCTGTACCAGTACTTCCTCAAGGAAGGCGCGCTCACCTGGATCAGCCCCGACCTGGCGACGACCGACCTGTCCTTCCTCAACTTCCTCGCGATGATCGGCTCCATCGCGGCCGTCGTGCAGATCGTCGAGATGGCGCTCGATAAGTACGCCCCGGCCCTCTACTCGGCCCTCGGCGTCTTCCTGCCGCTCATCGCCGTGAACTGCGCCATCCTCGGCGCCTCGCTCTTCATGGTCGAGCGCGACTACAACCTCGGCGAGTCCACCGTGTTCGGCTTCGGCGCCGGCTTCGGCTTCTTCCTGGCCATCGTCGCCCTGGCCGCCATCCGCGAGAAGATGCGCTACAGCAATGTGCCGCCGGCGCTGCGTGGTCTGGGCATCACGTTCATCGTTACGGGGCTGATGGCGATGGGCTTCATGGCCTTCGCCGGCATCCAACTGTAGCGGCAGGCAGAGGACCCCCACCCATGATGACCACCATCATCCTCGGCGTCGTCGTCTTCGTCGCCATCATCCTGGCCCTCACGATGGTCCTGATCGCCGCGCGCTCAAAGCTCGTGGCCAGCGGCGACGTGAAGATCCTCGTCAACCACGACGAGGCCAACAGCTTCACGACGCCGGCCGGCAACACCCTGCTGAACACGCTGTCGGCGCGGAAGATCTTCATCCCGTCGGCCTGCGGCGGCAAAGGCACCTGCGGCGTCTGCAAGGTCCACGTGCACGGCGGCGGCGGGGCGATGCTGCCCACCGAGGTCAGCCACATCTCGCGCGGCGAGGCCCGCGAGGGCGTGCGCTTGTCCTGCCAGGTCAAGGTCAAGCAGGACATGGAGATCGAGCTGGAGCCCGAGATCTTCAGCGTCCGCAAGTGGACCTGCACCGTGCGCTCCAACGAGAACGTCGCCACCTTCATCAAAGAGCTGGTGCTCGAGCTGCCCGAGGGCGACGAGGTGCCGTTCAAGGCGGGCGGCTACATCCAGATCGAGTGCCCGCCGCACATCGCCAAGTACGCGGACTTCCAGGTCGAAGACGAGTACCGGTCCGACTGGGACAAGTTCAACATGTGGCGCTTCGTCTCGAAGGTCGACGAGTCGGTCACGCGGGCCTACTCGATGGCGAACTACCCCGGCGAGAAGGGCATCATCATGCTCAACGTGCGCATCGCCTCGCCGCCCCCGCGGCAGCCCGATGTGCCGCCCGGCATCATGTCCTCGTACATCTTCGGCCTGAAGCCCGGCGACGAGGTCGTCATCAGCGGCCCCTTCGGCGAGTTCTTCGCCCGCGACACGAAAAACGAGATGTGCTTCATCGGTGGCGGCGCCGGCATGGCGCCGATGCGCTCGCACATCTTCGACCAGTTCCTGCGGCTGCACACCGACCGCAAGGTGACGTTCTGGTACGGCGCGCGCTCGCTGCGCGAGGCTTTCTATGTCGACCACTTCGACAAGATCGCCGCCGAGAACCCCAACTTCGAGTGGCACCTGGCGCTGTCGGACCCGCTGCCCGAGGACAACTGGACAGGCCCGACGGGCTTCATCCACCAGGTCACCCTTGAGAACTACCTCAAGGACCACCCCTCGCCCGAGGACGTCGAGTTCTACATGTGCGGGCCGCCGATGATGAACCAGGCGTGCATCGACATGCTGCTCAACCTGGGTGTCGAGCCCGAGAACATCATGCTCGACGACTTCGGCGGGTAGGTGCCGCGCCCGCGCCCCGAGCCGCCCGAAGACCCCAGGGAGTACCGGATCTGGCTGCTGCGGCGCTTCGGCCTGCCGGCGGTGTTCGTGTTCGCGCTCTTCGCGGTGCTGTGGATGCGGCAGGAAGGCGACGCGGTCGGCCCACATGAGACCGCGCTGTCCGGGCCGACGATGGGGACGAGCTGGTCGGTCAAGCTGGTCACGAGCGGGCCTGCCACTGAGGCCCAGGAGGCCCGCGCCCGCGCCGCCATCACCACCGCGCTCGACGCCGTGAACGCGAGCATGTCGACCTACGCGCCGGACTCCGAGCTGTCCCGCTTCAACGCCGCCCAGACCACCGAGCCCGTCCCGGCCTCGGCGATGCTGCTGGAGGTCCTGACCGAGGCCGCGGCGACCACGGCGGCGTCGGGCGGGGCCTTCGACGTGACCGTGGGGCCGCTGGTGCGCGCCTGGGGATTCGGCGCCGACCACGCGGCCACCCCGCCCGACGCGGCCGCCCTCGAGGCGCTGCGCCAGCGGGTCGGCGCGGACAAGCTGGTCCTCGACCCGGTCGCGCGGACCGTGCGCAAGACGCGCCCGGACGTCTACGTCGACCTGTCCGCCATCGCGAAGGGCTACGGCGTGGACCGGGTGGCGCTGGCGCTGGATGCCCTGGGCTTTGTCGACTACATGGTCGAGGTCGGCGGCGAGGTGCGGACCCGCGGCCACAACCGCTCCGGCGTGCCCTGGCAGCTTGGCGTCGAGGCGCCGGTGGTCGGCGAGCGCCGCGTCCACTCGGTCGTCTCCCTGAGCGGCAGGTCGATGGCCACGTCCGGCGACTACCGCAACTTCATCGAGCGCGACGGCCAGCGCCTCTCCCACACCATCGACCCGCGCGTGGGGCGGCCGGTCGCCCACGCCGCCGCGTCGGTCACGGTGGTCGCGGACACCTGCATGACCGCGGACGCCCTGGCGACGGCGCTCAACGTGCTGGGCCCCGACGAGGGCATGGCGCTGGCCATTGCCCGCGGCTGGGCGGTGATGATGCTGCTGCACGACGGCGACGGCTTCAGCGCCCGCAGAACCCCGGCCTACGAAGCCCTCGACGGCCCCGCCGCGCCCGCTGATCCCTGAGCCCCAGCGTCGCCCAGCCCCCGCTGATGTGCTAGGAGCCGACTCATGCAGACCTTCCTCCTCACCGTGCTCTTCGTCGGCGCCCTGATGACAGCCATGGCGGTCGGGGTGATCTTCTCGAACCGCCAGCTGAAAGGCTCGTGCGGAGGCAAGGGCGGCCCCGAGTGCGCCTGCGACGCCCAAGGCATCCCGCGCCGCTGCGAGACCAAGGGCGGCGCCGACCACGACCACGACCCCACGCCCCGAGACGTCGTCCCCCTAGCCGCCTTCGGCCGCCGCCGCAGGTAGCCGCCATTTCTCACCGCCCTCCGGCTGTGAGCGGCGGATCCGCAGGCGCTTTCGACGCGTGCTCCCTCCGCCGCCCTGCGACGTGCAAGCAGCACGTCTCGGTCGCCTCCAGTCCGCGCACGCCGAAATCACCTACGTCTCCTTGCTCTCGCTCGAAGGTCAGGTGAGAAATGGCGGCTAAGAGCGGGCGGACCGGCGCATTCGCATCACGGGGCCAGCATGAGCGAGGAACAACCGAACAACCCGCTGCACGGGATCACCCTGAAGGCGGTCCTGGAGACGCTCGTCGAGCTTCACGGCTGGCCCGGGCTCGCGGCCCGAGTGCCCATCGGCTGTTTCAAGAGCGACCCCAGCATCAAGTCGAGCCTCAAGTTCCTGCGCAAGACCGACTGGGCACGCGCTCGGGTCGAGCGGCTCTACCTGGCCGAGGAGCGGCGGGTCACACGCAATCGCAAGCGCAAGGAGCGGCGGGCGACGAAGCTCGCGCACGAGGAGGCGGCCACGTCCGAAGGCGCGCCCGAAGCCCCGCCCCGCGCCCAAGCCCGCTTCTCGACGTGGTCTTCCTTCGAGACCACCCCACCCGAAGGGTCCCCCGGCGTCGTACAGCTGAAGTGCGAGGGCAAGCTGCTCCAGTACCCACAAGGCCGCAGCGCGATGCTCTGGTACGGCGCCGGCGCCGACCTCGCAGCGCTGACCCGCCAAGGTGCTGAGCGCGCGAGCGACTACCCCGCCGAGCAGCTACGGTGGCGCGTCCTCAAGCTCCCCCTCGCCGACGCCGAAGCGACCCTCGCCGACCTGATGGCCCGCTTCATCGCCCGCTTCGGCGCGCCACCCGCGGCGATGGAGCAAGCTCCCACGGGGCTCTGACGCCGCGTCAGGGCATCAGCTCAGGGTGCGCGAACGGATTTACGATCTGCAGATCCCGGATACGTTGACCGTCCTGCAGATCCTCGGTCAGGAGCAGCTCGCAGCCGGCCTCGGCCGCGCCAGCGACGATCAGCGAATCGTAGAATGAAAAGCCCCAGCGACTGCTGATGCCGAGGGCCTCGCCGTACAGTGCGACGCTGGGGAACACCTCGCAGAGCGGAGCGAGCGCTGTGTCGAGATAGCGCTTCGCCTCCGGCGCGGTCAGCGGCTGGGCGAACTTGCGGGTCGACACGTTCAGGAATTCCTGGATGACCTGGTAGCTGATGACGCCCCGGCCGTCCGCCTGAGCCGCGCCGATGAGTCCTCGTGCGCGCGCCTGCTTGTCTGGAACCGAGGAGTCGAACGAGTAGACGAAGACGTTGGTGTCCAAGAAGTACCTACCGGGCATTCATGGCGTCCCGGTCGAAAGTGCCCCCGGCTTCAACGTGATCGAGCTGCGCCATGAGGCGCTCATACTCCTGCGCCGCTGTCTCGCTGCGTACGTATCGTTCGAGCCAATGCCGGAACACGGCGTTCAGTGTCGTCGCCTCGCGACTGGCCTTGTCGCGGGCTCGGCGAATCAGCTCGTCGTCTGCACTCAACGTGATATTTCGGGTCATGGTGCGCCTCACACGAGAGCAGTGTACACGGCCATAGTGTGTGCACAAGCGAGCGGCACCAATCAGCTAGGGGTCGTGTCAAGACTTGAGACTTGCCCCGCGGCCCGGTCCCTTTTGCGCGCAGCAGGCCGGATGGTTTATGGCAGTCGCAGAGGAGACTTCGGACTTGCCCACACTCAGATACATAGCGCCCGGCGTGCACGTGGCCGACGCCCCGCAGCGCTTCTACGGCGTCGAGGTCGGCGCCCGCATGACCGTCCTCGAGCTCGACGGCGGCTTGCTCATCCACTCGCCCATCGCCGTCGACCCCGCCACGGTCGCCCATCTGGGCAAGCCCCGCTGGGTGCTCGCGCCCAACAAGCTCCACCATCTATATGTAGGCCCCTGGGCGGCCGCGGGCCTCGAAGCCTGGGCCGCCCCCGGTCTGCCGAAGAAGCGCCCCGACCTGCGATTCCAAGGCGAAATCACCGCCGCCGCCGCCTCGCCCTTCGGCGGCGACGTGGGCCTGATGCCCCTGGCCTGCTTCGGCTACACCAACGAAGTCGCGCTGCTGCACCGCCCCAGCCGAACCCTCGTCGTAAGCGACCTCGTCTTCAATTTCCCCCCGACGGCACCGTGGCTCACGCGCGCCGCGATGCGCTGCCTGTGCGCCTACCCCGGCTGCCGCACCTCGCTCCTGGAGCGCATCGGCATGCGCCGCTCAGTCGCCCGAAGCGAGGTCGAAACCCTCGCCCAATGGGACTTCGACCGCCTCATCATGGCCCACGGCGAGGTCATCGAGACCGGCGGCCAGGCAGCGCTTCGTCGCGCGTTCGGGTGGTTGTAGCCCCTCGGGGAGCGCGGCAAAGCGTAGGCGTGCGGGCGGGCTTTCCTCGTGTGAGTCACCGCTGCGACGCGGGGAGGGACACGTGCGAGTCCCGGTCCTGCCTCGGCCTCAGTCTCCTGCGCCGATCCGCCCCACGCTCGCCACCCCGGTGGGCAGCCACTCCGACCGGATCGCCAAGACACGAGGGCGGGGGGCAGGAGCCGGTGACTCGCAAGCCGCTAACGAAACCACGGTTCTGGTGTTCGCCCTCATCGCAATCCTTCTCAGCGCATCGAAATACCGATATGATTATCGAAATACCGATATGGAACCCACCTTCACCAGCCAGAACCTCCAAGAAACACGCCGTCGCGTGGCCGCGAAGGTGCGCGAGCTGCGCCAGGCCCGAGGCTGGACGCAGGCCGAGCTGGCCAGTCAGCTCGGGCTGTCCCAAGCGCGCCTGAGTGAGATCGAGCGCGGCGCGGGTTCCTTCAGCGCAGAGCAGCTCATCGCGGTGTTAGCGCTGTTCAACGCCTCCATCGGCGAGTTCCTGCCTCCCGCCGACCTCGAGGCCGAGCTCCAGAACGCCCTCATTCAGCTCGGCGCCACCCAGCTTCGGCAGGTCCCCGGGGTCGTGTCGACCGGCCGCTTCCGCGACGCCTCGGAGACCATTCTGGCGGTCCTGCTCGAACCCCGGTCCGCCCGGCTGGTGACCGCGCTGGGCCCGGTGTTGCTCGAACAGATCGACACCATCAGCCTGCCCGCCCTCCGCGCACGACACGAGGCTTCGTCCCGGTCTGCACGGCTCGGGTGGCTGCTCGAGAACGTGCGCGACGCCCTGCTCCTGCCGCCCCCCGATCGGGATGCGGCGTGGCGACGCAAGGCCTCGAGGGCCATCACGGTCATCACCAACGAGCTTGACCGTTTCCCGCCGCCGCCCTCCCCGGGCTCGTCGCCCCCCGACCTGTTCGACACGACAATCCGTTCCCCTCGCTCGCTCGCTCAGGTGTGGCAACAAGCATCGGAGACCTCTCGCCGCTGGGGCATCGCGACGGAAATCCAACCCGACGACTTCAGAAAAGCGCTCTGGCAGGCTCATGGATCCGATTGAGATGTTCTTCCGCGAAATCGACGCCATCAAGGCGTTGTCGCGATTCCCGCGTTTCAAACTCCGCATCGTCGGCTCGACGGCGCTCTTCCTGCAGACGGACTACCGACGGGGCACCAAGGACAGCGACGCCGTCGAGACGTAGGACTTCGATCCGACGCTTCGCGACGCCCTCATCCAGGGAGCGGGGAAGGGGACCCGGATCGCGACCCGGAATCGCATCTATTTGGAGTTCGTGGGTCAGGTGCTCCTATTCCTGCCAGACGACCCCGTTTGGAAGCCCCTGTTCGCCCTGAATCGCATGGACGTCTCGGGCCTGGCCCCCACGGACGTGGTGGTAGCCAAGCTGATACGGCTACATGGCGAC
Organism: Myxococcota bacterium; assembly: GCA_041389525.1. Taxonomy (GTDB): domain Bacteria; phylum Myxococcota_A; class UBA9042; order PHBI01; family JACKFB01; genus JACKFB01. The sequence goes on along the minus strand of JAWKRR010000057.1, from coordinate 8,216 downwards.
GACCTGAGCGACATCGAGGCCATGATCGAGCGAGGCGCCGTATCCCACCAACACGTAGTCGAGCGCTTCCAAAACGCCGCGCTGCGGTATGGGTTTTCCGGTCAGGGTCACAAGCTGGCGCGAGCCATTGCCAACCTCCACCGGGTGGAGCGTGACCTGTTCGTCGTGGACGAGACGCAGATCGAGATTCCCTCGTGGATGCAGGACTAATGTCCGTACACCGGTGAGCGGTCGGGGGCGGGCCTACCTCTCAGGCATGTGCGAACTGAGCGGTCTCGACCCCTGCCCGTCCCCACACCGCTCTGACCCCCGCCGCTCTCACATCCTGTGTTCATGCAGGACGTAGCGGGTGTTGGCGTGGATGCGGCGGAGGCCCAGCTCGTCAAGGCGCTCCGTGGAGGTCAGACACAGCCGACTCGACCGTTGTCACCACTCACGGCCAGGGCTAGCATCCAGCCTGTGGACGTAACCCCCTACCTGCCCAATCTGCGTCGGCGCGAAGCAGAGGCCGCCACCGCGGCACGCGACCGTGCCAGTGCAGCGCGCGAGCGTCTCCCCGAACTGGTCCGCCTGCTCGCGGAGCGTTTCGGCGTGCACCGCGTCGTGCTCTTCGGCTCGCTGCTCCGCGGCGAACTACACGAGCGCTCCGACCTCGATCTCGCCGTCTCCGGGTTGGCGCGCGAGCGCTACTGGGAAGCCCTAGCGGCTTGCCACGAGGTCGCCGGTCGCCACGTCGACCTCGTGCCGCTTGAGGACGCGAGCCCTTCGCTGCGAGACCGCATCGAGACCGAAGGCGAGTCCCTCCTTGGCTGAGCGCTCCCTCGGCCGCGGCGCCCTCCTACGGCTTGCGAAGGAGCTTTCGGACGAAGTCGCATCGAGCTTCTGCAAGGCGCCACCTCGGAGATCCCGGCAGTCCGGCCCGCACTGCTCCCGGCTGAGCAGCTCGACGCGCTGCGAGAACTGTTGAAGTTCCGGCACTTCCTTCGCCACGCCTACGCCGTTGAGCTAGACGAGACACGATTGCTGGTGCTGGCCGACACCCTCGCCGCCGCGCGCCGCGACGCCTGCGAGGGCATCACAGACTTCGTCGGCGTGCTGAGAGCCATGGCAGAGGCCATGGGCTAGCGAGCCCTTCGCGCGAGCTCAGCCCCTGCGACCGCGGACCGTGGGGCTCTTCGTTCGAAGGCATCGTGGCTGACGATGCCGCCGCCCACTCCGCGAATTTGGCGCGACTTCGAGCTAGCCTACGCGCTGAAGACCTCGTCCACCGAGGTCGCGGTAATCACTCGTTCAGCCCACGCGGCCAATTCAGCCTCGGTCGCCTCGGCCACCCGCCGCTCCGTGTCTTCGGTTGGCGGACCGAAGCGGAGCTGAATCAGCCGCACAAGCACGCGCCGCATGGTGCTGAGGCCGATCTCGATGCCCTCCTCCCGGCCCTCGCTGCGTAGTCTCTCCGCGGTGCTCATCACGATCTCCTTCAACCCCGGCCGGGCGTGCTCGTCGACGAACGCGGCGAAGTCCTCGGGCAGGACGTCTTCGCGCTGCTCGTAGATATAGTGCATGAACAGCACGAGCGCGGACAAGCCTCTGTCCCCTTCGTTGAACGCCTCGGTCGCGGACGCGCCGAGGGTGGGCAAGAGCGCCTTGAAGTCCGGGTCGCGGCTGTGTTTGAGGCCGCGCAGAACCAGCCCGAGGACCGGGTGGAACTGGAGGTCCGAGTCCTCAATGCGCTTGAGATCATTGAGGAGAAACCGAAAGCTCGGCAGGTAGCCGCTGACGCTAGCCAGGATCTCGGGCGGGAGATCGATCAAGTCCTGAAAAGCCCGCGCCGCCTTCCAGCGGCGGTGACCGTGGTACAGCACGATGGGGATGATGGCCGGAAGCCGCACGGGCGTGTCGCGCTCGACCCACGCGCGCTCCCAGATGCCGGTCATGTAGAGCAACATGCGGAGCGGCATCATCGGGTCGACCTTGCTCTGGTGCTCAAAGAGCACGAAGACGTAGACCTCGGCCCCGTCACCGCCGGCGCGGGCGGGGACAACCTCAGGCCGCAGCGGCACCCGATAGAGCAGGTCCGCCTCCCGCTGCTTCATCGCGGCCGGGACCAGCGACCCCGACTCCAGCGACGCCCGCTCAAGATCCAGCGCATCTACCAATTCGCGAGGCAAATACTGCCGAAAATGAGCGGCGGCGTTCTCCGGCTGGCTGAACACAGCCCGGAAGAACCGGTCGTGGGCGTTGGGCATCCGGAGAGGTTGTCAGGCTCGGAGGCGACGGGCAAGTAAAAAGTGAACAAAAGTTCAGTGCGGCGAGACGGGCCGCGCAACCGCGCGGGCGGTGGGTGACGGGTGCCGGGAGCTGAGCAATCGCGACGCTTCGGCGTGTTCCGTCTCGACAGCGATCCCGCCGGCGTCGTCCGAGGCATTCCCCCCGACCGATGGCGACCGTCAGTGGCGGCGGTAGGACGGTCAGCGCGGGTGGCTCGGATGGTAAGTCGCCCAGGCTCCCGACCTCGGCGTCCAAGCGTGGACCCACTCGTCAATCCGCTTGCTTGCCCCCACAATCCGGCCGCCTGCTGTCAGAGTGCGACGGAGACGGTGACCTGCGACGCCACCGTCAACCGAGCCGTCCTCCTTCAGCCCATCATTCGCGTCCGAGCCCAAGTCCTACTCGGGCGTCCTCCGGCTCGTCGCGCTCTCCTTCGACCATCAGCTTTCGCGGTCGGTAGACAAGGTGCATCCTCATGAAAGTCGAGCTTGACGCGGCGCTGGCCTTCGGCAGTTGGGTCAACGACGCTGGCGATGGGTTCTGCCCGGAAGAAACGCTGCAAGGCTGGTTCTGCGCTGCTCTGCTGCAGGCGAAGGTCGCTGACCACCCAACACAGATGATCCAGGAAATACACCTGGGCGCTGCTGAGGCTTGATGCCTGACCTGCCCTCTCTGCCAACGTAGCTGAGACAGTTCACTTCATCCCTGGAGCAGGGGTACGTTGGAGACCATGGACACCGAATCGAAAACAGATGGTACATCAGGGACCGGGCGCGCCGCCCAGCGTCGAGGTCGCTGCCGCCCTCGACGACGAAGTTTCACGGCAGCCTACAAGCTTCGGGTGCTTGAAGAGGTGGATGGCGCAGGCCCAGGCGAGCAGGGGGCCATCCTTCGTCGTGAGCCTCTACTCGTCGCACATCTGCGAGTGGCGGGCTGCTCGTCGTCGTGGAGGGCTCGCGTCGCTTGAGCAGAAGCGTGGCCGGAAGCCCGCGCCGAACCCCGACGCGGAACAGACCATCACGCGGCTGCAACGGGAACTCGCTGCCTCCCAGGAGGAGCTGAGGAAGGCGCGGATCATCCTGGACGTGCAGGGAAAAATCTCCGGGCTGCTGGGATTGAACTTCCCGCACGAGAACAACTCTTGAAGGCTGCCGTCGACCTCGCGCTCGAGGTCGGTACCCAGCGGGCGTGCAAGGCGCTCGGGGTCAGCCGTGCGACGTTCACCGTCGCCGAGTCGTGCCGAAGTGCCAGCAGCCCCGTCGCCGCCCCACCCGTTCACTCGGGCACCAGGAGCGCGAACACGTGCTCGCCGTCCTCGACTCCGAGCGGTTCGTCGACCGTGCCCCCGCCGGTGGTGGCGACCTTGCTGACGACGAGCAGTATCTCTGTTCGGGCAGACGATGTACCGCCTGGGCAGCCCGCGCGCCGGTCAGGGAGCGCCGCAACCAACTCCGGCACGAGTACGCCAAGCCCGAACTGCTGGCGACGGCCCCCAACCAGGTCTGGTCGTGGGACATCACCAAGCTCCTCGGCCCAAGAAGTGGACCTACTACCTGTACGTCGTGATGGACATCTACAGCCGCAAGGCCGTCAGCTGGATGCTAGCCGACCGCGAGAACGCCAATCTCGCCGGCCATCTCATCGAGGAGTGCTGCACCATGGACTCCGCCCCGACGTCCATGACGCTTCACAGCGACCTGGGCTCACCGATGACCGCCAAGTGCACGCACAGCTTCTCGCGGATCTCGGCGTGACCCAGTCGCTGACCGCCCCGGTATCGGACGACAACCTACAGCGAGTCGCAGTTCAGGACGCTCAAGTACTACCTGCTTTCGCGGCGCTTCCGCGACATGCTATGCCCAAGCGTACCAGTCCTTCTTCCCCTGGTACAACCACACCGCCAGGCATCGCCACGTTCCCACCCGACGCCGTCCACGGCGGACGCGCCAAGGCGATGCTGGACAAGCGCCGGAGCGTGATGAACGCCGCCTACGACGCCCATCAGAGCGCTTCCCCAACGGGCCACCGACGATCAAACCCCTGCCCGACGCCGCCTACATCAACCCGCCACGAGCCGAGCAGGCCGGCGGTGCCCCTGAGACCAGAAAAGAACAGCTTGAGTGTCTCATCCGCGTTGACAGTTCCGCTGCGCGAGCGACGAGGTAAGACCCGTGGGATGGTCAGGCACACTGGCGGTTCGACATCGCCGTGTTGCGGCAGCCGGTCGGTGCAGTTCGCGACGAGACGTTGAGCAGGCCCCGCGGCTCTTGGTCGAGATCAAGGCCTTGAACAGTGCGGGCACAGCGTGGCCAGCCTGCGCTCGGACCTGCAAGCTCGACCTCGCTCGCGAGTACCTTCTCGGGGTCCACGCGGGCAGCACGAGTCAGGAAACCGTCGCCCTGATGCTATCGTCGCGACGGTTGCAACGGGTCGACGCGCGATGAAGTCAAAGCGCGAATCCGGCGAATCGAGATGGGAGTCCCGGGCCTGCGCAGCGAATTTCCCAGGATTCAAATCGCGTTGATCTTGCCGGCGATAAAGCCGCCGAGTTGAGCTTGGTGCGAGCACAACGCGGCGACCACGCCTGCCCGCGTTTCAGCTTCGCGGTGGGGTTGGCCGAGAGCGGGCCACCACGTTGGACTTCTCGCGTGGCGATTCGTAGTGCGGCAATATCGCCCTTGTCCCGGCGCCGCGAGGCAGAACTCCGACGAGGTGTTGGCCCTTGGTACTTCGTAGTTCACCCTACGTGGAGCTTAGGGGTCGGGGACAGACTTGAGACTTGCTCGACGGCTCGTCCGACTCCCGCCGGGCTCGCCGCCTTCGTCATTGGAACTGGACATGCGTTGCGTGAATCATGCCATCTGAGCGGATGTTCCGTGGTTCACAATGGTTGGTGTCAGCAGGCTTCGCGATGTTTTTGTGGCCGATTTGCTCGTGCAGCAGCGGGCGGAGCGGGTCGCTGGCTTTTATTTGGGGGAGTTCGCGGGGGGCGAGCTGGTGGCTTGGATCGTCGTCGGCGGGGATGGGCCGAATCCTCCTGACGTGGCGGCGGCGGGGAAAGGTTCCTGCCCCCCGCACTCAATACGGTTGCTACGCACAAGCCTCAGGCCGGGCGGACTTGCCGCGCGGGGCTGGCCCCCGGCGAGCGGCGTCCCGGCGCGGTGGCTATAAGTGCGTGTTGCGGGGGGCTGATAGTGCCGACGTTCCTGGTGGTCCGAGGCCTGCCACGCGTACAATGCACCCACTATGAGCCTCACTCGCCGACAGACCCTCGACGTTCTGGCCGCCCACCGGCCCCAGCTTCGCGCCATGGGCATCCGCTCGCTCGCGCTCTTCGGCTCCGTCGCCAGAGACGAAGCCACCGAGGACAGCGACGTCGACCTCCTCGTAGAGTTCGACCGCCCTATCGGCTTGTTCGGCCTCCAGGATGTCCGAGACCACCTCACGAATCTGCTGGGCTACCCCGTCGACCTCGTCCCCCGCAGCTCGCTGAAGCGCCAGCTCCGCCAGCGCATCCTCGCTGAGGCGGTTGATGCCGCGTAGCTGGACGCATCGGCTTGAGGACATCCTCGATGCCTTCGCGGCGATTGATGAGTACGTCTCCGCGTGCACGCTCTCGGAGTTCGCGTCGGACAGGCGCACCATTCAAGCCGTAGCGTTCAACTTCGTCGTGATCGGCGAGGCGGCGGGTCAGGTGCCGGATGAGGTCCGCGCTCGCGCCGCCGACATCCCGTGGGAGCGAATGCGCGGGATGCGAAACCTCATCGCGCACCAGTACTTCGATGTGGACGCCGCGATCCTTTGGCACACGGCCACCGCGGACCTCCCGCCCCTCGTCCCCGCGCTGCGCCAACTCCAGTCGTCACAGGATGGCGAGTAGGAGACGGGTCCCTCACCCCCCGCGCTCGCGTTAGATGATTCGCCCGACTCTCGGCGGTCACGACTGGACTTCGCTCGGTGGCGGTCGCCCGACGCCGGTCGACCTCGCGTCACGGACTCTGGGCCTCGCGCGGTCGGCCCCGACAACGCCTCACGCGATGGCAGAGCGACCTCTCGGCGCGGTCGATGACGCCGCGCCGCCGTCGCCGTATTCGCCATTGACACTGAACATGCGTTGCGTGAATCATGCTATCTGAACGGATGTTGCGTGGTTCACAATGGTTGGTGTCAGCAGGCTTCGCGATGTTTTTGTGGCCGATTTGCTCGTGCAGCAGCAGGCAGAGCGGGTTGCGGGCTTTGATCTGGGTGAGATCGCGGGGCGGTTGAGCGAACTGACGGGCGCTGGGGCGTTGACGATCGCGGTGGGGTTGGTGCGGGAGGCGCAGCGGGGGGCTGAGCCGGTGGCTTGGATCGTCGTCGGCGGGGATGGGCCGAACCCTCCTGACGTGGCGGCCGCGGGGGTGGACTTGGCGGCGCTGCCGTTTTTGCGGGTGGACCAGCCGATGCAGGCTTTGGCGGCGGCGAATCGCCTGGCGCGGTCGGGGGCTTTTGGGCTTTTGGTTGTGGACCTGAGCCGCTGTGGCTCGGTCGACGGGCATCGGTTGCCGACGCGCACGCTGTCGCGGCTGGTGGCGCTCTCGCAGAAGCACTCCATGGGGGTGCTCTTTTTGACTAGCAAGGCCGCCGACCAGCCCTCGCTGGACTCGCTGGTGTCGCTGCGCGCTGACGTGGTGCGGCGGGTCGAGGGCGAGCGCGTCACGCTGCGCATCGAGGCGTTGAAGGACAAGCGGCGCGGGCCGGGGTGGTCGGACTTGCGTGCTTTTGAGGGGCCACCGGGGTTTGCGACTCCGCGTATCGCGCGGCTGGCTGTGGTCTCGGGCCCTGGCGCCGACTTCGATTCCGACTCCGCAGCAACGCCCGAGATCGCGCCCGCGGCAGCGCCCGAGATCGACTCCGCAGCAACGCCCGAGATCGCGCCCGACCCCGCACCCGTGCTGCGCTTGCTCCCCGCCCTCGACGAGCCCGCCGCCACCAGCACTGGCCATGGCCGATGAGCCCCCGCGCCAGCCCAGCATCTTCGGCGGCCCTCGACGCGTCGCCTGCTTGCTCGTGCCCGCGCTCCCGCTGCAGCTCCTGCGCCGCCGCCACCCCGACTGGGCCGGCCAGCCCGCCGTCGTCGTCGAGGCGGACACCCCCCTCGGGCGGGTCCTGTGGCTGAACGAGGCCGCCCATCGCGAGGGGATCTTGCGCGGCATGCGCTACGCCGAAGCCCTCTCGCTCGCCCGCGGCCTGCGCGCTGGCGTGGTCTCGCCGCTGGATGTGGAGCGTGGGCACAGCGAGCTGGTCGGGACCCTGCGCCGCTTCAGCCCGCATATCGAGAAGGCCGAGGACGCTCCCGGCATCTTTTGGCTCGATGTGGCCGGCCTAAAAGCGGTCTTCGCCAGCCTGGAGGTCCTGGGCCACGAGCTGCTGGCGGCCGTTCGCGCGCAGGGTTTTCGCGCCTCGGCGGTCATCGGCTTCCGGCGCTTCTCGACCCGCGCCCTGGCCGCCGAGCACGCCGGCCTGACCATCTTCGACGACCCGGACGTCGAGATGGAGGCCGCGTGGCAGGTGCCGCTGTCGCGCCTGGGCATCGAGCCCGACCTGCGCGACGCCCTGTCGCGCCTGGGCATCACGGCCGTGGGCCAGCTCCGCAAGCTGCCGGAGCGCGGCCTCCGCGAGCGCTTTGGCGTCGAGGCCGCGCGCCTGCGCCGGGCGGTGATGGGCGAGGACGGGCTGCCGCGGCCCTCGGTCGAGGAGACCGTGCCGGTCAGCGCCTCGCGCGAGCTGATGGCGGCCGTGACGGCGACGCCCGAGCTGCTCTTCACGATCAAGCAGATGCTGCCTGCGCTCTTAGAGCAGCTCGCGACCCAGGCCGAGGCCCTGGTGGCCCTGCACCTGCACATGACCCTGGACCACGCGCCGACGTGTCAGGCGACGGTGCGGCCGGCGGATCCCACCCTGGACGA
>JAWKRR010000056.1:0-47049 GCA_041389525.1 Myxococcota bacterium | reverse complement strand
CGCGTCGGCCTCCCAGGCCTGGAAGTCGGGGTCGGCGTAGAGGGTGTCGATGTAGGTCTCCAGCATCGGGGGGGCGTGCGGCCGCCGCTTCGCAGCCCCGGCCGTGGCGATCTTCCGGGATGGGCTGGGGGCCTCGCCGGGGGCTCAACGGGACGACGGCACTCAAAACGAGCGGGCCCTGAAACCCGCAGCGGCCTTGAGGGAGAGGCCCGCCCCCAGCGGTCGAACCGCCGCTCGCGCGCGGGGTGGCGGCCACGAGAAGGACGTTATTCCGGGGTGTTTGCGCATCGCCCTGGCTGAACCGCCATCGGGCTTGGCGGTCGCGACATGCCGCGCCTGCGCCCCCGGGAAGGGCCGGCGGGGCGACTCCGCGATCGACAAGAGGGTGGACCCCCCGCCTCGGGCTTCGCTACGGTCCGGCCTCACCGCACCGGCCCTGCCATGGCCCGGCGATGCCTGTCCCTGCTGGACGCGGCGCGTCTGTCTGGAGGGCGACTCTAAGGGAGTCATCGCATGCTTTTCCGACGCTCACACCGCGCCATCGCGCTGGCCGGTCTCGCCGCGCTCTGCCTCGTCGGTTCCGCCGCCTGCTCTGGCGGTGAGTCCAGCGTAGGCGACTCGGACGCCGACGCCGCTGGCGACGCGGTCGCCGCCGACGGCCTCGACAGCGAGCTCGCCTCGCCCGACGCGGACGCCGACGCCGCCTCGCCCGACGCCGACGCCGACACCACCGCCGAGGTGGGTCCCGACGGCCTGGGCGACGCGCCCGACGCCGACGCCCCCGACAGCCAGACCGACACCGACGGCGCCGACGCCCCGGACGCCGACACCGACGCGACGCCCGCGGGTCCGGCCATGCGCTTTCTGTCGACGCCGCCTGCGCTGGCGGTGGTCGGCAAGGGCTGGGCCTACGAGCCGATTCTGGACCTCCCCGGCGACGCGGTGCTCGCCCTCGACGCCGCCCCTGAGGGGATGGTCCTTGGCGACGATGGGCGCCTCCAGTGGACGTCCGATGCGGGCGGCGAGGCCACGGTGACCGTCTCCGCGACCTTGGGCGACTCGACCGCGGTGCAGTCCTTCGTCGTCATCGCGGCGTCGCCCGTGCCGCTCGCGTCCGCCTCCATCGGCGCTTCAGGCGGGCTGGTCAAGCCCGCGGGCGCCGCCCCTGAGCTAGCCGGCGTGGGCATCAGCGTGCCCGCGGGCGCCCTAGCCGACCTGCGCGAGATCTCCATGGCCACCCTGGCTGGCGCGCCCGCGCCGTCGGCCCTGGCGGGTGCCGCGACCACGACCCCGCTGCTGCTCGAGCCCACCGGCACCGCCTTCGCGACGCCGGTGCGCGTGACCCTGCGCTACCCCGCCGCGCTGGACGCCGCGGCCGCCGCTGGCGAGCTGGACGCCTGGCTCATGGACGAGACCACGGGCGACTGGGACTCGGCTCCGGTCGTCCAGATCGACGCCGTCGAGCGCCTCCTCACGGTCGAGGTCAACCACTTCTCCGTGCTCATCGCCGGCACCAACGGCTTCGATCTCGCTCTGGAGGTGCAGGACACGACCGAGGTCGAGGGCTGCGTCCGCCACCTCACGGTCAACGCCGCGCTGGCCCAGCAGCTCGCCGAGATCCCGGTGACGGCGGCCCTCACCAAGCGGCCGGACCTGCTCGCCCACGCCTGGGACGCGCTGGCTGACACCTCGCTCGCCCAGCTTGTGGCGGACCCGACCTCCGCCGGCACCCTGCGCGTGCTGTGGGTGGCTGAGCTGCTCGGCAGCAGCGGCCAGGTCGTGGGCACCGACGCCCTGGCCGTCAGCCTCGAGGCCTTCGCGGGCGGCGCGGGCCGCCTGGTCGTCGCCCGCCCCGACGGGAGCGCGGGCCTCATCGCCGACATCGCCGACCGCGCCGCCGACGCCAGCTTCGCCTCCATCGCGCGCGGCGAAGGGCTGACCTTCCGCTTCAAGCCTCCCACCCCCGTCGGCGCCAGCCCCAAGCTGCGGGTGCGCGTCCACTTCCGGGCCGAGGACGGCGCGGCGGGCGAGGCGCCATATCTGACGACAAATCAAGGCGCCCCGCTGACCGAGGCGCTGAGCCAGGTCGCCGCGACCGTGGCGCTGCTCTCCGGCGACGCGGACTGCGACGGCGTGCTGGACACCATCGACCCGGCCATCGAGACCGGAACGCCCGAGATCCTGCAGCTCCCCGCCGCCAGCGCCACCGTGAACGTCGGCGACGTCCTGAACCTGGCGTGCGAGGCGGTCGGTCCTGCGGGCGCGGACGCGCTGACCTTCACCTGGACCTCCTCAGGCAGCGGCGACGAGCTCGTCCCCACCACGGGCAGCGCGGGCGCGCCGGACGGAGTCGCCTTTAAGGCCTCGAGCGCGGGCGTGCGGCTGGTCGGCTGCGCTACGGGGTGGCAGGACGCGCCGCTCACCGCCGCGTTCACGGTCAAGGTGGTCAAGGCCGCGACTCCCTGCGGCGGTAGCTGCGACGACCTCAACCCCTGCACCAAGGACAGCTACGCTCCAGGTCACCGACACCTGCGTTTACGCAGCGGCCGTCGGGCCCTGCGACGACGGCGACCCCTGCACGGTCGGAGACGCCTGCGGTGCCGGCGCGTGCCAGAGCGGGCAAGCCCCCGACTGCGACGACGGGAACGCCTGCACCGCCGACGCCTGCGACGCCGCGACCGGGGCCTGCGTCCACACGGACCAGGCCGGGGCCTGCGATGACGGCGACCTCTGCACCTCGGGGGACGCCTGCGTCGGCGGCGTCTGCGTGGCCGGCGCGCCCGTCGCCTGCGACGACGGCAAGACCTGCACGAACGACCAGTGCGACCCCGGCACTGGCGCTTGCACCACCACGCCGGTGAGCTGCCCGGCGGGCCAGCTCTGCCAGGCGGGGCTTGGCTGCGCGACGCCCCCCGCGTGCACCGTGGACGGCGACTGCGCGGCCTCCGAAGACGGGGACGCTTGCAACGGCACGCTGCGCTGCGCCGACGGCGCTTGCGAGATCGACCCGGCGACGGTCCCGGCGCCCTGCGCGGCCAGCGGCGACCCGTGCCTCCGTAACGTGTGCGACCCCGGCAGCGGCGCCTGCGTGGCCCAGCCCGCTCCCGGCGCGCCGCCCTGCGATGACGGCGAGCCCTGCACCGTCGGCGACGTCTGCGCCGCGGGGAGCTGCACCCCCGGCGCGGCGGCCACGTGCGACGACGGCAAGGCCTGCACGAGCGACGCCTGCGAGCCAGGCGTGGGCTGTGTGTTTGTCCCGATCAGCTGCGCGGGCGGCGGGCTGTGCGACCCAGCGACGGGCGCCTGCGTCGCATCGCCTCCATGCCTGACGAAGAGCGACTGCGCGGCGCTGGACGACGCTGACCTCTGCGACGGCTCCCTGACCTGCCTGGACGGCCAGTGCGTGCCGGACCCTGGGTCGATCCCCCTGGCGTGTCCGCAAGACGGAAACCCCTGCACCGAGGCGGTCTGCGAGCCGGCGACCGGCGTTTGCGTGGCCGTAGCGGTGGACGCCACCTGCTCGGACTCCGACGCCTGCACCGTGGGCGACACCTGCGTCGCGGGCGTGTGTGAGCCGGGCGCGGCCGACACCTGCGACGACGCGGACCCATGCACCATCGACATCTGCGACCCCCAGACGGGCTGCGGGCACACGGCGGTCACGTGCGCGGACGGCGAGAGCTGCGAACCGCTCAGCGGCGCCTGCGAGCCCGAGCCCGAGTGCGTCACGACCGATGACTGCGGGGCGGCCGAGGACGGCGACCTCTGCAACGGCACGCTGGCCTGCGTCGACGGGGAGTGCACGGTGGACGCGGCGACCGTGCCGGCCCCGTGCGACCAAGACGACGACGCCTGCACCGTCAGCATCTGCGAGCCGAGCACGGGCGAGTGCGTGAGCGCGGCCGTCGACGGGCCCTGCGACGACGCGGACGCGTGCACCACCGGCGATATCTGCACGCCGGAGGGCTGCCAGGGCACGCCGGTGACGTGCGGGACCGATGAGGCCTGCGACCCGAGCGACGGGCAGTGCGTGGGCGTCGGCGGCGGGGACGGCTGCGTGGTCGTGCTCGACTGCGCGGACCTCTGCGCCCTCGACGCGACCTGCGTGGACGCGTGCAAGGCGACGGCCAGCGTAGAGGCGGTGGCCCTCTTCGACGCGGCCATCGGCTGCCTCCTGACCGAGTGCCCGACCTTCGAGTCGACCTGCTTCGACGCGGCACAAGCCGGCGTGTGCGCCGCGACATGGCAGGCCTGCAAGCTCGACGGGGCCGCCTGCACCGACTTGAGCTGCGACGACGGCGACGCCTGCACGATCGACACCTGCGACCCGCTCGTCGGGTGCTCGCACGCGGCCGTCTCCTGCGATGACGGCGACCCTTGCACTGCCGACACCTGCGATCCGGTCGCCGGGTGCTCGCACGCGGCCGTCTCCTGCGATGACGGCGACCCTTGCACTGCCGACACCTGCGACCCGGTCAGCGGGTGCTCTCACGCGTCCGCCTCCTGCGATGACGGCGACCCTTGCACTGCCGACACCTGCGACCCGGTCAGCGGCTGCTCGCACGCGCCCGCCTGCGATGACGGCGACCCCTGCACCGACGATTCCTGCGACGCGAGCGGCTGCCTGAACGAGCCGGTGGTCTGCGCGCCCGGCTCGGTCTGCGTGCCCGAGGCCGCGAGCTGCATCGAGCCCAAGGGGGGCCTCGGCTGCGCCTCCGCGGTCGCCTGCGCGCTGGCCTGCGCCAACGACGTCGACTGTGTGAATGACTGCAACAACCAGGCCGCCGTCCCAGCGCAGTCCGCCGTCGACTCCGTGATGGGCTGTATCGTCGTCGCGTGCGGTGACTTCGACTCGACCTGCGCGGAGGGGGCGCTCGCCACCACCTGCGCCGACGCCTACGCGGTCTGCTCAGGCATCTTCGGGTCCTGCGATCTCGACCCCTGCGACGACGGCGACCCCTGCACCGAGGACCTCTGCGACGGCGGCCTCGGCTGCCTCTACGGTCCCGTGACCTGCGCCGACGGCAGCGCCTGCACCACGGCCACCGGCTCGTGCGGCGCGGTCGTCACCTCGTGCGCGGAGACCCTCAGCGGCTGCCTGTCGCAGTGCCTCGCTGACGACAACGACGCCTGGACCTGTCAGGACGCGTGCGCCGGACTCCAGGCGCCGACGCCAGCGCTCGCCGCCCTGACCGTCTGCCTCGCCGACGCCTGCCCCGCCGGCACCGGAGCGAGCTGCGCCTCAACCGCGCTGCTACCCGGCGGCGCCTGCGCCGACGCGGCCGCCACGTGTATGGCCGGCATCCCCGGCGACATCGACGGCGACGGCACCCCCGACACGGCGGACGCCTGCCCCTACGACCCCGCGCCCACCTGCGTCGACCCGGCGCCGACCTCCTGCAAGAGCGCCTTCAACGACTGCATGTTCGCCTGCCTCGACGACGGCCTCGACGCCGACTTCTGCGCGCCGGCCTGCACCACCTCCGACATGTCCGCCGCCGCCGCCGCTGGCCTGCTCGCCGTGCAATCCTGCATCACAGCCCAATGCGCGCCGGGCGCCGGAGCGACCTGCAACACCACCGCCGTGACGATCCACTGCAGCAGCAAGGTCCTGGATTGCTACGCCATCGAGGCGGTCTGCGACCCGGCCGAGTGCGACGATGGCGACCCCTGCACCACCAACGAATGCGGCGACGGGGGCGGGTGCGTCTTCCCGCCGCTCGAGTGCCCGGATGGCGCCTCCTGCGACCCCGGCGCCGGCGGCTGCGTCGCCGCCACGAAGCCCTGCGGCGACGACATCTACGGTTGCTACGTGCCCTGCATGGCGCAGGGCGGCGAGAGCATCGCGTGCCAGGAGGCCTGCGGCCCGAACACCTCGCCGACCCTGGGCGAGCTGGCGATCTGCGTGAGCAACGTCTGCCCCGGCCCGGTCTTCAACTGCTGGTCCAGCGCGATGGGCTTCGGCGGCCCCTGCGCGGCCTTGCAGAAGGAGTGCCTCAACCCGACAGACACCGACGACGACGGGCTCCCCGACAACGGCGACCCGTGCCCCTACGACCCGACGCCCGACTGCAGCGGCCCCGGCGTGCTGAGCTGCGCGCTGCTCTACAGCTGCCTCGAGTCCTGCGTGGTCGCGGGCGGTAGCGGCATCAGCTGCGCCTCGAGCTGCCCCCCCGCTGAGACCGCCAGCGAGGTCACCGGCGCGCTGCTCGACGTGGGCGTCTGCATGCAGCAGAACTGCACCAAGTTCGACCCGCCAGGGTGTGTCGAGGCCCTCGCCACCCTGGACGGCGCGTGCGGCACACAGGTCGCGGCCTGCGTCCTGCCGGGCGTCGGTTGCAGCGAGACGGCCTGCGACGACGGCGACTCCTGCACCGACGACACCTGCGACAGCATCGGGACCTGCTATCACTCCGGCAACGGCCAGTGCGGGCCGTAGCGGCCCGTAGCCGCAGAGGACGGGGCGAGTCCGGGCGCTCTCGGGCGCCCCGGAGCCCCTGCGGCGCCCCCCGCTCGAGCAGCGCCTAAAGCGTCTGCGGGTCGCAGCACGCCGGGAGCAGCGCGCGCACCGCGTCGAGGGCGCGCACGGCTTTGCGCTCGAAGACGTCGTCGCTGGGGATGATGACCCTGTTCGGGTGGCCGGCCCAGGCGTCCAGGATGCGCTGGTCGATGCGCAGGGCCTCGGCGGCGGTCTCGGTGCGCAGCGTGTTGGAGTGGTTGTAGCCCTGGGCGACGCCGGGCGTTCGCAGGTGGATGACCGCGGTGTAGCGGGCCAGCTCGTCGTCGCGCGTGGTACCGAACTGCTCCCAATAGGTCTCGGGCGGGTCGGGCCAGTAGGCCAGGCCATCGATGGTCCCGCGATCGCAGAGGGCGATGGCGACCTGAGTCTCGGCCAGGGCCAGGGCCTCCAGCTCGCGCTCGACGTGGTAGATGGCGCGCTGGGCGGTGCGGCGGCCGATGGCGCTGTCGTGGCGCGGGAAGCCGCCGCCGAACAAGATCCCCGCGGCCTCTGGCAGCACGCCCACGTGGGAGCAGAAGCTGTGAAGCGCCAGCTCGAGCGCCGCGGTCTTGCCCGCGCCCGGGCCGCCCGTCACCGCGACGAGCCGCGTCGGGTGGTTGTCCAGCTTGCAGCCACAGGGCACCGAGCCCACGCGTATCCCGTCCATCGCTCGCCTCCGCCGGCGTCGGTTTGCGGGGCGAAGCTAGCGCCGCGCGGGCCTCCGCGGCCAGAAAAGCCGCGGGTCGCCCGGCGGCATCCCGCGGACCCGGGCGGCCGCGCGACCGTGAATCAGCGCGCGAGGTACTTCGCCAGCGGCTCCCAGTAGCGGGCGTGCCAGCCGGCGGCGAGGTGTTCGCCGGCCTCCGCGGGGAAGGCGTCGTGGTCCAGGGTCAGCTTGGTGCCCGCGCCGTCCGCGGCCAGCGCGATGCGGACCACCGAGTAGACGCCCTCGGGCCAGTTGGCGGCGCGCGCTATGGCGAGGAGGCGCCGGGCTCAGGCAGCTCGAGCGTGCCCTCGACGTAGGTGATTTTCGGGGCGCGCAGGCGCATCGCGAGCCACGCGCGGAGGAGCTTCGCCATGAAGGCCAGGGAGTGCCCCCTCGCATTGGGGATGTCGTCAGAGAGCACGACGCCCTCGGGCAGATCGGCGGTCATGGTGCGCAGCGTGGGCTGGGGTGGATCCTGCCACCACAAGGACCTGTAGAGGCTGAGCCAGTGCCCGCCCTTGAACTCGAGGAAGACGGGTGTGCTGCAGCAGGTCGCGACGACGCGGCGGGTCGGCGATTTGGGCGCGAGGCGAAACTCTTTGAGCTGCTCCGCGCCCTGAAGAAGCTGCACGCGGTCCTTGCGGACCATCACGAAGGGTGTGCCTCCGTTCGGGCTCCGGAAGGGCGGCACTTCCGCTAAGACCTGCAGTCGGGCACCCGCGCGCCGGCAGCTTTCGCAGTGGCATTCGACGGTCATGATGGGCTCACCGGTGGCGGCCAGCCGGACCTGACCGCAGCGGCAGCGGAGCGTCGTGGTAGTGGGCATCTGTCAGGCGCCTCCGTCGCCGGCGAACGCGGCCTCCATGGCGCGAATGTCGATCTTGTTCATCGTCATCATGGCCCCGACGGCGCGGCCGGCGGCCTCCCGGTCCGGGGCGCTCAGCATGCGGACCAGCGCGTCCGGGGTGATCTGCCAGGACACGCCGAAGCGGTCGGTGAGCCAGCCGCAGCGGCTCTCGCTGCCGCCGTCGGCGACCAGGGCGTCCCACAGCCTGTCCGTCTCGGCTTGGTCGGCCGTGCGCACGACGATGCTGGCGGCCGGCGTCTGCGGGAACATCGGGCCGCCGTTGAGGAACATGTACGGAGTCCCCGCCAGGGAGAGCTCCACGACCTGGGCTGGGCCCTCGGGGTCGGGGCGGACGACCTGCCCTACCGCGCTGTTTGGCAGCAGCGACGCGTAGAACTCCGCGGCCTCCTCGCCCTTGGCGTCGAACCACAGGCAGGTGCGCACTTTCGGTGTGGTGTCGTGGCTACTCATGACACGGTTCCCTCCAGCTTCGCGCGCATGGCGGTCTCCTGCTCGCGCAGTTCGTCGGTCATCGCGTCGCCGAAGTCCTCCATCTCGAAGAGGGGCCGGATCTCCAGCTCCGTCGCCTCGCCGGGCATGGGCTCGGGGCAGCGCCTGGCCCACGCGATCGCCTCGTCCATGGACGCGACCTTCCAGATCCAGAAGCCCGCGACGAGCTCGCTGGTCGCCGCGAAGGGCCCGCTGCTCACGGTCCGGCCCGCCGACGAGATCTGCACGCGCTTACCGGCCGAGCTCGGCTTCAGGCCCTCGCCGCCGAGCATGACGCCCGCCTCCATGAGTTCCTCGTTGTACTTGCCCATGGCCGTGAGCAGCGCCTCGGACGGCATCACGCCCGCCTCGCTGTTCTTGGTGGCCTTGACGATGACGATCACTTTCATGGCTGTCCCTCATCTTCTGGGTGGTGGTTGTGGCCGTCCCGAGCGGACGGGTGTGGTCCTGGAGCTTGCGAGAACAGAAGGGCGACGTAGCGCTCGAGGTGGTCGACGCTGTCGATGGCCACCGCCACGTCATCGCGGGCCTTGGCCAG
Organism: Myxococcota bacterium; assembly: GCA_041389525.1. Taxonomy (GTDB): domain Bacteria; phylum Myxococcota_A; class UBA9042; order PHBI01; family JACKFB01; genus JACKFB01. The sequence continues at coordinate 37,949 of JAWKRR010000056.1, read as the reverse complement.
GATGAACGCGCCCTGGAGCACCGCCTGGGTGTGGGTCGCGAGGCTCTCCGCGGTGACCGTCGGCGGCACGCGGCACTGCGCCATCGCGGCCGCGATATCCGCCACCAGCGTGTCGGCGTGCCCGAAGATGCTTGCGGCGCAGGCGTCTCGGATGGCGGGCGAGAGGTCGTAAGCCTCCTGCACCATGGTCCCGACGAGGCAGGTGAACTCCGGCACAGTGCCGCGCAGCAGCTCGCGCCGAAACCGGATGTAGCCCAGGACCCGGTCCAGCGGGCGCTCATGGGCGTGGTACGCAGCCTGCGCAAAGAGCGCGCCAGTGACCGCCGACCAGTGCTCAGCCGCGGCGACCCCCACGGCTTCCTTGCTGCTGAAGTAGTGGAAGAACGCGCCCTTGGAGACGCCAGCCCGCGCGCAGAGATCGTCGACCGTCGTCGCCGAGAACCCCTTCTCGCGAATCACCGCCAGCGCGGCGTTCAAGAGCTTGTCTCGGGCGGTCTGCGACGTGGCCATGAACGCAACATACCAACTGGTCGGTTTGTGTGTCAATCGCGGCGCGATGCCGCTCGGCCCCGAGCGTTCGCCGGCTCGCCCGCGGCTTTGAGGGTGCAAACCCCCGGCGAAACTAGACGGGTGGGGCGCTCTCGCGGTGGCGCACTCGCATCTTCATGCCGTTTTTCGGGGCCAGGGTGACCGCGGGGGCTAGCTCGACGACGTGGCCGTGGACGTGGTCCAGGGTGGTCCGCTGCAGCAGCGTCGCTAAGATGAGGCGGGCCTCCATCATCGCGAAGTGTTTGCCGATGCAGCTTCGGGTGCCGGCGCCGAAGGGGATGAACGCGGTCTTGGGGCGGGCGGCGGTGACCTCGGGGTCGAAGCGGTGGAGGTCGAAGCGGGTGGGGTCGGGCCAGTGGTCGGGGTGGCGGTGCAGCCAGTAAATCCAGACCAGGATTTCGGCGCCCTTGGGCAGGGTGTAGCCGCCGATCTCGACGTCTTCGAGCGCCATGCGCGAGATGACGTAGGCCGGCGGGTACAGGCGCATTCCCTCGTTGAACGCTGCTTCCAAGAGAGGCAACCGCCCGAGATCGGCGGCGGTCACCTCGGAGGAGCCGAGCTCGCGGCTTAGCTCGGCCTGGACCTCGGCGCGGGCCTCGGGGTTCTGGCTCAGCAGGTAGAGCGTCCAGGTCAGGGCGTGGGACGTGGTCTCGTGGCCTGCGAGGAAGAGGGTGAGGACCTCGTCGCGCAGGAGCTTGCGGTCCATGGAGCCGCCGTCGCCGTCGAGGTCGACCGAGGCCACCATGGCGCTCAGCAGATCGGGGCGGCTGGCGGTGCGCTCGGGGTCGCGGAGGCGCTCGTCGATGAGGCCGTAGACGATGTCGTCCATGTCCGAGAGTGCTTTTTGGGCGCGGCGGAGCGCCGGGATGGGCAGCCAGGACGGCAGAAAGATCGGCGTCGAGACCATGCCGCGCAGGGCCTCCATGGCGCGGGCCACCGTGTCGGCGTCGCCGCTGGCGTCGTGGTCGAAGAGCGAGCGGGCGACGATGCGCAGGGTCAGGTGCATCATCTCGCGGCTGAGGTCGACCTGGCCGCCGTTCGGCCACGAATCGAGCATGCGCCGAGTCTCGGCGACCATGTCGGGCGCTTGGGATTCCACGCGTTTGCGGTCGAACGCGGGGTTGATGAGGCGCCGCTGACGCCGCCACAGCTCGCCGTTGGAGTTGAGCAGGCCGTCGCCGAGGACGTGCTTTAGCTGGCGCGCCGCGTTGCCGGTGGTGGTCTTGCCGAAGCTCTGGCCCTTGGTCTGCAGCACCTCGCGGACCTGCTCGGGGTCGCGGGTGACGTACAGGCGCGTCTTGCCGAGCTGGGCGTAATACAGGTCGCCGTAGTCGCGGAAGCGGCGGCCGACGAAGCTGATGATGTCGCCCCGAATCGACAGGAAGTAGCGGGCCAGGGCGAGGGGGTTGCGGGAGACGGGCGGTGGTCCTGGAGGGGTCTTCATGGCGGGCAGCATACGGCCAAGCGCGGCGTCGCGCACCGGGCGGATGCGAACGGGCTGGCGGGCCGGCGGGCGCGCTCGGAGGCGAAAAGTGCTCACGAAATCGCGCGCATGGGCCGTTGGGATCCCATCCGATTGCGCTGCGAATGCGCGGCCACACGCTGCGAATGGAGCCATCATGACTGTCTTTCAGCGAACCACCGCCTTGTCGTTTCTGCTGCTCGCGTTGGGCGTCGGCCTGACCGCCTGCGGCGACATCCAGGTGCCGGCGACCACGCAGGTCAACGGCGCGCAGCAGGCCGGTGGTACGACCACCGCGCCGAAGCCCACGGGGCAGACCGAGCTGCAGCCCAAGGCGGCCGCGAGCGCCTGCGGCACCGTGCAGCACGAGGGCTGCTGTGAGTCGCCGAAGCGCGCGATTTACTGCACCGAAGAGGGCACCGTCGAGTCGGAGGACTGCGGCCTCAAGGGCAAGGTCTGCGGCTGGGACCCGGTCAACGTCTACTACGGCTGCGTCGCCAAGCCCGCGACCGACCCGACCGGGCAGTTTCCGTACGCTTGCGACGCGCGCTGAGGGCGAGCGCCGCTCAGAGGCGGACGAACCAGGGCGCGATCAGCAGGACCAGCGAGAGCAGGGCGAGGCCGATGGGGTTGCCGATGAAGCCGGGGACCACCATGAGGGCGAGGCCGGCGACGGTGGCGACGACGCGCTTTTGGCTGCGGCCGTACACGAAGTAGCCGGCCCCGAAGGAGCCGAGGATCATCGCGACGAGCAGCTGGGTGGCGCCGTCCATGGGGCTCAGGGGTCGCAGACGGGCGGCGGGACTGGGGTCGTGCAGCGTGGGGGGTCAACGCCGTTGGAGAGGCAGCTGCCACCGATGCACTCGTCCGTGGAGTTGCACAGGGCGTCGTCGCTCTTCTTGGCGAGGCAGCGCTGGCCGCCGGAGGGGCCGAGCTCGCAGGTTTGGCCGGCGGGGCAGCCGCAGTAAGTCGCCGCGTCGCACGAGGTCCAGACGGTGAAGCAGGGGCCGCCGAGGGCGCTGGGGGGCTGGCAGGTGCTGGTCTCGGGGGCGCACCACAGGGGGGCGGCGCAGGACCCGGTGATGTAGGGGGCGCAGGGGGCGGACGCGGCGCCGGCGGCTTTGCACTCCGCGCTGACGTCGTCGCACCAGAAGCCCTCCGCGCAGCTGCCTTGGTAGCCGGGGTTGCAGACCGCGCCGTCGACTCCGGGGCTGCGGCACTGGTCGGCGACGCAGGAGAGGCCGGGCAGGCACGGGATGGTCGGGCTGTCGTTGCTGGCGCTGTTGCAGGGGTCGCCGGGGCCGCCGACGGGGCGGCACACCCACGGCTCGGGGGTGCGGTCGCAGTAGAAGCCCTGGGCGCACGGCACGCCGTCGCTGCACGGGTCGCCGTCGCGGCCGAAGCGCTGGCAGGTGGTGGCGTCGCTGTCGCCGGTTCGCGCGCAGATGTGGTCTTCGACGCAGCCGCCGCTGCCGGGGGCGGGGCAGGGCTCGCCGGTGGAGGCGAGCTCGAAGCACACGCCCGGGTCGGCGAGGTGCACGCACACGGCGCCGGCGGGGCAGTTCGCGTCCGAATCGCAGTCGCCGCCGATGGGCACGGTCGCGGCGCACTTGCCGCTCGGGCTGCAGGTGTTGGGCCGCTCGCACTGGGCGCTCCGTTCGCAGGACGCGCCCACGGGTTTGGGGACGATGCACTTCAGCGCGACCGGGTCGCAACGAAGTCCGGCGCCGCACAGGGTCGACTCGCAGCTTTGCCCGTCGGCGCCCCACGCGGTGCATTTTTGTGCGTCGCAGTACGCCGTCAGCGGGTCGCACTCGACGTAGTTCGGGCAGCTAGCCCCCGTCGCGGCGTAGCTGCGGCACTTGCCGCCGCACGCGTCGGCGTCGACACCGCAGTAGCCGCCAACACATTGCGAGGCCCACGTGTTTGCTGCCTTGCACTCGCCGCCCACCGCGACCCGGGGCGTCGCCAAGCCGCGGCACGGCGGGTCGAAGATCGGCGGCGGCCACTCCTTGCAGCTTGGCGCGACGAAGCTGGCCCGGCACTCGGCCGCGCGCGCGGCGCTGACCTCGACGGCGCCGCTGGTGATCGCGGCGGCGATGCCCGCGCAGGACTTCTCAAAGTTCGCGTATCCAGGCCAGTCCGAGCACTTCGAGAACCCGGCCGCCTGGCACTGCTCGACCCACGCGCAGGCATTCGTGAGAGCCTCGGCGCACAGCGCGTTCATCGCCGCCGCGTCGAGCACCGCTGTCGGCACTACCGCGTCGGAGTCGCCCGCGCTGTCGGCGCCCGAGTCGCTCGCCGCGTCGCCGTCGGGCCCCGCGTCGACGACGGAATCAGGCGTCACCACCGAGTCCGTGCCGGCCGCGTCCGCGTCGCCGCCGTCGCCGTCCTCGCCGCCGCACCCCGGGGCCGCCAGCGCCACGAGCAAGACAAGTCCGAGTGAAAACGCGCGCATGAGACCTCCATGAAGACAGCGCATCATCCGCCCCGACGGCGCTGACCGCAAGCGCACCGCGGCCCGCTCGCAGCGCCCCCGAGGCGGGGGTCATATGGGGGTCGTGACCCGGACCCGACCCCCACGCGCCGCGGTTCCCCAAGCGCCCCCAAGTGCTAGTCTCCGCCTGCCAGCCCGCGCCCACCGCCGCGCACAGGAGCCCCCGTGAACCCCATCGACGTCGCCAGCCCCCTCCTCGGCGCCGCCGCCATGCTCGCCGTGGGCCTCGCCACCGGCCTGCCCGAGGCCGTCGGCTGGCCCGTCTTCGCCCTCGTCATCGCCGTCTGCGCGCTGGTCATGCGCCTCGCCGGCCCCGTCCCCGGCGTCCTCGCCTCAGCCGCCGTCCACGGCCTGCTCACCCGCGGCGGCCGCTCGCCCTCCCGCACCGCCGACCGCGCCGCCGCCGTCACCCTCTACGCCCTGCTCGCCCTCACCGCGCTCAGCCTCGCCCTGCTCCTCGCCCGCCTCGTCGCCTGACACCCCGCCGCGCCCCGCCCCGCGCGCCCCCTGTCGACGACCGTCGCAAACTCTCTATACTGCCCGGATTCCCGCTCCGGAGGCCGCTGTGCGCCACCCGTCCGCCCTCGCCGCCGCCGCGCTCATCGCCGCGCTCGCCTGCCTCTCCGCCGCATGCAGCGAGGACAAGACCGGCCCCGGCGTCGCGGTCACCGACACCGCCCGCCCCGACGCCGACGCCGACGCCGACGCCGACGCGCCCGCCCAAGGCGACGGCATCGCCCGGCCCGCCCCCGACACCGCCCCGACCTCGACGCCACCCCCAGGCCGGCACCGCCCCGACACCGCCCCCGACGCCGAGCTCGACACCACCGCCGCCCCCTCCACCTGCATCGACGCCGCCGCCTGCGACGACCACGACCCCTGCACCATCGACACCTGCGACCAGTCGCTCGGCTGCCAACACGCCCCCGCGACCGGCCCGCCCTGCAGCGACGGCGACCCCTGCACCAGCGGCGACGTCTGCAAACTCGGCGTCTGCGCCGGCCCGACCGACGCCTGCGTGTGCGGCGACGGCTTGTGCGCCGTGGTCGAGAACTGCCAGACCTGCCCCACCGACTGCGGGATTTGCTGCGGCAACAAGTTCTGCGACACCAACGAGGACTCCACCAACTGCCCCGCAGACTGCGCGTCCACCTGCGGCGACTTCTTCTGCGACAAAAACGAGGTCTTCAGCTGCCCCGACGACTGCCAAGGCCCGGTCAACTGCGGCGACGGCGTCTGCGTCTCCGGCGAGCCCACGACCTGCCCCGAGGACTGCAACCCGCCCGACCCCTGCGGCGACAGCAAAGTGCAGCCTCTTCCGAGCCGCTCTTCTGCGAGAAAGACTGCCCCCGCCTGCTCTGCGCGTTCACGTGCAACGGCGTCTGCAACGGCTGGGACCTCTTCGGCCTCTGCCCGTCGGATTGCAACTGCGGCGACGGCGTCTGCGAGGGCGATGAGACCTCGGACTGCTGCCCCCAGGACTGCTACAAGCCGCCCGTCTGCGGCGACGGCGTCTGCAACCTGGACGAGACCGAGGCCTGGTGCCCGAGCGACTGCCCCTCCGTCCCCAGAGCCCGACCCCACCCCCGACGCGTCCGACGCCACCGACTCAAACGACGCCACCGACACCCCCGCCCCCAACGACCCCGGCCCAACCCCCGAATCCGACTGACCGGAGGCTCGGGGCTGGCCCACTGCGCGGCGGACTCAATGGGGCCGGGATCTCGGGCCCGGAGTGGCGGGTGCCGGTCACGCAGACCAACCAAGCGTTCTTCGTGCCTCAATGGGGCCGGGCGGTGAGGCCCAGGTGGCCCGGACGCGGGCGCGCCCTTCGACCGGTGCAGGTGCTTCAATGGGGCCGGGCGCTGAGGCCGGGTGGCCGCGCGCGGGTAGGCCTGTGGCCGCGCAATTCGCGCTTCAATGGGGCCGGGCGCTGAGGCCCGGAGTGGCGCCGGGGACATGCTGACCAGGTTCTCGCCGATGCTGCTTCAATGGGGCCGGGCGCTGAGGCCCGAGTGGCCGAGGAGGGCTTTCGCTCCATCGTGTTCGGCGACGGAATGCTTCAATGGGGCCGGGCGCTGAGGCCCAGATGGCCCTTGGCCTCCGCTTCGGTGGTCGCTTCCTCGGCCTCGCTTCAATGGGGCCGGGCGCTGAGGCCCGGAGTGGCCTCCGCGTCGTGGCCATCGACGCCACCGTCTTCCTGCTCAATGGGGCCGGGCGCTGGGGCCTGGGTGGCAACAAGTGAACGGCGACTGGGCAACGCGCGGTGTCTGCTTCAATGGGGCCAGGCGCTGAGGCCCGGGTGGCACTACGGTGACGACTACGGCGGGCGGATGGTGCTGGCGCTTCAATGGTCGTCGACTGCGTTGAGACTCGGGTCTTCCTCGCGTGACTGCACGGCGAGCGGATGGTGCTGGCGCTTCAATGGGGCCGGGCGCTGAGGCTGGGTGGCCCGCGTCACGCGCGCGCCCTCGTCCGCGGTGACGAAGTACTTCAATGGGGCCGGGCGCTGGGGTGGCAGTGGCGTCGGATGCGGGCCACTTGACCTTAAAGCCGTTGGTCCCAATGGGGCCGAGGCGCTGAGGCTAATTGGCGCGCACAGGGTTTCGGAACGCGTAAGGCTGCGACTTGCTTCAATGGGGCCGGGCGCTGAGGCCCGGGTAGCGACCCCGTCGAGGTGGTCGCCCTCGCATGGGGCGAGAAGGCTTGGCAATGGGGCCGGGCGCTGAGGCCCGGAGTGGCCTGGCCATCGTCCGCACGCCCGACGTGGGGAAGTTCTGGCTTCAATGGGGCCGGAGCGCTGAGGCCCGGGTGGCCGACCCCAGCAATCGCCGCGTACCGCGCCCGACGCCGCTTCGAGGGCCGGGCGCTGAGGCCCGGGCATCGGCGCGGTGTTGGGCCGGTGCGCGTTGTCATGCTTCAATGGGGCCGGGCCCTGAGGCCCGGAAGTGGCTCCGGCAAGCGGCCCCGGAACGGAGCCAGGCGCTTCAATGGGCCGGGCGCTGAAGCCAGGTGGCCAACGAAGCCGCCAGCTACGTCCTCGAGCTTCAGCTTCCAATGGGCCGGGCGCTGAGGCTGGGTAGCGCCGACCACCTACGCGGTCGGCGCGGTCGCGCCACGTGCTTCAGTAGGGCAGGCGCGAGGCCCGGAGTGGCGCCTGACCATCTCGGGAGGCACCAACGGACTCGAGGGGCTTCAATAGGGCCGGGCGCTGAGGCTAAGGTGGCCCGCGTAGAATCGTGCCCGCCGGGAATGCCTCACCGCTTCAATGGGGCCGGGCGCTGAGGCCCCGGAGTAGCAAGACGAGCTACGGCTACGAGATGGGCGCCAGTGTGCTTCAATGGGGCCGGGCGCTGAGGCCAGGTGGCAGTTCCACACCAGCGGAATCCGCGGCGCGACGACCCGGCTTCGATGGGGCCGGGCGCTGAAGGCCAGGTGGCTCCGGGCAGCAGCCACGCCCATCTGCATGGCCAAACCGCTTCAATGGTGGGCGCTGAGGCCTGGAGTGGACGAGCGGCCCGCGTCAGCCGGCAGCAGCCAGGACTTCAATGGGGCCGGGCGCTGAGGCCCTGGGTGGCTCGGACAGACCAGCCCGAAAGGGCCGGGGGCGTGTGTTGCTTCAATGGGGCCCTTGAGGCCGGAGTGGCGCGCCGCCCGCTTGCGCCTCGGGGTGGCGGCTGCTTCAATAGGGCCGCTGAGGCCCCGGAGTGGCGAAGGCCGGTCACGCTGTCGTTTCTCCCTGGCCGAAGCTTCAATGGGGCCGGGCGCTGAGGCCCGGAGTGGCCGGCGAGCCGCGGCCAGTGTCAGGCCTCCTTCAATGGGGCCGGGCGCTGGGGCCAGAGTGGCCCGTCGACGGCCTCCACGGACACCTGTCTCGCTTCAATGGGGCCCGGCGCTGAGGCCCGGGTGGCACCAACGCGGGAAAGTCGCAAATCATCGACGACTTCGCTTCAATGGGGCCGGGCTGAGGCTGGGGTGGCCGTTACGACCCGTGAGCAATCAGCCGCAGTGACTTCAATGGGGCCGGGCGCTGTGAGCCTGTGGGTGGCCGAAGGCGGCGCTGGAGTACGACGTGGAGACGGAGCTTCAATGAGACAGGCGCTGAGGCCCGGGTGGCCTCGGCGATGTCTTTCCGTCGTCGCGGGCGCTACTGCGGCTTCAGTGGGGCCGGGCGCTGAGGCCCGGGTGGCGCGTCGAGAGCCTGCACTGGCACTCCTGGCGGGCGGGCTCCAATGGGGTGGCGCTGAGGCGGACGGCTGCTGCAGGATGCGTACCCGTTCGAGTCGAGCTTCAATGGGGCCGGGCGCTGAGAGCTGGTGGCAGGTCATCGACTGCTGACGAAGGCGCCTACGCCACGCTTCAATGGGCCGGGCGCTGAGGCCCGGAGTGGCTTGCCGCCCCACTTCGAGGTCAGTGGGTCGTCAGGCTTCAATGGGGCCGGGCGCTGAGGCCCCAGGTGGCCGAGGTCAGGGGATGCACCCCGCTCGCACCGGAGACCGCTTCAATGGGGCCGGGCGCTGAGGCCCGGAGTGGCCGCTCATCGCCAACACCCGCACCGTGACCGCCGTGGCGCCAACATGCAGGGCCAGGCGCTGAGGCCGGGTGGCGCCTCGACGGCGATGTCGTAGTCGCCGTCATTCCCGCTTCAATGGGGCCGGGCGCTGAGGCTGGAGTGGCCAGCGCGACCATCACCGCCGACATCCGCACCGCGCTGCTTCAATGGGGCCGGGCGCTGAGGCCCGGAGTGGCGGCGCCCAGGTTGCGGACGTACATGACCGGGTCGCTTGCTTCAATGGGGCCGGGCGCTGAGGCCCGGAGTGGCTCGGCCGCGGGGACGAGGCGGCGGTGATCGTCGTCGATGCTTCAATGGGGCCGGGCGCTGAGGCCCGGGTGGCCTCGCGTGCCAAGGCCGAGCACGGCGGCGCTGGAGCTTCAATGGGGCCGGGCGCTGAGGCCCAGGTGGCGCGGGCGACGATCTCCCGCGGTCGCCGCCCGGAACGCTTCAATGGGGCCGGGCGCTGAAATTTAGGTGGCCGTGCCGAGAGGTCGACCTCGCGGACGAGCGCCGGGTGCTTCAATGAGGCCGGTGCTGAAGAGCTGGGTGGCCGGAACTTTCTCGCGGTCACGAAGTACTTCGCGGCCCATTCCCGGCTTTCGGCTGGGGCCAGGCGCTGAAGGCCGTGGCGACGTACCCGCCGAGTGCTGGCCGCCGCTCCTCGAGGCTTCAATGGGCCAGTGCGCTGAGGCCCAAGGTGGCGCAGCGACCGCGGACGGCTGGCCGGAGTCGAAGAAAGCTACCAGCCGGGCCGGGCGCTGAGGCCAGGTGGCCGGCGGAGGAGGCGGTGGAAGCGGAAGCAGGCGCCTGGCTTCAATGGGGCCGGGCGCTGAGGCAGGTAGCCGCAAAAGCCGCGAGACGTACTCCCAGCGACGCCGGCTTCAATGGGGCCGGGCGCTGAGGCCCGGAGTGGCGCTGGCCGTGAAAGCGCCGAAGGTGCCCAAGCCACGTCTGCTTCAATGGGGCCGGGCGCTGAGGCCCGGGTGGCGCCGCGCCATGATGGCGGGCCAGTCGCTTCAATGGGGCGGGCGCTGAGGCCCAGGTGGCAGCCTCGCCGGGATGGCCGAGACCACGCCCGAGCCGCTTCAATGGGGCCGGGCGCTGAGGCCCCAGGTGGCCGCGCTGAAGAACGCGGTCATGAAGGCGCGCGTGACCAAGCTTCAATGGGGCCGGGCGCTGAGGCCCGGCAGGTGGCGGAACGCGTCAGGTCAACCTACGGCAGCAATGTCACGCTTCAATGGGGCCGGGCGCTGAGGCCGTTGGCGTTGAACTCACGAGCCCGGCGCCTTCAACTTGGCCTTCAATGGGGCCAGGCGCTGAGGAGGCCCAGGTGGCAGCCAGGGCGGTCGGCATCAGCGGCTACTCGAACTGGCTTCAAGCGGGCCGGGGCGCTGGGGCCGGAGTGGCAGGCAGGGCAGCGTGAGGCACCCCGGCAGCATGCTTCAATGGGGCCGGGCGCTGAGGCCGGTGGCGCGAACTTCGACACGCCGTCGCCGCTATCGGTCGTGTTGCTTCAATGGGGCCGGGCGCTGAGGCCCGGAGTGGCTTGGTGCTGGTCGCGTGATGCCCCGCCCCCGCACGCTTCAATGGGGCCGGGCATGAGGCCGGGTGGCCGCGAAGCATGGTGATCACAGGCGCACTGTCCATGCCCGGCTTCAATGGGGCCGGGCGCTGAGGCCCAGGTGGCCCTTGACGCGTCGACCCGATGGCCGTTCACGAGCATGTCGCTTCAATGGGGCCGGGCGCTGAGGCCGGAGGTGGCGGCGTGAAGTGGGGGATGCCCAGCGCGGCGCTGCGCTTCAATGGGGCCGGGCGCTGAGGCCCAGGGTGGCGCGTCTCGGCCAGTACGGGTGACCACCGGAGCTTCAATGGGGCCGGGCGCTGAGGCCCAGGAGTGGCGTCACAGTACAAGCTGATGCGCGAGCTGATGCGCGAGGCTTCAATGGGGCCGGGCGCTGAGGCCCAGGAGTGGCCGTGAGATGGAGATGGGCGCTAGCGCAGACCGTCCCGCTTCAATGGGGCCGGGCGCTGAGGCCCCTGGAGTGGCATGCCGTACACCTCGACGACGCCGACGGACGCGGGCTTCAATGGGGCCGGGCGACGAGGCGGGTGACCCGAGCGAGCAACCGGCAATTGCTGCCAGCTGGCGGCTTCAATGGGGCCGGGCGCTGAGGCCCCAAGGAGTGGCCACAGGGCCGCGGTTGCCGTCCGCGGTGCTGCTGATGGGGCCGGGCGCTGAGGCCCCAGGTGGCAGGGACACAGGGCGCACCACCCGACGGGTCCCTCCGCTTCAATGGGGCCGGGCGCTGAGGCCCGGGTGGCCAAGTCACGCAGGCCAACATCGCGCTGAGGGCCGACATGCTTCCAGCTGGGCCGGGCGCTGAGGCCAGGTGGCGGCGCGGCTGGATGCCAAGGAGGCGCGAGGAAGGAAGGCGCTTCGGGCCGGGCGCTGAGGCCCGGAGTGGCCGTCATCTGGTACGCCAGGCGCAGCCGCAGCCGACGTGGGGCCAGGCGCTGAGGCCTGGTGCTTGCGAGCCGGGGCTCGGCGATGACGGTGAACGCGCTTCAATGGGGCCGGGCGCTGAGGCCCAGGTGGCCGCCGACCTGACCCTGCCCCAGCGACGATGGCGCTTCAATGGGGCCGGGCGCTGAGGCCCAGGTGGCCCGTGCCGTTGACGATGTGGACGGTGTCGCCCACGAAGCTTCAATGGGGCCGGGCGCTGAGGCCGGAGTGGCTTGATTCCATCTTCTCGATGACGCGCATCGGCGCTTCAATGGGGCCGGGCGCTGAGGCCGGAGTGGCAAGTCGTCGGAGGCGTTCATCGACTCGCAGGCGCGGATGCTTCAATGGGGCCGGGCGCTGAGGCCCGGAGTGGCAGCCCCTCGAAATCTCGCATTGATCTCGGGGACCTGCAATCCCGGTTTCGAGCGGAGGCTCGAGTCGGGGTGCGATGAGGGTGCTTGGACAGCAAGAACGTGGCCGCGTCGCGTCGGAGTGCCTTGCGGCTTCAACGTTCGCGCGGATTTCGAGCGCTGCGCGGTGTTGCGGCACCACCGCGCCGCTCGAAGTAATGCTATTCGGTTGTCAACGCGCGCGCTCATACGATCACCGGGCCGGGAACTACGGGTCGGTACGGCTTGCCCAGCGTCTCGAACGCTTTGCGCGCGCGACCCTCGGGGCGACCGACCGTCACGAACAGCACTTGGTCCTCGTCATGGTGGATGAGCCGGTCCAACTTGGCGACCAGCTCGGCGCGTCGCTTGGCGGTGAGATCACACCGAAACACGCTGTACTGCAAGTGCTGACCGAAGGCCTTGCAGGTGTCGAAGACCTTCTTCAGGCGCTTCGGGTCGCAGATGTCGTAGCACACCAGGATCGTCGCTCGCTCCATCTCAGCCTCCCGTCCGTGGCCGATTAGCCAGCCAGCGCAGGCCGCCCGGCCCCTGTCCCCCTCAACGCGTCTCGATCGGCACGTAGCGCGGCGTCTCGCCCATCACGTGCCGTCCCAACAGCCGCGCCTGGACGTCCAGCACGCGCCGCCACGTGGCCTGGTACCCGAAGAGCGGGTGCCGGATCTCTTGTCCCAGGCGCCGCTCATACGCCCGCAGGAACGCGCGGCGCCCAGCGTCCGTCAGATTGCAGCCGTCCGCCCGGACGATGAAGCTCGCCTCGTCCACCTCGCCCCCGTTGATGGCCGACAGCACCACCGAATCCGCGACGATCGCGCGGAACTCCTCCATCAGGTCCAAGCCGAGCGCCGGCTTCCCGTAGCGCGGGCGGTGGTAGAAGCCCATGTACGGATCGAAGCCGGCCCCCGCCACGGCCGCCGTCGCGTCCTTCGTGAGCAGCGCATACGCGTAGCTCAGCAGCGCGTTGACCGGGTCGCGCGGCGGTCGACGGTTCCGCCCTTCGAAGCTGAACTCGCCCCCGACCCGCCCGCGAAGCATCCCGCTGAACGCCTGGAAGTAGGCCCGCGCCGCCGCGCCTTCGACCCCCAGCAGCGTCGCCGCGTCGTCGGCCGCGCGGGCGGCCTTCGCCAGTCGCGCCATCTCGCGCAGCGCGACCTTGTCGGCGCCGCCTTCGCTGTTGCGCCGCAGCATCGTCCGCTGATTGCGGATTTTGCTCCGCACCATCTCCCTCGCGACCGCGAGCGCGCGCTCCTTGTCCGCAGCCACCTCATACTGCGCCTGACGCAGCACGACGTTCTTGTGCCAGTGGCCGCGCGCGGTCCCTACGAACCACCCGCCGTAGCTGAACCAGTGGACGGGCACGCCCTCTCGCATCGCAGCGCCGAGGGCTTGCGAGCTGACCTGCGCGTTGCCGAACACCGCGATCTCGGACAACTCGCCAAGCCGTGCCCGCACCGTGTCCGCGTCTTCTGATCGCACCACCACGACGCCCTTTTCGACACCCACCCGCGCCCCCTGCGCGGTCACGTACAGCGGCCACGTGTCCGTCGCAGGCGCCATCAGCTGTCGCAGCTCGACTGCATCTGGCTCGATCTCGGCTTGCCGCGCCAACAGCGTCGTCTCGTCGGGCAAGCAGATCCCCACGAGACTGCATCGAGGGCATTTCGGACTGTCCACCAGTGGCGGCGGCAACTCGCCCCGCGCCGCGACGCCGCGAAAGTCCGCGACCAGCGCGCGCGTCCGCGCCACCAACGCCTCGTCAAAGTCCACCCGTACCCGCCGCCGAGCGCCGACGAACCAGATGTAGCCGTGGTCGCAGGCGTATCCCGCGTCGCGCAGTACCAGCCCCTGCGCGCAGAGCTGCACCCGCTCGGGCTCCCACACGCCGCCCTCGCTCCGCGGCGCCGGCCAACCCTTCTTTGTATCCACGGGAATCGCCACGCCGTCACGCACCTCGACCACATCCACCTTCGCGGTCAAGCCTTCGGCATCGCTGGAGAGCCACACCGAGCGCGTCCGAAACGGCTCGTCCATCGGCTCGCCGGCTAGCTCGGCCTCCGGCAACGCCTTCCCGGGCTGATCGACCCGTCGGTGCTGCCACGTCCCCTCGACCGTGTCCGCGTTGTCGTCGAACTCGCCGTGCAGCCACTCCAGCACCCCGAGGCGCTCGCAATAGGTCCACTCGTTGAGCATCCGTGCCGGTAGGAGTTCAGTGTTCATCGCCCTATCGGAACTCCCCGCGGCCGGACGGTCCAGAAAATCGACCGAGGTGGGGGTGACAGGCTGCGCTCGACGGGCTACCACGGAGGCGTTCTATGGCCTTGTGGCCGTGGTCGTAGCCTTTCAGGAGTTCATCACCATCACGCCCTTCGCCGGGCGCGCACTAACGACAAGGACACGCTCATGCCGGTTCAGCACGAAGATTTCATCACCATGTACAAGTTCCCCAGCGGGCGGGCCGCGTATGCGATGCGGCAGGCTGTGGCCGCCGCGAAGGCGCTGGGCGATGCCGACGCGGTTCAGCGGGCGGATGTCGTCTTGGCGCTCGCCACGGCGACCCGGGATATGGAGCTGCGCTATCGCAAGGCGCGCTTTCAGCCGCTTTACGGGCCACAGGCGGACACCATGGACGCGCAGGTCGACCGCACGATGAGCGCCATGATGGCCGCTGTCGGCGCGCGGCTGGCCATCGCGGGTGGGCCCGATGACGCAGACCCTGCCATCAAGGCGGCGGCGCGAATCGAACGCGAGCTGCTGCCGCGCGGCGTGTCGTATGTGACGTCACTCTCGTATGTCGAGGAGCACGAAAGTGTCGCTTTGTTGGTAAAGCGGCTCGCGCCCGGTGGCGACCTCGCCGCCGAAGCGAAGACCCTGGGCCTCGAGCCCTACGTGAAGCACCTGCATTCCCTCAACACCGCGTTCGGCGCCGAGCTGGCCCAGGCGACGCCGCCGAGCGCGCCGAGCTGGGACGCCATCCGCGCCGAGCGGGCCAAGATGCACCGCGAGCTGGTGCGCTACGCGGCGGTCGTCCTGGGCCGCTACGCCGGCGACGACGAGGACAGCCAGCGCGGCCGCGAGGCGCTGCTGGGCCCGGTGCTGGCGCAGCAGCGCGCCCTGGCGGCCAGCTTCCGAAACCGCCGCGGCATGCCGGACGTCGACCCGCAAAGCGGCGAGATTGAGGCCGGCATGGACCCGCTGCCGGAAGATCCCAGCGCGTGAGCCCCGCGTCCTCGACCCGCCTCCACCCCCGCGTCGCGGCGCGTCGGGCGGCGTCGGGGACTATCCGATACCCCCCGAGGACGCGGTCAGGGCGTACTTGGGGGGTGTTACACCCCCTCAAGTACGTGGTCGGGGCGTCGCGGGGTGTTCCCCCGCCAAGTACGCGGTTGGGGCGTCCTGGGGGGGATTCGATACCCCGGAAGCACTGACTGCGTAGTTGGCGGCCACGGGTCCGCGCCAGAGGCGGGGATGCGCGAAAAATCGACCGAGGCAGGTGTTGAACTTCCGTTCAGTGCGAGTTTACATTGGGGCCGATGGCAGAACAGGCTCTCGATCCCCGACGAGGGCGCGCGAAGGAATCTCGATGACGACTAGCGAGGCAGCAGGCCTGATGGACCGTGGCGCGGAGTGGTTGGCCGGCGCGATGGGACTGCGACCGGGGGAGCGCCCGTTTCCGTGGCAGCTTGAACTGATGCAGGAATTTCTGGCCGGAGCGCATCCCGATCGTGCGCTCGACCTGCCCACCGGCTTCGGCAAGACGTCGGTCGTTCGTATCGTTCGTATCGCGCGGGCCTTGGGTGCCCAATCCCGCGCCGCCTCGTCGATGACGGATCTGCGCGGTCATCGACCCAGTCCACGGCCGAAGCCGAGAAAGGCGCGCCGCTGGATCGAGCGCACGCCCGAGGCCAAAGCTGGCACTCGGACTCGAACGGGGTCCGCTCCCGGAAATCTCGACCCTGCGGACAGTTTCAAGACAACAGGCTTTGGCTCGAGGACCCCGGCTCGCCGGCCATCGTCGTCGGAACCGTGGACATGATCGGCTCCCGGCTTCTTTTCGAAGGCTACGGGGTGACTCCGGAAGATGCGCCCCTATCAGGCGGCGCTGCTGCGTGACGGCGTTATCCTCGATGAAGCGCACCTAGTGCCACCGTTCGAAGCGCTGATGGAGGCCATCACCAGCAGCGGTGACGCGTTCTGGCCCCGCGATGTGGCGCGACGAGCGGTGATCCCTCGTTCGGGGTTGCTCGCGCTGTCAGCCACCGGCGGAGGTGGTCAGCAGGTACTCACGATGGTGCCCGCCGATCGCGATCACCGGAATGATGCAGCGCCTGCGGGCTGAAACGGGTGGAGGTGCGCGCCAACTCGAGCGAAGGCTGATCAATACGGCGCTGGCTGACGAGGCGTATCTCGGCGGTGACGGGCGGCGATCAGGCGCGGACCTGTATCGTGTTCTGTGCGAGGCGGATCGATGCCGAAAGAGCCAAAGATGCGGCTTGAGGAAGCTGGTCCAGCCGGGGAGACCCGGCTCCTGCATCTCGACAGGTTGCTGGTGGGCGCCAGCAGGGTCACGAGCGCAGTTGGGGATCGAGCGTCTTGAGGACCTCGGTTTTCATCTGCCCTGGAGGGTCGCGGGCGACCTGCCCGGCGAACCCACAGGTTCTGCGGTGCATTCGCGACATCGGCAGGCGAGGTGGGCGTCGACATCGACGCGGATGACTATGGTCTGTGACGTTGTCGCGTGGGGCGCATGGTTCAAGGCTCGGCCGCGTGAATCGGCGGGGTCGCGGTGAGGCTGACGTGGTCGATGTTCGCGCCGGACGATCCGCGCGGCGAGGCCGCAGTAGTGGGCGATCCAGGCGTCTTAGTATCTTCGGTGCTCTCGTTGAGGCACTGCCCGCGATGCCCGGCGGACGGTATGACGCGAGCATCGCCGGCCTGCTGGAGCTGAAGCAGAAGACCGCGTGGAGGACGCATGGTGATCGCGCGGTGCATCCGCAGCAACAGCAGCGCCGTTGCGCCCCGAGTTGACGCGGCCGCTGGTAGACGCGTGGTCCATGACCTTTGGTCGAGCATACCGGCCGCCCGGAGGTCGCGCCCTGGATCCGCGGCTGGCTGCCGCCAGCAACCCGAGACCGAGGTGGTGTGGCGGACGCACATCCCCGCCTTTCGAGGTCAGTGACGCAAAGCAGACCCTACGGCCCGATTCTTCGAAGGCGGCCCGCCGCATCGAGTGAGGTGCTGAGGGCCGCGACCGATCTGGTCATGAAGTAGCTTCTGGGACGCGCGGTGAAGCTGCTCAGTGAGACGAAGGCGAAGCAGCCGAGCACCTCAGAGATCAGCGGGGCGCGGCTTCCTCCCAGGTGCGGCCTCCGACCAAGGCAGAGAGAGGGCGACAGCGCGTCATCTCGCTCAACCGCGCGAATGAGGTGGCGCCGGACCTGGACGCTGGCGAATCTTGTGGAGGATGGCAGGAGCCAGGCGCCAAGAAGACCCTCAGCCGCGAGCTATCGACGGTCGTCTAGTCGTGGACTCGCGAATCGGTGGCGGAATGCTGGACGAGCGCCGAGCCCGCGACGCTCGGCGGATGACAATGACAGCCTGGGTCGCGGCGGCGCCGTCGAGTGACCGCGAGCGGCCGGCGGTCGCATTTCGTGTCGCTGTTGAGGACGCCACTGAGTCCGGCCTGAAGTCGCAGTCGTGGTACCCGCGATTTGAGTGCGCCCTGGAGCGAAGGCAGCGGGGGTGGAGTCTTGCGGTCGCTGGTCGTCTACAAGTGGAAGGCCGTCACCCTGTCCCGGTGAACGGCGGAGCGGCGGCGAGCACCGGACATTGACAACTTCTAGATGAACATCCGCATGGATAACTGCGCGTGGCGAAGGGTCGCGCACCGAGTGGGCCTCAATCGGCGCGAGAGCACCGTCCTGACTCTGGCGGCGCGCCTCCACGACGCCGGCAAGCGCGCAGACGTCTGGCGCGCGCCTTCCGCTGCGTGACGGAATCTACGCAAAGACTGGCGCCGGCATCGATCAGAGCTGCTCGATGGTACCGACACAGGAATTCAGCTCGCTGCCGCTTGTCGCTCAGGACGAGGAATTTGTCTCGCTCTCGACCGCCGATCACGAAGCCGTCCAGCATCTAGTAGCTGCTCACCACGGATTCGCTCGTCCGTTCATCGCGGCCAATGGGGCTGATGCTCCACCGGCAAACCTGCGGAGCGGCGCGTGAGGTGGCACTGCACTCATTCGTCTGCAGAGGGCGTGGGGACCGTGGGGACTGGCATGGTGGGAGGCGCTGCTGCGAACGGCCGACGCGCAAGCCCTCGCGGGACAACGGCGCGTCCGCCGCAGCCCAGGAAGACCTCGACTGGTGCCGCCTCGATCCCGGTGGACGTGTTCAACCCCGTGATCGCCAACGCGCCAGTTTCATCGTGGCAGGGGTGCCGGTCGGCGGTGGAGCTGGCTTCGACTGGGGCGATCAGGCCGGCTATTCACCTCTCAGGGCCGGGGCCTGACAACCTGTTCGAGGTCGTAATGGACTTCCTTGGGAACGCCGAAATCGGCAGTTTCGCGCCAGATGGCTATCGACCCCGTGAAGGAGAAGAAATCCTAGCGGGCTGCGCGGCAACGCGGCACAGGGCGAGGACGCTTCCAGGGACCTGGCGCGGCTCCACCGCGCGTTTCGGAAGACTTCCTGCAGGCGAGCCGATTGGAGCATGTTGCCCATCCGCCTGACCGACCCCGACGGAACCCACTCCGAAATCACGCACTGGTGTGATGGATCGCGCAGGAACAAGTTCAAGCTCTACGCGGGGCCGCGGGACGCGTTCGGCATAGCAACGACGATGCTTCGCGGGGTGGAGCGACGGACAAAGAACGGGCCATCAGGCAGGCGTGGCTTCGCTGTGGCATGAGCGGCGCGATGGTCTGGCGGACCTTCGATGCGCTCGTCGCCATGGGAGGCAGCTTCAACTTCGATCCCGGGGTGGCTGGACCGCCCTGGACGTGGGCTTTTTCACCCAACAATCACGACACCATCAAGCTGCTGGCATCACCGCTGGTCGAGCTGCTCTGTTCCATCAGGCTGGGTACCGCGCGTCGAACGAATTCGAGACCAGGAAGGTCCGCTACGCGATTTGGCGAGGTCCGGTGCCGGTACCGCTCGCGCGTGCTCGTCGCAGGGGCCGGCTTACGCATTTCTCGACCTGTCTGGAAAGAACAAGGTCGTCACTTTTGCCAACGAGGAGACTGCTGCATGACCACGCTGGAAACTCACGAACGATGTGCTCGACACCTGGGCTTCGGACCGTCAAGGGCCCATCGCGCTGCACTTGGCGCAGCAGCTGCAGCCGGTCGAGAACGACGGCGGGGTATTCTCCCGCCGACTTTTGTAACGACGAGCCCTACAGCATCGACCGGCTCTCGGATGGCACAAGGGTCGTCCTCGACAGTGTCGGCTCTCAGGCAAACCGCATGGAGCCGATGTTTCGTCACCCGCCCTTCGCAGAGTTGGTGCCCCAGGTCGAGATCCGCGTCGGGAAGGATGCGGAGAGCCAGATGGAGGTCTCGCTGCTGGAGGTTGGGCATCGCCTCGGGGATGTGGTGCTCCACGAGTCTGCGAATCCCGACTGAGGCCGCGTTCCGTCAGCTTCTCAGCAAAAACGACGACGCAGATCGCGAAGCGCCGACCTCGCTGGTGTTTGAAGATTCTGGGACTCTCGCGGCACGGCGGCCAAGTGCCCCGTATCGTGCAGTCCGTCATCGCCTGGGATGTGGATCCGCTGACCCGTTCCGCCAGTACAACCCACCGCTCGACTACGCGGCGCTGGACGTCTTCAGCGAGGAGGAAAAGGAGAAGGCGGAAGGGAAGAAGGAGAGCCCGCTTGCGCAGCGCCAGTTCGATGCATGTGCCCGCTACGGGAAGCCACGGCGGCGTGGTAGCGCGCGGCCCCATCCGACGTGACGTGACTGTGAACCTGATCGCCCTCAGGCGACTCGATGGCGCCCAGGGCGACCTGCTAAGACGCTATGTCCTGGGCCTTTCGCTGCTCGCCGCGACCGAACCCATCGAGCCGTTCTTGCGACAGGGCTGCATCCTGGTTCCCGATGTCGACGCCCCCACCCTCTGGCACGCCGTAGAGCAGCGGCCAGCGTGTGGAGGAGTCCTTCGACGGTGGCCTGCTGCTGGACTATGCGCGGCGGGCCGCTAGGGCGTTCGGCGTCGGAGACGACTGTGGTCGCGTTCGATAAGGACCTGGCCAAAGCGGACGCCTTGGAAGCGAAGAACAAGAAAGGCAAGGCTGAAGTGGTTCACTGGATCTGCAATGGCTGGTGCTTGAGGTTCGCTCCACAGCCGCTACCACGGACTCCCCAGTGGCCGCCACCCGCTCGCGTGTTCCAGGCGCTAGTGGCTGCGGGCGCGGTCGGCGCAGAACTGGACGACAGCGCCAGCAACGGATTGGCGTGGCTCGAAGAGAGACCCCGTCATTAGGTGCGCCGGTCGCGGTGCGCGGGCAGCGAATGTCGCACTGGGTGCCGAACAATGATCTCGATGCGCGGGGCGGGATTCCTTCGAGGTTGCCCATATCCGCACGGGGAAGCCAGTACATCCGCATCTCTTCGCGGGGTCACGCCATTCCTGTACGCGTGGGAGTTCGCCACGACTCGAGCAGGATCTCGCGAGCGCCGCACAGATCATCAGGCGCTCATGGCCTGTATCAGCTTCGGTCGCGAGGGCTTGTCGACATGGCCTGGGCGACGCTGCTTGCATCGACTCGGGTGGGCTGCAAAGCCAAGCTAGCCAGCGGCCGCGTGCATCGACCGGGACGCGGCGGCAGTCGAGGCGACGGCCTCGTGCTGCAATGTCCAACTCAGGGCACGCTGGAGAGCCTCGCGCTCCGCTTCGACGCGAGCACCCGACGGATTCAAGATGTGAACGAGGGCGGACACGGCCAGGCGTTTCAGCCAGGCGCCGAAACCACATCTCGTGCAGGTGCGGTACGACGCGCCGCCGAGCCACGCGCTGTTCGACATTCGCTGCATCCAAATTGACGCAATTCGCGCCGTGGCCGCTCGAACTGGCCTCTCAGGCGGCCGTACTGGTGCGGGATGCGGCGGCCGAACGCCTAGCAAAAGGTTCGGCGGGGCCGACGGGCTCATCGACGCGTTGGTGGGGCGTGGCCGGGTTGCCGGCGACGCTGCGAGTTGCAGGTCCGGCTGATTCCGTTGCCTTCTGTGGGACTGGACCGGCGTCTCCGCCGGGTGCTGGTGGAGATACCCTCGGGCTGCAACCTGCGCACCGCAGACGTCTTTGGGCCTTCTCCGGGGCTCCGTATTAGGGCCCCGGACGGGTCGGAGCGAGTGCTCGACGCGAGCGGATGAACTACCGCGATGCTGGCACTTCGGCGTGACCGACGCGGAGGGGTCCGAACGTGGCGTACGGTGACGCCCGCAGCGCTGCCGTAGTGGCCAAGCGTCGAATCGCGCCGGAGCGACGAAGTGCGGAGGCCAGAAGAGCGTCTGCGAGCGCGTCCTGGGAGCTCGCGCCCGGTCGAAAACGGTGATCCAGGCTGCGTCACGCAGGAGATAGGAGTGGCTGCGGAATCCGTGCGTTCAGCGGGAGGAACCGTTCGAGGGCCGGGATGCGGGCCGGGCGTTCGCTACCGGTACGCGATTCGCGAAGGGCAACTCTGGCACGTCGAAGTCACCTTCGACCGTACAGTACCGAGGCCTCGTCATCGGCGACGGGCGCTTTCTCGGACTTGGATTGATGGTGCCGAGCAAGGGCTTGGAAGGCGTGTATGCGGCTCGACATCCTCTCAGGTGTCACTGAAGGCCCCAACCGCACGAAATCGCCCGGGCTATGCGTCGCGCGGTCATGGCGCGAGTCCAGCGGGCATGGGTGACCGTCCGGAAGCTCCGAGCTACTTCTCAGGCCATGCGGCCGATGGCTCGCCCGAAGCGCAGGATAATCATCTCGCCTACTTCGTCGATGCCCAGGCGCTACCGTCTGTACATCATCGCGCCGCACGCGCGTCACCGGCACACCGGGCAAGCGGGACGCGGAACACCTGCGCACGTTGGAGGCTGCTATGCCGAACTGAGCGAACTTCGCGCCGGAACGAGCGGCTTGCTCGACGTGCGGCGCGGCCTCGTCGGTGCGAGGCCGATCCCTTCCTTGCGTCAGCGCGGGAATGGGTCAGCGCGACGCCCGCCGTGAATAGGCACGCTAAGCGGGTGACCGGCCACGACGCGGTGGCCACAGATGTAGCCGCATCATGAAACGGCCTTCCTGTTCCGGATCGAAGTCTTAAGCGCCAAAAGGCGTTGGCTGGCCTTGAGGGGTCAACTGAGGCTCAGCTTCGAGGTTGCGCAATCTCAGGTCCCATTCTGCTCGGGAAGACCCGCTTTGAAGGTGGGCGTGTTCCGCCATTCCGCGGGAAGCGCCGCCTCCACACGGTCAGGGAGTAGGCGCCACGTGTTGAAGATGACGGCCAGCCATGCGCGCAAGCAGATCTACCGCCTGCTCGACGAAGTGGCGGCGAGCCATCAGCAGTCCTCATCACCGGGAAGCGCTGCAACGCGCCGTCTTGGTCAGCGAGGAGGATTGGCGCGCCGTTCAAGAGACGCACCTGGCGCAGATCCCCGGGATGGCCGAGTCCATTTGTCGCGACGGGATGGCAACGCCACGCAGCGATGGCGCGGGGACTGGACTGGTGAGCTAGGCGCTCGTCGTGGCTCTCCGGGCTCGCGGTCTCTGGCGGGGAGCCGCGCTGCCCAGCGACGTTAGGCGCTCGCTCAATCGGATGGGACCGCGTCGTACTGAGCCAAGGCGCCGCGTAGCTCGGCGGCGACTGGCTCGTAGCCAGGCGGGCTCGAGGACCTCGACTTTGTTGCCCCAGCTCAGGGCGAAGCGACTAGCTCGATGCCGGTGACGTGCATGGCCGAAGCCGCAGCCGCCGTCGTCGGTCAGGGTGAACGGCTGGCTGGTATGCCAGCGGGGCGTGACCAGCAGGGCGACGTCTCGGTGGAAGCGCATCCGGACAGTCGCCGGAGGTTCCTCGTGGCGGATGGGCCGAAGACGCCGGCGAGATGCGACTGCGGCGAGTACTCGGATGCTGGGGGGTAGTCGAAGGTCGCTTCGGGTAGCGCGGTGACCTCGGTGAAACCCTCGACAGGCAGCGTACGCACGGTGCCCCGGGACTCGACGACCAGGTAGACGGTCCTCTTATATAGGAGGAGCGAATAGGGGGCCGCCGCGGCGTAGGTGCGAAGCTCGCCCGAGCGCTTCTGATAGGTCAGGGCCACGCGGTGGTTGGCGAGGATGGCGGCGACTAGCGTCTCGAGGGTGTCGCCGTGTTTTCTGTAGTCCTTGTCGGGCTCGTGGACGACGTGGAAGCGGCGGTCGAGGTCCTTGGTCAGGGGATCCAGCTGGGGGCTCAGGCTGGCCAGGGTGCTCTCGAGGGTCTCGAAGGCATGGGAGAAGCGGGTTTCGTGCATGATGCCCGACACCAGCTCGCGGCCGAAGAGGAGCGCCAAGCGGGTCGGCAGGTCGAGGCCCATGCCGGCCTCGCGCCACGCCTCATCGACCGCCCAGCGCGCGTCACGCCCATCCCCCTCCGTGTACAGCGGGATGCCATGCTCGCCGAGGGCCTTGAGGTCAGCGAGCGCCTGACGCCGCGTGCAGTCGGCGTGTTTCGCGGCCATGGAGGTCGTGATGGTCCCGCGCAGCAACAGCGCGTGAAGAATCACGAGTCGGCGTTTCCAGGTGACGGTACGGGAGGCATCAGACATGCCCGGTAACGTAGCCCGTCAGCGGCGACGTCGCGAGATTTCGAGTGGGCGCTGGCAGCCTCGGTTTGCGGCGGGTCGCGGGTCAGCGCGAGAGCGAGCGCAGCCGCGACTCGGCTTCGTCCCAAGGGAGGCGTCGCCCGAGATCTCTCATTCGGGCGTAGGCCACCCGCGCCTGTGCGACCGAGATGATCTGCGTGATGACGAGCCGCTCCATCAGCCAGAGGGTGCCGTAGACCGCAATGCGCTCGCTCTCTGCGGCCGCGCGCAGGTTCTTGTCGCCGGTGATCAGCGGGCACCCTTGTTGTTCCGCGGCCGCCAACGCGGCTAGGTCGAGCCGGCTCGGCCGGCGGTAGCGGCTGGCGAACTCGACCGCGCGCAGCATCGCCCGCTCGCCAAGTGGAATCAGCTTGAGACCGTGCTCGAGCAGATGAGCGTGACGTCCCGCCAGCTCTTCGTAGAACTCGCCTGCACTGCTCACCGCCCTCCGGCTGCGAGCGGCGGATATGCAGGCGCTTTCGACGCGTGCTCCCTCCGCCGCCCTGCGACGTACCTAAGGTACGTCTCGGTCACCTCCGGTCCGCGCGCGCCGAAATCACCTACATCTCCTTGCTCTCGCTCGAAGGTCTGGTGAGAAGTGCAGGCCAGAGATCCGGCGTGCCGATATCGTGGCCGCTGGCGAACAGCTCCGCGAGCATCGCGCCGGCCTCAAAGTCGAGGAAGATGTTGGCGTCACTGACGAGGAGCGACACTTCGGCTCTCGAGTTCGATGCGGTCCCGCAGCTCGCCGAGGGCGACGCCCAACAACTCCGCGCCTTTGGAGGCGGAGATCATGTCCTCTGCCAAGGCGTGGAGGACGAGACGCTCGAACAGCTTGGGGACTTCTGGCGGCACCGGCTCGCCTGGCTCCCGCTTGCGCCATCCGCGGCGACTGAAGGTCCGGAACATGTCCGTGGCTGCGGCTCGACTCATGCGCCCGACGTCGCACGCTCGAAAGACCCAGGCCAGCATGCTGAGGCCGTACTTTTTCTTCAACGCCGCGAGTTCGCCCGGCGAGATGTAGCTGCGCTGTCCTGCGAGTTCGCTCAGCACTGCGGCACGAGGGGCGAGGAAGGCGCCGGCGAATCGGTTGCAGGCCTTCTCTTCGTCGAGGGCCTCGCCGAGGCGGCCTGCGAGGGTGAGGTGGCCCAGCTCGTGCGCCATCGTGAAGCGCTGGCGGTCGCCGGGCCACTGCGCGCCCACCACGATGAGCGGGTATCCGGCGACCGTGGCCGCGAGGCCGTCGAACTTCTGGTCGCCGTCGGCCGCCGTGCTCACCACCAGCACGCCGTGCGTCTCAAGGGTCTCCGCGAGGTGCTCGATGGAGTCGAGCCCCAGCCCCCACGCGCCACGCACGGCCTCGGCGACCTGCTCGATGGCGTCGAGCGTCTCGACACGGGCCGGGACGGCGCGGGGCACCGCGAACGCCTCGACTGGCGGTTGGGGGAAGAGCGCGATGACCTCGAGGAATCGCTCGACCCGCTCGACCACGTCCGCTTCGACGCGCGCGAGCTGCTTTTTCCCGAGTGATGAGCGCTTGCGATACTCGGTCCGCTCCAGCGCGGGGGAGTCGGGGCGGAAGAAGAACTCGACGCGCGTGTCCAGGGCCTTCGCGAGGCGGAGCAGCGTCTCCGACGTCGGAGTCAGCTCGTCACGCTCAAACTTCGAGATCGCCATCGCGCTGAGCTCGGCGCGCTCCGCCAGCGCCCGCTGCGACAGGCCACTGGCGGTTCGCGCCCGCTTGATTCGCTCGCCGATCATCGTCGGCTCCCTGTTTACGTTCCGTGGTGATTCTTCTGAAAATGTAAACCCG
Source organism: Myxococcota bacterium (assembly GCA_041389525.1). Taxonomy (GTDB): domain Bacteria; phylum Myxococcota_A; class UBA9042; order PHBI01; family JACKFB01; genus JACKFB01. The sequence continues at coordinate 12,338 of JAWKRR010000056.1, read as the reverse complement.
GCGCGCGACGGTCGTCAATCCACCGGCCGCGTGTCTCGGATGGCGCGGGGGGCTTTGGCGTGGCAGGCTCGGGGCATGAGCACGAACACACAGAGTGATGCGGCGGGGCGGGTTGGGTTTGAGGTTCGCGGGGCTGTGGCGGTGGTGACGCTGCTGCGGGGCGCGAAGATGAACGCCTTTGACCGGGCGATGCTGCGGGGGTTGTCGGAGGCGTATACGCGCTTTGAGGATGACGACTCGCTGCGGTGCTTGCTGCTGCTGGGCGAGGGTGAGCATTTCACGTCGGGGTTGGAGTTGAGCGACGTCGGGCCGGCGGTGGCTCGGGGAGTCGCTCTTTCCGGATGGCGCGGTGGATCCTTTGGATTTGCGGGATCGGCGGCGGACGAAGCCGGTGGTCTGCGGGGTCCAGGGGTGGTGCATCACCATCGGGATTGAGCTTTTGCTGGCTTGCGAGATTCGGGTGGCGGCTGAGGGGACTCGGTTCGCGCAGATGGAAGTGCAGCGGGGGATTATGCCCTTTGGTGGGGCCACGCTGCGGATGCCGCAGGTGGCTGGCTACGGGAACGCGATGCGGTGGCTGCTGACCGGCGACCGGTTTGACGCGGCGGAGGCGCTGCGGATTGGGCTGGTGCAGGAGGTCGTGGCGGCCGCGGAGCTGACGGCGCGGGCGCTGGCACTTGCTGAGCGGGTGGCCGCGCAGGCGCCGCTGGCGGTGCAGGCGACGCGGGCCTCGGCGCTGGCGTCGCTCGAAGAGGGCGCGGTGCCGGCGGCTCAGCGGCTCGAGGACGAGGCGCGGCGGCTGATGGCGACCGCGGACGCGCGCGAGGGGCTGATGTCCTTTGTCGAGCGGCGCGAGGCGCGCTTTACCGGCAAGTAGCGACGTGGCGCGCCGCGGAGGGCGGCCCCGCAGACTGGGGGAGTGACGTGGCGGCTTCACAGCTGGTGAGCGCGATTCAGACCTATCTCGGCGGCGAGCGGGTCGACATCGATACGGTGGCGCTCGAGCGAGCGATCTCGGGCGGGGATGTCTCGGAGTGACGGCGTGAGCGGAAAACACGGACTGAACTGGCGGGCGGTGGTCGCGGGGCTGGTGATCGCGCTCTTGGTGGCGTGGTTTAGCGCGCGGCCGGGGGTGGCGCCGGGCTCAAACAGCGAGGCGGCGCCTGGGGTTTCGGTGGGCGCGGCCGGCGCTCAAGCGCCCGCGGCCGGCGCGACTGAACGTCAAGCCAGCCCGACCTCTGCTGGCGCCCCCGCGCCGGTCTCGCCGCCTGCGCCGGAGTCGGCGTCCGCGCAAGCTCCGGTGACGGCGCCGCCCTCGCGCAAGCCCAGCATCCAGCGCGCGCCGCGGCCCCCGCCGGAGCACCCGACGCCCGTCGCCGAGCTCAAGCGCGTCATCCCCAACGTCACCATCGAGGCCCGCGGCGAGCGGCCCTGGCGCGGCGACGTGGACCTCGGCCCCACCATCGACCGCATCGTCGAGGGCCGCCGCTACCCCTCGCGCAACGACGGCTCGGTCTTCCAGAACCGCGAGCAGCGCCTGCCCAAGCGCCCCGCCGGCTACTACCGCGAGTACGTCCACCCGACCGAGGGCGTGCGCGGCCCCGGCCCGCAACGAATCGTTCGCGGTGAGGGCGGCGAGTGGTACTACACGCCCGACCACTACGGCAGCTTCATCCCCCTCCACGGACCACGAGGCCCGTGATGCGCGACCCCTTCGAGTACACGCCGGCCGCCGCGGCCGCGCCCCACGCGCTGACTCTGCGCCTGTCGCCGGAGATCGCCGGTCGCGACGCGCTCTTCGACGCTTACGCGCGGGCGCTGTCCTTCCCCGACTGGTTCGGGCGGAACTGGGACGCGCTGTGGGACCTGCTGGCGGACCTGTCCTGGCTGGACGGGCGCGCGGTCACGGTGTCCACGACGGGCTGCCGGCGCTGGAGCCTGACGCGCTGGCGGTCTACGTCGCGCTGCTGGCCGACGCGTGCGTGGCGTGGAGCGACGAGCCAGACTGCCTCCGCGTGCTCTTCGCCGAGGCCGACCGCGGGCGAATCGCCGGCCTCTTGGCCGCCCGGGCGGACTCGTGAGCGCCGGCCCCACCGGCCCTGACGCGACCACAGCCGACGCCGCGCCCGACTCTGCCGTGTCGCCACCGCCCGACCTGCCCAGGCTGCGACTGGCTGGAGCGCCCCTACCCAGACCAGCTCGTGGCCAAGCGCGACCGCGTCGTCTCGGCGCTCTCTGTGTGGCCGGCCCTGGCGGAGCTGCAGGTCGCCGAGACCCTGGGCGCCGAGCAGCGCGAGGGCTACCGGACGCGGGTGAAGTGGGTCGTCGACGGCAAGCGGATCGGCCTGTACGGCGCCGCCCACGCGGTCGTCGACACCCCGGACTGCCTCGTCGCGCCCGAGTCGGCGCTTCGCCTGGCCGCGACCCTGCGCCAGCGCCCGCCCGAGTCCCGCGCGCGCCTCGTCGCCATCGACATGCGCTGCGCCGCCTCGGGCGCCATCGTCCCGACCCTGGTCGTCGAGGCCGAGGCCGACACGACCGCCCGCGCCCACGCCGAGGGCCTCGCGACCTGGCTCAGCGCCACCGCCGACCCGCCGCCCGCCGGCGTCGCGTGGTCCTACCGCCGCCCGAAATCGCCGGCGACCCTGGGCAGCATGCCCGAGGCCCTGACCGGCGACACCGTGCTCACCGACCGCATCGGTCTGGCCGACGCCCGCTTCCCGCCCGGCGCCTTTTCCCAAGCCCACGCCTCGCAGACCGAGCGCTTGCACCGCCTGCTGCTGGCCGAGCTGGCCGCCCACCTCGCCCCCGCCGAGTCCGCCGCCGCCCACCTCGTCGACCTCTACGCCGGCACCGGCAGCATCGGCTTGGCCCTGGCCGATCAGGTCGCCGCGGTCACTTGCGTCGAGACCTTCGACCCCGCCGCCCGCGCCGCCCGCGCCGCCGCCGCCGCCCGCGACCTGCCCCTGACCGTGCTGGCCGCGACCGCCGAGGACGCCCTCGCCGGCCTCACCGCGTCCACCGACCCGCGCCCCCTGGTCATCGTCGTCGACCCGCCCCGCACCGGCCTCGCCGCGACGGTCCTGGCCACCATCGCCAAAGCGCCAGCCCGCCTCATCCTGTACGTGAGCTGCGACCCGCAGACCCTCGCCCGCGACCTCGCCATCCTGGCCACCCACGGCCTGGTCGCCACGTCCGCCGCGCCGCTGGACCTGATGCCCCACACCAGCCACGTCGAGACCGTCGTCGCCCTGCGCCCCGGCCCGCCCGCGCCGCTGAACGTGCTGCACCGCGAGCCCGGCCTCGCCGTCGTCGAGAAGCCACCGTTTCTCCCGACCACGCCTCACCCGGAGTGGCCCGGCTCGCTGCTCAGCCACGCCGCGATGACCATGCCGGACCCGCGCGCGCTGCACCGCCTGGACGTCGGGACCTCCGGCCTCATCATGCTCAACCCCGACGACGGCCCCCGGCCCGAGCTGGACGGCTACACCAAGGTCTACCTGGCGCTGGTCCGCGGCAGCACGCGCGGCCAAGGCACCATCGCGACCCCGCTGCTCGAGCGCGGCCGTACCTTCACCGCCGAGACGCGCTTTCGCCGCATCGCCACGGTCAACACCCACAGCCTGCTCGAGGTCGAGCTGCGCACGGGCCGCACCCACCAGATCCGCAAGCATCTGGCGTCCATCGGGCACCCGGTGCTGGGCGACACGCGCTACGGCGACCCGGCGACCAACCGGTTCATGGCCGCGCGCCACGGCCTCATCCGCCCGTTTCTGCACGCGGCGCGCCTCATCGCGCCCGACGGCGCGGTCTACGAGAGCGCGCTGTGGCCCGATCTCGAGCTGGTGCGCCAGAGCCTGGACGCCGCGCCCGTCCGCCCGCGCAAGTCGGGTCGCAAGTCGGGCGGTCAGTCGGGCCGCGGCAAGCGCTCGAAGAGCCAGCGCGCGTAGAGGCGGTGCCCCTCCGGCGCTGAAGTGGACGTCGTAGTCGGTGGTGTCGGCGAAGTAGCGCTTTGCTGCGGGCGTCGCGGCGGGGACGGCTTCGGCGAAGGACGCCGACGTGGTCAGGCCCAGGACCGCGCGCGGATGGCGACCATGCGGTCGTGGCGCCTCGAAGGTGGGGACGCTGGCCGGGTCGTCGGCCTCAAGGAACGCGGTGCCCGGAAGGCACTGTCACGGAGTGAGCAGGATGTGGCGGGCGGCCAGCTCGTCGGCGAAGGCGCAGCAGCAGGACGTCGAAGCGTCGCCACTGGTCGTCGGTGCCAAGCTGGCCCTCGGTCGCGAGGCCCATCGGCTCGTCCAGGCTGTGGGTGAGGCTGAGAAGCCGCTGACGAGCGCGGCGGCGACGACCGGTGCCGAGCACGCGCAGGGGTAGGGCGCGGGCGTGCGGACGAGGACGAGGCCCAGCGGTGCCGCGCGGCTCGGGGAAGCGGCAGCGGCCTCGTCGAGCACCGGGGGCGTCGCAAGAAGTGCAGGTATGAGCGCGGTCCAGCTCGATCGATGATCGTTGCCGCTGAAGAGGTGAAGCACCACCTGGGAGAACGGCGCGCGGTCGAGGCAGGGACGCGAGCGACCGCGAGCTGGAGATCCGTGCTGGTGCCGGGGACGCCGCCGATGTGGTGAGCGGGTCGATGTCGAGCTGCTCCAGCAGGTCAGGGGAAGAGCAAAGGGCGTCGCCGATGCTGGCGGATGTCACCATGGAGTCGCCAAGGTGCAGCACGCGCGGCCTGCCGTCGCCCTCGCAGGTGCAGCACAATGGCCGATCTCGGGGAAGGCGTCGGGGTAGAGTGCCTTGCAGGCGCCTCGTCGGGCGTCGAAGACGAGGGTCGCGGCGCTGGCGGGGGAGCGGGGGCGGGGGCGGCAGGCGGCGGGCGACCAACTCGACGACGCCCGAGGCCCAACGCCATCGCGGCCGCGGCGACGACAGCGCGGCGCGCGAAGGCCTTGCGCGGGCTGGTTCGCCAGCTCGCGACGACCACGCCGCCGAGAAGAGCAAGGGCGGTCAGCAGGCCGTCGTAGAGGGGGACCCGCGCGTCGTGGTGCACTGCGGCAAACGTCAGCAGCGGCGCCGGCGGGCAGCGAGCCACTAGACGCGAGCAAAGAGCAGGCGCCGCACGCGGCGCGGCGGGGCAGGGCGCGCGAGAGGCCGCGGCGCCGCGAGCGGTGCCGGCAGCAGGGCACGAGCAACAGCGCCAAGGCGAGCAACCAGGCCACAGCGGCGCTGCGCCCAGACGGCGTGGGGGAGAGACTCGCGAGCGGTGCTGACCACGCCAGCGGCCTCCGCGTGCCGAGCCGTCGCCCGGGTCGCCGGTGTCATCGTGTCTCCGCAGCCGCAGGGAGCGGTTGGCCAGCAGCAGCGCAACCGAATCTCAGCGCGCTCGGCCTCGGTGAGCAACCCGTCGTCGCCGAGACACGCACCAGGAGGCCCCACCGGCGGCGTCTCGCCGAGGACGCGGCGCCGTCGCTCAGGCGCAGCGTCGTGCAGGGCTGCGCCGCGACCGCGGGCGCACGGTGGCGGTCTTCCGGGGCGATGTCCCCGGCGCCGTCAAAGCGCAGCCCCGGCGGCGGCTCGGCGAAGGCGCGGCGCACCACCGCGGCGGCACAGTGGCAGGACCCGGCGACCTTCAGCAGCGGCGCCGTGGGCGGCGGGCGGCAGCGCCGTGACCCCGACGAGCGCGGCCAGGGCCGCAGCGAAGGGCAGACCCCTCGGTCTCACAGGGCGAACCCGACGCCGAAGCGCAAGCCCCAGCCCGCCTTCTCGTCGAAGGGCGGCCCCAGGGGCTCATCGATGGGCAGGGTGAGGCCCACCCGCGCGCTCACAGCCCCGAACCCGACGCGGACGAAGGGCTCCACGCTCAGTTGGAAGTTGTCGTCGTCGCCCTCGGTGGGGCTCCACACGGCCACCAGGTCGACCCCGGCGCGAAAGGCGCGGCTCATCACGTAGGCGCCCGTGCCGACCAGCTGAATCGCGAGCTCGGCCTTGTCTCGGTCCGCGGTCTTGGTGGCGATGAGGACCGCCGCGTCGCCCGAGATCGACGCCTCGAAGCCGCCTTGGGTCGCCGCGCTGGCGGCTCCGCCCGAGACGACGACCGTGAGGGTGTCCGGGTACCACAGCCAGCTGTCGCGGAGCGCGCGAAGCTGAAGAGCGCCGGCCAACGCGGCCGAGCCCAGCACCAAGTCGCGGAACTCATCGGGCAGCGAGGCCACCGGCAGCGCCACGCCGAGGCCGGCAAAGGAGCGCGCGCGCGTCGTCGGCAGCGTGAACGCGGCGCCCAGGTAGGGGTTGCCAAGCTCGAGCCGCTTCACGCCGTCGATGTCGACGTGGGAGAAGCCGAAGGAGGCCTCGACGCGCGCCCGCTGGTTGATGCCAAGCCAGCCCGAGATCTGGGGCGCGAGGATTGTCACGTCGTCCCAGCGGGCGAACCCCATCTCGAGGTCGGCGCCGCCGTGGACCTCCGCGCGGGCGTCGGTGGGGAGCGTGACGGCGAGGCAGAGTCCGGCGAGCAGCGTACGTAGCAACATGGTCGACTCCTGCGGCGCTGGGGCCGGCCGAAGGTTCGCACGGGCGCGGTGGGCTGTCGAAACCTGTCAAGCCGACCTCGGTGACAGCCGTCGGGCGGTCGGGGGTTCCCGCGTCGCGCCATCTCGGGCACACTCCCTGGCATATCCGAAATCGAGGCCGCGCCAATCGGGGGATCGCCGGCCCTAACTATCGGAAATTACACAAGGAGTATCTGATGCAGAAGTCTGTCTGTCGATCCGGCCAACTCGTGAGTGGCACGGGCACGCCCGCCATTCGCGCCAATGACGACACGGTCCACACGCTGAGCGCGGCTTCGGCTGCGGTCTGGTTCGCCGCCGACGGCGTGCGCGATGGGGCCGCGTTGCTGGCTGAGCTGCGGACGGTCGAGCCTCAGGCGACGCTGGAGCGGCTGTTTTCGCTGCTCGACGAGCTGAGCGAGACCGGCATCCTCGAGGGGCGCCTGGCGCCGCCTGCCGATGGGCTGGACCGTCGTGGGCTGTTCCGGCGCTTCGCGTTCGGGGCGGCGGCGGCGGTGGTCGCGGCGCCCGTGCTGGCGAAGGCCGGCGACGCGCGGGCCGAGGTCAACGCGGTCTGCCTCGACGACATGGCGTTCCACGTCAAAGAGCAGCAGATGAAGAAGGGGTTGGACCGGGTCGAGAAGGACCTGGCCAACGAGATGCAGCAGAAGATCAAGCTCGACGAGAAGGCCGCGGAGCTCAAGGTGAAGGCCGAGGAGCGCGACAAGGGCGGCAAGGACACCGAGGGCGTCGAGAAGAAGATCGCCAAGGAGCAGGAGGCCAAGCGGGACTCCTACAAGGAAGAGGCCGCCCACAAGGGCACCCGCGACCGCGTGCAGCAGTCGGTCAAGCAGGAGAAGCACCTCAAGGCCCGCAGCCGGCAGTTCCGCTTCGGCGTGGGGCCGAGCGGCGTGTTCGTGAACCTGCCCGACGACCAGACCTTCGAGGGCACGCTGGAGCTGAGCGACATCGTCATGGACGAGAACGAGAAGGGCTGCACGCTGAGCTTCCGGCTCATCGACACCGGCAGCAGCATCTCGGTCAGCGGCGGAAACCTCGAGGTCTTCGACAACGCCATGCTGAAGATGCAGCAGAGCGGCGGCACCATCGCGGTGCAGTGGGGGACCGAGGGCGAGTTCGAGGCCGAGGGCACGCCCATCGGGGGCGGTTTGGAGGTGCTGTCGACGGACGCGAAGACCGGCAAGCCGCTGCGGCTCGGGCGTTGGACGCACGTGGCGGTCGTCCACTCCAACAGCAAGCTCGACGTCTACTAGACGTGGAGGCGCCCCCTGACGCGTGGGGGGCAGGTTTGCGGGATCAGGCCGCGGTGGACGACGCCGCGGCCTGGTCGTTTCAGGCGGCTGACGAGGGCGTGGGGGCGCGATGGGCGAGGGCGAGCAGGTCGACGCGGCGGCCGCGGGGGGGCCGGACGAGGGCGCGGTGAGCGAGGGCACGGCGGGCGAGGTTTCGCATCGCAATGTGCTCACCGTGGTCATCGACGAGAGCCTCCCGAACTCGACACGGCTGAGCCTTCGCCGCGCCGCAGCATCGGCTGAGATCGGCTACCGCGAGGTGCTGGGCTCGACCCTGGACCCGCGGGTGCCGCCGCTGGAGCCTGGCTCGCTGCTCTTTCGGCCGGCGACGGCGCACTCGGCCTTCCGCGCGGAGCGTCAGCTTTGGCGGCCCGGTGTCGCCACGTTCTACGCGTCCCCAGCCGGCCCCTACGCGCTGCACGTCGAGCAGTGGTCGGCCTTCTCGCGCGCCGACCTCCCGACCCCGCGCACGATCCGCTTGGCCAGCGCCGACGCGCAGTTCCTGGAAGAGGTCGTCGAGTGGCTGGGCGGATTTCCGGTCGTCGTGCGGGTCGACAGCGGCGAGGGCGGCGAGGGCGTGGTCCTGGCCGAGTCCATGCGGGCGCTGCGTGGCCTCGCCGATCTCTTCGTGTCCCAGGGCCTCGCCGGGCGCCTCGCCGCGTTCGTCCCCGACGCGATGCACTGGCGCCTCATCGTGGTCGGCGACCGCGTGGTCACGGCGTACCGCAACCCCACGCGCGAGGGCGACTTCCGCAGCGAGCCCTCGGGTCAGCGCGCTGACTACGGCCTGACGCCCACGCCCGAGATGGCCGAGCTCGCCGTGCGCGCCACCGCCGTCGCCGGGACCCACTTCGCCGGCGTGGACGTCCTGGCCCATCCGTCGGGCCGCCTCTACGTGCTGGAGGCCAACTTCCCCTGCTACTTCCCCCAGGGCGAGTCCTTCGGCGCCGCGGACGTCTCGGGCGCGCTGGTGGCGTTCCTGTTGGCCCAGGCTGAGTCCGCCGAGCCGATGCCGCCTCAGATACAGCCGTAAGAATTTGTAAGGTTCCATTCTCACATCCGCATCTCCATACTCACCGCCACATTCCAAACCGCGGGCAGGCCAATCGGGGGATAGCCGGTCCCGGTCTTCGGATTCGCACACTAGGAGCACGCAATGCAGCACTTGGTTCGCCGCTCTGGACAGCTCGTCAGCCCGACGGGGAAGCCCGCCGTTCGCGCCACCGACTCGACCGTTCACACGCTGGACGCTGCCGCGGCGGCGGTCTGGTTCGCCGCGGACGGCGAGCGCGACGCCGCGGCGTTGCTGGCGGAGCTGCGCACGGTGGAGGCTCTGGCGACTCAGGAGCGGCTCTTCTCGCTGCTCGATCAGCTGAGCGAGCAGGGGATCGTCGAGGGCCGCCTGGCGCCGCCGACCGACGGACTGGATCGCCGTGGGCTGTTCCGGCGCTTCGCGTTTGGGGCAGCGGCTGCGGTCGTGGCGGCGCCGGTCTTGGCGCAGGCCGGCAAGGCGCGGGCGGCGACCAGCGAGATCTGCCTGGACGACATGGCGTTTCACGGCCGCGAGATGGCCGCGAAGAAGGCCCATGTTCAGCTCGCCAAAGAGCTCGCCGGGGAGATGAAGGAGAAGCAGAAGCTCGACGAAGAGGCGGCTGAGCTCAAGCAGACCCTCGAGCAGCGGGTCAAGAGCGGCAAGGACACCGCGGCCGTCGAGAAGAAGATCTCGAAGGAGCAGACGGCCAAGCAGGACTCCTACCAGCAGGAGCGAGAGCTGAAGGCCAAGAAGGTCTCCCCCGGCGGCGATGCCGCGCAGGAGAGCAAGGCGAAGGACGTGACTCGCTCGCGGCGCTTTGGCGTGGGACGCAGCGCGGTGTTTGTCGACCTGCCGAACGGCGAGGTCTTCGAGGGGCTCATCGAGCTTAGCGACGTGGTCATGGGCGGTGACGAGAAGGGCTGCAAGGTCTACTTCACGTTCATCGAGTCGGGCCTCAGCGTCAGCGGCGGCAACCTGGAGGTCTTCGAGAAGGCGGTGCTCGACGCGAAGAAGAGCGGTGCCGCGCTGGGCTTTCAGTGGGGGACCGAGGGCGAGTTCGCCGCCCTTGGCACGGTCGTGGACGGTCGGCGCGAGATCGTGGGCTTCGACGCGGCGACCGGGAAGCCGCGCAGCGGCACCTATCACCTGTGCGCCCAGACCGAGCTGTACGGCGGCGCATAGAGCCGCGACCTCGCCGATCCCCCAGACTCAACTCCTAGCCCGATCGTGGAGCACAGCATGCAGAAGTCAGTGACTCGCCTGGGCCGGCTCGTGTCCGGCGAAGGCGCGCCCGTGGTTTGCGCCGCCGATGGCACCCCCCACACCCTGAGCGCGGCGGCCGCGGCCGTCTGGTTTGCCGCCGATGGGCAGCGCGACGCGGCGGCGCTGCAGGTCGAGCTGGCGAAGGTCGAGCCGGGGGCGGGTCGGGAGCGCGTGTTCGCGCTGCTGGACCAGCTGAGCGAGGCGGGTCTCGTCGAGGGCCGCTTGGCGCCGCCGACCGACGGCGTGGACCGGCGCGGGCTCTTCCAGCGCTTCGCGTTCGGCGCGGCGGCGGCGGCGGTGGTGGCTCCGGTGCTGGCGCGCGCTGGGACCGCGAGGGCGGCGGCCGCCGAGGTCTGTCAGGACGACGTGGCCTTCCGCCATGGTGAGATGGCGGCGAAAACCGAGGTGAAGGGCCACCTCAAGGAGCTGGCCGGTGAGTCGAAGGAGAAGCAGCAGCTCGACGAGGAGGCCGCGCGGCTGAAGCTCAAGCTCGAGCAGGCCGTAAAGGCCGGCAAGGACAGCACCGAGAGCCAGACCAAGTTCAAGAAGGAGCAGGACGCCAAGCAGACCTCGTACCAGCAAGAGAGCGCGCTGAAGGCCAAGAAGCTGCAGCCGGGCGGCGACTCGGTTCGCGAGAGCAAGATGAAGGCGACGAGCGCGCAGCGGCGTTTCGGCGTCGGGCCGAGCGCGGTCTTCGTCGACCTGCCGAGCGGCGAGGTCTTCGAGGGCCTGGTCGAGCTGAGCGACATCGTGATGGATGGGGACGAGAAGCTCTGCACGCTCACGCTGATCATCGAGTCCGGCAGCACGCTGTCGGTGGAAGGCGGCAACATTCAGCTACTGGATCGCGCGTTCCGCGAGGGCCAGAAGAGCGGCGCGACCTTTGGGCTGCAGTGGGGTACCGAGGGCGAGTTCGCGGCGGTCGGCACGGTGCTCGAGAGCGTCACGGAGAACGTGGGGTTCGATCCGGCGACCGGAAAGCCGACGCACCAGCGGGCGCAAGTGCGGCTTGGCGTGGGCGATGAGACCTACAGCGTGGGCGCTGACGGCGGCGGCTTCTGAGCGGCCGGGTGAGTGCCGACGATGGGGGCGCGGTGAACGACGAGGGGCGGGCTGGGACGAGCGTGGTGCACGAGCGTTCCCGCCCGCTTTTGCGCGTGCTGGACGGGCAGCTTGACGCGTCGCTGAGCGCGCGGCTGCGTGCGGCGGTCTCGCTACAGCGGCTTGGCGCGCTGGACGTGGCGCTAGAACGCGACGAGCACGGCGTGGCTGGCGAGGTGCCGGTCGCGTCCGACCCGGCGCTGGGCGAGCTCACCGCGCGCCTGACCGCGCTCGTCGGCGTCCCCAACGCCCTGGGCCAGACCCTGCGCGTGCGCCACGCCGGGCGCGGGGACTTCCACCCGCTGCACCTGGACACCTACACGCACGGCGAGGCGACGCTGGTCGCGACGGCCATCGTCTACCTGTCCGACTGCGAGGGCGGCGCGACGCGCTTCCCCAAGGCCGACCCCAGCCTCTCCATCGCCCCGGCGCCCGGCCGTGTCTCGCTCTGGTTCAACGTGCGCGCCGATGGGACGCCCGACGAAGCCGCCACCCACGCCATCGCGCCGATCCGAGGCGGCGAGCGCGTGACCCTCGCGTGGTTCGTCTACGCCTCGGCCAATGATCTCGCGACCGCCTGGGAGTCTGCGGCCGCCGCCCCGCCCGCGAGCCCGCGCCCGCTGGTCCTGGAGCTGCCGCGGCCGGAGCCCCTGCGCGGCGACCTGACCGTCATCACCGAGCACGGCCTGCCGGCCTCCACCCTCGACAGCCTCCGCCGCGCCGCCGCCGCCGCCCGCGTCGGCTACCGCGAGGTCCACGCCGCGTCGCTAGACCCGCGCGTCCCCCCGCTGGACCCCGGCTCACTCCTCTTCCGCCCGGCCACCTCGACCGCCGCCTTCCGCGCCGAACGCCAGCTCTGGCGCCCCGGCGTCGCCACGGTCTACGCCAGCCCGGCCGGCCCCTTCGCCCTGCACGTCGAGCAGTGGACGGCCTTCGCCCGCGCCGGCCTGCCCACCCCGCGCACCCTCCGCCTGGAGCGCGCCGACGCCGAGTTCCTGACCGACGCCGTCGAGTGGCTGGGCGGCTTCCCGGTCGTCGTCCGCGTCGACAGCGGCGAGGGCGGCGACGGCGTGCTGCTCGCCGAGTCCA
>JAWKRR010000055.1:0-47945 GCA_041389525.1 Myxococcota bacterium | reverse complement strand
GCCCGGCGGCGGCGTCGAGTTCAGCCCCTACACGACCATCGGCCTCGACCTCCGGCGCGCGGGCAGCGGCAGCCTGAGTTGGGTCGAGTACGGCGGCTCGATCGCGGGCCACGTCGACGTCGCCGGCCACTACCGAATCCTCAGCCTCCAGGCGACCGCGCTCTTCGTCGACCCGCTCGGCGGCGAGGTCCCCTTCACCGAGCTCATCGACGCCTCCAGCGACGGTCCGCTGGTCGGCTTCGCGCCCGGCCACCTGCTGGGACGGAGCTTCGGCGCGCTGAAGCTCGAGTACCGCTGGCCCGTGTGGCTCTTCGTCGACGGCACGGTCCATCTGGCCGTGGGCAACGTGTTCAGCAAGCACTTCGACGGCGTCAACCTGGGCGACCTGCGCATGTCGGCAGGCGTCGGGATGCGCGCCGCCTCGTCGGGCGACATCCCGTTTACGCTGATGCTGGCGCTGGGCTCGACACGCCTGGGCGACCGCTTCGCCGTCGACTCCGTCCGCTTCGTCCTGGGGACCACCGGTGGCTTCTAACCTCAAGGTCTCGGGCTTCTCGCGCCGCGGAGCGCTCGCGGTGGCCATCAGCCTGCTCTGCGCGGGCTGCGCCGACGGGCTGCGCCGATTCCCCCTGGCCGATCCCCTCACCGTCGACCCCGACACCCAGCCCTTCACCCCCCGCCCGGCCGACTATTTCTCAGGCTTTTACGGGGACGGCGGCGACCAGATCCTCCTGCGCCCCATCGCCCGCTTCTTCGCCGTGGACCCGGCCGGTGAGTCGGTCAACGTCAACGCCCTCGACGAGGTGCCGGACTCGAGCTGGTACCAGAACCGCAAGGGCGCCGTCGACCTCGACGCGGACGCGGTCGGCTCCGGAGCCTGCGAGACGCCGCCCCTGGACCCGACGGTCGCCTGGACCGTCACCGGCGCCAAACCCAACGGCGCCAACCCCGGCTTCATCATCCGCGGCAACGACGGCAACCGCTACCTGCTCAAGTTCGACAGCGTCAACCAGCCGCAGCGCGCGACGGCCGCCGACGTCATCGGCTCGCGCCTCTACTGGGCAGCCGGCTTCAACGCGCCGTGCAACCGCGTCGTCTACTTCGACGCCGCGACCCTCACCATCGGCGAGGGCTCGACCGCCGAGGACGAGCAGGGCCACGAGATCCCACTCACCCGCGCGCTGATCGACCAGGCCCTCGACCGCGCAGGCGCCCAGCCCGACGGCCGCTACCGGGCGGCGGCCAGCCTCTTCCTCCCCGGCCGCCCCATCGGCCCATTCCGATACGAGGATACCCGCAAGGACGACCCCAACGACGTGGTCGAGCACGACGACCGGCGCGAGCTGCGCGGCGCGAAGCTGATGGCCGCCTGGCTCAATCACTTCGACGCGCGCGAGCAGAACACCCTCGACGTCTGGATCGAGACCGGGGGCGAAGACGGCGCCGGCTACGTCCGCCACTACTACCTGGACTTCGGCGACACCCTCGGCAGCCTCTGGGACATCGCGGGCATGTCGCAGCGCCTCGGCAGCTCGCACTACTTCGACTTCAACTGGCTCGCCCGGGACTTCTTCACCTTCGGCACCCAGAAGCGGCCGTGGGAGCTGCGCCGCCTGCCGCCTGAACGCGGCGGTGTCTTCGGCTACTTCGACGCCGAGCACTTCGACGCCGAGCGCTGGAAGCCCGGCTATCCCAACCCCGCCTTCCTTCGTATGAGCGAGCGTGACGGCGCCTGGATGGCGCGCAAGATGGCCCGCTTCACCCGCGCCGATCTCGAGGCCGCGGTGCGCGAAGGGCGACTGACCGAGCCGACCTGGGAGACCTGGGTGGTCGACACGCTCGAGGCCCGCCTGCGCAAGGTCCTGGAGCGCTACCTCACCCGCGTCTCCCCCCTGGACCGCCCGGTCCTCCAGCAAGACGCCGAGGGCGCCACCCTGTGCTTCGAGGACCCACTGGTCCTCTCCGGGATGCGCCTGCACACCCTCCGCACCTACGCGGCCCTCGCCTACGACCTGGACGCTCGCGCGGCGGCCCGCCCCTGGCCCGCCGTGCACGCCCTGGCCGACCCGGAGCACGACAGCCCGCCCGGCGTCTGCGTCCAGCTTCCATCGACGCCTCAGAACACCCCGACAAAACCTGGGTATTTCGTGCTCGACCTCACCGCGACGACCCAGGACGCCGGCAGCTCACCGGCCTTCCCGACCCGCGCGCACTTGGTCCGACTCGACGACGGCACATGGCGGCTCGTGGGCCTCGAGCGCCCCCTCGACACCCGCCCGCCGCGGCCCTGAAGCTCCCCCGGTCCGCGATCGCAGCACGTCGACGCGCCAAGTGCTGGTAATCGCTAGACTCCCGCGACAATTCGGGGTCGTCGCGCCCAGATCCCGGCTGCCGGCCGACCTAACTGTCGGGAGGAAAACGCACTTTTTCGCGAACCCCCAGGGGCCCGTGGGGGCCGCAATATCTAGCAAAGCGAGTCAGGCCCTAGGATTGTCCACCCGGCATGATGATTTTCGCTTTGACCCTGGGGGGCCCGGGCGCTAGCTTGCGCGCCGCCCAAACGTGCCGTGGCAGAACAGGTCCTGCGCGGTGGAGATGGGTTTCATCAGTTGCGTTGCCCGTCGATTTGTCGGCGGTCCGTTGCGAGGTGAATCTGGTGTACGAAGGGACCTACGGGCGCCACGTGTTGGCGGAGTACCGCGGTTGTGATGCTGGCATTCTGGATGATCAGGAGGCTCTCGAGGCCCTGATGAGACGCGCGGTGCTCGCCACCGGCGCTCACATCGTCCGGACAGTGTTCCATCGTTTTGCGCCCCAGGGCGTGAGCGGTGTCGTGGTGATTCAGGAATCGCACTTGTCGATCCACACGTGGCCCGAATCGGGCTACGCCGCGATCGACTTCTACACGTGCGGTGACTGCGATCCGACGTTGGCGCATGAGGTCCTCGGTGAAGGACTGAAAGCCCAGGATGGCGAGCTGATGCTCGTGCATCGCGGCCAAGGCGATGAACCGATGCGGGCCGTCCGCGGGAACTGGCAGTCCACGCAAGGCTCGGCCCGCTGGGGTCGCGCTACGCTGCTGCCGGATCCGACGCGCTGGTTCATGGTCGGTGGTTCCGGCGAGGGTCCGACGACCCTCAACGCCTTCGACCACGCGCTGCTCTCGGCAGGCGTGGGCGACACCAACCTCGTGCGCATGAGCTCGATCCTCCCGCCGAAGACGGTGCTCATCGAGCCCCGCCCCCTTCCCCCGGGAGCCCTGGTCCCCATCGCTTACGCCGAGATGACCTCGGACAAGCCGGGCCAGATCATCTCTGCCGTCGTGGCCGTGGCGATCCCGGAGAACCCCGAGTTCCCCGGTCTCATCATGGAGTACCATGGCGAAGAGCCGCTCGAGAGCTCCGCCGCCAAGGTCCGCATGATGTGCGTGGCCGGCATGGAGCACCGCGGGCGGGCGATCAAAGAGATCGTCGTCAAGGGCGCGGAGCACGTCGTCGAGAACGTCGGGTGCGCCTTCGCGGGCCTGGTGCTCTGGGGCGAGAAGGCGTGAGCGGCCACACGGCGGAAGCCGAGTGGGTCGACGAGGTCAGCGACGGCAAGATGCGCTTCGGCGTTCTTGCCTCGCGGATTCTCTTCGATAAGCCCAGCCCGTTTCAGCAGGTCACCATCATCGACAGCCCGGCGCTCGGGCGAGCGCTCTTGCTCGATCGACTGTGGATGACGGCGGAGAAGGACGAGTGCACGTATCACGAGATGATCGTGCACCCGGCCCTGGTGACGGCCAAGCAGATCAAGCGCGTGTTGGTCATCGGCGGCGGCGACGGCGGCACCGTCCGGGAGGTCTTGCGCCACCCGGAGGTCGAGCACGTCGACATGATCGAGATCGACGAGATGGTGGTCACGGCCAGCCGTGAGTACCTCCCGACGATCGGCACCGCCTGGAACGACCCGCGCTTGAACGTGGCCTTCGTGGACGGCGCCAAGTTCGTCGAGGACGCGGCACCCGGCAGCTACGACATCGTGCTCATCGACGGCTCCGACCCGGTTGGTCCGGCGACGGTGCTCTTCGAGGAGCGCTTCTTCAAGGCGTGCGCGCGCGCCGTCGGGCCCGAGGGCGTCGTCGTGACGCAGGGCGGCTCGCCGACCGTGCAGCAGGCGGAACACGTGGGCCTCATCCGCACGATGAGCCAGGTGTTCAGCCACGTCGCGCCTTACTACGGGCCCGTCGGGATCTACCCCGGCGGCGCGTGGAGCTGGGTCTGGGCGACGTCGGGCTCGGCCCGGCCCGAGCAGCCCATCGCCGAGCGCGTCAAGCGGGCTGAGGCGACGTCGCAGTACTACAACGGCCAGATTCAGCGCGGCGCCTTCTCGGTGCCGAACATGGTCGTTCGAGCGCTCGAGGCTCGGTAGTTGGGCATCGCTGGTCAGGAAAAAGCACGGCGCGACTTGAGCGGGCCGTGCTTTTTGGAGACGTCGCGGGACGTCGAGGGCGCGCACGTCGCGCTCCTCGGCGTGCCGTTCGATGGCACCGCCTCGTATCGCGCCGGCGCCCGCTTCGGGCCCGACGCGATTCGCCGCGTCAGCGTGGCGCTCGAGACCTATTCGCCGCGCCAGGACCGCGACTACACGGACTTCGAGGTCTCCGATTGGGGCAACCTCGAGGTCGGAAGCTCGAACCCCGAGCGCGTCGTCGCCTCGGTGTACAAAGCCACGACCGAGATCTTGGCGGGCGGCACGAAGCCCTTCTTGCTCGGCGGGGACCACTCGTGGACGGCGGGAGCCGTTCGGGCGGTGTTCGAGAAGCACCCGGACCTCGTCATCGTCCAGTTCGACGCTCACGCGGATTTGCGGGCCGAGTACCTGGGCGAGAAGTTCAGCCACGCCAGCGCCATCGCGCGCTGCATCGACGTGGTGGGGCCGGACGCGGTGCTGCAGGTCGGCATCCGCTCGGGTCCGCGCGACGAGTGGGAGGCCATGCGCGCGGCCGACCGCTACGTGCGCCCTGACGGCGACGCGCTGAAGGCGGCGCTGCGGCGCTTCGAGGGCCGCCCGGTCTACCTGACCATCGACCTGGACATCTTCGACCCGGCCTGCTTCTCCGGCACCGGGACGCCCGAGCCGGGCGGCATCGACTGGCACTGCTTCGAGCGGATCCTCGACGCCCTCGACGGCTTCCGCATGGTCGCCGCCGACGCGGTCGAGCTGGCGCCCGAGCTGGATCCCTCAGGGATCTCCAGCGTACTGGCCGCCAAGGTCGTCCGCGAGGTGCTGCTGAAGCTCGGACGCGACTGAGTCGTGCACTGGCTGTCTTCGAAGCTCGAGGCGCGCACGCGCCCCGACGGCCAGCGAGGCATCTTCGCGCGCGAGACCATCGAGGCCGGCGCGCTGCTGACGGTCTGGGGCGGCCCGGTCTACGACGCCGCCTACGTGCACGCCCTGCCGGACGCGACGCGGGTCTTGTGCCCGCATTCGCCTGAAATTGGTGCCGTAGATAGGACCTCTTCCATGCTAGGACACCCAGCCACTCCATTGGCGACGTTTAGGACGTCTGTGGACTTCTTCAGCCACTCCTGCGAGCACATGAGATACGCCCGCTCAAGGATAGAAATGAGATCATGAATAGGACTTGCCCTGACGCGCGCTGGTGGCGAGTCCTGTTCACGCGGATCCCCGCATCCAAGGGAGGTCGAAAACATCCAAGTCGGGTCTGCTCAAGGCACAGTTCGAGGAAGTGATGTACTTGTCATCCAGCGCATCGAGGTTACTCGCGGTCGCGCCGCTCCCGCAGTTTTTCCTGGTAGAATAGAACCAGTCCGAGCGGGAGACCGAGGATGGTGACGACATGAGCAGCGACCTGCAGGCAGTCGTTCAGTGTGTCCACGTTCATCCAGATGATTCTCCGTGCTCCGTGTCCGGAGAGTCAAGCCTATGACTGCACTTGGCTGCCGCCTAGTCGCCTGAGGCCCACAGCCAGCGGATCCCGATCTGGAAGCTGTCGGCGCCCACCAGCCCGAGATCGTCTTTGCTGTAGACGGTGGGCACGAAGGTGCCGCGCAGCGACAGGTTGTAGAAGAGCTGCATGCGCACCAGCAGGCCGGCGCGGACCACCAGCAGATCTCGGGCTGGGTTGCCTACGACCTCCGCGACGACGCCGATGCTGAGGGCGCCTTTCTTGCGGACGCGCAGGGCGTACCCCAGGCGCTGCCGCCAGACGAAGGGCGGGTCGGCGACCACGCGCAGGGTCTCTTCGAAGACGTTGTAGCCGCTGGTGACGCCGGTGATGAGGGTCAGCCCGGTCTCCGACAGGATGGCGCCGGGTCCCAGGGGGATCGAGGCGGTGAGCTCGGTCTCGAGGGACAGGTAGGTCGAGTGCGGGCCGGCGCGGGAGTCGAGCTGTTCGGGGTTGTAGGTGTCGCGCCGCTCGAGGAATGAGGCCGAGATCGCGTAGGCGTAGCGGGCTCCCACGCGGAGATCGACGTAGGAGGAGGCGAGGCGGAGGCCGCCGTACACGCCGACCTGCTCGAGGGACAGGATGGGGTTGGCCTCGACGCCGGCCCACAGCCAGAAGGGGCGGCCGTAGCCGAAGGAGAAGCGGGGGCGGAGGTAGAGGAGGCCGACGTCCAGCGACGAGGAGACGAAGGGGCGGATGCGGCCGGATTCCCAGTGGCCGCGGGGGTCGTCGGGGAGGATCGAGCAGGTGGTGCCGGCGACGTCGGTGGGGTGGCGGGGCTCGCAGTCCAGCGTCGGCTGGGCGCGGGCGGTGGGGGGCGCGCCGAACGCGAAGGCCGCAAAGAGCGAGGCGGCGACGAGGGATTTGACGAGTGAGCGGCCCATCAGAAGGCCCCCGAGAGGCCGGCTCCGGTGCCGACCGAGGCCGGGACCAGGGTGATGGAGAAGCCCGGGGGCTCGTCGGTGGGGGCGATGGCCGCGCCCTTTCGGTAGTGGAACAGGTAGGGGATGCCGTAGCCGATGAGGGTGCCGACGGCCGCGCCGACGAGGACGTCGCTGACGTAGTGGCGGTCGGCGGCCATGCGCAGGGCGCCGGTGGTCCCGGCGAGCAGGAAGCCGGCGACGCAGGGGATGGCGTCGATGCCGCGGTCTCCGTGCAGGCGCAGGTAGCGGTGGTGGGCGCAGGTGACGGCGGCGGCCGAGAAGGTCAGCGCGGTGTGGCCTGAGAAGAAGCTGCGGTAGCGGACCGAGCCGGTGCAGGCGTCGGACTCGGCGTCGAGGGATTTGCCGCACTCGCGGCCGTAGGGGCGCTCGCGGCTGACCAGCATGTTGGTGAGGCCCTGGATGCCTGCCGTGACGGCGAGGACCTCGGCGTTGATGGCGACCATCTGCATGGCGACCGCGGGGCTGCGGTGGCGCCAGCCCGCGACGGCGAGGGCGTCGACGACGAAGGGGTAGGAGAGCGTGAAGGTGAGCAGGACGTCGGAGGCGTCGGCGGCGCGCTCGCGGCCGCGCTGGCTGGGGACGCGCATGCCGCTGCGGACGTCTTCGTCGGCGAGGATGCCGCCGCGGCGGTGGTTGCTGCGCGGGCTCACGATGGCTGTGGTGAGGGCGAGGACGCCCGCGACGCCGGTGACTGCGAGCTCTGGCCAGCCGACTTTGGGCCAGACGGGGTTCCAGCGCAGGCGCGGTGGGCCGCCGGGGACGCGGAGGGTGGGCTGGAAGGGCCCGTCCTCGTAAGTTGGGGAGGCGACGACGGAGGGCGGCGCGGTGTCCACGGGCGGCGCTGGCTCGGTGGCGCGAGCGGGGGCAGCCAGGAGGCACGCGACCAGCAGGGCCGCGAGCGGTGACGGAGAGTTCGGCAAGGAGGGCCTTCGCGGAGGGGATCGCGGGCGGCGCGCCCGCGGAGAATAGGCTGGGCCTTCGGTGGGGGGCAAGGCGGAGCCCGGGAGTTGGGTCTTGACGGGTCGGGGCCGCCGCGCGACACCACAGAGACGACTTGGTGCGAAGACGCACCCTCAGGAGGCCCGCGTGAGCACGCCCGAAGACGCTGCAGACACCGAAGACGGCGGCGCGCGCCGGTCGAACTTCATCCGCGACATCATCGACCGCGACCTGGCCAGCGGAAAGCACACCGCGGTGGCCACGCGCTTTCCGCCCGAGCCGAACGGCTACCTCCACATCGGCCACGCCAAGTCGATCTGCCTGAACTTCGGCATCGCCCAGGACTATCAGGGCACCTGCAACCTGCGCTTCGACGACACCAACCCGACGAAGGAAGACCAGGAGTACGTCGACGCGATTCAGGAGGACGTGCGCTGGCTGGGCTTCGAGTGGTCGGGCGAGGCGCGCTTCGCGAGCGACTACTTCGAGTTCATGTACGAGCGCGCCGAGAAGCTGATCCTGGACGGCAAGGCCTATGTGGACAGCTTGTCCGGACGAGGTGCGCGAGCTGCGAGGATCCTTCGAGGTCCCAGGCACCGACAGCCCGTTCCGCACGCGCAGCGTCGAGGAGAACCTGGACCTCTTTCGCCGGATGCGGGCGGGCGAGTTCGCCGACGGGGCGCATGTGCTGCGGGCGAAGATCGACATGGCGTCGCCGAACATGCTGATGCGCGACCCGCTGCTCTACCGGATCGTCCACGCGACGCACCACCGGACCGGCGACGACTGGTGCATTTACCCGATGTACGACTACGCGCACTGCCTGGAGGACTCGGTCGAGGGGATCACGCACTCGATCTGCACGCTGGAGTTCGAGGAGAACCGCGCGCTCTACGATTGGGTGCTCGATCACGCGGGCGTGGCGTGCCACCCGCAGCAGATCGAGTTCGCGCGGCTGGACCTCGAGTACACCGTGATGAGCAAGCGGAAGCTGCTGCAGCTTGTGCAGGACGGGGTCGTGCGCGGCTGGGACGACCCGCGGATGCCGACCATCGCGGGGCTGCGGCGGCGCGGTGTGAGGCCGGAGGCGATTCGCCGCTTCGCCGACATGATCGGCGTCGCCAAGGCGAACAGCACGGTGGATATCGGCAAGTTCGAGTTCTGCGTGCGCGACGACCTGAACCACGAGGCGCCGCGCGTGATGGCGGTGCTGCGGCCGCTGCGGGTGGTGCTGACGAACTGGCCGGCGAGCGAGGTGGACTGGCTCGAGGCGAGCTACTGGCCCTACGACGTGCCGCGGGAGGGCTCGCGCAAGGTGCCGTTTACGGGCGAGCTCTACATCGAGCGCGAGGACTTCGCGGACGAGCCGCCGCCGAAGTGGCACCGCCTGGCGCCGGGGCGCGAGGTGCGGCTGCGCTACGGGTACCTGATCACCTGCGACGAGGTGGTGCGCGACGCCGCGGGCGAGGTGGTGGAGCTTCGGTGCAGCTACGACCCGGCGAGCCGGGGCGGCGAGGCGCCGGACGGGCGGCGGGTGAAGGGCACGCTGCACTGGGTGTCGGCGGCGCAGTCGGTGGCGGCCGAGGTGCGGCTGTACGAGCCGCTGCTGGCGGTGGCGAAGCCCGACGGCGACCCGGACAAGGCGTTCGCTGACTACATGAACCCCGACTCGCTGGTGGTGCTGACGGGTGCGCGGGTGGAGCCGTCCTTGGCCGCCGCGGCGGGCGGCGAGCGCTTTCAGTTCGAGCGGCAGGGGTACTTCATCGCAGACGCGGTGGACTCCAAGCCGGGTGCGCTGGTCTTCAACCGAATCATCGGGTTGCGCGACTCGTGGGCGAAGCTGGTGGCCGCGGACGAGGAGGACGAGGCGCCAAAGAGCGAGGCGGCGCCTGTCGAAAAGACGAGCACCGAGCCGCGGCGGCAGAAGCGGACGCGGGCCGACGAGCGGGCGGACGCGCGGGCGGCGGACCCGGCGCTGGCGGCGCGGATGGCGCGCTATGTGGGCGAGCTGGGGCTGAGCGAGGGCGACGCGGACGTGCTGACCGGGGAGGCGGCGGTGGCCGACTTCTTCGAGGCGGCGCTGGCGGCCCACGGCGAGCCGGCGAGTGTGGCGCGGTGGACGACCAACGAGGTGCTGCGCGAGCTCAAAGAGCGCTCGGTGGCGGAGCTGCCCTTTGACGGGGCGGCGCTGGGGCGGCTGGTGGCGCTGGTGGACGCGGGGGCGATCTCGGCCGGCGCGGGCAAGGAGGTCTTCGCCAGGATGGTGGCCGAGGGCGGCGAGCCGCAGGCGATCGTGGACGAACTCGGTTTGGCGCAGGTGAGCGACGCGGCGGCGATTCGGCCCGCGGTGGACGCGGTCATCGCGGCGCACGGGGCTGAGGCCGAGCGATATCGCGGCGGCGAGTCGCGGCTGCTGGGATTCTTCGTGGGCCAGACCATGAAGGCGACGGGGGGCAAGGCCAACCCGGCGCAGGTGCGAGCGCTGGTCGAGGAGCGGCTGAACGCGGGCGCGTCGTGAGGGTCCTGCTCTTCGCGAATGGGCCGGTGGGGGCGGCGCTGGCCGGGTGGCTGCGCGAGGTGGGCGCCGAGGTCGTGGGGGCGGTCGTGCATCCGGAGGGCCGGCGGGCGGCGGGCGAGGCCTTGCTGACCGCGCTGGCGTTGCCTCCGGACCGCGTGTTCGACGGCTCGACCCTGGACACTCCGGCGACGCTGGACGCCATCCGAGCCCTGGCGCCGGACCTGGGCGTGTCGCTCTACTTCGGCTACATCCTGCGCCGCCCGCTGCTCGACAGCTTCCCGCGCGGGGTCGTGAACCTGCACCCGTCGCTGCTGCCGCACGGCCGCGGCGCCTACCCGAATGTCTGGGCCATGGTCGAAGGCACGCCCGCCGGCGCGACGCTGCACTGGGTCGACGAGGGCGTGGACACCGGCGACATCGCCGCCCAGCGCGCCGTGCCGGTCGAGCCCTGGGACACCGGCGAGACGCTCTACCGAAAGCTCAACGAGGCCGCGATAAGCCTGTTCCGCGACGCCTGGCCCGCCCTGGCCGCCGGCACCCTGCCGCGCACCCCACAGCCCGCGGGCAATTTCCGCGCCCACCGCGTCAAAGACGTCGCCGCCATCGACGAGATCGACCTCGACGCCCCCACCACCGCCCGCGACCTGCTGAACCTGCTGCGGGCCCGCACCTTCCCGCCCTACCCCGGCGCCTACTTCCGTACCGAGGACGGCCGCCGTGTTGGGGTGCAGGTGGTCCTCGAACCCCAGCCCGGCTCCAGCGAAGGCCGCGAGCGGCAGTAGGGTGGAGCGCCGCCCGGTCATCGTCTGGTTCCGCAAGGACCTGCGGCTCTCCGATCACCCGGCGCTGGGCGCGGCCTTGGCGACGGGCGCGCGGGTGATCCCGGTCTACATCCACGCTCCTGACGAGGAGGCGCCGTGGCAGCCGGGTGCTGCGAGCCGCTGGTGGTTGCATCAGAGCCTGAGCGCGTTGGAGGCGTCGCTCCGGGCGTTGGGCAGCCGGCTGGTGGTGCGCAGGGGGCCGACTTTGCAGGCGCTGCGTGCGCTCGTGCGCGAGACCGGGGCGACGGCCGTGCACTGGACGCGGCGCTACGAGCCGGCGGTCATCGCGCGGGACGCGGCGGTCAAGCGCGGGCTGCGCGATGACGGCGTCGATGCCCACAGCTTTGGCGGCGCGCTGCTGCACGAGCCGTGGGAGATCGCGACGGGTAGCGGCACGCCCTACCGAGTGTTTACGCCCTTTTGGAAGCGCTGCCTGGAGACGGCGACCCCCGACACGCCGACGCCGCCGCCCAGGACCCTGCCCTCCGTTTCGCCTGATATCTCCTCACTGTCAGCCGCCGATCTCGGGCTGTTGCCCAGCGTGGACTGGGCGGCCGGCCTGCGCGCGGCGTGGTCTCCCGGCGAGGCTGGCGCTCAGGCGCTGGCGGCGTCGTTCGCCGCGGGTCCGGGCGCCGACTACGCGGACGGCCGCGACCTCCCGGCGCAGGCCGGCACCAGCCGCCTGTCCCCGCACCTGACCTTCGGCGAGCTGAGCGCTCGCCAAGCCTGGCACGCGGTCGCCAGCGCGCTGGGCCAGCAGACAGGCCAGCCCTGGCTGCGCCAGCTCTACTGGCGCGAGTTCAGCCACCACCTGCTCTACCACTACCCCGACACCCCCGAGCACCCGCTGGACCCACGCTTCGCCGCCTTCCCCTGGGCCGACGACCCGGAGGGACTCGCCGCCTGGCAGCGCGGGCGCACGGGCTTCCCCATCATCGACGCCGGCATGCGCGAGCTGTGGACAACCGGCTGGATGCACAACCGCGTCCGCATGCTGGTCGCGAGCTTTCTGACCAAGGACCTGCGTATCGCCTGGCAGCACGGCGCCGCCTGGTTCTGGGACACGCTGGTCGACGCCGACCTCGCCAACAACACCCTCGGCTGGCAGTGGGCGGCCGGCTGCGGCGCCGACGCAGCCCCCTACTTCCGCGTGTTCAACCCGACGCTCCAGTCCAAGCGCTACGACCCAGACAGCGCCTACGTCGCGCGCTGGGTCCCCGAGCTAGCGGCCCTGCCGCCGCGAGACCGCCGCAGCCCGTGGGAGATAAGCCCGCTCGCCCTCGCGTCAGCCGGTGTGACCCTGGGCGCGAGCTACCCGGCTCCCGTCGTCGACCACGCCGAAGCGCGCCAGGCGGCGCTGGCCGCGTACGAGCAGGTCAAGGCTGCTGGAAGAGGCTAGGCCCGGGAGCGCAGCCTGGGGTCGGGCCACCTGATTCGGCCGCGCGCCTCACGCCGCGGGCTCGGCGGGCTTGGTGAGCAGGTAGTCGCCAAGGACCAGGGCGTCGATGCCGGTGCCGAGGTAGCAGTCGATGGCCTCCAGCGGCGACTCGACGATGGGCTGGCCCATCACGTTGTAGCTGGTGTTCAGCACGACCGCGGCCCCGTTGCGGCGACCCAGCGCCGCGATGAGCCGGTGGTAGCGCGGGTTGAGCTCGGCGTTGACGGTCTGTAGCCGCGCGGTGCCGTCGGCGTGGGTGATCGCGGGCAGGCGCTCGCGCCAGGCGGGGCGGACGTCGCACACCTTCAGCATGAAGGGGGCCTCCACCTCGGTGTCGAAGATCTCGTCGGCGGACTCGGCCAGGGCGCTCGGGGCGAAGGGGCGGAAGGCCTCGCGGTGCTTCACGCGCGCGTTGAGGTGGTCCTTCATCGTCGGCAGCGTCGGGTTGGCCAGGATGCTGCGGTTGCCGAGGGAGCGCGGCCCAAACTCCATGCGGCCCTGGTACCAGCCGACGATGCGTCCCTCGTGTATCAAGTCGGCGGCGGTCTCGGGGGCGTCTTCGAGGCGGGTCGCGGTGAGGCCGCGGGCTTCGATGGCGAGGCGTAGCTCCGCGTCGTCGTAGGCTGGGCCCAGGTAGGGGTCGCGCAGGACGAAGTCGCGCGGGTGTCCGAGGACCGCGTGGCGCACGTAGAACGCGGCGCCGATGCAGGTGCCGTTGTCGCCGGGGCCGGGGGTGACGTAGAGGTCGTCGAAGGGGCTCTCACGCACGATGCGGCCGTTCATCACGCTGTTGAGCGCGACGCCTCCCGAGAGCACCACGTGGCGGGCGCCGGTCTTGTGGTGGAGGATGCGGCAGACCTGAAGCACGCGCTCTTCGAGGACCTGCTGGCAGGCGGCGGCGAGGTCGCGGTGGTGCTGGGCGAATGGCTCGCCGGGTTTGCGGGGGGCGCCGAAGGCCGCGTGGTAGCCGGGGCCGCACCGCTGGTCGCCGTGATGCTGATAGCTGAACTTCGAGAGATCGACGTGGATGCCGCCCTCGGCGTCGACCCGGACCATGCGCCCGACCTCGGTCGCGAAGCGCGCTGGGTCACCATAGGCCGCCAGCCCCATGGTCTTGCCCTCGTCGTAGTTGGGGCGGAAGCCGCAGAACTCCGTGGCGGCCTCGTAGAACGAGCCCAGCGAGTGGGGGAACGTGCTCTGGCCGAAGCAGCGCGTGTCGGTGCCCGAGCCGGCGCCCAGCCAGGAGGTGGCCCACTCGCCAGCGCCGTCGAGGCCGAGCAGGGCGGCGGTCTCGTAGGGGGAGACGAGGAAACTTCCGGCGACGTGGGAGAGGTGGTGTTCGACGAAGTGGACGCGGGGGCGGTGCTTCAGGCGGGGCCAGCCGCGCAGAAACCAGCGGGCGAAGGCGCGCAGGCGCCAGTGGAGGCGCGAGGCTTCGAAGCGTAGAAAGCCGGTGCCGTGACGGGGATTTTTCGTGGCGTAGGCCAGCTTGGCGCCCCAATGCAGGAGGGGCTGGATGGAGACGGCGATGTGGTCGATGTCGCCGAACTCGAGGCCGGCCATGGCGACGCAGCGCTCGATGGCGAGCTCGGGGAAGGCGTAGGTGTGCTTGTCCCGATTGAGGCGCTCCTCTTCGATGGCGGAGACGAGGCGGCCGTCCTGGAGGAGGCAGGCCGAGGAGTCGTGGAAGTAGTAGTTGATGCCGAGGATGTTCATGGGCGACGGCTCCGCGCGGCGGCGGCGCGGGCGCGCACGACGAGCGCGTGGAGGCGGGGCCGTGCGGTCATCAGGCGGTACGCTTCGGCGTAGATTTGCCGGCGGGGCGACGTGCGCAGGAGCTGCCAGGTGCAGAGCTGTGGGCTGCGGCTGGCGAGCTCGCGCTTCCAGCGGGCGTCGGAGCCGAGCAGCTCCAGGGTGTGCAGGGTCGGGTCGGTCCCGGCGAGGTGCTCGAGTAGGCGGTGGAAGAGAACGACGCCGGGCGAGAGCGCGGCATGGGCGGCGGCGTAGGAACTCTTTAGCGCGTAGAGGCGGCCGCGGTGGGCGAGGCACAGGGCGTAGGCCAGGGGCGCGGTGCCGGAGTCGAGCAGGTAGAGCCGGGCCTCGGGCAGGTCGAGCAGGTCACCGTAGAAGCCGCGCTCCGCGTCAGTCGAGATGATGGCGGTGCCGGCTTGGTCCTTCCAGCCGTCGCGTTCGACTTCCTCGATGGCCGCGAGGCCGGCTGCTCGGCCGTGGAGTAGGCGCAGTTCCGCCGCGGGGAGCTCGCGTCCGAGCTTGCAGGCCTTGCGCCGCAGCTCCGCGCGGACCTTCTTGGGGCGGCTGTGGAGCCAGGCGGAGAAGGGCTGGGCTAGGTCGATCCGGTGGGCCGACTCCGGGTCGCGGGCGAGCACGGCGAAGCGGCCGGCGGCGGCGGACGTCAGCGCGCGGCGGGTGGCGGGGGTGGCGGGCAGGCGGTAGAGGACCAGCTCGTCGACGTCGCCCCTGCGCGCGAGCCCGTCGAGCAGCGGGCCGAACGGGGCGCGCTCGGTGCGATCGGCGACCAAGGGCGGCACCTCCAGGGCGTAGCGCTCGACGGTCAGCCCGCGCGGCGTGGTGCGCACCAGGGCCCCGATGGTGAGGCGACCCGCGCGGCGGTGAAGCAGCAGCCGATGCTCCGGCGTGCCGAAGTGCGCCAGCCAGCGGCTCAACAGGCTGTGCGTGCCGAAGATGTTGTCGCCGCCCGAGGCCAACGCGAGCGCTCCCCACTCGGCCCGCAGCGCACCGAAGTGCCTTGTCTCGATGAGTTCCATCCGCGTTCCATCAGCATCTTCGCGATCGTTGGGGTCAAACACCCCATCATTGGGGTCAAACACCCTCATTTCTCATATTTTCTACCAGCAACTGAAAGGATTTGCGCGATACAATTACCTCGCTGACGTTCTCGCCCAAGCAAACAAGCACATCGCGTCCCAGCCGCCGCGCGACGAGCGGAGTCGCTGCGGGTTCCAGTACCGGGGAAGCCCCACCGCGGTCGCTGAGCAAGACCCAAGAACCGCCACGCGATGCTCCGTACTTACTCGTCCATAAAATGAGAAATGAGTGTATTTGACCCCATCTTCCGGCGACGATGTGTGGCGATACGACACAGCGCGTTCTCGCGAATGCGTGAAAGGGCACAGCAGCGCGTCGAGACGCCACCGGATCGGCGCGAATTGGCGCGAGCTTGGGCGAACCGAAGCAAGCTGCGTGCCAGGACCCGAGCGCATCGCCGTCACCTTCGGCCCGCTGGATTTATGACGACTGCCCGGCGCTTGGCTGATCGTTGCGGTAATCCGGCGGGCGCGCGCCTCGGAAATCTCGTCGCGACCGACCTGTGGCCCCGGCGGAGGGTCAACTCGGCGGGCGCCCCGTCATCGAGCGACGCGGCCCGGCCACGGCTATCGAGGTCAAGAATAACCAAGCCCCGCGCCCGAAAGAGACGCGCCACGTCCGAGCCTTCCGCGGCGCATACGCCGCCACCGTCAAGCGGTAGGTCACTCGGCGAAGCACCGGTTGAACAGCGCGGCGCCGCCGCAGGGATCCGCGTAGTTGCAGCAGACCGTCACCGCGCCGAGCTGAACATCGCGCAACCCGATGGCGCTCGGGTCCTCTATGGGCGCGTAGACCTCGCCGGACCACTGCAGCTCCTGGTAGCAGCCGCCCATGACCGAGACGCCGTCGGGCCGGGGCGCGCCTTCGTGCGCCGCGCACGCGACCGAGCAGCCGGGCGCGTCCACCGACCGATTCCAGTAATCGCTGACGGTCGTGACGAGCGCGCCCTCCTCCACGCGAAATGCCGCGGCGAGGCCCGGCGGAGTGCAGGCCGAACCACCAAGCGTTAACGCCTGCTCGACAGTGACATCGGCCGCGGCAACACGCGTCAGGGACACCTCGATGCTGAGATTCGCCGGCTGGCCCCCAGACCACCACTTCCCCGCCAACTCCGTCGGCGCTAGCTGGATCTTCTCAGCACCCAAGTCCAGCGGCGCCACGCACCCCGTGCAGCTCGACGGGTAGCTGTAGCTCCCGGAGCAGTCCATCACGAGCGAGCCCTCCGTACGCCCCGGCGCGCTGTCCAATTGCCTCAACGAGACCGCCCGCCCCGTCGCGACCTCGACAACAACCAGCAGCCGCCCCGGCCCCGGCCAGGTCTCCGGCCCCACCCAAGCAAGCGCCGCCCCAGACTCCACCACGCCATCCCCGTGTTCCGAGTCCCAGCCGCCGCGAGTGTCCCGCGCGCTGAAAGTCCCGACGAACACGGGCGTCGAGCCGTCGAGAAAGCGCCCCATATCCGCATGAAAGCGCGCCGTGTGCTGCGCCGACCTCTCCGCAGCGACCAACGCCGCGGTGGGCGGCTCCCAACTCGGCTCGCAGGCCGCCGCGCCCATCATGGGCAGGTCGCCCGCCCCGGCAGCCACCGCGTCGAGCCCGACCGCGATATCCGCCCCGCCGGTCGACTCCGCCGCGTCACAGCCGACACCGAGCAAGAGCGCCAGCCCGACCCCAAACAAGAAGCGATTCATGGCAAGCCCGCGGGAACAATTTCCACAAAATGTGGCAGTTTGACACACAGCCATCACGCGAACAGGTTGAAAAGCGCGGCGATGCGTCGAGCGCAGCCATACCTGAGCAAGCTCCATGCCAGCGCGGACCAGCGCCGCCGCCCGAATCGCACGCGACCCCACAAAGCGGCTTGACCGGGGCCTCCGGGGGCTGTAGCCACGCGAGCCATGAATGCCGATTTCGATGCCGAAGCCTTCGCTCGTGACCTGGACGCCGTGCGCGCTCGCGTGCGCAGGGACGCGGGCCCGGCCGACCTGGCGCACCTTCGCAAGATCGAGGCTTGGGGCCGGCTGTGCAGCGCGGCAGGCTGGGCGACGACCTGGGTGGCGCCGAACCTTTTCTCTGCCTGGATGATCTCGCAGGGCCGCACCGCGCGCTGGTCCACCGTCGCGCATCACGTGCTGCACAAGGGCTACGACCGCGTGCCGGGCACTCCGAAGTCGCGCACCAGCAAGGGTTTCGCCCGCGGTTGGCGCCGCATGCTGGACTGGAACGACTGGATCGCGCCCGACGCGTGGGCCTTCGAGCACAACCAACAGCACCACTACCGACTTGGCGAGGACGCCGACCCCGACCACGTCGAGCTGAACATCGACTGGTTGCGCGACGCGAGCTGGCCGCAGCCGGTGAAGCTGGCGGTGCTCGCCGCCTTCGCCACCACCTGGAAGTTCAGCTACTACGCCCCGAACACCCTGCGACAGCTGCGCGCCCGCCAGGGCAAGAAGGCCGCCGAGCGCGAGACCCTCGAGCCCCTGTCGACGATGTTCGCCAAGCCCGAGCTATGGCGTCGCTGCTTCGGCCCCTACGTGCTCTCGCAGTTCGCCCTCTACCCGGCGCTCTACCTCCCGCTCGGGCCCTGGGCCGCCTTCAGCGCCCTGGCCAATAACCTCGGCGCCGAGGTCCTCACCAACCTCCACACATTCCTCATCATCACGACCAATCACGTCGGCGAAGACATCCACATCTTCGACGGCCCGCCCAAAGACCGCGCCGAGTTCTACCGCCGCCAGGTCGTCGGCTCCACGAACTTCAAGACCGGCGGCGACCTCAACGACTTCCTCCACGGCTGGCTGAACTACCAGATCGAGCACCACCTCTTCCCCGACCTCTCGATGCTGCAGTACCAGCAAATCCAGCCCGAGGTCCGCGCCATCTGCGAGCGCCACGGCGTGCCCTACGTCCAAGAATCGGTGTGGAAGCGCCTGCGCAAGACCGTCGCGGTGATGACCGGCCAAGCCGACATGCATCGCTCCGAGAGCCCCAGCGCCACCGAGCCCGAGCCCGAGGCCGAACGCGCAGTCGCGTGACGGGCGTCGTCGCTGTGTGGGCGACCTGAAACTGCTGCCCCAGAATCGCGCCGAGTGGCGACGTGCGGCTCGCCGAATCGCGGGCTTCCTTGGCGTCCTCGTCGCCATCCCACCGCTCGCACTGACCTAGCTCATCGCCATGAGGGGGCAGAGCGTCTCTGGGACTCCGGCGGCCTAGTCTGCCGAGCTCGCCGACGCCGACTGACCCCGCGCCGGCTTCCGAGTATGCTCGCCGCCCGATGCGCCGCCGACGTCACACCGCCCTCGCCGCCCTGCTCTGGACCGCCGGCCTCGTCACGGCTGTCGCACCCGCCCGCGCCGAACTCCCCGCGCCCGCCCCCTGCGCCGCGCCCGCCGACCGCCAGCCCATCATCGAACCCGGCCGCGAGCGCGAGATCCGCGCCCTCTTCGCCCCCCACCAAGCCGGCGCCCCCATCGGAGACACAGCCGGCGCCTCGGTCTTTCGCGCCATCGCCACCGACCACGACGTCATCGACGCCCTGCTCGAAGACCCCGCCGGCGCCCCCCTCGGCGCCCTCCGAATCCGCGCCCGCGCCTGCGCCCCCGACGCCCCCCGCGCGACCGCCTCCTTCGCCGTCGAGGTCCTCGGCGCCCCAACGCCCGCCGCCGAAGCCCTCGCCGCCGCGGTCACCGCCAACGACCCCGGCGCCTTCTACAAGACCTTCGCCGCCGCGCCCCCCTCACCCGCCGCCGCCGCCGCCGCCCAAGCCCGCCAAGACGCCGCCCCCGAGCCCCCGCCCCCTTCAACGGCAGCCAGCTCGCCCTCGCCCTCATCCTCGCCCTCGCCGTCCTCGCCCTCCTCATCGACGCCCCCGCCCTCCGCCGCGACCTCGGCCTCACCGGCGCCCCCGGCCTCCGCACCGCCTGCACCCTCGCCGCCCTCCTCGCCGCCGCCCTCGCCCTGCGCGTCATCGCCGACCCCACCTTCCTCCGCGAGGCCTACCCCCTCCCCAACGTCCACGCCCTCACCAGCCCCATCCGCTGGGACAGCCCCGTCGTAGACTACCCCCAGGGCAGCGACCTGATGACCGCCCTCATCGGCCCGCTCCTCGCCAAAAACCCATACGACGCCTGGTTTTTCGCCAACATCACCTACGGCACCCTCACCGTCCTCGCCGCCTACGCCCTCGGCGCAGCGCTCACCAACCGCCGCCGCACCGGCCTCATCACCGCGGCGCTCTTCGCCTTCTGGCCCCAACACATCCGCTTCAGCGCGTCAGAGGCCACCCACATCGCCTTCGTCCTCTGGGCCACCACCGCCCTCGCCCTCGCCGCCCTCGCCGCCCGCACAGGCCGCCTCCGCACCTTCGCCGCCCTGGTCGCCACCACCGCCGCCGCCGTCATCACCCGCCCCGAGGCCGCCCTCTTCGTCCCCGCCTGCGCGCTGCTCGCCATCGCCCACGGCCCCGGCGTCCGCACCCGCCTCCTCTCGCCCCCCCGCATCGCCCTGGTCGTCCTCGCCGCCTGGCTGTTGCTCCCCACCGTCCTCACCATCGCCGGCGCCCCAGCACCCAGTACTTCGACCCGACCGCCCAGCACGCCGAGTCCGTCAACCTCGACAGCCTCACCCGCCTCGCCACAGCCCTCGTCATCCCCTCCCGCGGCAACGCCTTCTTCGACCTCGCCACCACCCCCGCCTGGCTCTGGCCCCTGACCCTCGCCGGCGCCCTCATCGCCTGGCGCCGAGGCCTCCGCGGCGCCGCCATCGCCCTCCCCCTCATCGTCCTCTCCTACCTCGCCCTCTACGCCCGCATGGACGCCAGCATCACCGTCTGGCGCTGGAGCCGCTACCACCTCTCCGCCCTCCCCGCCGTCGTCGCCCTCGCCGCCATCGCGCTGGAATCCCTCCTCGCCCGCGTCCCCGCCCTCGCCGCCTCCCCCCGCCGCCTCCTCGCCGCCGCCCTCGCCATCTGCGCCCTCGGCACCACCCTCTGGTGGCCCGCAGTCCGCGCCGTCCCCCTGGACTGGCAACGCGAGCTCACCTGGGCGCTGGACCTCGGCCGCCGCGACCCGCCGCTGGTCGGCCCCCAAACCCGCGTCGTCCTCCCCGACAACCGCCGCCGCTTCCGCGACCTCTCCCCCCGCGCCATCGTCGCCGCCCTGACCGCCAACCGCGTCACGCGCGAGGCGAGCGTCCCCGTCGCCACCGCGCTGGAGCGCCTCCATCTCACCGGCCCAGAGCCCCCCGCCCTCTACTACGAGGGCCTCTACTGCTACCTCGCCCTGGCCCCCGGCGAGTCCATCAACCCCCAGTGCCAGGCGATGCACGAGGCCTTCACCCTGACCCCCATCGAGACCCTGACCATCACCGAGCCCGCCTTCCTCATCGCCTACGCCGACGTGCGCCCCCCCGGCCCCTTGACCCTCTCGGTCTACCGAATCGGCGACCGCCGCCTCCCCCCAGAGCAAGCCGCGAAGCTGATCCCCGAGCCCTGGCCCCAAGGCGCCGACCCCCAGCCGGCTCCGCAGTCATGGGAGCCCCGACCGACGACGACATGGCCCCCCAGTCCCGCCGCTCCCGTAGGCGGCTCCGCCGGTGCGCTCCGGATGCGCTCCGGATGCGCTCCGCAGATGCGCTCCGCAGGTGTCTGACCCCCTCACTACGCACTTTTTCGTCGATGTCTGCCGACCGCCAAAACACCAGTTGCCGCCTCGGCATTTTGGAACGTCGCCGATCTTGGAGGTCCGCAGGTGTCTGACCCCCGCACTACGCACTTTTTCGTCGATGTCTGCCGACCGCCAAAACACCAGTTGCCGCCTCGGCATTTTGGGGTCCGCGGGTGTCTGACCCCCGCACTACGCATAGAGGTCCGCAGGTGTCTGACCCCCGCACTACGCACTTTTTCGTCGATGTCTGCCGACCGCCGAAACACCAGTTGCCGCCTCGGCATTTTGAGGGCCCGTAGGTGTCTGACCCCCGCACTACGCACTTTTTCGTCGATGTCTGCCGACCGCCAATAGGGGCCCGTAGGTGTCTGACCCCCGCACTACGCACTTTTTCGTCGATGTCTGCCGACCGCCAAAACACCAGTTGCCGCCTCGGCATTTTGGAACGTCGCCGATCTCGGGCGGTGATTCTGCCGACGGCCGAAGACCGTCAAGCTCGGTCGCCCCAGCGGTCGCCGCTCACGCGGTTTCGCGCCCGCTCGCCCACGCGAGCAACACGGCGCTTCTCGGGCGGCGGGTGGTGTAGCCTGAGTTCGCAGGGCACGCTCCTCACAGCCACACTCTGGAGGTCGCCATGAGGTCGCGGGGAACAATCATCAGGTCAGGACTGGCGATTCTCGGCGCGTCGCTGCTCGTCGGCGCCTGCGCGGCCGCGACGCCCGTGGCCGAGGCGCCCCCCGGCGGGCCTAGGTCGCTCCGCCTGCCGAACGAGCGCAGTCCCTCGCCCTCGCTGCTCACGGGAGGTCAGCCGACGCCGACCCAGCTCGAGGCCGCGAAGGCGGCGGGGTTCGCGACCGTCATCAACCTGCGCCCGCCCGGCGAGCCTGGCTCGTGGGACGAGACCGAGCTGGTCGAGTCCCTCGGCTTGCGCTACGTCTCCATCCCAATCGCGGGCGCGGTGAGCCTCACCCGGGCCAACGCCCGGCTCCTGGCCCACGCGCTGGCCAAATCGACCGGCCCCGTCGTGCTCCACTGCGCCAGCGGCAATCGCGTCGGAGCCCTGCTGGCGCTGAAGGCCGCGCTCCTCGACGGCGTGGACGCGGAGCGAGCGGTCGCGCTGGGGCTCGACGCCGGGATGACCAGCCTCGAGGGCGAGGTCCGGAAGATCCTCGGGCTGCCCTGACGCCGGCGACGCCTGCGTCCGGCCGCCCGCCGGCCTCAACCGCCCTTGGGCAGGCGCTCCAGCGAGACGCGCTTTCGCTTCGCGTCCACACCCAGCACGCGGACGGTGACCCGATCGCCCGCCCGCACCACGCTGTGCGGATCGCGGACGAAGCCCTCGGCCAGCTTCGACACGTGCACCAGCCCGTCCTGATGCACGCCGATATCCACGAAGGCGCCGAAGTCCGTGACGTTCGTGACCGCGCCCTCCAACACCATGCCCTCGGCGAGGTCGTCGACCGAATGGATGTCCTGGCGAAACCTCGGCGCCTCGAACGCATCCCGAGGGTCGCGGCCCGGCTTGGCCAACTCGGCGACGATGTCTCGCAAGGTCGGCAGCCCGAGATCGGCCGCTACGTACTGCTCCAGACGCAGGCTCTGGGCGAGGGCCGCGTCGCCCACCAAGCGGCCCAGCGGCACGCCCAGGTCCTTGGCCATCCGCTCGACCAGCCCGTAGCGCTCTGGGTGAACCGCCGAGCCGTCCAGGGCGTTCGCGGCCCCGCGCACCCTCAAAAACCCAGCGCATTGCTCGTAGGTCTTCGCGCCCAGGCCCGGCACCTCCAGCAGCGCGGCCCGGCTGCGAAAGGGCCCCCGCCGCGCCCGCTCGGCCACGATCGCCTGCGACAGCTTCGGGCCGATGCCCGCGACGCACGCCAGCAGCGGCGCGCTCGCGGTCCCCAGGTCCACGCCCACGCGGTTCACGCAGCTCTCGACGATGTCCGACAGCCGCTGCCGCAGCGCGCCCTGGTCCACGTCGTGCTGGTACTGCCCCACGCCGATGGCCTTGGGGTCGATCTTCACAAGCTCGGCCAGCGGGTCCTGCAGCCGGCGCGCGATGGAGACCGCCCCGCGCACGGTCACGTCCATCTCGGGCAGCTCGGCGCGGGCGACGTCCGAGGCGCTGTAGACGCTGGCGCCGGCCTCGTTGACGCTGACGACGACGGTCTCGGGCGCGTGGGCTTTGACCGCCGCGCGGATCGCCGCCTCCGCCTCGCGCCCGCCGGCCCCGTTGCCGACCGCCACCGCGTGGGGCGCATGAGTCGTCAGCAGCGCGCGCAGCGTGTCGAGCGAGCGCGGGTCCTCGCGCCCGACCAGGTAGAGCGTCGCCTCCGCCAGCACCTCGCCGGTGGCCGCGACCACCGCGCACTTACAGCCCGTGCGTATCCCGGGGTCCACCCCCAACACCTTGTGCGCGCCCAGCGGCGCCGCCATAAGCAGCGCCTCCAGGTTCTGGCCGAACACGCCGATGGACGCCCTGTCCGACCGCTCCTTGAGCGCGCCGCGCACTGCAGTTTCCGCCGCCGGGATCAGCAGCCGCTTGAGGCTGTCCTCGACCGCGTCACGCAGCGCCGGCCCCAGCGGCGAACGCGGCTCGTAGCGCACCCGGCGCAGCACGTTTTCGACCGCCCGCCCGAGATCCACGCTCACCGACACGCTCAAAAACCCCTCGCTCTCGCCTCGGCAAATCGCGAGGTAGCGGTGCGGCGGGACGCGGGCGACGGGCTCGGCGAACGCGTAGAACCCCTCAAAGGCCGAGGGCCCGGCGGGCGCGGTCCGCTTCTTCTTCGCGCTGAGCTCGCCGTGCTGCGAGAGCGCCTCCCGGAGCAGGCTGCGCAGCTCGGGCCGGTTCGCCAGCTCCTCCGCCACGATGTCCTGCGCGCCGGCCAGCGCCTCCGGGTCGGGGCGGCGCTCCAAGCGGTCGACCTGCCGCAGAATCAGGTCCGCCAGCGGCCCGTACCCGGCCTCCCGCGCCTTGTCCGCCCGGGTCTTCCGGCTCTTCTTGAAGGGCGCGTACAGGTCCTCCAGTTCCGCCTTCGTGCGGCAGGCCCGCAAGCGCTCCAGCAGCCGCGGGTCCAACGCGCCCTGCTCGGCGATGGCCGCCTCGACGGTCTTGAGCCGCGCCGCGAGGTCCGCCAGCGCCTGCTTGCGCTCTGCGATATCGCGGATCTGCACCTCGTCCAGGGACCCCGTGCGCTCCTTCCGGTAGCGCGCGATGAAGGGCACCGTGGCCCCCTCGTCGAGCAGCGCCATCACGGCCGCCACGCCCGCCTGCGGGAGGCCCAGGTCAGAGGCGATCTCGGTCGTGGTGTCGCGTCGCGTCATGCCCGCGGCACTAGCGATCCCGGGGCGCGCCGTCAAGCGGGGCGTGCCCGGATGACACAGCGTAGCTCAGTCCTCGTCGAGGCGAATCGGCAGGCGGCCAAGCTGCATCATCTCGCGGTTCACGGCCGCGGAGGCGAGCTCTTGGGTGAGCACGTCGCCGTTCGCGGCCGCCAGCGCCGCCATCCGCATCATGATGTTGCGGATGAGGCCGCCGGAGACCTCGACCTTCTCGGCCAGCCAGTCCCAGTCGAGGTCATCGTCGAACACCACGCCGGTCGGGCGCATCTTGCGAAAGAGCCGCGCGCGCTGGCCCACATCGGGCGGCGGGATCGTAAAGCGGTAGCTGAAGCGGCGCGTGCTGGCCTCGTCGAGGCCCGACTCGCGGTTCGTCGTCGCCACGCTGATGACGTCGTACTGCTCCATCAACTGCAGCACGACGTTGACCGCCAAGTTGCCGAAGCGGTCGTTGGCCTGCTTGACGTCGGTGCGCTGAGCCAGCAGCGCGTCGGCCTCGTCGAGGAGCAGCAGCGACTGCGACCGCTCCGCCAGCGCGAAGACGCGCACGAGGTGCTTCTCCGTCTCGCCCACGTAGCGAGAAAAGACCTGGTCCAGATTGACCTGCAGCGTCTCGCGGTCCAGCGCCTTTCCAAGCAGCGTCGCCAGGGTCGTCTTGCCGGTCCCGGGCTCGCCGGCGAGCAGAATGTGGAAGCCGCCCTTACCCCAGCGCCGCATCCCGTAGCGGTCGAGCACCGTCGCCCGGTGGCGCGCCGAGACGATGACCTCGTCGATCTGCGTCCTCAAATCGTCAGGCAACACCAGGTCGTCCCAGGTCAGGTCCGTCGTCACAGGCCGCGCCAGCATGCCCGTGTCCTGCCGCAGCCCCTCGCGCGCCTCGTCCAAGAGCGACGCGACCGACACGTCGAGGCCCGCCCGCTGCCGCGCGTCGACCCGCTCGGCCACCCGGCGAATGCCGCGGACCGACAGCGGAAAGCGGCGCGCCATCACCGCGGGTTCGAGCGCGATGCGTAGCTCCGTGCTCACCTCGCCCCACGCGCGCTCCTGAATCGGGAGGTCGGAGTGCGGCGTGACGACGCGCACGCTCGGCTGCCCCCCCGAGCCCCAGCGCCAGCCATCGTGCGGCCCCACGCTGACGGCCGTCGGCGCGCCATAGCCGTCGAGGCGCGCCGCGAGGATGCGTCGCTCGCGCCAGGTCGGTCGCGCGCCGCTGTCCGACGGGCGCGCGGTGACCTCCTCGTCGGCGCTGCGATACACCGAGGCCCCGTTGACGTCGCGGCCCTCGCCAAGCTCAAACCAGGGCAGCGCGCCGTGGGCCAGCGAGAAGCCCAGCGCGGTCTGCACCACGGCCGTGAAGGTCGCCTCGTCGCCGTTCGCCAGGGTCAGGTCGGCGGCGAGCAGCGGCCGGCCGGCCATGACGCGCCCAATCTGCTTGCGCCCCGCGCCGCGGTCGCCCTCGAAGACCACCGTGCGGGTGCCGGCGCCCAGGGCCAGCTGCCCGCTCACCGTGCTGAGCAGCGTCTTGTCGATGTGAGGCAGCGGCAGCTCGGCGTCGGCCATCCAGAAGCTCAGGGGTCGCAGCAGCTCCGGGATCTCGGGCGGCAGGCCCGCCAACGAACGCACGGCCCAGTCGGCCACGCTGACCCGCCGCTCGGCGAAGGGCGAGGCGCCGTCCAGCAGCTCGACCAGCCCCAGACTGCGGAGCGCGCCGTCCGCTCCGAGCGCCTCGTGGACCTCGAGCGTGCTCCAAACATGGTCCAGCATCAGTCCAATAATGGAGAGAGTCGGCGTCGTCCTGCCGTAGGTGGCAAGCAGCTCGCCGACCTGCATCCCCAGGTCCCGCTCGGTGTAGAGCGCCGCCAAGGTCGAGAACACGTCGACCTCGACGGGCGACAGGCCCATGCGCTCGGCCCACTCCTCGAGGGGCGGCGGCAGCGGCGCGCCGCGCAGCTCGAGGAGTGCGGTCCCGACCTCGTGCGGAGGCGCGACCTTCTTGCGGTGACACCACACCCGCTTGAGCCGCAACTCCGCGGCCTCGCGCGCTGTGGAGAGCGCCTCGTCGAGCCGCGTCGTCATTCGCCGAAGTCTTCGACCGCAGCGGCGCGTGGGCCTGCCAGCATCGTGATGGCCGCGTCCGCGTCGCCTCCGTCGAGGAGCAAGCGCCCGAGATCCACGTAGGTCCCAGCGGCTAGTTTCTCGCGCGTCGGCTGCCACGCGTCCCCTAAGACGACGTCATACTGCGCCCGCTCGACTCCCAAGACCGCGCGTCCCGCGGGCGACTCGGCGGTGTCGGGGTCGTCCCCCGCGCCCATCGCGCGAAAGAGCAGCGTGTCGCCGTCGATCTCCACGAAGCGCGGGCGCGCCGCGGGGCTCAAGACCAGCCCCGAGACCGAGCGCATGAGATCCAGTTTGAGGGCCTCGACCGCCACGTCGTCCAAGTCGTGGGCCGCGATGGCGAGCTTCTCGCGCAGCGCTTCGAGCCCGAACACCGTGCGCCGCCACAGGCCCTCGCCAAGCTCCGCGGCCGCCGGCGCCGCGTAATTCACCATCGTGTCCAGATAGTTGCGGTCCGCCTCCGCCTCCCAGCCGCGCCAACCGTGCTCCCACGCCGCCGGGTACATCGTGACCCAGTGGCCGCGGTCGAAGTCGATGAAGGCCAGCGCCTCGTCGACCTCGTAGCGCTGGTGGCAGCCCGGGCAGGTGAAGACCTGGAAGGTCCCGTCGCGGATGTCGCCGACGACCTCCGGGATGCGCGGGCCGTTGATCGACGTGGCGATTGTGCGCGTGGTCACCCGCTGGCAGTGCGGACAGGTGATCGGCACCTCGACGAAGGTCGACACGCGGCTACTCCCCGTCCTCGTCGTCCTCGTCGGCCTCGATGTCCCAGATGTCGTCGGTGGAGATGCTCACGCCGCCACCGGGAGCCACGCTCAGCCGCGTGCGCCACAGCGGCGGCTCGCCACACCGCACCCAGTACTCGTAGACCCGCGTCCCGTCGGCGGCCTTTGACACCGTCGGCAGCGCGGCGCGGCTGCGCCAGGCGGGCTTGAGGATCTTGTCCAGCTCGACCTGGTTGTAGGCCGGGTAGGTCGGGTCGACGCTGCCCTCGAGGAAGCCCACCACGCGCGCCACGGGGACCGCGCCGGCGTCGGGTCCCAGCGCGTCCATCACGCGACGCGCCGACTCGGGGAACTTCGAGAAGACCTCCCCCGCCGCCGTCACCACGCCCGTCGAGTAGCCGCCGCGGCTCGCCGAGATCTGCGCCGAGTACACGCTCAGGCCCGGCAAATTCACGCCCTCGAGGACGGTCACCTCCGCCGTCGGCGCACCGATCGCTGCGCGCACCGCCTTCGTCACTGCCTGCTGATCCATGGGTTCCCGCTCCTCGTGGCCGCGCCTCACGGCATCCGCCGGCTTGTCCCGCGACTCGGGCGTGCCGCTCGTCGTTCTCTCGCTGGTTTCGCCGGTCTCGGTGGCGCCGTCGGTCCGATGCCGGCAGCCGCCGCACCCGGCCGCAAACGCCGCCCAGGTCAGCGCGGCCACCAGCCCAAACCGCCAACGGTTGCTCGGTGCCATGCCGCGACTCAGGTCTTCTTCCCCGGGTTTCCGCCGGTGGTGTCCGGCGCGGGCGTCTCCTTCTTCTCGGGGACGACCGGCGTTACCTCTTTTTTCTCCTGGGGCAGCACGTTGGCGTCGAACCACGTCTTCGTGCCGGCGTCCCGCGCCGCCAGCAGGGTGCCGACCTTCCCGTCCTTGTCGGGCTGGAAGTAGGTCGCGTACGCCTCGGCGAACCACTCGCCCGGCGCGCGGTGCTGGTAGGTCGAGACCTTCCGCGCCAGCGAGCTCTTCTCGTAGGAGACCCAGGTCTTGCCGTAGCTCGCCTGATAGTGCCGCCCGCCGACGTCCACGCCCTGCCCCGGCGCGTTGTACCAAGGGTTCATGCCGGTCCCGCTCGTCTCCGAGGTAGTCACCGTCGGGTCGGCCAGGATGTTGGCCAGCGCGGTCGCGTCCACCTCGGCCTTCTCGCCCTTCTTGGGCGCCTTCATGATGGCCAGCTTCTGGATGTTCGTCTTGGTCTTCTCAGGCGCTCCGGCCTTCATCGCCCGCAAGATGGCGTCCATGACCAAGGCCTTGTGCTCATCCTTGAGCTTCGAGATGGCGCCCCCGGCAGCCGCCACGATGGTCTCGACCAGGGGCAGCGTGGGCGAGCCGTGCTCCTCCCACTTGCCGCCGCCAGAGTTCCCGATGCAGTAGGCCGCGGAGCCGCCGACCGCCTTGTCGACCGCGTGCCCGACCTCGTGCCGCACCACCTTGTCGAAGCGCACGACGCGATACAGCGGATCGCCCTTGTCGGCCGCGCCGTTCTTCGAGTCGATCTTGTCGCTGCCGTAGCTCATCGAGGACTCTTTGTGGCCCTCGGCGTAGTAACCGCCCGCCGAGCCGCCACCGGCGTAGCGCGTCCAGTGCACGAGCCACTTGTTGCCGCGCACATGCTCCTCGGGCAGGTCCTGCAGCACCACCCAGCAGCGCCGCAGCCCCACCGCGTCCCAGTCCGCGCCGGTGTCCAGCTTCGACTGACCGACCTTCACGCCGAAGCGCACGTCGAACAACCGGTAGAGGGCCGGCAGGTCCGAGTCGGGCGTCACGTCGAAGAGCTCCTTGAGCAGCCCGACGCTCATCTTGCTCTTGGTGATCACGTCGGCGACGGCCTTGCGTTCCCCGTCGCTGAGCCCCGCCCACACCGTCGCGCGGTTGCCGGGGCTCTGTGTCTTCAGCAGGTCCCGCGCCTTGTCCGGCTGCCCGTCGGCGATCTCCTTCTTCACCTGCTCGAGCGGGGTGAGCGGCAGCGCCTTGGTCGGCGCGGGCGACGAGACCGGGGTCGACACCTCGGGCGTCGTCGTCTCCGGCTTCACGACCGGGGTGGTCGTCGGCGTCGCCACCACGGGCGCGGTGCCCTTGGTCTCCGGCGTGGATTGCGGCGCCTCGGCGACCTCCTTCTTCTTCTTGGCGACGACGGTCACCTTCTTGACCACGACCGACACGACCTCCGGAGTCGGCTCGGGCTGCTCCTTCTTCTTCTTCGAGAAGAACCCCTTGATCGAGTTCCAGACGTCCCGCTCGGGCTGGTCCAGCTCTTGCTTGGCGAGCGCGTGGTCGGCGGCCAGCTCGACCTCCGGACCGTCCATGTTCGGCTCAAATGGGTCGAGCTTCTGCTCACCCCCTACCTCGGGCGCGACCTCCTGGTCGGCTTGGGCTCGCTCTTTGTCCTGATCTGCGGTCTGAACATATTCCGGCATGATCAACCTCTCCGAGTGCGGTCGCAGGCCCACGTAACGGGTGCGTGCGCCGAAGTCTTCTTCGACGCGAAACGCCCGACGGGGACGTGCTGAGTGATGGGGATCCGACCGCTACCGAGATGCCCGGATCATATGCCGCAATTTTTGAGAAGACAACGAGGCAACCTCTTCGCGCGTTCGTTGGATTCCTCCCGCAGCAGATGGAGAAATGGCGGGCACGGCGCCAAGTGGCGCCAGGTCGGTGGCGAGCGCCGCATCATCCGACTAGAGTCCGCCCAATGCAGGCGCTGATGCTACTGGTCTGGCTCTCTGCGGCGACCGCGACCCCACCACCGGACGCCGCCGCCACGCCGACGATCTCCGAGCGCGCCCTGCGCATGGCCATCCCACCCGGCCGCGAGTCCGTCGCCCGCCGCCTCGTCGCCGACCCCGGCTTCATGAAACCGGTCGACGACACCTACGTCATCTCGTCCATCGAGCTGACGGGCCGCGAGGTCCGCTTCGCCGTCCGCCGCGCCGCCGAGCTCCCCGACGGCGCACCGGTGGCCGAGATCCTGCTGCTCCCCGTCCTGCTCGCCGAACCCGGCGACGCCCGCTCGCCAAGCTTCGCCATCCGCGCCCGCTCGCTCGTCGACGCCCCGCAGCCCGACCCGCAGATCACAGCGCTCCTCGCCCGCGCCGTCGCCAGCGTCCAAGCCCAAGACCCAGGCGACTTCTACATCGAGCGCCGCGAGCTCGCCGCCGAAGACCTCAAGCTGCTCCCAGCCCGCCTCCCCGACACCTCCGCCACCACCCTCGCCCGCCTCCAAGGCCACTTCGCCATCTGGCCCATCCCGCCCTGGGTGCGCCCCCTCGAACACCTCGCCCTCGCCGCCCTCGCCCTCGCCGCCTGGGCCCTCGCCCTCCTCGCCCGCCTCCTCTGGCGCCGCCGCCGCCCCGGCCTCGACTCCGTCATCAAGCTCACCCACCTCCTCCCCGTCGCCATCCAGATCCTGCTCTTCGCCTACTGGGCCCTCTACTTCCGCGACGTCCTCGACATGCTCCCCCTCATCCTCCTGCAGCTCGTCTTCGCCTACGCCTTCGACGTCCTGCTCGCCCTCACCCTCCGCGACCGCTACACCGCCTCCTTCGGCCCCATCCCCGTCGTCCTCAGCGCCAACCTCTTCGTCTGGTTCCCCCCCGCCGCCAGCTGGCTCGGCCTCCTCGTCATCGCCATCGGCCTCGCGTCAAAAGCCCTCATCCACCGCGGCGGCCGCCACATCTTCAACCCCTCCGCCTTCGGCGTTGCCGTCGTCGGCCTCGCCTGCATCCTCTTCCCCGACCACGCGCCCTACGTCGACATCGCCCACCAGCTCAACATGCCCCCCAACATGCTCGAGCTCATCTTCCTCCTCGCCCTCATCCCCCAGGCCCGCCTCCCCATCGTCCTCGTCTCCCTCGGAGCCCTCCCCGTCATCGAGTACGGCAGCGAGATCGCCCCCTTCATCCGCCCCGCCGGCTTCTGGGCCCCCGTCTTTCTCGCCGTGGTGCTGCTGGCCACCGACCCCGCCACCATCCCCAAGACCGGCCTCGGCCGCCTCCTCTTCGGCGCCACCCTCGGCGTCCTCATGCTGGTCATCTCCACGTGGCTCCAGGGCCAGGACATCTCCGACTTCTACGGCAAGGTCCTACCCATCCCGCTGGTCAACGCCATGAACCCCTGGTTCGACCGCGCCGCCGCCGCCATCACGCCGCAGATCTCGGGCCTCTTCGCTCCACGCCACAACCGCGCCCACGTCGCCGTCTGGGCGCTCTTCGTCGTCGCCCACCTCTATATAGATGATGTGAAGCCCTCGGCCTTCGAGGCGCGCCGCCACGCCGAGGAGCGCACGCCCCTGGTCATGCGCCAGCCCGCGCGGTCTCCGAACTGCGAGGAAAACCCCATGTTCTGCGAGCCCTTCACCTTCGTCCGCGAGGCCCAAGCCTGGGCGGCGGCGGCGGGGACGAGCCCCCGGACTACCCCGTAGCTCGGCGGTCTGGCTGCGCCGAGCCCATGACCCGCAGCACCATCACCGGGATGACCCGGTCGGTCTTCTCGGCATAGTCGGCGTATCCCGCGTAGAGCCCCACCGCTTGGCGCCAGAGCCGCTCGCGCTCGTCCCCACGTGCCTCGCGCGCCACGCAGGGCAGCCGCTCCTCGCCGCCAGCCGTCACCCAGCAGCCCGGGTTCGCCACGAGGTTGTGGTACCAGGCGGGGCTGCGCGGCTGGCCAAAACACGAGGCGTAGACGACGAAATCGGGGCCCTGGCGGGTGAAGAGCAGCGTCACCTCGCGCTCCTCCCCGGACTTGGCGCCGATGCAGGTGAGCAGCAGGGCGTTGGCGGCCAGGGTCGAGCCGATGCCCGAGTTCAGGCGCCCGCGCGACATCCGCATCAGCCACGGGTCGAGGCGCGCGAAGAGGTGGCGCACGATGAAGCCGCCGACGCGGCTGCGCGCGAAAGCTCTGAGGAAGCGGTCGTAGAACCTCAAGGCGTCTCCTCGAGTGGGCGTGCGGGGAGACGGGCGGGCTGGCTTACTATGACGTGTGCGGGGGCACGCGGAGCTCGAACAACGACGTGCTGGGAGCGCGCAGCCGGCGAAGGGGGCTCAAGATGAGCGCTCGCCGTAGTTACTTGCAAGGGTCGCCGGCCGTCTGCCCGCCGCCGTCGACCGGCATGCCGCCGATGGCGCGCCCCCG
The DNA here is from genome assembly GCA_041389525.1 of Myxococcota bacterium. Classification (GTDB taxonomy): domain Bacteria; phylum Myxococcota_A; class UBA9042; order PHBI01; family JACKFB01; genus JACKFB01. The sequence goes on along the minus strand of JAWKRR010000055.1, from coordinate 15,470 downwards.
CAACATCGCCGGCGCCGCCTCGACCCGCGTGTTTCGGGAGCGGCCCTCAGGCGTGTCCCGCGGCGCGACCGGCTTGTGCTGGCCGAAGCCCACGGGGAGAAGTCGTTTGCAGTCCACGCCACGGGCGACGAGCGCCCGGACGACGGCCATCGCCCGCCGCTCCGACAGCGCCTGGGGATCGTCGGCCCCGTCCACGTGGCCTTCAATGCGCAGCAGGGTGATCGCCGACTTCTCGGCCAAGAACGCGCCGATGTACTCGACGACGCCCGCCGAGTCCTTCGACAGCGTGGCCGTGCCGGTCTCGAAAGTGACCGGCCCCGGCAGCTCCAGCCGCCCGTCGGTGATGGGAAAGCTGCGGGGCGCGTCCTCAGCCAGGGCCACGCCGGTCAAGATCGTGAAGAGCACGCAGACGGAACTGAGCACTAGGCGCCGCGTCATGACCCACCTCGGAATTCGGAGAGCGCGTCGATGGCCCGCGCGCGCGACCTGGGCAGCCAAGTCATCCTCGCGCGACGGGCGCTTCCGGTCACAGAATCTCACCAACGCCCGCGGGGTGGAAGTCGCCGGCGCGTGCGACTTTCGCCGCCAGAGTTGGCGATCGCGGCTGCATCGAGCGGCCGCGCACCGCCGCCCGATTTGGGGTACGCTCGCGCCATTCTATGCGCCAGAGGCGCGGGAGGTGTGCAATGCGGAATGCAGTGATCGGCCTTTCTCTGACAGTGGCGTTTCTCCTCGGGATCATCGCGTCCAACGTCGCCGGTGCGCCGGCGCGCGCGTCGGAAGAGGCGCCGATGCCCGCCGCCGCTCAGCGGGTGCAGTGGGAGGCCTTCTGCGTCGGTACCGACAAGGCCGGCGTCGACCAGCACTGGACCAACAACGACCTCGACAAGTCCGACGGCTGGAACAAGGCGTTGGCGCGCTACACGGCGCAGGGATGGGAGCCCTTCACCGCGATGAGCGTCACCTCCGGCAACGGCAAGCTGGCCGCGATCGCGGCGTTCTGCTTCCGCCGTCAGCGCTAGTCGCGCGCTCCGCGGCCGTGACGCGCCGGGCGTCGCGGCCGCGGGCGTGACGCCGAGGACGCCAACCCGGCGCGTCGGCCCAAGAACGCCAGCCCGAGATCAGCGGCGCACCTCAGAACGATCCGCCGACCGACATCCCGCCCGATGAGGTCGACACGTGCGGGCTGACCTTGAGCCGCACCTCGTCGCGCTGGGTCAACAAGATGATGCCAGCGAAGGTGCCGGCGACGAACAGGACGCTGCCGGCGACGAGGACGGGCGTTCGAGGGTAGAACTCAAAGAGGCCGTACTCGTCGTCGCGAACGTGGGTGGAGAGTTCGCCCACTACCGTGCCGAGGCCCGCAACCCCAAGCACTGCCCATATCGCGGCGCCGGCCATCCGGGTGGGGCGGCGTGACTTGTAGTACACATCCACAGTCGTCGGCCCGTCGACGTCCAGCCAGGTCCGACCGCGCTGGTGGCTGTCAGGCGGTCCGACGCCGAGCTCCGTCGGTCCTCGTTCGAGGGCGGTGTTGCAGGGCGCGGTGCACTTCTCGACGATGAGTGAGCCGTCCGGGGTCGCGTAGAGGGCGACGGGGTCGCTGCCGGCTCCCTTCTCCACGCGCACGTAAACAGCGCGACCGTCGGTGGCAGGGGCCGAACGCGCTGCGGGCGCCGCGCGCAGGGGTGCGCCGCCGTCGAGCAGCATCTTGACCAGCTCGGACTCCTTCGCGAGCGCGGGCTCGAGCTCCACGGCCTTCTGCGCGTAGGACTTCGCGGTCGCGTGGTGTCCGTCGGCGCTGCCGTCGCGGCTGTAGCGGCCGATGACGTACCGATTCCAGAAATAGCCCGCGGCCAGCAACTGCGCCTCCGGGCTGAAGGGCAGTCCGTTGGCGCTGGCGATGACCTGGTCTTGCCGCACCGTGGTCGCCGCCGCGTCCTCGAGCCCCACCGACGAGCGGATCAGCGTGTGCCCCTCCGTCGCCAGGAGCGCTGCGAACTCGGCGAGCCCGCGCTGCCCGCGGGAGGTGAGCGGCGCGCTGTCCTTGAGGTGCGTGCCGTCCGCCAGGATGCGCGCCATCTCGCCACGAAAGAGGCTGTTGGGGACGGCCCAGGCGATGCCCGAGAAGCCCTTGTCGGGGTTCGCCCGCGCCACCAGGATGCCGCGGACGCGCTCCTCGGCGTCGATGACCGGCCCGCCCGAGTTCCCCGGGTTGACCGTCATCGCGAGCTGAAGCGTGCCGTCGGGCATGGCGCTCGAGACCACGCCGGGGGTCGACTGCGGCTCGGTGCGGCTGGCGTCGATGGGGTAGCCGACGGCGAACATGCTCTGGCGCACCTCGAGGGGCTCGGCTTCCGTCGCCAGCTTGGCCAGCGCGGTGTACTGGCCCAGGACGCGGATGAACGCGTAGTCGGCGTCGGCACCCACGGAGACGATGCGCGCCGGGTAGGCCTGGGTCGAGCCGGGGAAGATGACCGCGACGTGGCGGGCGTCCTTGATGACGTGGGCCGCGGTGACGATGAGCCCGTCCTCGCTGACCATGAACCCGCTGCCGTGGCCGCTGGCCGGGACCGCGAGCTTCACGGTGACGCCCGCCTCGGTGAACTCGTGGAGGTCGGTGGTGCCCAGGGCGATGACGCGGACGACGGCGTGGTCGAGGCCGCGGTAGGTGACGTCGGCGGCGCGGGCGTGGCCGGGCGCGAGGCTGAGGCCGGCGATGAGGCCGAGCGACGCGGCGAGCCGGACGAGCTGGCGGGGCTGGGGCAAACGCGGCATGGCGGCTCCGTGGAGCCCGGCGCGGGCGGAGGCTGTCGGACGCCATACACCCAGTCAATTGCTGGCGAAATGACGGCCACGGCCCGGGCGATGGTGGCCGGGTCCCTCTGGCATAGCGTGGCCGCGACGGGACGGTCAATCGCCCATTGGCGACGCGCGAGACATGACTGAGCTAGGCGACGGCGGTGCGGGTGCTCAGCTCAATGATATCGGCCAGATACAGGCTGCGAAAGAGGGCCTGCGCGTCGCTGGCGGCGGCCTCGTCGAGGACTCCGTTGCGGCGCAGGGAGGCCAGCTCGCCGACGCTGGTCCGGCCGTCCACGGCTTGCAGCCAGGGCTTCAGAGTCGACAGCGGGCCGCGGAGGTAGACCGGCACCTGCAGGGCGCGGTTGTGCAGGGCGAGGGTGTCGCCCTCGACGATGGCGGCGATGTGGGGCGAGAGCGTGGGGACGGCGTCGGCGATGGAGGGGCCCTCGAAGAGCTCGGCGGCGGTCGCGCGCGTCGGGTGGGTCAGCAGGAAGCTGTGGGTGGTGAGGCAGCCGTGGAAGAGCTCCATGGCGGCGGCGCGGGTCCATTCGCCGGCGCTGGACAGGCTGTCGGCCAGGGGTGAGAGGGCGGACTCGTAGACGGCTTGGCCCAGCCAGCGGTGCAGGACGAGGCCGGCGTCGGTGACGAGGGCGCGCACTTCGTCGACGGTGTAGGCGCGGGGGCGTGGGGCTGACGAGGCGTTGGAGTCCTCGGCGGCCGGCGCGGGCCGCTCGCCCCAGGGCGCCAGGACCAGCGGGTGCCCCTCGGGTAGATGCTCGAGCAGGGCGGCGACGGTCGCGGCGCCGGACTCGTCGCCCGCGATGCCGAGGCGATGCAGCAACTCGCGCAAGAGCTGCGCCCCGCCCTGCCCGGCCTGCGCCTGGACCATCGCCGAGATGACCCCGTCGGGGCGGGTGACCGACGCGAGCGCGCGGAGAGCGGCGGCGGGGTCGGCGAGTCGGTGCAGCACGCCGTGGCAGTGCACGACGTCGAAGGTCTCACCCAGCTCGTCGATGCGCTCGAGCGGCAGGTCGCAGAAGCTGACCCGGTCGGGCTCAGCGTGGCCGCGGAGCGCCCCCTCGCGCGGCACGGCGGTCGCAGCGGTGTCGACGCCGACGATGCGGGCGCGCGGCATCCGAGCCGCGAGCATCGCGACCGCCGCCGTCCCAGGCCCGGCGACGAGGATGTCGATCTCCTCGCGCCGCGGCGACTCGGGGAAGTGCTGCGCCCACGAATCGTACGGGTTGAACGCGGCAGCCCGCGCCCCCGCCAGATAGGGCGCGAGGCTGTGCGCGGCCGACGCCCCCGCCGGGTCGCGGTCCCCCGCACGCGCAGCCGAATCGCGGTCGGCCGCGATCGACGCAGCTTGGTCATAGAACGCGGCGACCATGGTTCCCCCTCAAGATGCCCGTCGTCTTTGCTGGCAACGTGACACCCCGCGGTCGGCTTGAGCGCTTTCGAACCCGGCGCGGCTAATCCTCTGGCCGGAGCCCGCTGACGCAGGCACCATCGACGTCGCCGCAGCGCAGCGGGTCGCGCCGCCTCGGCCCCGCACCCGCGTCGGAGGACCCCTGGTGTCACCCTACGGCCCATGGCTTGAGCTCGCGCTGGCCGCCGCGATGGGGCTGCTCGTCGGCCTCGAGCGCGAGCGGGCGTCGCAGGGTCAGTCCTTCGCAGGCATCCGCACCTTCACCCTCTTCGCCACCACGGGCGCCCTCGTCGGGCTGCTCACCCCGGCCCTCGGGACCTGGCTGGTCGCCGCGTCCACCCTGGCCGTCGCCGCCCTGGTCACCGCCGGCTACGTCGTGACCGCCCGAGACGAAAAAGAGCGAGGCGCCACCTCAGAGATCGCCGCCCTCATCGTCTTCTTCATCGGCCTGCTCGCGACCACCCCCATCGCGTCCCTCCAAGGCTTCCGCCACGCCTTCGTCGTCGCCCTCGGCATCGGCGTCACCGGCCTCCTCTCGGTAAAGCCGCGCCTGCACGCCTTCGCGAACCGCCTCAGCCGCGAGGACCTCCTGGCGACGCTGCAGTTCATCCTCGCAGCCGCGGTCGTCCTGCCCCTGGTCCCCGACCGCGCCATGGGCCCCCTGGACGCCTTCAACCCCTACCACGTCGTCCTGATGGTCGTGCTCATCGCCGGCATCGGCTTCCTCGGCTACATCGCCAGCCGCCTGCTGGGCCCCGGCCGCGGCCTCGGCGTCACCGGGATCGTCGGCGGCCTCGTCAGCTCCACCGCCATCACCCTCGCCATGAGCGGCCGCGCCCGCCGCGAGCCCGCCCTCGCCCGCGTCTGCGCCCTCTCCGTCATCCTCGCGTGCACGGTCATGCTGGCCCGCATCCTCGCCACGGTCGCCGTGGTCAACCCCGACCTCGTCTGGCTGCTCATCAGCCCGGTGGCCGCCATGCTCGCCGTCGGAGTCCTCTGGGCCCTCATCCTCTGGCGCCGCGGCCGCACCGAAAAGCTCGCCACCGCCGACATCCCCCTAAAAAACCCCTTCCAGCTCCAGCAAGCCGCCATCTTCGGCCTCGTCTTCGCCGCCGTCCTCTTCATCTCCAAGCTCGCCAACCACTACGCCGGAGACGCCGGCCTCTACCTCGCCGGCCTCGTCGCAGGCGCCGCCGACGTCGACGCGGTCGTCCTCTCCATGGCGAGCCTCTCCGGCGACACCGTCGACCCCAAAGTCGCCGCCACAGTCATCCTCATCGGCACCGGCTCCAACACCATCGTCAAAGCCGCCCTAGCGACCTCCCTCGGCGGCCTAGCCTACGGAGCCCGCGTCGCCGCCTGCCTCCTCGCGATGCTCGCCGCCGGCGGCCTCGCCCTCCTCCCCGCGTGGCTCTAACCCCGCGCCCCCGCCACCCTCAGCCCGCCGGGTCCATCGGGTAGCGCAGGCCGATCTGGGCGCGGATGGCGTCGCCCGAACCCCTGGGGTGTCACAGAGTGCCAAGGCACTCTGCTCGAATGGGGTGTCACATCGTGAATATTACACAATCACGCATCTTCCGCGTGGACTGCCCCTAGCACGGGCCCTTGAGAGTCGGATCGCTGGCGCGCGACCACGACCATGACCGACACGGCCAGAGGCGACCCCTAACTCGCTGTTTTCGCATAACAAACACCATCAGCGCAGATCGTGAAGGTGGTCGACGCTCACGCCTGTGACACCCCACCCGGCGCCTCTGGCCGCCGCGGCCAACCCTCTCAGCGCGTTGACTTTTCTTCGAATCCACGGGCTAATGCGGGTTCTTCTCAGATGCGAATGGGAGCTTCATTCCTCCCCAACCCCACACCCCCTCGTCGGGCGGGCGGCGACGGTCGGGCGAGCTCAGCGTATGGCAAACGAAAGCATCATCGGCCGGCTCATCGCAGGAAAGTACAAGGTCACCGAGCACCTTGGGAGCGGCGGCTTTGGCGGCGTCTACAAGGCGCGGCACGTTCAGACGGGCGGCTTCTTCGCCGTCAAGGTGCTCTGGCCCCACTTGGCTCAAGAAAACCAAGTGGTAGAGCGGTTCGAGTTGGAAGCCCGCAACACCTCGAGGCTCCACCACCCCAACACCGTTCGGGTGGTCGACTATGGGTGGGAGGCTGACGGCACCCTGTTCCTGGTCATGGAGTTTATCGCCGGACGTCCGCTGACGAAGCTGATCAAGGACGAGGCCCCCATCGGTCTCGATCGAGCGCTGCGCATCATTCGTCAGGTCCTGAAGAGCCTGGGTGAAGCACACGCCAACGACATCATTCACCGCGACATCAAGCCAGACAACATCATGCTCGTAGACCAGTTCGGCGAGCCGGATTTCGTGAAGGTCGTCGACTTTGGGATCTCAAAGGTCGCCGGCTCAGCGGGGCCGACGGCGACGAACGCGACCATCGGGTCACCCAAGTACATGGCCCCGGAGCGCTGGTTGGGGCAAGAGGCCGACGCGCGGACGGACCTCTACGCGGTCGGCTGCGTGCTGTTCGAGTTGCTAACCGGCTCGCCGCCGTGGCGTATCGAGGCGGAGGGCGCGGCACAGGGAGTAGCCTGGATGACCGCGCACATGCAGCGCCAACCCTCCACGCTGGGAGAGGCCTCGGGCACTCCATTCGCGGAGGGGCTGGAAGGGCTGGTCGGCAGCATGTTGGCCAAGCTCGCCGAAGATCGGCCCGGGAGCGCTGAAGACGTCCTGGCGCGACTCGACGCCCTGGGGGCGCCCAGCGGCTCGCGAGACCGAGGCTGGCACCTTGGAACGGCGGCTACAGAACCCCAGAGGCGGCCCGCAGGCTCGCCCCCAACGCAGGGGAGCCGCCCTCCTGCAACGTCTGGCGCAGCCCACGCGGCCACGACCGATTTGGGCGTAGCCGCGTCGACGGGGCTAAGCGGTATCGAGGCTCGGCCCGGGCGACGCCATTTCGGACTCGCTGCGGGCGCTGCGGTGGCGGTCTTGCTCGCGGCTGGGGCGGTCGGGCTGGTCCTTTCAGGTCGGGGCTCTGACGTTCCCGAGGCGACCCCGGAGGCGAAGGCGTCAGAGCCCATCCCGGCTGTCGCAACGCCTGCACCGGAACCGCCGGCCGTTGAAAGCCTCGGCGCTACGTCCCCTATATCGAAACCGGCCCCTCCTGTGACGATCCACGAGGACCCTCCGGTCCCAGTCCCCGAAGTGACGCTAACGATCACCGCGAACGTCAAGGGCGCCACCGTATTCGACGCTCGCGGCGAGGCTCTGGGCTCCGTTCCCTTGGAGATCGGGCTCGAGGAGACCCGCGCGAAGTTCCCATTGCAGGTCCGCGCCAGTGGCTATCGTCGCTCTGAGGTGAAGCTGCCGGTGGTTGACGCTGAGCTCGATCCGCTGATCTCGGTCGAGCTTGTGGCGCTTCCAACGCTCGAGTTCACACCCCGCGGGGCCGCGCCAGTCAGCTACCAGATCGGCGAGAACTCAGCGGTGACCATTCCAGACGCCGGACAGCGGAAGTGGACTGTCGCCCAGGAGGTGCTGGACGCCCTCGACGCGGGCGAGCGGGTCAATTTGCGCGCACGAGGGAATGGGTACAAGCAAGAGGTCGAGCTTGGCTCCGCGGAAATTGAGGCCGGCCAAGTGAGGTTTGAGCGGGCCCACGTCGCGACTCGTCGGACTTCAACCGTCCCTGAGCGGCCGGGGTCAGACCTGCCGCGAAATCGCTGCCGAAGCGACGGGACCTGCGAATGAGGCACGCGAATTCGAAACCACACGCGAGGCCTGCAGCACGGAGGATCGCAGCCACCATCTTGGCCTTGTGCGCGCTCTCCCTTTCCGCGGCGACCGCGTTGGCCGCCCCGCCGAGCGGAGGCACGCGCGTCCTGCTGCCGACCCTCCCCGAGGTGTCGCCTCCCACGCGAGACCAGATGCGCATGGCCGCGGCGCTCCAGCAGCGGGCCTGGGGCGACCACGACGCCGGCCGCTACGCCGCCGCGATGAAGAAGGCCGACCGCGCGTTCACCGTCGACCCAAACCCCGAGCTGGCGATGCTGCGGGCGGGGCTGCACAAGGTGCTCGATCAACCGTGCGATTCGGTGCTGAACCTGCTCTTGGCGGCGGACATGGAACCGAACGCGACGGAGCGCGGCTACATCGACAAGACGATGCCCGAGGTGACCGCCAAGTGCGACGGGCAGTTGGGCTGGATTCGCATCGAAGCGGACGCCCCTGACGCCCTGGTCACGATAGCGGGCCAAGAGTTCGTAGCCCCGCGCACGCTGGCAATCACCGCTGGGCAGCATCAATTGACCATCAGCGCGCCGGGGCGGAAAACTCAGACACAGGGTGTGCAAGTGCGCGCGGGGATTGGCGCCATCGAGCGATTCTCGCTCAGCGCAGTGGACCCGCCCGAGCCCGTGCCGCCGCCACCGGTGCCTGAGCCAGTCTTCGCCCCCCCGGTCGTCGTGGTGCCACCAGCGCCGAAGCGAATCGGCATGGTGCGGGCGGGTGCTGTGCTGCTCGGCCTTGGGGTTGGAGCGGTCGGAACCGGGATCGGCATGAGTGTGTGGGGCCAAAGTGCTGTGGACGCAGCCGACGACTTGAGCGGCGGTGGCAGTGTCGTGCTGCAGGGCGACGAACTAGCCCGCTGGAACACGCTGAACAAGCAGGCCGACCGGCGTCAGACGGCGGCCGCTGCGCTCTACGCGGTGGGCGGGGCGACGGCGGTGACCGGCGCAATCCTACTCATCGTGGGTAGCAGATCCGGCAGCTCGGGGCCGACCTCGTCCGCTCTCAGAATTGACCCGATCTTTGGTCCGCGAGTAGGCGCGCAAGTGACAGTGATTCTGCCGTGACACCCATGAATTCGGGGTGCGGGGCCGCGCTGCGATTGACGGCCGCATAGGCGTCGCGCGACGGTGGGGGCCTCTTCTCCACAGAGCGCGACAGCCCCGTTCCGCTTAGCCCGGAAGGCCGATCGGGGACATAACGCACCAACACTATCGGAGGTCTCGGTCGTGATGACTTCGCGTCGTGCTCCTGCACTCCGAGGGCCGAACGCGCTGCGCGCGGCGGTCCCGGCGGCTCTAGCCTGCCTCATGTCATTCGGGGCCGCTTGCGCTGACCCAGCAGCGCTTCAGAACGCCGGTGACGCGGACGCTCAAGGCGACAGCATTGCCGACTCTTCAGAGATCGACTCAGGCACAAAGCCCGATGTATCGGACGCAGCCGACGTGACACCCGACGGCGTCGACGCGAAGACCGACATCGGAGACGCGGACGTCGACGGCTCGGACTCGGCGCTCGACACGACTGAGACCGACGTCCCAGACGGCGGCTCTGACGCCGACAGCGCAGAACTGGACGCTGAGGGATCGGACACCAGCGCATCAGATGCCGACGATACCAGTACGGATGCGGAGGGCGACGTCGTGGCGGACGCCGACGCGGCGGAGACCGCCCCTGACTCATCTGACGCGGACTCGGTTGGAACGCCCGACGCTGACGCGGACGGCGACACCGTTTCCGATCCCGATGTCACCCTGGCGCCTCCGCTCGCGCTGCAACCGGCCTACGTGGTGGGAACTGCCACATCGCCCAGCGGCCGCAAGCTGATTCCGGTAGGCGGCGGGCTAGCGACCGGGATCGCCTCGTCCCCGAGCGGCAGTACCCTGTCGCCCGCCCCTGGGCCGCTGCCGTAGTTCACCAAGAGGCGCGCCGCCTTGCATACGCCCACGACCTGGAGTTCCCAATGACAACTCCCCGGACGCCCCAGCCGCTGCGACGCCGCACCGCCCGCAGAACGGTCGCGTTCCTTGCGTTCGCCACCTGCGGCATCGCGCTACCGACCCATGCCGGGGCGGTGCCGTCAGCGATCACCTACACAGCGTACCTTCAGGACCCAAGCGGCGCGGCGAGCACTGCCCCATCGAGCGTTGTCGCGGTCCTTCTCGACTCCCCAACGGGCGGCACCGTCATCACGTCAACCCCGGGCGCCGTCGAGTTCGACGACGGGCTGCTCCAGCTGACCCTGGAAGACGTCGACGCCAGTGCGCTGGCCGCGGGCGCTTGGATCGAGTTGACGATCGACGGCGAGACTTTCGAACCGCCACAGCGGATCGTCGCGGTGCCCTTCGCTTTGCGTGCGGCCAACACCGCCTTTCCAGTTCAACCGGCGCCGCCGGACGCCAGCTCCTCGGGCGAACTCTGGTACAACACGGCCTCAGGCAAGCTGATGCTTCACGACGGCACCACCTGGGTTCCGGTCGTGAACTGCTACCTGAAAGCCGAGGCCGACGCAGCGTTTGCGCCGGCCGCCTTGGCCGGACAGGTCACCGCCCTCGAAGCCGCAGGCGTGGCCTTGCAGAACTCTGCGTCCGCCCTCGCCGACGACGTCAGCACCTTAGACGCCAACTTCGAGGCGTTCGAGAGTGTGCTCGGCGATCTCCAATCCGCTTACGAGGGTTTCGCAAGCGCCGACACCAATCTGGGCTCGCGCATCGACGCGCTCGAAGCGGGAGCGACGAGCGCGGGCCAAGTGGTTTCCGAACTCGATGCGCGAGTTGGGCAACTGGAGTCGAAGAGTACGGACCATGGCACGAGCTTGGCCAACCTGGCCGGCGACGTGGGCACACTGCAGAACGACGTCGCGGCCGCGGCCTCCGCGAACGCGCAGCAGGACGCACGATTGACGACGCTGGAGTCCAGCGGTGTGACAACGATCGAGCTGTCGGACGCGATCGATTCCGCGACGCAGGGTCTGGACACACGCCTCAAAGACGTGGAAAGCGCGACCGCCGCCAACTCCGCCTCGCTCGAGAGCCTTCAAGCGGCGCTAGCTTGCGCTGGCGCATGCGCGGCGGACGAGAGCAGGACGTGCGTGGTGCACGCCTGCGACGCTGGCGCGTGCACGCCGACCACAACTCCGCTCCCAGACGGAGCCGCGTGCGTCACCCGCTTCGGTGCCGGGTCGTGCACCGGCGGCGCCTGCCGCTGGGAGGGCGGATCGATGGGTGGGGCATACGGCCTCGGCATCAAGTATGAGAGCGGGCGACTCAGTATCGCGTGCGGCGGGGCGGCCTGTGGTCCAGCCAATCCCGGATACATCGTGACGTCGAACGCAGAGGGCAGCGGCTTTGTGACCGCGCGAGTCGATTCAACGGCCCACTACTTTGACGACGCCAACGCACCGGACGGGACACCCAGCTCGTTGGGCGGCAACCCATTCGGAACTACGCCGGGTGTTTCCTGGCCCAGCACTGCTCCGCGGCCCTTCTTCCTGTACGCGGTGGCCAGACCGGCTGAGACGCACGAGGTCGCCTTCTTCATCAGCCCGGCTCCAAACTTGGTCGCCGCGCCAACCTCACTCGCGGCGATTGGCTATCGGAACAATCCGGCCACCGATCAGCAGGATGCGTCCATCTTTTTTCTTTCGGGCCCCGAGGCGCTGACGTTCGCGGGCCAACGGGCGGTTCTGGTGGGTCGGTTCCGAATGTACAAGGAGCCGGCAAAAGGCGTGGCTGACAACTGGTGGGTTGTCCCCCCCGGGCCCCGTGACGGCCTTGGCGCACAGTGGATTCCCATGTCGTTCACACTCCCCGCCGGGCAGGCCGGGGCCGCTCCCGGCCAGTTCTTAGCAAAGCTTGGCACGAGCGCGGGTCAGCCACCGACTTTTTCCGAGCAAACGGTAACCTATCAAATCGCGCCGGACGGTCAGTGCGACTTGTCCGTGTATCTCCGCCTAGATGGCGGCGCAGACGGCCTCAGCAGTGACTACGTTGGGCTCTCCCTGCCGTATCGCGCTGCGGAACCCAACAGCTTCGGAGGAAGCGGGCGCATTTTCCGAGCTGTCAACGGCGTCGATCGTGCCTGGCCATTCTTCTTCGGCTTTTACGAGGGAATCGCTCTTGCGAGACTGATGGGCGGAGCCGATAGCCCGAACGACGCCCAGGCGATGCGGTGCGATGACTTCCTCGACGGTTCGCGGAGCGTGGTCGGCACGCTCAGATACAAGGCATTTTGAGGAGCCAGATATGGCATTCAGTACAAAGGGCCCGTGCTGGGCGGCGTGCTTCGGACTGACACTCCTGTTGCCTGCCGAGTTGCTCGCGTTCCCCTCGTCCATCACCTACACGGCGTACCTCCAGGACGCCGACGGGGCGCCCGTGACCACGGCTCTGCCCGAGGTGGAGGCGACGCTGCTCGACGCGGAGTCCGGCGGGGCTGTCATCAGCGCCCAACTCGGCGCGGTGAGCTTGAGCGACGGCCTGCTCCAACTCACCCTGGAAGATGTCGACGCCAGCGCGCTCGCTGCGGGCGCGTGGATCTCCGTGACCATCGACGGCGAGACCTTCGATCCGCCACAGCGCATCGTCGCGGTGCCCTATGCCCTCCGCGCCGCGAACGTGGCGCTCCCTGCGCAGGGGGAGCCTCCGGCGGCCAGTTCGTCCGGCGAGCTTTGGTACGACACAGCGACCGCGCGATTGATGGTCCACGACGGGAGCCAGTGGGTGCCTGTCGTCTCCGCGTACACCCAGGTCGAGGCGAACAACACCTTCGCGCCGAAGTCGCTCGCGGCTTCCGTGTCCCAGAACACAGCGTCCGTGGCCTCGGCCGCCGCAACCCTGGCAGACCACACCCCGCGTCTCGACACGGTGGAATCGAGCATCTCCGCCATCGACTCCGTGCTGGACTCGCTGATGTCTACCGACTCAACCTACGGCACACGCATCGCCGCGCTGGAGACCCACGCCGAGGCCACAGACGCCGAGCTTGTCCTGCAGCAAGAGTCCCTCGCCTGCGCCCGCACCTGCGGCGCCATCGAGACACAGACCTGCCTCGTCCACACCTGCGATCAAGCAGGCGCGTGCGTTGCAACCTCAACACAGCTCCCAGATGGCGCCGCGTGCGTCACCCGGTACGGCGCCGGCGCGTGCACCGCGGGGTCCTGCCGCTGGGCCGGCAACGGCGCGCCGGGTACCTACGGACTAGGCATCTCCTATGCGAACGGTCGCTTCAGCATCGTGTGTGAAGGCCAGCCATGCGGACCGGGGAACCCGGGCTACGTCGTGCTCCCGTCCGACGACTTGGCGGGTACGGTCACCCTGCGGGTGGCTAGCTCAGACCACCACTTCGACGACGCTAGCGCGCCAGGCGGGACCCCGAATACCATCGGCGGAAACGCCTTCGGCACGGAGCCGGGGGTGAGTTGGCCCTCTTCGGATGCCCGCCCGTTCTTCCTGTACGCGGTCAACGGAAGCGGCACCGACGCCGGCCTCGCGTTCGCGCTCAGCCCCAACCCGGCGGCCGACCGCGTCCCCGACGCCGCCTACATCGCGACACGCAACGACCCCGCCGCGACCCAACGCGACACGACCTTCTTCTTCATGTCCGGCCCCGAGGCGAAAGACTACGCGAACACGCGGCGAGTCCAGCTCGTCGGGCGGATCCGCATGTACAAGGAGCCAGCGAAGGGGGTCGCTGACAACTGGTGGGTCGCTCCGCTCACGACGCGCGACGGGCTTGGCGCGCAAAACACGGCGCTCTCGCTGACCTTTCCGCCTGGCCAGTCCAACGCCGCGGCCGGTACATACTTCATCCCCGCGTCCAGCGCCGATACGGTACCGCTCATGTCCAGCATGGCTTACTACTACTCCATCGGGACCGACGGATACTGTGATGTCTTTATCAGCATCGGTGGGACGGTGACCAAGGCCGGCGCCGGCAGTGGGAACGTGTCGGTCAGCCTCCCGTACCGAGTGGCCGAGTCCTCGGCGGACCATGGCGGCGGACGGCTCGCCTTTGCGGACAACTACCGATCCTTTGTCTTCAAGCCATACGCAGGCTCGGCTTTCGCGGTTCCGTTCATCGCGGTCACCATCAGCACCGATCGATACGTGAAGTACGAGGACTTCGTCGCAGGTGAAACGGTCCTGAAGGGCCACCTCCGCTACAAGGCGTTTTGAGGTCGAGTCAGTTCGCGTCGCCCACGCGCACACTCTGCGTAGCTTGCTTGATCCCCGGAGTCCGGGCGGCCTAGCCTACGGAGCCCGCGTCGCCGCCTGCCTCCTCGCGATGCTCGCCGCCGGCGGCCTCGCCCTCCTCCCCGCGTGGCTCTAACCCCGCGCCCCCGCCACCCTCAGCCCGCCGGGTCCATCGGGTAGCGCAGGCCGATCTGGGCGCGGATTTTGTCTGCTGTCTCCAGGATGGCGACCGTCTCGGACAGCGGCATCGTCTCGCTCTCCGAGAGGCCGGCGCGCACGCAGCGGGCGACCTCTATGAGCTCGTGGGGGTAGCCGTTGCCGAGAAAGCCGCAGTGGATCTCCTCGGTGCGCTCGTCCTCGTAGGTCACCGTCGCCGTGTCGGGGCGCCACCAGGGGCGGTGGATTCGGAGGCGGGCTTTGCTGCCTGCGAGGGTGGCGTCTTGCTGGGTCTCGGCGCTCAGCGACGCGCTGATCTGTGCGATGGCGCCTGAGGAGAAGCGCAGAGTGGCGGCACATTGGTCATCGACGCCGCTGGGCGCGAAGGCGGCCACGGCGCTGACGGCGTCGGGCGTGCCCCACAGCATGTGGGCCAGCGAGATCGGGTAGACGCCCACGTCCAGCAGCGCGCCGCCGCCCATGGCCGGGTCGAAGAGGATGCTGGCCGGGTCAAAGTCGGCGCGGAATCCGAAATCCGCGGAGAGCAGGCGCCCGTCGCCGATAAGCCCGCCCGAGATCCTGGCGCGTAGCTCGACCCACAGCGGCAAAAAGCGCGTCCACATCGCCTCCATCAGGAACACCCCCCGATCTCGGGCTGCCCTGACCATTTGCCGCGCCTCGCCGGCGTGGATGGCGAAGGGCTTCTCGCACAGGACCGCCTTGCCGTGGGAGATGGCCAGCAGCGTGTTCTGGCAGTGCAGCGCGTGCGGGGTGGCGACGTAGACCACGTCCACGGCGGGATCGGCACATAACGCCTCGTAAGTGCCGTGGGCGGTCGGAATGTGCCAACGCCTCGCGAAGGTCTGGGCGCTGGTGTCACTGCGCGAGCCCACCGCGACAAGCTCGCAGCCGGGCGCGTCGACAAAGGCCGCCGCAAGCTGTCCGGCGATGACGCCGGTCCCGAGTATTCCGAACCGCACTGGGGTTTCGCTGTTCATCGCGGGCTGGCTCCGAGGTGCTGGGGCTGGGTCGCCGCCGTCGCGACGGGCCCGGCGCAGTATCGGAGCCGCGGCCTTCATCCGCAATGGC
>JAWKRR010000054.1:0-49120 GCA_041389525.1 Myxococcota bacterium | reverse complement strand
TTTTCACTCACCTCTTCAGCGGCGCCATCCTCATCCGCTTCGCGCTCTCCAAGCTCTTCGCGTGGCCGATCTCGGTCGCGGCGTTCGTGGAGATGGCGCAGCCGCTCGGCATCGACCCCACCTTCTTTCGCGTCTTCACCGGCGTCGTCATCTCGGCGGTCGTGGTCGGCTACTTCGCCAGCCTGTATCTGGTCGTGCGCGACAAACACCTCGGCGGCGAAAACGCGCTGACCTTCGTGAAGCTCGCCAACCTGCTCGGGATCGGCGTGATGAGCGGGGCCCTGCTGGCGGAGTTCTTCCTGAGGCTCACCCCGAAGATCCCGCTCGTGTTCATCGCGTCAGCCATCGTGGTGCTGTCCGCGTTCAACCTCTTCAAGCTCCGAGACGTCGGCGCCTCAGCGCGGCCCTTGGCGACGAGCGACGACACGGGCCTGCCGCCGGCACGGGCGGCGTCCGCTACGGGAAGATCGTGACACACACGGTGAAATTGCAGGGGTTCGTGAACTCGAGGCAGTCCAGCTGCTTCTGCGTCAGGCCGGTCCCGTTGGGGCCGGCGAAGATGCAGTTCAGGGCGCAGGTGACCGCGTCGGTGCACTTCGCGGTGCACAAGTCGTTGCAGTCGACCTTCGCGTAGCAGGCGCCGGTCGCGCAGACGTTCTGGTTCGCGCATTTCCCGCACGAGCCACCGCAGCCGTCGTTGCCGCAGATGGCGTCGGAGCAGTCGGGCGTGCACGCGCCGCAGGTGCCGTTGCCGTTGCAGGGTTGGTCCGCGGCGCAGGTCCCGCAGGTGCCACCGCAGCCGTCGGGCCCGCAGGTCTTGCCGGCGCACTTGGGCTGGCAGCTCGCCTTGCAGGTCTTGAGCGCGGGGCACATCTCGCACACGTTGGCGCAGCAGTTGCCCTTGGACGCGCAGGCCTCGTCGCAGTAGCACCCGTCGGTGCCCTTACCGCCGCACTGGTTCAGCGCGCACCGCGGCGGCACGCAGTCGGCCGGGCAGCTCTGCTCGGTCTCCCCGGGCTGGCACGACCCGTTGCCGCAGACCGGCGCCGTCACGCACACGCCCGCGCCCGTGCAGACTTGGCCCGCCACGCAGGTCCCGCACGACCCGCCGCACCCGTCGCCGCCGCACACCTTCCCGGCACAGCTCGCGACGCAGCCACACACGCCGCCATTGCACGGCTCGCCGCCCGGGCACTCCCCGCACGACCCGCCGCACCCGTCCGGCCCGCACTCCGCCCCCGCGCAGTCCGGCTGGCACACGCACGCGCCGTCCTCACAGCTCGCCCCGCCCTCGCACTGCCCGCACGAGGTCCCGCAGCCGTCGTCGCCGCACTCCTTGCCAGCGCACGACCCCACGCAGTCGCACATCCCGTCCACGCAGGTGTAGCCCAACCCGCAGCTCCCGCAGGTCCCGCCGCACCCGTCGTCGCCGCACTCGCGGTCGCCGCAGGTCGTCGCGCAGCAGGTCCCGCCCGCGCACGCCTGGGCACCGCCGCAGCTCACGATGAAGGTCCAGCTCAGCCCGCCCGGCGCGCACACCTCCACGTCGGAGCCGTTACAGCGCGTCTGCCCCGGCTCGCACTTCCCGTCCGCACCGTCCGGCACCACGTCGTCCGCGCCGTCCGGCACCGCGTCGCCCGCGTCGGCTTCCAGGTCCGCCCCGCCCCCGCCATCGCCGTCGGCCACGCCCGCGTCGCCATCGCCCGCGCCGACCTCCGCGTCGCCGCCGACCACCGCCGCGTCTGCGTCGACCTCGGCCCCGCTCACGCCGTCAGCCACCGCGTCGCCGCCCCGCCCCAAATCCCCGATTCCACCGCTGTCATCAGGCGGAAAGACGATCCCCGCGTCGGCCGCCTGCTCCGCGCAACCCGCGAACACGAGCGCCGCGACCGCGAGAATCGCCAGCCCGAGATCCCTAAATCGTAGCGCAGGCATGGAGCCTCCGGACCAGCGGGAGGCCGCCGCCTGCTGCCAGTTCGGGGCCCCCGGTGAGGGCCTTCGGATACCACCGCCCGCTCGACCGGCGCAATACGACGCAGGGGTCGATACGACGCAGGGGTCGGGTCCGGACTTAAGATTCCTGAGAAGAAAGTAGGTCGATCGGGGATCGCCAGACCCCAGGCCGTGTGCGATCATTGGCCATGTTCAAGCCAACTGATCGTCAGGGTTCGCTGTTCTCGGGGTCGCAGGTGATGGACGCTCGTGGGCGTCGGCGGCTTGAGAGGAGCTGGTGCTACGGTTTTCAGCAGCGGGTGTTGCCGGTGCTGCTGGCGGTCGAGGAGGAGTTTGCCGACCTGTACTCCGACGAGGTGGGTCGGCCGAACTGGAGCGTGGCTCGGATGCTGGGGGTGCTGCTGTTGGCGGAGATGCTCGACCTGGATGACCAGGCGGCGCTGGACTCGCTGACGTTTGACCTGCGTTGGCAGCACGCGCTGGAGTTGGGGCTCGACGACGCGTATCTGTCGCGGCGCTCGCTGGTGGAATTCCGGGGGCGGCTGGTGCGGCGTGACCCGGAGATGGCGCGGATTCGCATGGTGTTTGACCGGGTGGGCGAGGCGGCGCTTGCGGAGCTGGGGCTGTCGATTTCGGACCAGCGGCTCGACTCGACGCGCATCACGTCGAACATTCGCTGCGGCGGGCGGGTGACGCTGTTTCGGGCGACGCTGGAGGCGTTCGGGCGGTGGTTGGGGCAGGCGTGGCCGGAGAAATTCGCGGCGTTGAGCGAGCCGCTGCGGGCGTGGTTGGGGGCGGAGCGCAACGGTTGGTTTGGCGCGGGGACGAAGGAGGAGCGGCAGCGGAAGCTCCAGGAGCTGGCCGGGTGGCTGGTCGAGGTCGAGGCGCAGTTCGCTGGGGATGAGCAGGTGCGTGAGGAGGAGCCGTACTTGCTGCTGGTGCGGCTGCTCGACGAGCACTGCGAGCGGGTGAGGCCGGCGCGTCCTGGGGATGGCGACTCGGGCGGCGCCGCTGATTCGGACGGCACAACTGACTCGGCCAGCGCCGCTGATTCGGACGGCACAACTGACTCGGCCAGCGCCGCTGATTCGGACGGCACAACTGACTCGGCCAGCGCCGCTGATTCGGACGGCCCCGCCGAGGCCGCCCCCGAGACCACGCCGCCGCCCGTCAAAGTCCTCAAACGCCCAGCCGTCCTGGGCGCCTCGCTGCAATCGCCCCACGACCCGGACGCCGGCTATGGGCACAAGGGCTCCGGCTATCACGTCCAGATCACCGAGACCTGTAACTCAGTCACCGCCGACGGCGCGGTGCCGGCCAATATCATCACCGACTTCGACGTCGCGGCAGCGCACGTGAGCGACCTGAAGCAGCTCGCCGGCGTGCTTGAGCGACTGCAGGAGCGGGGGCGCGCGCCCAACCGGCTGTTCGCCGACGGGGGCTACGCTTCGGGCGAGGCGTTGCTGCACGCTCAGTCGCTTGCGGTCGAGCTGTTGGCGCCGATGACCCGCCCACGCATGGCGGCCGATACCCTGGGCCGCGAGGCGTTCCAACTCAGGCCCGACGGGACGGTCATCGCCTGCCCGGCCGGCCACGCGCCGACCCGCCACGACGCACGCAGTTCACGCATCGAGACGGCGCCCACGCTCTACGCCTACTTCGACGGCGACACCTGCCGCGCATGCCCGCTGCTCGACCGCTGCGCCGCCCGGCCGCCGAACAATAATAAGAAGGGCAGCTACCACTTGGAGATGCTGGACCGCCTCATCGCCAGAGACCAAGCGCATGGGCGCCAGCAGACCAAGCAGTGGCGCACGGATTACCGCATCCGCTCTGGAATCGAAGGGACGAACTCGGAGCTCAAACGCGCCCACGGCCTCGGCGAACTGCGCGTCCGCAGAATGCCGCGCGTCCGCCTCGCCGTGAGCTGCAAACTGACCGCCTGCAACATCAAGAGATGGCTGAAGGCCATCGCCGAGACCGCGCTAAAGGCCGGAATAAGCCCGATTCAAGCCATCTGGCGCGCCCTGGCCGCGCTGACGCTGCTGGCCGCCTGGCCGGGCACGACAGCCGCAGTCGCGCACGAGAGCCCGAGCCTCAGAAGCTGACGCCCACACCGTGGCTGCCCTCGCGAACGCTGCCGCGGTGGCGGGCGCGAAGGGGGTTAGTTCTCACGAATCACTTACGACTTGCGGTCGCCCCCCATGTGCGTCGGTGCAGTGGTCGCCGGCTCCTTCCTCGGGAGGCGCGCGAACTCCCCGCGCGGCGACGAGGGGACAGCGGGCGCTCGTGATGGTGCGCGCGAGCCGGCGGGGGCGTCGCCGTCTCGCGCGGCCG
Organism: Myxococcota bacterium; assembly: GCA_041389525.1. Lineage (GTDB taxonomy): Bacteria > Myxococcota_A > UBA9042 > PHBI01 > JACKFB01 > JACKFB01. Next base: position 44,830 of record JAWKRR010000054.1, on the reverse strand, counting down.
CATCGCCGTGGGCCCGACGGGGCGCGAACCCGCGAATCCTCTGCGTTGACAGGGCTCCAAGCGCGGTGCTAACCACCGGCCCTCGACGCGGAGGCCCCCATGCGCGAAGTCGTCATCACCAGCGCTGTTCGCACGCCCATCGGCAGCTTCATGGGCGCCCTGTCCACCGTCAGCGCGCCGCGGCTCGGCGCTGTGGCCGTTCGGGCCGCCGTTGAGCGGGGCGGCGTCCAGCCGGGCGAGGTCGACGAGGTCCTGATGGGCTGCGTGCTTCAGGCCGGCCTCGGGCAGGCTCCGGCGCGTCAGGCGGCGATCTTCGCGGGCCTGCCGCAGCACGTCGGCGCCACCACCGTCCACAAGGTCTGCGGCTCTGGCCTCAAGACCGTGATTCTGGCCAGCCAGGTCATCCGCTCCGGGGACGCCGAGGTCATCGTGGCCGGCGGCATGGAGTGCATGTCCCAGGCGCCCTACCTGCTGCCCGGCGCCCGCGACGGACTGCGCATGGGCCACGGTCAGCTCGTCGACGCGATGATCCGCGACGGCCTGTGGGACGTCTACAACGACTACCACATGGGCTCCGCCGCCGAGCTCTGCGCGCGCGAGTGCGCCGTGCCGCGCGACGCCCAAGACGCCTTCGCCACCGAGAGCTACCGACGCGCCGCGGCCTCCATCGCCGAGGGCCTCTTCAAGGACGAGATCGTCCCGGTCGAGGTGCCTCAGCGCCGCGGCGACCCCGTCGTGGTCGACAGCGACGAGGAGCCCGGCCGCGGCAACCCGGCGAAGTTCGCAGCGCTGCGCCCCGCCTTCGACAAGGAAGGCACCGTCACGGCGGCCAACGCGTCCAGCATCAACGACGGCGCCTCGGCGACCTTGGTGATGAGCGCTGACGCCGCGAAGGCCCGCGGGCTCAAGCCCCTGGCGCGCGTCGTCTCGACCGGCGCCTTCGCCCAGGCGCCGGAGTGGTTCACCACCGCGCCGACCAGCGCCATCCGCAAGGCGGTCGAGCGGGCCGGCCTGACCCTCGAAGACATCGATCTCTTCGAGATAAACGAGGCCTTCGCGGTGGTCGCCCTGGCCGTCACCGGCGAGCTCGGCGTGCCCCTCGACAAGGTCAACGTCCGCGGTGGTGCTGTGGCCCTCGGGCACCCCATCGGCGCCTCGGGCAACCGCATCCTGGTCACGCTGATTCACGCGCTGCGTCAGACCGGCAAGCGCTACGGCTGCGCGGGCATCTGCCTCGGTGGCGGCGAAGCGGTCGCCGTGGTGGTCGAGGCGCTCTAGCAACCGATTCGAGGAGTTCGCAGCATGGGCATTCGCACCCTGGGCATCATCGGGGCAGGACAGATGGGCTCGGGCATCGCCCAGGTCGCTGCTTGCGCGCGCATCGACGTCGTGATCTGCGACGTCGCCGAGACGCAGATCGAGCGCGCGAAGAAGGGGATCGCCAAGGGCTTCGCCAAGCTGGTCGAGAAGGAGAAGCTCAGCCACGACGACGAGGCTGAGGCCATCTCGCGCATCAGCTACGCGCAGAAGCTGACCGCGCTGGCCGACTGCGACCTCATCGTCGAGGCGGCCACCGAGGACGAGGCGGTCAAGCGCAAGATCTTCGCCGAGCTCGACACCATCGCGAAGCCCGAGGCCATCCTCTCCACGAACACCTCGTCCATCAGCATCACGCGGCTGGCTGCGGTCACCAAGCGGCCCGAGCGCTTCATCGGCCTGCACTTCATGAACCCCGTGCCCCTGATGAAGCTGGTCGAGCTCATCCGCGGCCTCGAGACCTCCGACGAGACCTTCGAGGTCACCCGCATCACCGCCGAGCGCATGGGCAAATCGGTCGTGGTCAGCCGCGACTTCCCGGGCTTCATCGTCAACCGCATCCTGATCCCGATGCTCAACGAGGCCATCTACGCCCTGCACGAGGGCGTCGCCTCGGCCGAGGACATCGACCGCGCCATGGTCATGGGCACCAACCAGCCCATGGGACCGCTGGCGCTGGCCGACTTCATCGGCCTGGACACGGTCTTGGCCATCGGCGACGTGCTCTACCACGGCCTCGGCGACTCAAAGTACCGGCCCTGCCCGCTGCTGCGTCAGTACGTCGACGCCGGCCGCCTCGGGCGCAAGTCCGGCCGCGGCTTCTTCCAGTACTAGGGGCGAGCGCCGATGAAGTACGACAACCTCGTGTACGACCGCACCGAGCAGACGGTGGTGCTCACCATCAACCGTCCCGAGGTGCGCAACGCGCTGAACCGCAAGACCCTGGTCGAGCTGCGGCGCGCGTTCTTCGACTTCCGCCACGACCAGGACGCCCGCGTCCTCATCATCACCGGCGCGGGCAACAAGGCCTTCGTCGCCGGCGCGGACATCGCGGAGATGGCTGGCCTGTCCCAGGAAGAGGCCGAGGAGTTCGCGCGGCTCGGGCAGTCCCTGACGTCCGAGATCGAGGCGGTCCCCAAGGCCGTCATCGCCGCGGTCAACGGCTACGCGCTGGGCGGCGGCTGCGAGCTGGCCATGGCCTGCGACTTCATCCTGGCGTCGGACAACGCGCAGTTCGGCCAGCCCGAGGTCGGCCTGGGCCTCATCCCCGGCTTCGGCGGCACCCAGCGCCTCGCCCGCATCGTCGGCCGCGCCACCGCAAAAGAGCTGATCTTTACTGGCGAAATCATCAACGCCCAGCGGGCGCTCGCCATCGGCTTGGCCAACGGCGTCTACTCCCAGGCCGAGCTCCTGCAGCGCGCCGGTGACGTGGCCAAGGTCATCGCGTCCAAGGGCCCCCTGGCGGTCGGCGCGGCCAAGCGCTCGCTCAACCGCGGCTACGACCTGACGCTGGAGGTCGGCATGGAGTTCGAGTCCATGCTCTTCGGCTCGATGTTCAAGACAGAAGACATGCGCGAGGGCACCCAGGCCTTCCTGAACAAGCGCAAACCCGAATTCAAGGGACGGTAGGTCATGGATTTCGCACTCACCGAAGAGCAGCAGCTCGTCCAGCAGTCCGCGCGCCAGTTCGCGGACGGCAAGGTCGCGCCCATCGCCGCCGCCATCGACCGCGAGCACCGCTACCCGGCCGAGCTGGTCGCCGAGATGGCCCAGATGGGCTTCCTCGGCATGTGCGTGCCCGAGAAGTGGGGTGGCGCTGAGATGGACGTCATGTCCTACGCCATCGCCATGGAGGAGGTCTCGCGGGCCTGCGCGTCGACCGGCGTCATCATGAGCGTGAACAACTCGCTCGTGTGCGACCCGCTGATGCGCTTCGCCACGGACGCCCAGAAAAAGCAGTGGCTGACGCCCCTGGCCAAGGGCGAGCTGCTCGGTTGCTTCGCGCTCTCCGAGCCCGGCACCGGCTCGGACGCGGCGGCCCAGACCTGCACCGCGGTCCGCGACGGCGACGACTGGATCATCAACGGCACGAAGAACTGGATCACCAACGGCCCCCAAGCCGACGTGTGCATCCTCATCTGCATGAACGACCGCTCCATGGGCTCGCGCGGCATCGTCAGCTTCATCGTCGACATGCACCGTGACGGCGTCCGCAGCGGCAAGCCCGAGGACAAGCTGGGCATCCGCGCGTCGGGCACCTCGTCGCTGATGTTCGAGGACTACCGCGCCAAGGACTCCGAGCGCCTGGGCGAGGTCGGCGGCGGCTTCAAGGTCGCCATGTCCACGCTGGACGGCGGTCGCATCGGCATCGCGTCGCAGGCCATCGGCATCGCCCGGGCGGCGTTCGAAGCGGCCGTGAAGTACTCGCAGGAGCGCAAGGCCTTCGGCGCGCCCATCAGCGATCTCCAGGCGATTCAGCACAAGATCGCCGACATGGCGACCGAGATCGACGCCGCGCGTCTGCTGACCTGGCGGGCCGCCTCCCTCAAGCAGCGCAAGCTCCCCTTCGGCAAGGAGTCGGCCATGGCCAAGCTCTACGCCTCGGAGATGTCGGCGCGGGTGGTGCACCAGGCGCTGCAGGTCCACGGCGGCTACGGCTACGTCACCGAGTTCGCGGTCGAGCGGCACTACCGCGACCAGCGCATCACCGAGATCTACGAGGGCACCAGCGAGATTCAGCGCTTGGTCATCGCCCGCTCGGTGCTCAAGGAATTCGCGGCGAAGGTCTAGCGGGCAGGGGGGGAGCGTGGATCTCGGGCTGTCCGACGAAGAACGCCAGATCCGGGACCTGGCGCGCGAGTTCGCCAAGCGCGAGCTGTTGCCCAAGGCGGTCGAGCGCGACCGGGACAGCATCTTCCCGGCCGACGAGTACCGCGCCATGGGGCGGCTGGGGCTCCTGGGCGTCAACGTGCCCGCAGCCTACGGCGGGTCCGAGGCCGGCGTGGTCGCGCTGACCCTGGCGCTGCAAGAGACCGCCGAGGCCTGCGCGGCGACCGCGGTGGGCATGAGCGTGACCCACATGGTCGCCGAGACGATCGCCCGATTCGGCAGCCCGGAGCTGGCGAATCGCTACGTACCGCGCCTGGTCTCGGGCGAGCTGGTGGCCGGGGCCTTCTGCCTGTCGGAGCCGGCGTCGGGCTCGGACGCGGCCAGCCTGCGCACCACCGCGCGGCGCGAGGGCGACCGATACGTCCTCGACGGCACGAAGATGTGGATCACGTCGGGCGCCTACGCCGGCGCCCTCATCGTCATGGCGCGGACGAGCGCTGAGGGGCCCAAGCACCGCGGCATCAGCGCCTTCGTCGTCGAGCCCAGCTTCAAGGGCTTCTCGGTCGGCAAGCCCGAGGACAAGATGGGCCTGCGCGGGTCGAACACCGTGCCGGTCATCCTTGAGGGCTGCGAGGTCCCGGCGGAGAACCTCCTGGGCGACGAGGGGATGGGCTTTCGCATCGCCATGGCGGCGCTGGACGGCGGCCGCATCACCATCGGCGCCATGGCCAACGGCATCGCCCGGGCGGCCCTCGGCGCCTCCGCGCGCTATGCGCTCGAGCGAAAGCAGTTCGACCGCCCCATCGGCGACTTCGCGGCGATCGGCGACAAGCTGGCTGACATGGCCACCGGCCTCGACGCCGCCGAGCTGCTCGTGTGGCGCGCGGCGACGCTGAAGCAGGCGGCCGCCGGGCGTTTCTCGCGCGAGGCCGCCATGGCCAAGGTCTACGCCACCGAGCACGCCAAGCGCGTGTGCGACGAGGCCATCCAAATCCACGGCGGCTACGGCTACGTGCGCGAATACCTCGTCGAGCGTTACTTGCGCGATGTGCGCGTGACGACCATCTTCGAGGGGACCACCGAGGTCCAAAAGACCGTCATCGCGCGCGAAGTCTACGCCCGCTCGGGCGGCTGAAGTGCTTCGGACAGTCAGTATTTACCGAGGGAAATGACGTGACAGACCGCCGCTACCGCATCCTGATGGCCAAGCCCGGTCTCGATGGCCACGACCGCGGCGCCAAGGTCGTCGCCCGCGCGCTGCGCGACGCCGGCTTCGAGGTCATCTACACGGGCCTGCACCAGACGCCCGAGATGATCGCCCAGGCCGCGGTCCAGGAAGACGTCGACCTCGTCGGTGTGTCGATCCTGTCCGGCGCGCACAACCACCTGGTGCCCGAGATCCTGCGCATGCTCGGCGAGCGCGGCGCGGGTGACATCGCCATGTTCGTCGGCGGCATCATCCCCGACGAGGACGCGAGCGCGTTGATGGCGAACGGCGTCGCGCAGATCTTCACTCCGGGCACCTCGATGGCCGACATCGTCGAGGCGGTGCGCGGAATCCTCGAGGGTCGCGTGAAGGGCGAGCTGCTGCCCACCGTGGGCTGACAGGCGACGCAGTAACCAAAGCTCCCTGACGACCGTAGCTAGCCTTCGATGGACGACCGCCTCCCGCTGCCCGAGCCCGTGCGCGCCGATCGCGCCAGCGTCGGGCAGTGTCCGATCGCCCGAGCCGAGCTCGACGCCGTGCTGGGCCGACTGGAGGCCGTGACCTTCGACGCGCCTCAAGGGTTTCGCGAGCGGCTGAGGTCCCTGCCTACCTGGGCCCGGGCCGCGCTGGCCGCCGGCGTCGCGCTGCTCGCGGGGGCGGCGCTGCTCGCCGCGCTTGGGCTGCGCGCCGACCTCAGCGCCGGCTCGCTGGTCGGCGAGGTCGGGGTGCTCGCGGGGCTGGCGTTGCTCGTCGCGCTCGCCACCGCGGTCGGTCTGCGCGGCGCCCACCAACGCCCGCTCGGGAGGCTGGGGTGGGTCGTGGCGTCGGTGGTGCTCTTCGTGCCGGCGGGCCTCGGCTTTCTGCCCGACGTGTTCGGCGTCGCGCACCTCGGGCCCATGACCGCGTCCGACCCAGGCCTGGGCTGCCTGTGTCTGGGCTTCGCCGCCGCAGCGATCGTCGGCGTCGCGGCGGGGCTGCTCCAGCGGGGGCAGCACACGGTCGGCTGGCGGCTCGGAGCCATCGCCGGCGCCGGCGGGCTGGTCGCCTTCGTGGCGACCCAGCTACACTGCCCGTCGCCGGACCTGCTGCATCGCGTCGTGGGCCACGGCGGGGCGGGGCTGGCGCTCTTCGCCATGCTGATGCTCACGCGGCCGCGGGGCCGCGCTACTTGACGCAGATGCCGATATTCGAGGACGCGTCGAGGTAGTTGGAGCACTGGGTGAACTCGTCACCGCAGGGCTTGGCGGCGCTCTTGTCGCACAGCCGGGTGCAGGCGGTGTTCACGCAGGCCAGGCCGGCCGCGCAGCCGTTGGCCACGTTGCCGCAGCTCTCGCCATTGCCGGCGGCGCCCACGGGCAAGCAGATGGGGTCGGGCTCATCGGAGGTCGAGTAGCACCCTTTCCCGGCCCCGCAGGTGGCGTCGGCCAGCAGCTCGCAGGTCTTGTAGATGCCCGCGATCTTACAGACTTTGTAGGTGGAGTCCGTCAGGGCGAGGCACTCGCTGTTGGCCTGGCAGTGGTCGTCGATCTTGCAGAACTCGTAGCAGAGGTTGCCTGTGTCATTGAGGTTCAGGCAGATGCCGTGGTCGCACGAGCCCAAGCCGCCGCCGCAGCCCGCCGTCGCTGGCAGCACGCCCTTGACCACGCAGAGCGGCGTGGTGCTGTCGGGGTTGTAGGAGCAGGTCTGCCCCTCGGTGCAGCCTTGGTCGCTGATGGGGTTGCAGGCCACGGCCACGGTGTCCGGGCCGGCGTCGGCCGACGTATCGCCCGCGCCTGTGTCGGGCGTGCCCGTAGTGTCGCCGCCGCTGGTGTCCGCCACGACGCCGGTGTCGGCGCCACTGGAGTCGCCGTCGTCACCACCGCACGCGGCGAGGGCGAAGAGCAGGCAGCCGGCTGCGAAAAGCACAGGGGGAAGCTGGCGATTCATCGTGTACTCCAGGGGCAAAGCGAGTCGTGATGATGCGGGGCACGCCGATTGGACGCAAGACGCGCGGGGCCGCGGGCGGTTGGTCCCTTGTCGATGAAATGCTGCGTGTATCTGGCAGGGCTTGCCTCAAGTCGGCGAAGTCACTGTAGTTCGCGCCAAGGCGCCAAGGTCGTGGGTTCTTGGCGCCTTGGCGTCTTGGCGCGAACCTCATGGTTCTGGCTCCGCTAGGTTTAGGGCTCGAACGCGCACACGGCGTCGGGCGAGGGCGGGTCACCGACGCGCTCGTACAGCGTGAAGGGGTAATCGCCGCTGTAGCTCAGCTCGGGGTCCATGATGGTGGTGGCGGGCCGAAACCAGCGCCGGGCCGTCGGCATCGAGCTCATGCGCTGGGTCGTGAAGTAGCTGCGCGAGGTGGCGACGACGAGCCGGATGCGGTCCTTGCAGACGGCGTTCCAGTAGTCGGCCTCGGTCAGCAGCCCGGACTTGAAGCGCTTGTTGTTCGTGTCGGCTTCGCCCGCGGCGAGGCGGCGGCCGGACATGAGCGCGATGATCGGGGCCGAGGTCGAGGCGCCAGCGATGGTCTCGTCGGGCTCGGAGTGTTCGCGGACCCACTCGGCGATCTCGGGGAGGCTGTGAAAGAGGCGCTTCTTGGTCCACAGGAAGTGCTTGTAGCCGCGCTCCATGTCGCCCTTGAGGCGGGAGTCCTCCCAGAAGAGCGCGCGGACGACCGGGGCGAGGGCGGGCAGCACGGGGGGCTCGGTCCAGGCGTAGGGGTTGACCTTGCCGAGGTCTTCAAACTCGTCGGGGAAGACGTGATTCGCGTGGGCGGACCAGGGCTCCCAGAGGGCGAAGAGGGCGAGCAGGCCGAAGGCGGCGCCGAGGCGGGCGGGGGCGAGGCGGCGGGGCGGCGTGCGGGGGCGGAGTCGTCGGCCGGGGAGGGATCTCGGGCTGCGTTCCAGAGGAGCGTCATGGCGCGGTGGAAGACGTAGCCGAGGCAGAGCGCGCCGGCCGGGTAGAGCAGGGTGAAGTAGAAGCTGTAGAGCTCGCGGAACATGCTGAACTCGATGAGCAGGGCGAGGCCGACCAGCCAGATGATGGCGACGTGGCCGTCGGCGCCGTCCCTCCAGAGGCGGCGCGGGTCGAAGAAGCTGAGGAGCGGGCGGGCGGTGTCGCCTGAGAGCAGGTAGGAGGCGAGGGCCGCGACCGGGGCCAGCAGCGCGGCCGTCCACAGGTGGGTTTGGTAGTAGAGGTCTTTGAGGAGGGGCTTGCCCTCGAGCATGATCGAGAAGTTGTGGGCGAGGGCTGCCGGGGAGGACAGCGGGACCATGCGCGCGTCCTGGAAGGCTTTGAGGCCGTGGTAGCGGTAGACGCCGTCGACGAAGGCGTCGCCAGCGACCAGCAGGAAGAGCAGGTTGATCCCGCCCCAGACGGCGACGAAGCCCACGGCTTGGCCGACGGCGAAGCGGCGGTCGCGGAAGGCGCCGATGAGCAACAGGGCACACACCGCGGCCATGCTGTAGAAGCCGGTGCAGGCGGCCAGACCCATGAGCACGCCGGCGGTGCGGCCGCGGCCGCGGAGTGACGCGAGCAGGGCCACGCACAGCCACATCACGGTGAGGTTCACGCCCGTCATGTTGCTGGAGGCCTTGAGCAGCTCGGCGGCGAAGAGGAAGGCGACCATCGTGAAGACGGCGGCGGTGCGGCCGAAGCTGGTCCTGGCGATGACGAAGAGGGCCAGCCCGCTGATGGAGGCGGCGGCGACCGAGACGCTCTTGGCGAGGCCGAGGGAGAAGCCGAAGACCGAGAAGAGGGTGCCCGGGATGAGGACGTGGAGCGGCGGGTGGGCGAAGAAGTAGTCGACGTAGGGCCAGCGGCCATTGGCGAGGTCGGCGGCCATGTAGAAGTAAATGTTCTCGTCGGTGTTCGAGGCGCCCATGGCGTGGGTCTCGAGCAGCAGATAGGTCGCGAGGATCGCGGTGGGGACGGCGAAGTCGGCGAGGCGGCCGGCGCGCGCGAGGGCGGGGGCGTGGTCGGGGGCTGAGTCGGCGGCGTCGAGGGCCGCGATGAGGTCGGCGCCCACGCTGGCGAGCAGGAGCAGCAGGCCCGCGACGAGCGCGCCGGCCGCGAAGAGCGGGAGTGACGGGGCGTCGGCGACGGCGGGCGCGAGCAGGTGGTAGGTCGCGAGCAGCGGGGCGCCGAGGGCGGCGATCTGCGTGGCGCCCAGGGGGAGGGCGGCGAGGGGGGCGGCGCCGGGGCGGCGGTGGAGGGTGAGCTGGATCAGGGCGAAGAGACCGGCGCCGACTGGGAACGCGGCGAAGAGCAGGGCGGTGCCGGCGAGGGTGGAGGCGCCGCTCTGGCCGACGAGGCCGAGGGCCGTGGCGAGGGGCGCGTGGGCGGTGCCGAGGGAGAAGTGGGGCATCAGGAGGGCGGCGGTGGCCCAGGCGAGAGCGGTGGCCATGGCGGGGAGCGCGACGCGGCCGCTGGTGTGGCGTGGGGCGGCGCGGGCGGCGGCGGCCAGCAGGACGAAGGGGAGGACCGTGGGGAGGCCTGTGAAGACAGGGTGGGTGTGCTCGAAGGGGGAGAGGTGCCAGCCCTTGTGGCGCGCGCAGAGGGCGGCGAGGGCGAGGGCGCCGGAGATGAGGGCGGCGGCGCGCAGGGGCAGGGCGAGGGCGGGGGCGGCGCGCCAGGCGACGAGCGCGGCGATGGCGGCGAGCACGGCGAGGGCGCGGCCGGTGTTCCAGAGGCCCGGGAACTGGAGCGCGCCGTCGGGCGGCGAGGCGAGGAGGGCGCCGGCGAGGAGGAGTGCGGCCGAGATCAGCGGCAGCAACGCGTCGATTCGCCCGGCGGCGACTGGGTGAAACGCCGGCGCGAGCTTCTCGGGGGCTGGTGCCTCGTCCTCGGAGGCCGCCCGCTGGCGTCGCGACTTCTTAGCCACGTAACAGCTCGTCGAGGACGCGCTGGGCTTCGGCGTAGGGCGTCGTCTCACGCGCGACCAGGCGGTCGAGGAGGGCGCGGCGCGTGGCGGCGTCACCCAGCGCCTCGACCATGCGCTCGACCAAGCGGTCGCGAATCAGGGACTCGAGGATGTGGGCCTCGCGGCGGCGGAGGCGCTCGGCCGCGTCGCTGCCGGCGGCGCGCCCGTGGGTGTCGTGGGCGGCGATGGCCTCGACGAGATCCGCCACGCCGTCGTCGGTGGTGGCCACGGTGCGGATGATCGGTGGCGTCCAGCCGGTCGCCGCCGTGTCCGCCAACATCTGCAGGTTGCGGATGTCGCGGATCGTGCGATCGGCGCCGTCGCGGTCGGCCTTGTTGACGGCAAACACATCGGCGATCTCGAGGATCCCGGCCTTGATCGCCTGGATGTCGTCGCCCAGGCCAGGCACCAGCACGACGACCGAGGTGTGCGCCAGCTTGACGACCTCGACCTCGTCCTGCCCCACGCCGACGGTCTCGAGCAGCACGATGTCGAAGCCCATGGCGTCGAGGATGGCGACGACGTCGTTGGTCGAGCGACTCAGCCCGCCGAGGTTTCCGCGCGTGGCCAGGCTGCGGATGAAGACGCCGGGGTCGGTCGCGTGCTGGTTCATGCGGATGCGGTCGCCGAGGATGGCGCCGCCCGTGAATGGGCTCGACGGGTCCACGGCGACGACGCCGACGCGCTTTCCTTGGGTGCGGTAGTGCGAGACCAGCCGGTCGGTCAGCGTCGACTTGCCCGAGCCTGGGTTGCCGGTGATGCCGATGACGCGGGCGCGCCCGGTGTGGCGGTACAGGCGATCGAGGATCTCGCGGGCGATGGGTTCGCGGTCGTCGACCAGCCGCATGGCGCGGGCGCCCGCGCGCACGCTGCCTTCCAAGATGCGGGCGACGAACGCCTCGATGGCCGCGTCGTCAGCGCTCACAGTCACCGCCCCGCGTCATTGTCCGCGTCCGCCTGGGCAGGGCGAGCCATAGCCGCCTTGCGCGCCGCGAGGCACGGTCGGCGAGAAGTCACCCACGCTCCACGACGCGCCAGCCCCCAACCAGCCGCGCATCCGCTGCTCGAGCTGGGCCATCAGCACGGACTTCCCCGGATCGTCCTCGACCACCGCGTAGTGGGTGCCGTCGAACTTGAACAGCGTACCGGCCGGAGCGCGCAGGTTCTTCACCATCGCGTGCAGCCCGGTCGCCGCCATGTAGGTGCGCGTCGCCGTCGCGGAGAACGACGGCTTGGGCGCCGACGCCGTCGTGAACTGCCGGATGTCCAACCCGGGGAGCAGCGCGGGCACCGGGAGGGCCGCCACCGCCAGCAGCGTGGTCGTCACATCGGTCAGGTCGAAGCTGCTGCTAGGCGTGGCCGCGTCGAGGCCGCCACCCATGACCCACATGGGCGCCGCCACCATGTCAGGCGTGAACTCCTCTTCCTTGTCGAGCTGTCCACCGCCCAGGCCGATGATCACCAGCGTGGTGTCGCCCTCGAGGGCCCGCACCTTCTGAGTGAACGCGGTGAGCGCCTCGACGACCTCGTCAGCCTTGCCACGCCGCAGCGCCGCGGCGAAGGCGCGCTGCGTCGGATCCATGCCGCTGCCGTCACCGAAGCCGTCCACGGCGCGCCGGCCGTCGCCCGGCTCCCAGGGGGTGGAGCCGCGCGTCCAGTGCTTCTTCCAGCTCTCCCCGCGCGGCAGCCAGGGCGCGCCGCCGTCCCCGAGCAGGGCCACCGCCAACAGCGGCTGGTCCGCGGGCTTCGAGACCGCCGTGTAGAGCGAGTCCAGCACGCCCTCCGCGTGCTGCGGGAAGGTCTTCGGGCCACCCGCCTTGCTGTCGTCGTAGCCAGCCAGGATCGGGTCGCTCAGCGGGATCGGGATGGCGCCGACGCGAAGGACGGTACGCCAGCCCGCCGAGTGCGCGAGATTCGCCAGCAGCGGCATGCCCTCGCCGAGGCGGTCCTGCAGACCCACGACGCCGTGGGCTTGGGGGTAGAGGCCGGTCATCAGCGAAGCCAGCGCGGCGCGGACCTCAGGCGAGGTGGCGAAGGCCCCGGTGATGCGGGTGGTGCCGGGGATGTCGGCCACGGCCTCGGCCGCGCGGAGCCCGCGCACCGCGACGATCACGAGCCGGTTCGGCCGCGCGCTGACCACGGCGGGGGCTGGCTTGGCGCTGGCGACCGTGAGCGTGGGCTTGACCAGGCCGACCGCGCCCGAGCCGTTGCCCAGCACGCGGATTCGGAGGGTCGACGGCGTGCGAATCCCGGCGCGCGAGAGGTCGACGTTCCAGGGGATCGCGAAGGCGGCCGGCAGCTCGGCGGCCACCCCGGCGGCGCCCTGCTCGTTGACGGTCTCGACGCGGAGCACGAGATCCAGCGCGTCGCCTCGCGTGACGATCGTCGCGGTCTCCAACGCTTGGTCGGCCGCGAGGTCGGTCGGGATGCTGATCGACTCGCCGGCTTCGAGCCACAGCACGTCGCCGGTGCCGAAGAGGGGGCCCTTCGACGCGCCCTCGGGCAGGTCAGCGTGGGCGCTGAAGCGGAGGCCGTGCAGCAGCCCGCGCACCTCCGGGGCGAGCCCCGACACCTCGGTGAAGGGTGTGCTGACGCCGCTGAGGGTCAGGCGCACGCGCCGCTCGCCGCGGTCGTTCGGCTCGAGCGGGAGCGAGACGCGCTGCCAGCCTTGGTGCAGCGGCACGTCGGCGAAGCTGTGACCACCGATGGTCACCTGCAGCTCGCGCAGTCCGTGCGCCGGCCGCAACACGATATCCAGCCGGACCGCCGACTCGGGGATGTGCAGGTCCAGGCCCGCCCGCGGGTCGATGATGGTGCGGTAGCTGAAGCCACCGTCCTCGCAGCCGGTCGCCCCGAACGTTGAGGCGCCGTCGGCCCCCATGGCGACCGCGAGGCCCGGGCCGGCGGCGTCGACGAGGCCGTAGCCGTACGCGCTGAGGCGCAGCAGGTCGACCGAGTCAGCGCGGCCGGGCAGCGCGGCGTGCGCGACTACCGGCGCGGTGAGCGCGATCAATCCAAAGCAAGCTCGAGCAAGCCATCCGTGCATTTCGGGCCCCCGTGTCGCGGCGTTTGCAGTGCCCGCGCCACGCTGGCGATTAGCACGCGGACGCCAGGGCGGACAAGCCGGAGAGGACGTGGCGCGGGGGCGCTCGCTCCGCCGGGGTGGTGTGCCGCGGAGCTTGACGGCCGGCGCGCGCGTTCGGAGCATGGCCCCATGGAAAAGCACCCGGTCCTCTTCGTCTGTCTCGGGAATATCTGTCGGTCGCCCCTGGCGGAGGGCGTGTTCCGCGAGGCGCTGCGCCGCCGCGAGCTGACCGCCCAGTTCGAGGTCGACTCGTGCGGGACCGGCGCCTGGCACGCCGGCGAGGGGCCCGATCCGCGCAGCGTGAAGACGGCGGCGGACCACGGCATCGACATCTCGCGGCAGCGCGCGCGCCAGCTCGCCGCGCGGGACTACGAGCGCTTCCCGTGGATCGTGGCGATGGACCGGGCCAACGAGCAGACCATCATCGACCGGCGCCCGGCCGACTCGCCCGCGCGTGTGGTCCGCTTCACGCTCTTCGCCGGCAAGGGCGCGCCCGCCGACGTCCCGGACCCCTACTATGGTGGGCCGGACGGCTTCGAGTTGGTCTACAATCTCCTGGAGCGAGGCGCCGACTCGCTGATCGACGCGGTGATGGAAGGCACGGGGCCGTGGCGTTGAGTCTGCCGCGGGGTGTGCGCGAGCGCGTCGAGGCGGTGGCAGGGGCACGGGTTGGCCGCGTGACCGCGGTGGGCGGCGGCTGCATCAGTCAGGCCGCGCGCGTGTCCACGGGGGCTGGCGACCTGTTCGTGAAGTGGCACGACGCGCCCCCGCCGGGCCTCTTCCGCGCCGAGGCGACGGGCCTGTCGCGCCTCGCCGACGCGGGCGGCGTGCGGGTCCCCGGCGTGCTCGGTTTCAGCGACTCCCCCGGGGCGGCGTGCATCGTGATGGAGTGGATCGACCACGCCCCCGGCCCGCGCGACGCGGCCCTGGCCGACGCGGGTCGCGGGCTGGCCTCACTCCACGCCGCCCGCGGTCGACCGCCCGGTCTCGACGTCGACACCTTGATCGGCACGCTGCCCCAGGCCAACTCGCCGGTCGCCGGGGCGGGCTGGCTCGACTTCTTCCGCCAGCGGCGCCTGGCACCCCTGGCGGACTCGCTGCCCTCGGCGACCCGGCGCAGGCTGGACGCGCTGCCTCTGGAAGCCCTGCTCGATGAGCCCGACGGCGGCTGCGCCCTGCTCCACGGCGACCTCTGGTCCGGGAACTTCATCGCCTCCTCCGGCGGCCGCGGATACCTCGTCGACCCCGCGGTCTACGCCGGCCACCCCGAGGTCGATCTCGCCATGACGCGCCTCTTCGGCGGGTTCGGCGAGCCCTTCGAGGCCGCCTACCGCGAGGTGTCGGGTCCCTGGCCCCCTGGCTTCGATGACCGGGCCGCTCTCTTGAATCTCTACCCGCTGCTGGTACACGTCCGATTGTTCGGCGGCGCCTACGTGGCCCAAGTCGACTCCACGCTGCGCCGCTTCACCTGAACCCGAGCCGCGAGGCCACCATCGTGCGATTCCCCAGCTACCGTCTGGCTGTTTGCCTGAGCTTCGCCCTCGCCGCATGTGCGCCCGAGCCCGAGGCCGCCCCCAGCCCCACGACGGTCCCGCCGGCCGCGCTGACCCTGGCTGCGGATCGCACGGACCTGGTCTTTCGCTACGTGGACCCAACCTCCGGCGCCGTCGCCACCGCGACCACCCTCGACGCGATCCCGGCCGCCGCCCGGGCCGAGGTCGTCGTCTTCGACCCCACCGCCGAGAACGCCCCCGGCTACGAGCAGGTCGCCGACCTGACCCAAGGCTTCCCCGCCACGACCCGCGCCGTCGCGGGCTTCACGCTGCGCCCGCGCGTGGCCGTCGCCGACCCGACCGCCAGCCCCGCCGCCGCCGCGGGCGCCCACGAGATCGTGCTCTTCTCCGCCCCCGGTTGTGGCTACTGCCGCCAGGCCCGCGCCTTCTTCGACGGCCGCAAGGTCCCGTACAGCGAGTTCGATCTCGAGCGCGACGCTGGCGCCCGCGATCGCCTGAGCACCCTCGCACGCAAAGCCGGCGTCCCGCCCGAGCGGCTGCAAGGCGTCCCCATTATCTTCATCGATGGCAAGCCCATGGTCGGCTTCGACCGCGGCCGGGTCGCCGCGCTGCTGGGTGGGTGATTTTCTTTACGAATGCCCCCCTCGGACGGACGGTCGTCGTCACCGGCTGACTTCGCCGGCACCGTGGTTCCTGGGGAGGGCATTCCATGGTCTCGATTGAGCAAGAGACGTCCGCTTTTTCGGCAGCTCAGTACACGGCGCAGGTCACGCTTGGCCGCGCGATGAACGCCACCCGCACGCTGGAGCTGCCGCTGCGCTCCGTGGGGCGGCGCGGCGCGGTCTTCGCGACGGCCGAGGGCTTCGGCGACGCGGCCTACGCCTGGGTCGAGGTGACCATGCCCGACGGCGCGACGATTCGCCCGCTGGTGGCGGTCGGCAAGCCCGGCGAGGGCCAGACGCCGGTGCGCTTCGTGCACCTGTTCCCGGCCGAGCAGAGGGCGCTCGACGCGTACCACGCCAAGAACGAGCGGGCTTAGGCGTCCTGAGGCGAGCCGGGGCGACCGATGGGGCCGACGATCTGCCCCTCGGGTCGCACCGGAAACGCGTAGAGCGGCGCCGTGATCGCCTCCGCCAGGGGGACGAGCAGCTCCGGGATGTCACGCTCCGAGTGGATTCTGCTGAAGTGACTCAGCACGAGCCGCTCGGGGCGCAGCAGCTCGGCGCGCTCGAGCAGGTCGCGGATGTGCACGTGTCCGCCGTCGCGACACGCTTGGTACGGCTTGTTGTCATCGAGGAAGGTGCACTCCATGAGGAGGACCTGGCTGTCGATGATGTGCGGCTGGCGGTCGAGCACCTCGGGCAGCGTGTCGCCGGTGACCGAGAGCAGGCGGCGCGCCTCGGTGTGGGTGATCTCGACGCCGTCACGCCGAAGCTGAGCGATCTCCGGACCGGCGAGGTGGCTGAACTCTTGGCGCAGCTTCTGGACTTCGCGCACGACGCTGTACCCGAAGGACGGGACGGGGTGGTAGGTGCGGAAGGGCTCGAGGTAGAGGTCGCGGGCGATGCGGTGACGGTCGCCGGGCTCGATCGGCACGATGGTGCATTCGGTGCGGTGGCGCTGCAGCGGGTCCCAAGCGTCGAGCATGGCGCGCAGGGCGTCGGCGACCTGGGCGGGCACGTAGACCGTGGGCGGCGGCAGGCGCTGGAGTTGGCGCAGCGCGAGGAGATAAGCCAGCCCGCCCGTGTGGTCCATGTGCGTGTGGGTCAGGGCGATGTGCTCGCAGCGGATCAGCTCGTCGCGCCCGCGCCCCACGTCGAAGGCCAGCCTCCACTCGGGGACGATGACGGAGGTCTCCACGCCGCCGAGGGAGAACCCGGTCAGGGTGAAGTCCAGTTCGTGTAGGTCGCGGAGGGGAGCCGTGGCGTCGGCGAGCTCGGGGGCCTCTGGGCTGTCGGCGGGGGGCATCGCGCTCCGGCGGGTTGGGTCAGGGTGGGGGCGGCGCGGACCGTCTTGTGGGCTTCCGCGCGCCCATGGTACAAAGCGCCGAATCGTTTGCCGGAGGATGACAT
Source organism: Myxococcota bacterium (assembly GCA_041389525.1). GTDB lineage: Bacteria > Myxococcota_A > UBA9042 > PHBI01 > JACKFB01 > JACKFB01. The sequence goes on along the minus strand of JAWKRR010000054.1, from coordinate 27,906 downwards.
GCACAAACCAGCACGTCGATGCTGGGCGCCCGGCGCGTCTCGCGCTTTCGCGCTGTGCCTCGTCGTCGCCGCGCTCGGCGGTTGCAAGGAGGGCTACGAGCGCGACCCCGAGAAAGAAGGCTACGCGCCGACCGACACGACCAGCACGGGCCAGGTCATCGGCAAGCTCAAGCAGCGGTGCGAGCTGGACGAGACGGTGAGCGAGCCGGCGGTCAACACGCCGGAGTGGACGGCGCGCGAGCTGTTCGCGGCGGCCCGTTCACCGGCCGACGAGCGGGCGGCGTTCGCGCGCTTTTTCGACCAGTTCCAAGGTCAGCGTGAGGATTGGGTGCGGTCGCAGTACTGGCCGCGCGCCCAGGCCAACATCCGGCTCTTCGTCCCCGAGGGCGAGACCGTGACCTTCGGGATCTGCCGTCGCGACACGCTGCCCGACGGAAAAGTGAAGCTGTTCATCAAGTCGCTCGACGATTCCAAGAAACATGTGCCAATCACCTTCGACCAGCTCGAAGACGGCACGTGGAAAGTCACCAACTACTCCCCCTGAGATTCGGGGGGGCAGAGTCAGGACGAAAAGCCCATGAAGATGTGGATGCGACTCGGCGCTGCGGGCCTGCTGATGCTCGCCCTGCCGGCGTGCGACGACGGTGGCGGCGCGCCCGAGCCGCTGCAGATGCGCGTCAACGCGTTGAGCGGCGGGGCTTGTGGCGACCCGGACAAGAGCACGGTTCAGGTGGATCCGCTCTCGGATCTGTCTCAACTCACGGTGCGCGTGCGCGGATTCGACGCGGAGCGCGGCGAATTCCGCACGCTCACGCAGGAGACCAAGTCCGTCTCGGGCGGCTCCTTCGTGCTGAACTCGGTGCCTGAGAGCACGACCTCCGGGCACGAGCTGGTGATGTCGGGTCAGGGAAAGCAGAGCCGCTGGTACGCCGCCGACCCGAACATCACCGTGCGCCGAAATCAGGACAACCCGATCGAGTTGCTGCTGACCAAGTACGGCGGGTTCTCCTGCATCCGCTTGGACCAGCCCGTCTCCAATCCCCAGGGCGCCATCAACTTCCCGAACGTGATGTTCCCGGCCGCTGTGGAGCTGGGTGACGGCCGCATCCTCATCACGGGCGGCTTCACCTCGACCAGCAGCGACGGCTCCCGCAACTTCCTGAGCACGCCGTCCGCGGCCGCCTTCCTCTTCAATCCGCGCAACGGTGAAGTTCGCGCCGCCGGCGGCGGTACCATGGGCCAGGGCCTCGGCCGCGCCGGCCACGCGATGGAGTTCTTGCCCGCCGAGGACCCGGCTTCGGCCGACCCAGCGCTGGGCCACGACCACGTCGTCATCATTGGCGGCATGGAGCGGCTGGAGGTCACCGGGGGCGTCTTCAGCTACGACTACGACCAGGCAGACGGTCGCCGCGACTACGTGCTCTACGACGTGCAGGCGGACACCTTCACCGCCGGCACCGAGCTCATGAACGTGAAGCGCGGCTTCCCGCGAACGCACCGCATGGCGGACGGCACCGTGGTCATCACCGGTGGCGGCGAGTGGCCCCTCGAGACCTCCGACGAGTACCTGCAGGTCGAGATCTTCGACGTCAATCGCGACGGCGGGCCCGGCTTCATCGACGTCAACCACTTCGCCAGCTTCTTCCAGCGCAGCGGCCACAGCCTGACCTTCATCCGCAACACCGAGGACGGCCTGACGAACCTGCTGGCCTTCGGCGGCACGTTCACCCGGGTCGCCGGGCGGAAGATCGCCGAGGTCCTCAAGCAGTCGGCCCAGCAGCGCGAGGGGATCGGCATCGACGGCACCTTCGAAGAGGTGGAGATCAAGATCACCGACGGCAAGCTCACCGAGGCGGATCTGCCCTTCACCTTCCATCATCAGATGACGCCGATCGGCGGGCAGCGTTTCCTGCTCACCGGCGGTTCGCGCGTCGACTGCACCGGGGCGTCGGCCTCGGATCTGGCCGAGAAGTGCACGATGATGGCGCCGCGCGACGCCGAGGCGTGGGTCATCACCTACGACGCCGGCTCCACGGGCTCCAAGCCGTCCATCCTCATCGAGAAGGCGTCCACCGGCTTCGGCGCGGGGCGCGTATTTCACACGACGCACCTGACCCAGAGCGGCGGCGTCACCGTGGTCGGCGGCATGGCCGGGACGCAGGCCGTGCAGAACGACAAGATCCTCTTCTTCGACATCGCCTCGCGGCAGTGGCGTGCGGCGCCCGAGGGCGGCGCAGACTTCGCCGCTCGCGGAGGTCACGCGGCCGTCACCGGCGTGTCGCGCTCGATCCTGCTCGTCGGCGGCGAAACAAACACCTCGAATCTGACCGGCGCGAGTCGCGCGTTGGTCGAGTTGTACACCCCCTCGAATATCGAGATTCCCACCAACTAAGTGTGTTGGCGCTCGTGGCGAGCACCAACCTCAGCTCTCGGAGAACCATCCATGCTCCATCCGCGTGGGAAGACGGTCCGAACACTGGCGCTGCTGACGGCCCTGTGTTTCGTGAACCTCGAGATCGCGGCCCTCACCCAGGGTCGATTCGTGCTGCCTGCGGCCTACGCGGCCGGTAAAGACCAGCGCGTCGCGGTCTTCGTATTCCCGAACTCCAGCAAAGCCTCCGGCGATGCGCAGGTGCTGCAGACCCTTATGCGCGAAGAAGTCGCGCGGATGGAGGGTGTGCGCAACGTGACGGGTTCGCCCGATCCCGACGTGAGCGCGGCCACGCTGGTGGGAGCCAGCGTCGAGGACGGCTTTCGTGCGCTCAACGTCCGTGACCACGCCCGGGCGGCGACGGTGTTCTCGGGCGCGTACGACAAGCTCGTGCGCTACACGGGTCCGCTGGACAAGCGCCTGCTCGCCCGCACGCTCAAGGGCTTGGGCGTGGCGCGCGTCATGTCGGGCCAGATCCGCGGCGGTCAGGAGATGATGAACGCGTCGCTCAACCTGTGGCCTGACCAGCTGGCGCCCGAGTACGGCTACACCCTCGACGTGCAGAACGCCTTTCGAGAGACCCAGCGCCAGCACTCCGAGAACCCGACGGGTGGCTTGGCGGTGGTCACCGACCCGCCGGGCGCTGAGGTCAGCGTGGGCGGTAAGGTGCGCGGTTACACGCCGGTCGCCGTGCCGGACCTCGACGCCGGCCTGCAGTGGGTCCAGGTCTCCCTTGACGGTCACGAGCGCCTCGGCGCCTTCGTCGACATCCCGGCGGGCGACAACGCCGCGCAGCGCTTCACGCTGACCGCGCGTCCGGACGCCGAGAAGTACGAGGACCTCATCGCCAAGGCCGAGCGGTCGCTGTCCAAGCGCCAGCTCGCCGACGACGTGACGGGACCGCTGCGGATGATGCTTGGCGCGGACTCGCTCATCGTCCTTCAGCTCAATTCGCGAGGAAACTCCTACGATCTTCGCGGCTGGCACGGGGGCGTCTCCATCGAGTCCCTGAGCACCTCGATCGCCCGCGACGCCAACTTCATCGGCAATCTCCAGGCCTTCCTCGGCAAGACCCTGGGCACTGGCCTCATGCCGCCCCAAGTGAACCTCCCCCTCGACTCCCCCCCAAGCGCCAGCGTCCTGGCGACGGGCCGCGAGGAAGAGGATCTCTACATCGATCCCGACGACCCGATCCTCAAGTCCAAGAGCGACTCCGAGGGCTCGTCCATCACCAAGAAGTGGTGGTTCTGGGTCATCGTCGGCGGCGCCGTAGCAGGCGTCACCGCAGGCGCAGTCGTCCTCTTCTCGGGCAACGACTCCGGCTCGGGGCCCGTGGGCGACATCAACGTAAACCTTAATAGGCTGTAGCTGGCGGCCAGGGGAACGGCTACGCCACTCGCTGGCGGCGTCGCTTCCTCGGGTCGCGTGTGCGGCGAGGTCGGCGCCGACGGCCCGGGGAACGGCTACGGGCCTCCCTGGCGACGCCGCTCTCTCGGGCGGCGAGGTCGGCGCCGGCGGCCAGGGGAACGGCTACGGGCCTCCCTGGCGACGCCGCTCTCTCGGGCGGCGTGTGCGGCGGGCGCAAGCCCGCCTCCGTGCGCCCTCGGTCGCGTCGCCGCCAGGAAGGCCCTCGCTCGTCCCCCTGACCGCCGCGCACGGTGGCGACCTTGGGTTCGGGCCCTGACGGGGTCGTTGGGCGGGCTGCGAGGTAGGAGCGACCGGGACTTGCCATGGGAGGTCTTGCGCGGGCGAGGTTGGAGACGCGCGTGCCGCGCGAACGACCGCGGACCGCATCCGCGGTGCCGCGTAGTCGGAAAGGGGTGTGCGGCTGGCAGCCGGTCGCCCTCGATGCGCCGGCACGCCGGCGCCGTCGGGCGTTGGTTCGCCTGTCCTCGCCGGGCTGCCCGCGCACGGTTAGACCTTGGGTCTGGGTTGGCGCCTCGTAGGGCGGGGCCGTTGCGACCTGCAGGGTAAGGCGCTTGGCAGGCGGCACATCGCTGGTCACGAGGGCACTGCTCGAGAAGCTTGGCTTTCGCACGCCGCGCCCTCGCGTGCGCCTGCGAGGCGCTGCGGGCTCGGACCACGGCCGGCCGCGCCGCCGACACTTGCGCAAAAATGCCGAAGCCCGCCCACGACTGAGTCGTGAGCGGGCTTCGCTAATCTACCAAGTACTCCGTCGGGGCCCGACCCCAAGGTCGCCACCGTGCGTGGCGGTCAGGGGGACGAGCGAGCCGCTCGCTGGTGGTGGCGCGCCCGGGCGCACGGAGGCGGCTTCGCCCGCCGCACACGCCGCCCGAGGAAGCGACGCCGCCGCGAGTGGAGTAGCCGTTCCCCTGGCCGTCAGCGCCGACCTCGCCGCCCGAGGAAGCGACGCCGCCAGCGAGTGGCGTAGCCGTTCCCCTGGCCGTCAGCGCCTACTTCTTAAGGATGTACTTGTCGATGACGCCCGTGAAGGCATCGAGGTTGTAGCCCGAGGGCGAGGTGAACTTGCGGCCGTTGATGTAGACCGACGGCGTGCCTCGGACCTGCGCGGTGCGGCCTTCGGCCATGTCGGCCTCGACCTTCGCCTTGGTCTTCTGGTTGTCGAAGCAGTCCTTGAACTTCGCGTCGTTCAGGCCGATCTCCTTGGCCCACACGTAGTAGTTGTCGTTGCTCAGATCCTTCTGGTTGGCGAACAGCTTGTCGTGCATCTCCCAGAACTTGCCCTGCTCACCGGCGCACTCAGACGCGATCGCTGCCGGCATGGCCTCCTTGTGGAAGCTGAGCGGGAAGTGCTTGAAGACGACGACGGCGTTGTCGCCGTAGTGCTTCTTCACTTCCTCAAGCGGCGCGGTCACGCGCGAGCAGAAGGGGCATTGGAAGTCCGAGAACTCGACGATCTGGACCTTCGCGCCCTTGCTGCCCTTGGTCGACGGGCCGCCGTCGATCTCAAGCTTGAAGACCTGCTCCTCGAGCGGCTCGAAGACCTTTCCGTCCTTGATCAGCTCGTCGTAGACCTTGTCGGCCGCGATGCCCTTGTCCTTGACCAAGGCCTCGGCCTTCGCAAGCTCCTCGTCGATGACCGTCTTGAACTCCTCGAAGGGCTTGGCGCCCGTGAGCTTGCGGCCGTTGACGAAGGTGTTCGGCGTACCGCGTGCGGTGACCTTGCCGGCCAGCTCGACGCTGTCCTCGATCTGCGCCTTGTACTTGTGGCTGTCCATGCAGGACTTCCACTTGCCGGCGTCCAGGCCAAGCTCCCCGGCGTACTTCACGAGCGACTCGGCGCCCAGGTCACGCTGGTTCTCGAACAGCTTGTCGTGCATCTCCCAGAACTTGCCCTGCTCCTTGGCGCACATGGCGGCCTCGGAGGCGGGGAACGCGTCTTTGTGGAAGGGGAGCGGGTTGTGCTTGAAGACGAAGCGGACCTTGTCACCGTAGGTCTCGGAGATCTGCTTCATCGCGGGCTCAATGCGCTTGCAGAAGGGGCACTGGAACTCGCTGAACACGACCAGCGTGACGAGCGCGTCGTTCTTGCCCTTGATGGCGTCCTTGGCGTTGTCGACGGTCACCTTGTAGACGGTGCGGTCAACGGGGCGCGCCTCAGGCTGGGCCTGCTGCACGGCCGGCGGGACCTTCCCGTCGAAGTAGTAGGCCGCCAGGTCGGCGTTGTTGGCCTTGATGCGCTCCTTGGTCCACTCCGCGCCCTTCTTGCCAGCCTTGTCGGCCTCGGCGATCTCGGCGTCGATGACCTCCTTGAACTTCTCAAACGGCTGCGCGCCCTTGAGCGACTGGCCGTTGATGAAGAAGGCCGGCGTCCCGGTGGCGCCGATGGCGTTGGCGATGAGGCGGTTGTTCTCGACGAACTTCGCGACCTCGGGGTCGGCGATGTCCTTCTTGAACTGCTCCATGTTCAAGCCGATCTCGGTCGCGTACTTCTCGAGATCCTCGGGCTTGAGCGCGCGCTGGTTCTCGAAGAGCTTGTCGTGCATCTCGAAGAACTTGCCCTGCATGCCCGCGGCGGAGGCCGCGACGGCGGCAGGCTGCGCGTCCTTGTGGAAGGGCAGGGGGTTGTGCAGGAAGGTGATCCGCACGGCGTCGCCGTAGGTGTCCTTGATCTGCGCCAGCGTCGGGTTGACACGGCCGCAGAAGGGGCACTGGAAGTCCGAGATCTCGATGATGTGGACCTTGGCGGTCTCTGCGCTGCCACCCTTGTGGGGGTAGTCGACCTTACCGGTCGCGGCGTCGGCCGGCTTGGCCTCGGCTGCCTTGTCCGCGGCGGCCTTATCGCCTTCGGCGGCGGGCTTGACCTGCTCTGCGGCAGGAGCGGGCTCGGCGCCCTTCTGGCACGCTCCCATCAGGAACGTGGCGGCAATAGCCGCGAACAACTTGACCTTCATAACCCTCGTCCTCCTCGTCCGTACTCGCGCGACGGCGTCGCCGAATCGGATGGCGTTGTCTTCACCGATTGTGTAAGCATATCCAGGGTTTTCGACGAATCGGGCCCCGGAAAGCGACGCGGGACTATGGCACACGCCCTCAGACCCCGCAAGGACCGACCCGGGACCCAACAGCCCCGCGTCGGAGCAGATAACGCGGCGCTGGCCGTGAGGGTTCAATCGAAATGCATGGGTGGCGAATCATCCGGGGGCTGACCCTGGCGACTCTGGTGTGGGCTGCCGCCTGCGGAGCGCGCGCCGGTGGTGACCGGGTGGGGTCGCCGGGTGCCGAGGTGGCGGGGGCGACGCCCGTCGCGCCTGTGGCTGAACCGGCTGCTGCGCCGGCCCCGAACGCGACTCCGGCGGCTGAGCTGGCGGCCGAGCTTGCCCGCTACTTCGAGGGCGAGGGCGGGGCGGGGCAGGAGTCCTGGTACGGCATCTACTTGATGGGCCAGAAGATCGGCTACGGGCGGACCTGGGCTCGGCGCGCGGCCGAGGGGGAGCCGGGCCGGTACGCCGCGGGCATGGAGATGGACCTGCGCGTGCGCGGCGGTGGCAACGAGAGCGAGGTGCACATCGCCGACGCGCGCTGGTACGGCGGTGAGGCCCCGTGGCCGCTGGTGGAGACCCGTTTTTCCCAGCGCACGCCTCAGGGTTCGGAGGAGCGGCGCGGCGTAGCGAGCTCAGTGGGCCTCGTGGTGACGTCGGTGGGGGCGCCCGGCGCCCCGCGCACGCTGCCCGCCACGAGCGAGACCCTGATGTCCGCGTCTGCCGGCTCGTTTTTCGCTGGCGACCAGCTCAAGCCAGGCATGAGGGCCGAGGGGGCGAGCTTCAACTGGCAGCTCGAGCGCGACGACCTCTTCGACGTCGAGATCCTGCGCGTCGAGACGAGCACCCGCGCCGGCGTGGAGACGGAGGTCGCTGAGCTGGCGATGGTGCTGCGAGCGAACGGGCTGCGGATGACGAACCGCGTGACCCACGACGGCCTCATCCTCGAGATGAACGTGGGCGTCGGGATGCGGATGCTGCTCGAGGAGCGGGAGATCGCCCGCTCCGATGTGAAGGGCATGGACGTCATGGGCGCCGTGCTGCCGGTCAAGCGCGAGCTGGGCGATCCGCGCTCGGTGCGCGAGCTGAAGCTGGTGGTGCGCGGGGCTGGCGGGGCGCTGCCGGCGTCGGCGGGCCAGTCGGTCACGGCCGGAGACGGCGACCGCCTCGAGGTGACGCTGCGGCGCGGGCTCGGTGACCCGGTGACTGCAGAGGCGCGGGCGGCTGGGCTCGACAGCGGTGGGGATATCGACGCGGACCACGCGGCGATCTCGGCGAAATCGCGCGCGCTGACCGAGGGGCTCACCAGCCCCGCAGACAAGGTCGCGGCGCTGCGCCGCTTCGTCTTCAAGGCGCTGGAGAAGCGTCTGGCGACCTGGATCCCGACCGCGTCGGCCATCCTCGCGCGCGGCGTCGGCGACTGCACCGAGCACACCACGCTCTTCGTGGCCCTATGCCGCGCCGCCGGCATCCCCGCGCGGCCGGTCTTCGGCGTCGCCTACCTGGGCGCCGGCTCCCGCGCCTTCGGCTATCACGCGTGGGCTGAGGTCGAGCTGGACGGGCGCTGGGTCCCCGTGGACCCGACCTGGGATGAGGCGACCGCGGACGCGACGCACCTGGTCTTGGGCCGCGACCTCATGGCGCTCGCGGCGGTGCTCACCTCGTCGCCCACCCTCGAGGTGGTCGGCGAGCCGCTCCGCGACTGATCCTGGCAGGGTCTCTCAGTGGACTTTCCGCGCCGCCATCGGGTATTGCGGGGCGCGAGCGGGTCCGTTGGGGACCGTGACTTAGCAGGGAGCCGCGAATGGACGCCGAAGAGCTCATTGAACGCTTCGAGCTCCTCGACCAGTGGGAGGACCGCTACCGGTACCTCATCGACCTGGGCAAGAGGCTCGAGCCGCTGACCGACGCGGAGAAATCCCCGGAGACGAAGGTCGAAGGCTGCATCAGTCAGGTCTGGATGGTCTCCGAGATCGAGGCCGGGAGCCCCCCCACCGTCCACTTCCGCGGCGACAGCGACTCCCACATCGTGCGCGGGCTGGTCGCCGTGCTGCTGCTGCTCTGCTCGGGCCGCACGCCCCAGCAGATCCTCGACACCGACATCGCGACGATCTTCTCGCAGCTCGGTCTGGAGCAGCACATCAGCCCCAACCGGCGCAACGGGTTCTTCGCCATGGTCGGGCGCATTCAGGAGCACGCGCGGGCGGCCGCCTGAGCGCGCTGCGTCGCAGCAACTAGACGTGAGGTCGGCTGATGGCTCTGCGTAGTTTCTCCGTCGGGGTCGCGTTGTTTTCGGTGCTGGCCGCTTGCGGTGGCGACGGTGCGTCGCAGCAGGGCCTGTTGCCGGATACGGTGGCGCTGCCCGAGGTCGGCGCGGACGCCAGCCCCGACGTCGGCGCGGAGCTCGGCGCGGACACCGCGCCGGAGGCGGGCCCCAGCCTTCCCTGGACGCCGCTGCCCGACGGCCCCGCGGTGGTCGATGAGCCCTTCCTGCAGGAGTACAACCACACCACCAACGAGGTGGATCCCGCGATCGGCCCGATCGTGTCGGTGTTCTTGCCGCCCGCGAGCCGCCCGGACCTCGAGCGACCGACCCAGGTGACCCCGCGCGCGCTGGTGCGTCGCGATGGCGGCGGGGAAGCGCTGCTGGTGGCGATCCCGGAGACCGACGCGGACCTGCGCGGTGCGGCGGCGGGCGGCGAGGTCGTCGCGCTGGCGGGGCCGGACGCGGTCTATCGCGTAGGGCAGGGCGGCGCGCTCGAGCGCTTCGCCGCGCCGACCGGCGTCGAGGTGGTCGGGGTCGCTCCCGGCGCGGCAGGCGTGTACGTGCTGACCAGCGTGGGGCTGACGCTGCTCGGGGCGAGCGGCGAGCTCGAGTGGCCGGCCGACGGCGCGCGCGTCAACGCCGTGCTGGCTGTCGGCGATGGGCTGGTGGTCGCGAGCGGTGAGTCCGTCGCGTGGCACGCGCTGAACGCCGACGGCACCCCGGGCGCGGTGGTGTGGACCACGGGAGTGGCCGACGGGCTGACGACCGGCGTGGTTCGGGCGCTGGTGGCCGACGTGACGCTGCCCCAAGCGCTGGACCTCGTCGTGATCGGCGAGGTCGGGTTGGCGGGGCTGCAGATCTCGGGCGGTGCTGCCTCGGTGGTGCCGGTGGACGCCTTCGCGCCGGCGCGGGTGCCCCTGGGCTCGCCGCGGGCCGCGGCGCGGGCGTCCGACGGCGGGTTCATCGTGGCGACCGCGCGCGGGGCCTACCGCGTGATGGACCGCGGCGACGGCGTCGAGTGGCGGGTGTACCCGTCGGAGCGCTGGCTGCCTTCGGAGGACGTGCGAGCGGTGGCGACCGACCCCGCGCTCGCCGATGGGCCCATCTGGTTCGCGACCGCGGGCGGGCTGGCGACGGTCACCGCGCGCCGCATCACGCTGGAGGAGAAACTGGAGCCCTTCGTCGAGCGGGTCGTGCTGCGCCACGACCGCGAGGGGGCGGTGGCGGACTCGCACCTGACGCGCCGCGGGGACCTGAGCAGCAATATCCCGTGGGATTCGGACAACGACGGCGGCTGGACCGCCTACTGGCTGATGTCGGAGTGCTACCGCTGGCGGGTCACCGGGGCGGCGGACGCGAAGTCCAACTTCGACAGGTCGTTGGACGGGATGCTGCGGCTACAGACCGAGACCGGGACGGACTGGTTTTTGGCCCGGGCGCTGATCCGCAAAGAGGGCTGCCTGCTCGATGACTGCGACGACCCCGACGACGGGCAGTGGTTCACCTCGCCCGGGGGCGAGTTCTGGGTGAAGGCCGACACCTCGAATGATGAGGTGATCTCTCACCTTTTCATGATGGGGCCGGCCTACGACCTGTGCGCTGACGAGGCGCAGAAGGGGCGCATCCGGCAGCACGTGTCGCGGGTGGTCGGCGGGCTGATCGACCACGGCTACCAGCTCGTGGACCTGGACGGCGAGGTGACGACCTACGGCCAGTTCGACCCGGATTTCTGCAACAACTTCCTGATCCTGGAGTCCGACGGCGGCCGCCGCAGCCTGGCGATGCTGGCCGCGCTGGAGCTTGCCTACTACATGACCGGCGAGCAGCGCTTCCTCGACGCCAAAGAGTATCTGATGACCGAGCACCACTATGGCGACAACGCCGACGGCGAGGCGGGCGGGCTGTTCCGGGGCGGCAGCTACAGCGGCGACAACGACGAGCTGTCCGTGCAGAGCTGGTTCACCCTGCTGCGCGTCGAGCACGACCCGGCGCTCCGCGAGCGCTGGCTGGTGGCCTGGGAGAAGAACTACGCCAACACGCGGACCCAGCAGGCGGCGTGGTGGAACCTCGCCCACGCGGCGCTCACCGGCGAGGCCGACCCCGTCGACCTCGCCCGCGCCGTGCGCTGGCTGCGCCTCGCCCCCGTCGACCTCATCCGCTGGAACGTCTGGGGCCTCCACCGCGCCGACCTGGCCCCGCCGCCACTCTTCTACGAGCAGACCGGCCACATCCGCACCGACGGCCGCATCATCCCCTACGACGAGCGCCCCTGCGACCGCTGGAACACCGACCAGTTCAAGCTAGACCGGGGAGCCAACGGCTGGACCGAGATGGACGGCGCCGACGTGCTAGCGCCCTACTGGATGGCCCGCTTCCACGGCTTCATCGTGCCGGCGCCCCTTCCTTAAAAGGTGATGGGATTGAGAGTTTGCCACGGAGGCACAGAGGCACGGAGAGATCGATACCTCCGTGTCTCAGTGCCTCCGTGGCAAATCACTCAATTCCATCAGCCCGGCTCCACGCCCTGCTCCCTCTCCGTGCTCCTCCGTGTCTCCGTGTCTCCGTGGTAAAACAAGCGATTCCATCCCCCTCTCAACCCCGCCCCCCCCCCCCCCCCCCCCGCCGGTCAAAGCTCCCGCGCTGCAAACGTGTCGCAAGCCTCCATCTCTCCCTTCTCGTAGCCACGCTTGAACCACTTCACGCGCTGCGCTGAGGACCCGTGGGTCCAGCTCTCGGGGTGGACTCGGCCGGTGGCTTGTTTTTGGAGGCGGTCGTCGCCGATGGCGGCGGCGGCGGCGAGGCCCTCTTCGATGTCGCCTTTCTCCAGCACGTCGCGGCGGCCGGTGGAGTGGGCCCAGATGCCGGCGTAGCAGTCGGCTTGGAGCTCTTGGCGGATGGAGTACTCGTTTTTGCGGGCGGGGTCTTGCTGCGAGAGGCGGTGGGTCTGCTCGCTGATGCCGGTGATGTTCTGCACGTGGTGGCCTATCTCGTGGGCGAGGACGTAGGCTTGGGCGAAGTCGCCGGGGGCGCCGAAGCGGTCCTTCATCTCGCGGTAGAAGCCCAGGTCGATGTAGGCCTTGTGGTCACCGGGGCAGTAGAAGGGGCCCGTCGCTGAGGACTGCGAGCCGCAGGCCGAGGCGACGGCGTCTTTGAACAGGACCAGCTTGGCCTCTTGGTACTGCTTGCCCTGGCTACGGAAGACCGTGTGCCAGGTGCCCTGGATGTCGTCGAGGACGAAGCTGACGAAGTCCACGAGCTCGGCGTCGGCGTCGGGGCCGGCGGGGGCTGCGCTGCCCGTGGCCGAGCCTGCGCCGCCGGCCTGGAGACCGGGGATACCGCCGCCGGACATGACGCCGAGGTAGTCCTGACCGAAGACGAGCAGCACGATGATGCCGATCACCGTCCCGCCCGCGCCCATCTTCACGCCGCGGGCGGCCATGGGGGACCCACGTCGATCCTCGAGATTCGCGCTGCGTTCGCCGCGTTGCCACTTCATGCTGAGCTCCTGAAACGACGTTGCCCGGGCGCAGTTTGACCTGCGAGCGCGGTGCGGCGCAATGACCGAACGCGCGCCGGAGAGCGGGCGCGACCACGGGGGCTCGGGGCGGCTTGGCGGCTCGCAGTCGCTGGGCGTTTAGGGGACGCAGCCTGGGATCGGCGCGTTGCCGCAGCGGCCGAGGTCGCAGGCGTCGGTCGTGCACGGGTTGAGGTCGTCGCATTCGGCGGCGCTGTCGCAGGGGATGCAGCCCGGCAACTCCACGAACTCGCAGTCGCCGCCTGCGGGATTGCACTGGTCGATGGTGCAGGCGTCGCCGTCGTCGCAGTCGACGGGCTCCCACGAGCACTCGCCCGCGGGGCTGCACAGCTCGAGGGTGCAGGGGGAGTCGTCCTGGCAGGATTGGGCGCTGGTGCAGACACCACAGCCCGAGATCGGGAGGTGTACGCAGACCTCAAACGGTGAGGCGGCGTCAGGGTCGCAGGAGTCGGTGGTGCACGGGTCCTTGTCGCCGCAGGTCCGCGCGGTCTGGATGCAGCCTCCGGTGAGTTGATCGCAGGCGTCGATGGTGCAGACGTCGTCGTCGTCGCAGTCGACGGGCGCGAACTCGCACTGGCCGGCCTTGCAGGCTCCGGGGAGGCAGGGGCCGAAGCTGGGGCACTCGAGGTCGGTGCTGCAGCCGAGCTCGCACTGGGCGAGGGCGACGTGGACGCAGGTGCCGGCGGCTCCGCAGGCGTCGAGGGTGCAGGGGTTGGCGTCGTCGCAGTCGCCGGGGGTCAGGACGCAGCCGAGGGCGGGGTGGCAGCTGCCGGGGAGGCAGGGGCCCTGGTCGGGGCAGGTGATGGGGGTGAGCTCGCAGGCGCCGCTGGTGGGGTTGCAGGCGCCGAGGCCGCAAGCGGTGGACGGGCAGACCTTGGCGACCGGGCCGCAGCCTCCGGTGAGGGGCGAGCAGACCTCGGTGGTGCAGGGGTCGGCGTCGGGCGCGCAGGTGGCGGGCGCGTAGACGCATCCGGTCGCGGGGACGCAGGCGTCGGTGGTGCACGGGTTGCCGTCGTCGCAAGTGCGGGGGGCGTTGACACAGGCGCCGGTGACGGGGTCGCAGGTGTCGAGGGTGCAGGCGTTGCCGTCGTCGCAGCCGGGGGCGACGTTCACGCAGCCCGTGGCGGGCTCGCAGGAGTCGAGGGTGCAGGCGAGGGCGTCGCCGCAGTCGATGGGGGAGCCCTGGCAGCCGGTGGCGGGGTCGCAGGTGTCGAAGGTGCAGGCGTTGCCGTCGTTGCAGACCTTGGCGGGGTGGACGCAGGCGCCGGTTTGGGGGGCGCAGAGGTCGTCGGTGCAGGGGTTGCCGTCGCTGGGGCAGGTGACGGCAGCGTGCTGGCAGCCGGTGACGGGGTCACAGGAGTCGACGGTGCAGCGCTGGTCGTCGTCGCAGTCGACAGGGGCGGTGAGGCAGCCGACGCCTTGGACGCAGGCGACCGTGGTGCAGGCGTCGCCGTCGTCGGGGCAGTCCAGGGGCGTGTGGACGCAGGTGCCGCCGCCGGCCGTGACGCAGGTGTCGAGGGTGCAGGCGTCGGCGTCGTCGCAGGGAAGCGGGGCGGTGGTGCACTGGCCGGTGAGGGCGTCGCAGGCGTCGACGGTGCAGGGGTCGGCGTCGTCGCAGTCGGCGGGGGTGTGTTTGCAGCCTACGCCGGGGACGCAGGTGTCGGCGGTGCAGAGGTTGGCGTCGTCGCAGGTGTCGGGCGGGTGGGTGCAGGCTCCGGTGGCGGGGGTGCAGAGGTCGGCGGTGCAGGGGTCGGTGTCGGCGCAGTTCTTCGGCAGCCAGAAGCACAGGCCGGACAGGCAGACGTCCTGGGTGCAGAGGTTGGCGTCGTCGCAGTCGGCGGGGCCGGTGCAGTCGATGCAGCCCGAGATCAGCGTGTGAACGCAGGCGGTCTGGGCGGCGTTGCAGGCGTCGGTGGTGCAGGGGTCGGCGTCGTCGCAGCTCAGGGTGCAGGAGTCGCAGCCGGGGATGGGGACGAAGGTGCAGAGGCCGGCGGGGGAGCAGTGGTCGGCGGTGCAGGGGTCGGCGTCGTCGCAGGGGGCCTCGGTGAAGGTGCAGCCGGTGGCGGCGGCGCAGGTGCCGAGGAGGCAGTCGCCGCGGTCGGGGCAGGTGACCGGGACGGGCGTGCAGCCGGTGGCGGTGTTGCAGAAGGTGTTGGTGCAGGCGTCACCGGGCGGGCAGGTGACCGGGGTGGAGACGCAGCCGGCGCCGGGGACGCAGGCCTCGACGGTGCAGGCGTTGCCGTCGCTGGGGCAGGAGGTGGGGACGTGGGAGCAGACGCCGGTGGCGGGGGCGCAGCTATCGGTGGTGCAAGGGTTTTGGTCGTCGCAGGGCGAGGTGGAGGAGACGCAGGCTCCGGTGCCGCCGTCGCAGACGTCGGTGGTGCACGGGTTGCCGTCGTTGCAGACCACGGCGGTGAAGGTGCAGCCGGTGGCGGGGGCGCAGCTGTCGGTGGTGCACTTGAAGCCGTCGTTGCAGGTGATGGGGGTGAAGACGCAGCCCTGGCCGGGGATGCAGGCGTCGACGGTGCAGGCGGAGGCGTCGTCGCAGGGCTTGGGTTGCTGGAGGCAGCCGAGGCCGGGGTTGCAGACGGGCACGGTGCAGTCGTCGAGGTCGGGGCAGACGATGGGGGTGTGGAGGCAGCCCTGGGTTGGGTGGCAGGTGTCGGTGGTGCAGGCGTTGTGGTCGTCGCAGTCGGCTGGGAGGGTCGTGCAGCCGGGGCCGGTGGCGTCGCAGAAGGTGGCCGTGCAGGCGTTGGCGTCGTCGGCGCAGGCGACCGGGGCGTAGGTGCAGCCGTTGACCGGATGGCACGAGTCGGTGGTGCACGGGTTGGAGTCGTCGCAGGTGATGGGGGTGTGGGTGCAGGCTCCGGTGGCGGTGGTGCAGGCGTCGGTGGTGCAGGCGGTGCCGTCGTCGCAGTCTTTGGGGTCGAACTGGCAGCCGGTGACGAGGTCGCAGGTGGTGGCGTAGCAGGGGCCGAAGTCCTCGCAGTCGAGGGGCTCGTTTTCGCAGGTGCCGTCGAGGGAATTGCAGGTGCTGACCGTGCAGGCGTCGGGGGTGGGGCAGACGACGGGCGGGTGGATGCAGCCTTGGCCGGCGACGCAGGTGTCTTCGGTGCAGGGGTCGCCTTCGTCGGGGCAGGGGGCGGGCGCGTGGGTGCAGGTGCCGGTGGCGGGGACGCAGGCGTCGATGGTGCAGGGGTCGTCGTCGCTGCAGCCGACGGGCTGGTGGACGCAGGCGCTGGTGGCGGCGTCGCAGGTGTCGATGGTGCAGGGGTTGGCGTCGTCGCATTGGGGGGCGGCGTTGACGCAGCCGGTGATGGGGTCGCAGGAGTCGGCGGTGCAGGGGTTGGCGTCGTTGCAGTCGATGGGGGCGTAGGCGCAGCCGACGTTGGTGACGCAGGAGTCGATGGTGCAGGCGTCGAGGTCGTCGCAGAGGATGGCGGTGCCGATGCAGCCGGCGGCGGGGTGGCAGCTGTCGGTGGTGCAGGGGTCGCCGTCGTCGCAGGCCGCGATGGGGACGTGGGCGCAGCCGGCGGGGGCGGCGCAGGAGTCGGTGGTGCAGGCGTCGTGGTCGTCGCAGTCGGTGGGGAGCTGCTGGCAGGCTCCGGTGGCGGGGTTGCAGGAGGCGACGGTGCAGGGGTCGCCGTCGTCGGCGCAGGCGAGGGGCGTGTGCTGGCAGCCGGCGGCGGGGTCGCAGGAGTCGACGGTGCAGAGGTCGAGGTCGGCGCAGTTTGTCGGGGTGTGGGTGCAGGCGCCGGTCGCGGTGTCGCAGCCGTCTTGGGTGCAGGGGTTGGCGTCGTCGCAGTCGGCGGTCTCGAAGAAGCAGCCGACCGCCGGCGCGCAGCTCGAGGGGAAGCAGGGGCCGAAGAGGGGGCACTCGATGGGGGATTGGGTGCAGGCGCCGGTGCCGGGAGTGCAGGCGCCGATGGTGCAGAGGTCGCCGTCCTCGCAGGGGTCGGGCGTCCAGGTGCAGCCGGTCGCGGAGTCGCAGCCGTCGATGGTGCAGGGGTCGGTGTCGACGCAGACGCGCGGGGTGTGGACGCAGCCGCCGGAGCCGACGTCGCAGGAGTCGTCGGTGCAGGCGTCGCCGTCGCTGCAGTCGGCGGGGCCGTAGGTGCAGCCTTTGGGCGGGGCGCAGGCGGTGTTGGTGCAGGGGTTGCCGTCGTCGCAGGCCGCGGGCGGGTTTGAGCAGGCGCCGGTCGCGGCGGCGCAGAGGTCGTCGGTGCAGGGGTCGCCGTCGGTGCAGGATTTGGGGGCGTGGGTGCAGTCGCCGGTGGCCGGGTGGCAGGCGTCGACGGTGCAGGCGTCGTCATCGTCGCAGTCGGGGGGGAGGTGGGTGCAGCCGGTGGCGGGGTCGCAGCCGTCGACGGTGCACAGGTCGGCGTCCGCGCAGGGGGTCGCCGAGTAGACGCAGCCTGTGCGGGGGTCGCAGGAGTCGTCGGTGCAGGCGTTGGCGTCGTCGCAGTCCGTCGGGGTGAAGGTGCAGCCGGTGGCGGGGTCGCAGGCGTCGGTGGTGCATGGGTTGACGTCGTTGCAGACCTTCAGCTCGAAGACGCAGACGCCGGAGGGGCCGCAGGTGCCTTTGGCGCAGGCGCCGCCCTGGGTGCAGTCCGCGGACGTCGCGCAGGGGTTGCAGCCGTCGAGGAGGGCGTGGGTGCAGGCGCCGGTCGCGGGGTCGCAGGCGTCGGCGGTGCAGATGTCGCTGTCGTCGCAGTCGACGGGCTGGTGGCTGCAGCCGAAGGCGAGGAGGCACTTGTCGTCGGTGCAGGGGTTGGCGTCGGAGCAGTCGCGGGGGACGAGCTGGCAGCCGAGGGTGGGGTGGCATTCGGCGGTGGTGCAGATGTTGGGCGCGGGTGGGCACTGCGCGACCGAGGTGCAGGCGGGGCCGGCGTCGGGGAGGTCGGCGGCGTCGGGGGCGTCGGGCGCGTCGGGGGCGTCCGGGGTCTCGGAGGCGTCGGGGGCGTCCCCGCTGGCGTCGGGGTCGGCGTCGGGGTCGTGGGAGTCCGCGGCCTCGGTGTCCAGGGCGTCTGCGTCCGGGTCCACCTCGACCTCGGACGCGACGTCCCCATCGGCCGCGTCGCCGGGGTCAGAGTCGTCAAAAACGTCGACGGTATCGAGTGAATCGGAGCCGTCACCCGCATCCTGAACATCGCCCACGCCGTCGGCGTCCGCGCCCGCGTCTGCATCCACGTCCAGCGCGGCGTCGCCGTCGGCGAGCCCGTCGCTCGCGTCCGCGTCGGGCTCTGACGTGTCGCCGCCACCGACCTCGCCGCTGTCCGTCAGGTCACCGCTGTCCGCGTCGCCGCCGTTCGTCGCGCCGCCGCCGCAGGCCAAGAGCCCGCACAGCGCGAGCAGACCGAGCCATGAGACGGAGCGGGACATCGATGCGGGCCTCGGATTCGGGGGCGGAATCAGTGGCCGAGCAGCTCGCTCAGGGCGCCCTCGAGCTGGAGGACGCGGATTTGCAATTCACGCAGCTGCTCGTCGTCAGACTGAATCGGCGCGGCCGGAGCCGAGGCGGAGCTCATCTGACTTACCCGAGTTTGGAGCGTGGACACCTGCTGACGCAAGTCGGCGATGGTCGACTGCTGCTCTTGAACGGCTTTGACGAGCACCGCGCTCATCTGCTCCCAGTTGCGCACCATCCAGATGTCGCGGCGCTCGTCGTGGATGACCATCTCGGGCAGCACCTTGGCGAGGTCTTCGGCCAAGAAGCCGAGCAGGTTCCGCGTGTCGCCGGGGTACATCTCGCGCTCGGCGCTGACCAGCGGGTGGCGGCTGCGGTCGATGTCGTAGCGCACCGGCTGCAGGCGCATCACCGCGTCCAGGCCGCGCCCGATGGTCTGGATGTTCTGCTTCACGCGGGTTGAAGAGCGGCGTGAGATCGGGCAGGCTGTGGCAGTTGTCGCACGACAGGACGGGAGTGAACCCACAGCGGGAAGTCCCAGTCGCCGCTCCAGCCCTCGTAGGCGACCTCGGGGCGGAAGGTCGCGGTGCCGTTTCGCCGGTCGAGGACGTAGCCGTTGGCGCCAAAGGGGCGCAACTGGATGGTCGAGTTGGTGATGGCGTTAATCGTGCTGCCGCTCGGGCCCACCTGCAGGGTGCCGTCGGTCCGCATGATGCCGGTGTTGTGGTAGATATTCTTGTTGCCGTAGGTGCGGATCCAGTCGTTGTCGACCATGTACCAGCCGCCACCGTAGGTCTCGAAATGGAGGCCGCGGGCGCCCGACACGCGCAGCCAGCCGCCGTCGGCGTAGATGTCGCCGGCCACGTGCAGCTTGTAGGCCGGCCCCGCGAGGCCCATGCCGACGTTGCCGCCGCTGGTCAGGGTCAGCGCGCCTACCGACGACAGGTCCGACGCGTTGGAGAACCAGAAGTCGCCGTTGCCCTTGGCGCCGACGGTCCACCAGCGAACGCCCGGCACGTGGTAGCGCATGTAGAGGTCGGCAGCCGACCCCTGATTCAAGTAGAGCGCGTTGCCGCCGCCGGTCAGCTCGACCTGGCCGTTGATGCTCTGGTAGCCGACGAAGCCGTTGGTGCCGCGCGTCGCGAACTCAATCCAGGCGGGGTTGTTGGACTCGGGGCCGGCGGCGATTTTCCGGAAGAAGATCCGGTCGTTCACGTGGTAGCCGGCGGCGATCTGGAGCTGGTGGTTGTTCCCGGTGTTCGCGTGCCGCGACGTAATCAGGTGACTCCATCCGTGGCTCTGGTCGGGTACGTCGCCCGCGACGGCGCCGCCGCCATCCTGATAGAACCCGGACTCCAGCAGACCGCCGAAGTCGCCGGTCGTCTGCTCGTAGCCGCTGAAGGTCCCGGTCGGCCCCTGCGGCCCTTGCGCGCCCTGCGGCCCCTGAGCGCCCTGGGGGCCCGTCGCGCCTTGAGAGCCCGTCGCGCCGGTCGCGCCTGTCGGTCCCGCCGGCCCCTGCGGCCCCTGCGCGCCCGTGGACCCCGCCGGCCCCGCCGGCCCCTGGGGCCCCGTCGCGCCCGTCGCGCCGGTCCCTCCCGTGTTTCCGGTGTCGCCCTTGTCGCCCTTGAGCCCCTGCGGCCCCTGCGCCCCAGCGGGTCCCTGTGCTCCCGCGGGCCCCTGCGGTCCGGGCGGCCCGGCGATGCCCTGGCTGCCCGCGGGCCCCGCGGGTCCCTGAGCGCCGTTGAGGCCGTTGCTGCCTGCCGCGCCCTGCGGCCCCGCGGGTCCGGCGGGCCCCACGGCGCCGGTCGGTCCTTGCGGGCCAGCGGGTCCGGCGGGCCCCTGCGGCCCCTCAAGACCGGAGCCCGGCCCGATCCATTGACCCGCGCTGTTCACGATGGGGTTGCCGTTGACCATCATGCCGCCGGCGACCTCGAAGATCCCGGCCGAGTCGATGCTCATGCGCTCGAGGCCGTAGGTGAAGGACAGGCGCTTGTCTGCGGCCTCGCTCACGACCCACATCACCGAGTCGCCGCTCGTGTCGGCGACCGACAACGCGCCGAGGCGGACCGTGCCTGACAACACCGCGTTGGCGGCGATCTCGGTCCCGCTGACGCAGCCCGGGCTGGCGCACTCCAGGTCGGTGGCGGCGCCGCCCTTTGCCGCGCTGCCGGCGTAGTTGAAGGCCACGTCGGCCGCGGCGACGGAGCCGTTCTGGATGTGCGTCGCGTTGATGCTGTTCGGCGCGATGTCGGTGCCGTCCACGCAGCCCGAGCAGGCCACGTCGGGTGCCGCGCACTCCCAGCCGGCCGCGCCGTAGCGCAGGCCGTAGCCCAGGTCACAGGTCATGGACAGGCTGGCCGCGGTGGTCGCGCGGTCGGCGGCCATGGCGAAGGGGACGCTGAGCAGTTGCTGACGCGGGACCTCGGCGCCGCCGTCGACGCGGACGCCCACCCACGCGACCGGGTTCTGCGCGATGATCGTGGCGAGGGACGGGCCGGCAGGGACCAAGGGGTTGGCGCCGAAGGGGACGGCGAATCGGCTCTCGGTGAGCGGCACGTTCGAGATCACGTCGGTGTAGAGCGCGGTCGCCGAGCCCTGGGTCGCGTAGACGCTGACCGTCAACTCGACCGGGCCAGCCATGGGCTCGCCGCCCGCGGTGAAGAGCTGCCCCTGCAGCAGGATGTGGGCGGGCGCCGCGGTCGCCGCCGGGCTGGCCAGCGCCAGCGTGGCGGTCAGCAGCGCGAGGGAGAGGCGGACGTGGTGGCTATTGCGCATGGATGACTCCCAGGTCGACGACCGGGGCGGGACCCCCGAGCGCGGACCGGCCGCCGAGGGGCGAACCGAGATCGAAGAAGAGGCGCACGCCGGCGGCGTCCGTGCCGAAGAACGCGGCGGATACGGTGGACAAGACGACGCCGACCAGCGCGCAGCCGTCGCCGCAGATGCCTTCAGAGCCCGCGATGTGGCAGGCGTCGCACGCTCCGTCACAGGCGGTGTCGCAGCAGAGGCCCTCGACGCAGTGCCCGCTCTGGCATTGGACGTCGCTGTCGCAGGACTCGCCGTTGCCCTTGGGCGCGGCGCAGACCCCGCCGACGCAGGCCTCGCTGACGCACTGGTTGTCGCCGGTGCAGGGCTGGCCGGTCCCGAGCAGCGGGGTGCAGGTCGACGACGCGCAGTACTCGTTTGCGAGGCAGTCCAGATCCGTCGCGCAGCACCCGGACCCGCCGGTGGAGATGTGCTTGCAGATGCCGGTCGGTTGGCAGGTGTCGATGCTGCACGGGCTGTTGTCGTTGCAGTCGGCCGCGGTCGTGCAGCACTCGGGGTGCTGGATCTCCTCGCAGCCGCCGCCGGCCGAGCAGCTCCAGATGTAGCAGAGGCCGCCGCCGTCGCTGCCGGAGCCGCACTCGGCGGTCAGGGTCGCCGCGTCGCCGCCGGGCGTGCAGCAGTTGGGCACCGGGGCGTGCTGGCAGTTGCCGCCGTCGCAGGTGTCCGTGGTGCACGGGCCGCCGTCGTTGCAGTCGGAGTCCTGCTGGCAGCAGCCCGCGATCGGCGAGGAGTGGCAGGAGTGGGACAGGCACTGGTCCAGGGTGCACGGGCTGGCGTCGGCGCACTCCGCGTCGGTGTTGCAGCAGTTGGCGATGGGGTTGTGGACACAGACATGGCTGGCGCTGTTGCAGGCGGCCTGGGTGCAGGCGTCGCCGTCGTCGACGCAGTCGGCCGTGACGTTGCAGCAGCCGGCGATGGCGACGTGCGAGCACTTCTTCACGCCCACGTTGCAGGAGTCGGTGGTGCAGACGTTTCCGTCGTCGCAGGCGGCGCCGGCGGAGTCACAGAACTCGGGGTCGCCGGGGTGGGTGCAGATGTGGGTGGCGGGGTTGCAGACGTCGAGGGTCGCCGGGTCGGCGTCGTCGCAGTCGGCGTGGGTGGCGCAGCACATGGCGCCGGGTGGCAGCAGGACGGGCTCGGGGGTGTTGCAGGCGTGGTTGGGGACGTCGCAGGTCTCGATTGTGCAGGGGTCGCCGTCGTCGCAGCCCGCGTCGCCGTTACAGCAGCCGGGGATGATGTCGGGGCTGTGGCGGCAGGTGGCGCTGATGCAGCGGTCCAGGTTGCAGGGGTTGGCGTCACCGCAATCGGAGTCCTTCAGGCAGCAGCCGTCGACCGGCTCGGGGGGGAGGCAGGTGCTGGAGGCCAGGTCGCAGGCGTCGGTGGTGCAGGCGTTGAAGTCGTTGCAGTCCGCGGTCTTCTTGCAGCAGCCGGCGGCCAACGGGAAGATGCAGCGGCGCTCGATGCCGCACTGCCCTTGGGCGCAGGCGCTGGAGCCGGCGGGGGGGACGCAGCCCGCGTCGGCGAGCCCCTCGGAGATGTCGGTGTTGCCGTTTTTGGGCGTGCCGAAGAGCTTGTTCGCCAAGGCGCCGTACTGCTTCTTGCGCAGCGGGTCGGCGCTGGAGCCGGCGGCGCGCCACGCGGACGCGGCGGCGTTGTCCGACCAGGGATGGGCGAGGGCCATGGAGCGGCCGTCGACCAAGGGCCAGCTCGCGCTGTCGTAGGTCACAGTGTCGATGAGGGCGCCGGTGGCGTTGACCAACTCGAGGGTGCGGGCGGCCGGTGCGCCGAGCTCGGCGGGGTCCGGGAGGGTGATGCCGGAGTAGCGGTAGCTCGGCGTGAACCCGCCGTTCAGCGTCTTGTCGGCGCTGCGGGCCAGCACGAAATAGGCGCCGGGGTTCACGACCAGGGCGTTGCTCGAGCTCGAGACCGCGCCGGCCGCCGTGATGACGTGCTGCTCGCCCGCGTCGGTCTGGATCTTCCAGCCCGCGAGGTTCACCGGCGCTTCCGAGGCGTTGAACACCTCGAACCACTCGCCGAACGCGTCGTCGATGCCGCCGGGCGACGCCATGATCTCGTTGATGACGATGGCGCTGGTGGGCCCGGGGTCGCAGAAGAGCGGGTCGGGCGTGTGGCCGCAGAGGTTGGACGTGCACTTGTCGACGGTCGACGGGTCGGAGTCGTCGCAGTCCGCGTGGACGACGCAACAGTCGGGCTTCGCTGGGTCGCTCTCGTGCGCGCAGGTGCCCGCCTCTTCGCCGCCGGCGAAGGCGCAGGTGTCGACGGTGCACGGGTTGCTGTCGGGGCACTGGGCGTCGGTGGTGCAGCAGTTCACTTTCTGCGGCCCGTAGCGGCAATACTGGCGCTGGGTCTTGCTGTTTCGGTAGCAGAGGTAGGCGAGGCAGGGGTCTTCGGGCTCGCAGTCGGCGGTCTCGTTGCAGCAGAGGGGATCGGTGCTGTCGATGTAGCTGCAGGTGTTGGTCGCGAGGTCGCAGACGTCGGTGGTGCATGCAAGCCCGTCGGCGCAGTTCGCGCTTGTCGTGCAGCAGCCCGGGATGGGGGTGTGGATGCAGGAGTTGCCGGCGTTGCACGCGTCGATGGTGCAGATGTTGCCGTCGTCACAGCCCGTGGCGTCCAAGCAGTCGATGCACTTGCCGCTCACGCACGAGTCGGAGAACCCGCACTCCAGGTCGTGCTCGCAGCAGTCGGCGATGGGGCCGTATCGGCACTCGTTGGCGACGCACGCGATGCCCGAGCAGGCGTGCCCGTCGTCACAGTCCGAGGTCTTTGTGCAGCTCTTGGCGACGTAGACGAAGAGCTTGGAGACGCTCTCGGGGTTCTTCAGCGGCGCGCCGGCCTTGTCCACCACGCGGACGACGAGCTGCTGGCGCCCAAAGGGCACGTTCTGGAAGGCGTAGGGGGCCGCGTCCAAGGTCTTGGCGACCGCAACGCCGTTGAGCAGGTACTCGAGCTCGAACTCGCCCGCTCCCGGCCCCAGGGTCACGTCGGCCGTCGTGACCGTCGTCGGAACTTGAGTAGTAGGGCCGGTCCAGGCGATCTTTGCCAGCGCGATGGGCGACGTGAAGAGGACCCGGGGATCGCCCGCGGCCGCCAGCTTCGCGGTCGCGAGTTCGGAATCGGGGGTCGCGTCCGCGCCCTCGGGAGGCGCAGGCGCGGAGACGCTGGCCGTGTCGGCGCACGAGCCCAGCGCGCTCAGCAGCGCGGTCGCCAATCCGATGACGGCTAGCCGAGACAACATGAAGCGCAGATCCCCCGAGACTCGCGGGACATCGGCCGGCTCTCGAAACCACCCACCCGGTGCGGTCGCGACGCCATCTACTTCCCTGAGTGCCCACACTATGCTCGCGTGTGCGAGACGGGCGCAACGACTCATGGAGGAGGCTGCCCCCCGGCTTGAAACCCGTTGCAATTCCGGCCCCAGCCGGCCCCGCGACGGTCAGGGGGCGAGCGCGTGATATCGGCCGTGGGCGGGCCTTTCAGTGCGCCGCACGCTGCCGTCAGCCCAGGTGGCCTCGATCCAGTCGACCTGCTCGTCGGCCGCCAGGGCGATCGTCCGGGTCGCCGCGTGCTGCGCGCGAAACGAATCGCCGCTTACGATCGGCGTCGAGGTCAGGCGGCGCGAGGTCTTCACACGAATCGTCGCGCCCAGGGCAGGCTGGCCCGGCGCGTCGGGGACGCTCACGCCGACCCAGGACGGCGGCGGCGGCCACTCGTTTCGCGCCAGCGTCACCACCACTCCCTCCGGAGTCCCGCTGTCGCGGGTGACGATGAGGTCCGGGCGGCCGTCGACGTCGAGGTCGTCCACGATCACCGCCCTCGAGTCGAACTCGAACGCGACGCCGGCCAAGAAGCCCACGTTGACGTAGCCCCGCTCGCCCACGTTGAGAAACAGGTGATTGTGCTCGAACCCGTTCCAGGACAAGTCGCCGGCCTCGAGGACCTTGCGGTGCCGCGTGAACACCTGGTCCAGCGCCGGGTCCGGTCCGTTGCCGCCTGAGTAGATGTCCTGGCGCCAGAACACGGTGCAGTAGTCCGCGGAGGTCTTGCCGCTGGTGTGGCCGTTGGCGACGTACACGTCGAGGTCGCCGTCGCCGTCGGGGTCGAAGACCGAGGTGCCCCACGACCAGCCCGAGCGGGCGATGCCTGCGTCGCTGCTCGCCTCGCGAAAGCTGCCGTCCGCGGAGCCGAGCATGAGCCGGTTGCCGTGGCCCATGCTGAGCCGGTGGGTCTGTCGGTCCTCGAAGGCGGCGCGGCCGAGCCCCATGCCGTCGAGGCGCCGCGCGGTGCTCGAGCTCATGCCGATGACCAGGAAGTCCAGGAAGCCGTCGGCGTTGAAGTCGCCGAACGTGTGCGCCATCCCGAAGGCCAGGGAACGCTTGGCCCGGGGCGGGCTGACGTCGGTGAAGCTGCCCTTTCCGTCGTTGTGGTAGATGTCGAACCCCGCGAAATCGTTGACCGTCAGCAGGTCCAGGTCGCCGTCGGCGTCGAGGTCCACGAACGACGCGCTGTAAGTGCGGCGGAAGCGTCGCGGGGCCAGGCCGGCGGCCTCGGTGCGGTCCACGAACTGGCCGCCGCCGGTGTTCTCCAGGAAGACCGAGGGGAGGCCGTCGTTGGCGTCGTAGTAGGGCGTCGGCATGCGGCCGCCCACGTAGGGGTCGGCGTACTGCGCCACCCACAGGTCCAGGTCGCCGTCGCCGTCGACGTCGCCGGCCGCGATGGCTTGCGGGTTCACGAAGGTGAGCCCCTCGATCGGCAGCATGCGCGGCGGCGTGGGGAAGGTGCCGCCCGCCTCGCCGACCCAGAGCGCCATCGGCCCGTCGCTGCGCGCTCCGAGGAGGTCGGGCAGCCCGTCACCAGTCAGGTCGGCCAGCAGCGCGGCTTTGACGCTCTCCGCCTGCTTGTCGACCTCGTGCGCGACCAGCTTCTCGCGCTTGAAGGCGCCGTTGCCGCGATTTCGAAACAGCTCGTTGGAGCGCGGCAGCGCCAGCTCGGATCGGCCGTCCCCGTCGAGGTCCCAAGCCAGGATCGGCACCGTCGGTGGCTTGATTCGCGTCTCTACCGCGGTGGGGAGTCGGGCGGTCCGGAAGACCGGCGGACGCGACCATCGCAGGATGTGCAGGCCCGTCGCGTCGACGGACTTCGGCCGCACAAAGCCGCGCTCGTCGCGCCCGGGCAGCCACACGATGAGGATATCGCCTTTGACGACCAGCCTGTCGTTGTCTCCGGGGCCCAGGACGTGCAGCACGATGCTGAAGGTCGAACGCGGGCCACCGTCCGCGCGCGGCTCGAAGCGGCTGTGGTGCCACTCGGACTCGACCAGGCGGTAGCCGCCCGCGCCCAGCTGCTGCGCGAGGGCCTTGGTGGCCGCCCCGTCGAGGACGCGGGGGGCGGCGTTCAGCGGTACGCTCACCAGGTCGGCCTCGATGGGCTCGACCGGCCCCGGCGACCCCACCGTCAGCGCGCCCGCAGGCTCGTCGCCGAGGGTGGCCATCGCGTCAGTGGCCCAGCGCAGGCGGTCCCACAGGTCGACGATGGTGCGCTCGTGGTCCTGGGCGGTGAGCTCGTCGGCCCAGACCGTCTCGTCGAGGCGGCGGCGTTCGGCGAGGATCGCCTCGACGCGCGGGTCGTCGCTGCGGATGGTCTCAGCGCTTGGGAGGCCGCCGGTCGGCGATTCGACCGCGGGGGGCGCAGGTGCGCCAGCCTGAGCGCCCGGAGCCGCAACCGGCGCGGGGGCGGCCGTCGACGGCGCGTTCGGTTCGCCGCTCGTGGGGGCCCCGGGGGCCGAATCGCCGCGCCCGCACGCGAGGAGCAGGCACGCTGACAGCGCGGCCAGCCTCCCGAAGGCGTGCCGCGGCTGGACTGGCAGGGGCGGTCCCATGACCGCAATTTCGCACCCTCCGATCTCGGGTGTCGAGACCCTGCGTCGCTCGGCGCCCGCCGGTTTGAAACGCGGGCCTCAAGACGCGGTGGGGCAGGGGGCAACGAGGCCGCGGTGGGCTGCGCGAAGCGGCACCGAAGCGTCGAGCGCGCGCGCCGAGGCCTCGGCGACGCTCTGGGGACCGCCCCGGCGCCCGACGGGGTGGGCCGAGCCGATCGCCGGTCGAGATCAGCCCGGGGGCCGCACGAAGCGCATGATCTTACCGCGGTAAGGCTCGCCTTCGGACTCCAGGGTGGAGGTGCGCTCGTGCGTGTAGGAGTAGCCCAGCGCGAGCATGCACTTGCTGAAGCGCCCAGCGTATCCACGGGCGGAGTCGATGATGATCACCTCGCACGCGGGCCGGGTGTGCCGGTCGATGAAGCCCGCGAGCAGCGCGGCGTGTTCGTCTTCGTAGAGCAGGTCGCTCCCGATGACGAGGTCGAAGGTCCCGAGCCCGCTCGGCGCCTCGTCAGCCCAGTCCGCACGCGCGAAAGGGATGGGCCGCCCCCCGTTTAGCTCGACGTTTGCTGCTAAAAAGCGCCCGGCCTCGGGGTGGTAGTCGGTGGCGGTGATGTCGGCGCCACGGTGGTTCAGCACCAGGCTCGCCAGCCCGATCCCGCACCCCACCTCGAGGACCCGCCGCCCCGCGACGTCGTGGTCCACCATAAGCTGCGCCAACGCTCGCCCGGACCGCCAAACCACCCCGAAGATCGGCCACGACGCCGACGAGATCCCAAGCGCCTCGGCCTCTCCGTCGTCGTCCCGGAACTCCTGCAAGTCGTGGAGCGTCCGCACGCGCACCTCGAACTCGCCGAAGCTGACCGTCTCGTGTCGGAAGTTCACGTCGCGCTCCTGCTGGGGCCGACCGAAGCGCGGCGAGCCCAGCGTCTTCTTAGCACACGCGGGCCCGCGGCCGCGCTGACGGCTGGACGTCGGACGGCCGGACCCACCCGGACGCCTCGCGCAGTGTAACGACAGCTCTCGGCCCGCCCGGGAGCCCCGCGCAGTCGCCCCCGCGGCATCGGTGCACCACCTCACACGCC
>JAWKRR010000053.1:0-50952 GCA_041389525.1 Myxococcota bacterium | reverse complement strand
CAGACGATGGGCTCGTGCGCCGTGTTGAACGAGGTGTTCACCACCATGGGCACGCCGGTCAGGGCGTCGAAGCGGCGGATGACCTCGTAGTAGAGCGGGTTGGCGTCGGGGCCGACCGACTGGGGCCGCGTGGAGTCGTCGGTGTGCAGCACCGCGGGGATCTGGTCGCGGCGCTCGGGGCGCACCGGCAGCGTGAAGAGCATGAAGGGCGAGCGCATGGGGTGCTCGAACCACTCGGCCTCGCGGCCAGCCAGGATCGCCGGGCCGAAGGGACGCCACCACTGCCGGCCCTTGAGCACGTTGACGCGCGCCTTGGTCTCGGGGCGGCGCGGATCAGCGAGGATCGAGCGGGCTCCCAGGGCGCGGGGTCCGAGCTCGAGGCGGTCTTGGAAGAAGCAGACGATCTGCCCGTCGGCGATGCGTTGGGCGACCTCCCCGGCGAGATCGGCGGGCTCCGAGTAGGGCATCCCGAAGCGAGCGAGGGTCGCGCGGACCTCGGCGTCGGAGTAGTCGGGGCCGAGGTAGGCGTGGGTCATCTCGGCGGTACAGCGCTCGCCGGTGGCGTCGAAGTGGGCTTCCAGCGCCGCGCCCAAGCTGGTGCCGGCGTCGTGGGCGCCTGGCTGAACGAAGATGTTCTCGACGCCGAAGTGGTGGCGCAGGCGCTGGTTCATGCTGCAGTTCAGCGCGACGCCGCCAGCCAGGCAGAGGTTTTTCGCGGGGCGGCCCGCCAGGCCCTCGGTGAGGAGCGCGATGACGGTCTGCTCGAGGGCCGCTTGGAGGCTGGCCGCGAGGCCGATGTGCTCGGGCAGGAGCGGGGCGTCGCGCTCGCGGGCCAGGTGGCCAAAGGCCTCGATGATGCCGCGGTCGTGGATGCTGTGGTCGTCGTGGGTGCGCGCCGAGAGGAAGCGCGAGACGTCGGGGCCGGGGGGCCCCATGCAGGCCAGGCCCATGGTCGAGCCCTGGCCGTAGTGGCCGAAGCCCAAGATGGTCGTGAAGTACTCGTAGACGCCGCCGATGAGGCTGTCCTCGTGGCAGAGCACGTCGAAGACGCGGCGAAGCTGGCCCGCGTCGGTCTCGAAGAAGCAGGCGGTCTCTCGCTCGCCGCGGCCGTCGACGGTGAAGACGAAGGCGTCGTCGAAGCCGCTGACGCGGTAGGCCGAGGCCGCGTGGGTGAGGTGATGGGGGACGAAGACGGTGCGGCCGACGCGAACGATCTCGGGCGGGCGCTTGGGGTCGGTGAGCGAATAGCTGTGGACGAAGCGGGCCGGGATGCCGTTGAAGGCGATGAGGTCGACCTCGTCGAGGGTGATGCCGCCGCGTTCGAGGACGAAGGCGAGCGACTGGCTGGGGATGGCGAGGTCCAGGGGCAGGCGCGGGTCGGAGACGACCGTGGTGTCGGGGCGGCCCTGGGGGTGCCAGCCGGACTGCTTGCGGCGGGTGAAGCGCTCCTCTTGGACGGCGGCCACGACCTGGCCGTCGCGCAGGAGCGCTGCGCCGTGGTTTTGCAGGGTGGTGCAGGCGAGGCCGAGCACCGTGAAGGGGCGGCCGCTGGTCCGCTGGCGGCGCGTGGGGTGGCGGCCGGGGCCCAGGAGGCTCTTGGAGGCGTCGCCGGTGCCGGGCAGGACCGCGGCGGGGTCGGGGACGGTGAAGCCGGGGCGGTCGGGGGCGCGTTCGAGGGCGCCGAGCAGGCGCAGATCCTCAGGCAGCGGGTCCGGGCCGGCGACCACCAGGTCCAGGGTCGGCGAGTCCAGCACCCAGAGCTCGATGGGGCGGCCTGGGCCCTGGGACGCTGGCGTGAAGGGGGCGCCGCGCAGCCGACTGCAGACGACCACGTAGTCGAAATTCGCCCGCTCTGCGCTGGCGAAAAGCGGGATCGCGAGGCGCTGCGCGAGGGCGACGATGGCGTCGCCGGGGGCGCTCGAGGCGAGGTGGGGCACGGTGTCGAGGGCGATGACCCGCGCGAGGAAGGGCTCGAGGATGAGCGGGCGCGGCGGGTCGTCGCCGAGGTCGATGAGCAGCCACGGGGGGCGGCGGCGCTCGCGGAAGACGCGGTCCAGGTCGCGGGGCTCGACGCCGACGGGGTTCGCGAGCTCTTCCGGGCTGAGGCCGAGGTGGTCGGGGTTGACGAAGCGGGCCAGCGAGCCGATGGGCTCGAGGATGGCGTCGAGGGCCTCGCCGGGGCTGAGGCGGCCGTCGCCGAGGTAGGCGAGGCGCAGGTTCTCTTCGGTGGTGTCGTAGGATTCGGGGGGTGCGGGCTCGCGGAGGCCGGCGCCGTCGACGGGGTCGAGGCGGTCGGAGGCGGCGACGAAGCCGACGCCGCGGGCGAGGCAGGTCTCGGCGAAGGCGCGCCAGTACGGGCGCAGGGCGGCCGGGTCGGCGTCGACGAGGTCGGGGGCGAGGGAGACGGAGACGCCGGCGAGACCGGGGAGCGTGTCGTCGACGTAGCGGGCGAGGTCGGGGAGCGCGGAGAGCGTAGCGCGGCTCAGCGGGTGGTCGAGCACGACACAAGCGCCGCTGGCGATGAGCGCGCGGACGGTCGCGACGAGACGGGGGACTGCGCCCGGGGCGTCGGCGGAGGCGTCGGCGAGCGCGGGGTCGTGGGTCGGCCACAGCACGCGCACCAGCGATTCGGATGTCGGCGATGCAACCACGCGGGCCCCCAGTGTCGGCGGATGCTACCGGAGTCGCCCTGCCCTCTCAATCGCGGGACGGCGCGGGTTCAGCGCTTGCGGATGCGTTCGCTGCGAAGCTGGTGGCGCGAATCGAAGAGGCGGTTCCAGGTGAAGAGCGCCACGCCGGTCGCGCCGAGGGCGCTGGCGGCGGCGAGCATGAACATGACGACGATCTGGTAGAGGACGGCGTCGATGGGGCGCTGGCCGGCGAGGATCTGGCCGGTCATCATGCCGGGCAGGGACACGATGCCGGCGACCGTCATGGCGTTGAGGATGGGGATCATGCCGCGGCGGACGGACTCGGTGACGGCGTCGCGGCCGGCCTCCCAGCGGGTGGCGCCGAGGGCGAGGTCGGCCTCGATGAGGTGGGCGCGCTCCGAGAGGTCTTCGAGGAGCTTGTCGAGGCTGAGGGAGAGGCCGGTCAGGGTGTTGCCGAGCACCATGCCGATGATGGGCAGCAGGTATTGGGGGTTCCACCAGGGGTCGACCCGGACGACCAGCGCCGTGACGGTGAGGCTGGTGCCGAGGCCGACGGCCGTGAGGGTGAGGACGGCGCGCCAGGTGGCGCCGCGGAAGGTGCGCTCGGCGCGGCGGACCGCCGTGCGGCCGGCGATGACGAGCATGAAGGCGAGGCAGGCCATGACGGCGGGGGCGGAGTCGAGGCCGAACACCCACTCCAGGACGTAGCCGACCAGCAGCAGCTGGACCACCGTGCGCAGAGACGCGACGGCGAGGCGGGGGACGAGGCCGGTGCCGAGGGCCAGGCTGGTGATGCCAGCGACCACGACCAGGCCTGAGGCGATCGCGAGGTCGAGGGCGTCGAGCGGGATGGCGCCCTGGGTCATGGGGCCTCCGGCGACGGCGGGCCCGGCGCGGGGCTGGCGTACGGGGCGAGATCGACGACGCGGGTGGCGACGCGGGCGGCTTGAGCGGGGTCGTGGGTGACGATCAGCTGGGAGAGCGCTGGGGTTTCGGCGAGCAGGGACTCGACCCGCGCGGTGGTGGCGGCGTCGAGGCCGCTGGTGGGTTCGTCGAGGAGCAGGAGGTCGGGGGCGACGAGCAGGGCGCGGACCAGGGCGACGCGCTGCTGCTGGCCGACCGAGAGCGTGCGGGCGCGCTGGGTGAAGACGGCGGCGGGGTCGAGCCCGGTCTGAGCGAGGAGATCGCGGGCGCGGGCTTCGGGGAAGGGCGCGGTGGCGGCGCGGAAGGCGAAGGGGCGCGCGAGGGCGGCGGCGACGGTGAGGTCGTGGAAGGCGGGGACTTGGGCGACCATGACCACGCGGCGGCGCCAGGCGGGGTGGCCCAGGGCGCCCGGGGGTTGGCCGTCGAGGGTGAGGGCGCCGGCCGCAGGGTCGACCAGGGTCGCGAGGGTGCGGAGCAGCGTGGTTTTCCCGACGCCGGAGGGGCCGAGCAGGGCCACCCGCTCGCCCGGGGCGACGTGGAGATCGAGGCCGCTGAGCAGGGTGCGGCCGCCGGCGGCGAGGGCGAGGCCGCGGGCGCTGAGGCCCGACTGGGGCGGACGCGAGGGGGGCGAGGGCCGTGCGTCGCTCATGGGGCGGCCGCCCGGCTCAGGGCGCCGAGGATTCCCACCATGGTCCGCAGCTCGCGGGCGAGGGCGGGCGCGCGGCGCAGACCTAGGGCGGGGGCGGCGTGGGCTGTGTGGCCGTAGAGGCCGGTGAGCAGCAGCTTGGCCCGGCTGGTGGCCGGCGCGAGGCGGTGCAGCGCGCGGGCGTGGGCGATGGGGATGACGTCGTCGTCGGCGCCGTGAACGATGGCCAGCGGCGCGCGGACCCCCGCCAAGGCTGGCCGCGGGTCCAGCCAAGCGCGGTCGTCCAGGCGCGCCAGCGCCGCGCGGGCGACCGTGGCCGTGTCCGGTCGCAGGCCGCAGCCGCTGAGGAAGAGGTCGGCCGCCTCCGGCGTCAGCGTCGCCGCGAGCTCGGCGGCCACAGCAGCATGGGCCGCCGACAGCTTCATCTCGGGGCGGCCCCAGGTGGCGTCGATGTAGCGGCGCCAGGCGTCGACCGCCGCGCCGCGGTCTCGCGCGGGGACGTCCAGGCCCTCGACGAGGTTGAGAAAGACCGCCGGCGTGTTGAGTGGGTCGCGGCTCGGCGCGCTGTCCGCGCTGTCTCCCAGGGCGAAGGCCATGGCCTCACGCCAGTCGGAGTAGCCGCCAAAGAGCACAAGCCCCCCGACCCGGTCGGGCGCGTGAACGCCGGCGAGGTGCAGCGCGAGCCGCGAGCCGAACGAGATGCTCATCACCCCGGGCCGGCGGCCTCGAGGTCGCGCGGGCCACGCCTCGAAGGCCGCGAACGCGCGCTCGACGTCGGCGAGCAGCGAGGGCTCCAGCCGCACTCGCAAAAACGCAGGCAGATACGGAGAAAAAGCGGCGATCCCCGACGCGGCGAGCACCGCCAAGAAGCGCGCGAAGCGCGGGTCGTCGGGCCCCTGCGGGTGTAGCCCCGGCACCACGAAGAGCGCCCCGCGCACCTCCCCCGACGCCGGGAGCCAGGTCGCCGCGCGCATGGCTCCTGACGCCGGCCCCGCCCCGACAGCGACCTCACCACGGACCACGCCGCCCGGCACGCGGTCGCCGTCGGTCCAGGGCCCGAGCCACCGCCCGAGATCCATCGCTATCCTAAGGCTCATGGCGCACTGGCGGTCTCGACGTGGTCGGGCGATCGGGGCGGCTGCCTTCCTCGCGACATCGTGAGGGCCTTTCGCGACGACCTGCAAGCCCGGCGTGGCGCAGAGCGGCGCGAGGAACGCCAGCCCGAGATCCCTCCCCACCCCGGCGCCACAGGTCCGGCCAAGTCCCGCATTAGGCCCGGCCGAGCTCAGTGAAAGCGCAGGAAGTCCTTCACCGTGCGCACGAAGGTCTCGGCCTCCTCCATCGTGTTGTAGAACGCGAAGGAGGCGCGCAGCGACGCCGGCAGGCCGTTGAGGCGGTACCAGGCGTGGGCGCAGTGGACGCCGCTCCGGGTCATGATCCGCTTGGTGCGATCGAGCAAGATCGACAGCTCGCCGCTGTCGAGGCCGTCGATGAAGAAGTTCACGACGCCGGCGCGCTGCGCGGGGTCGGCGGGGCCGATGTGGTGAAAGCGTGGGGAGGTGTTCAGCTCGCCGACGACGAAGCGGTTGAGCTCGGCGAGGTGCTCGCGGATGGCCTTGTAGGACAGGCCGTTGAGGTAGTCGATGGCCGCCGCCGCGCCCAGGGCCCCGCCGTAGTTCTGAAGCCCCGCCTCAAAGCGCGCCGGCATCGCGGAGAGCTGAAACGCGAACTCGTCGACGTCATCGACGGTCTCGCCACCGAGCAGCCAGGGCGTGAAGGTCTCGAGGTGGCTCTTCTTCGCGTAGAGCGCGCCGATGCCGGACGGCCCCAGCAGCTTGTGAAAGGAGAGCGCGAGGAAGTCGACGTCCAGCTTCCGGACGTCGAGCTGCTCGTGGAGAAAGGACTGGGCCGCGTCGACCATGAAGAGCGCGCCGTGGGCGTGGGCCAGCTTGCCGATCTCTTCCAGCGGCGTGGAGATGCCGAGGAAATGCGAGGTGGACAGCACGGTCACCAGCTTGACCTGCCCGCCTTGCAGCAGCGCGCGTAGCTCGTCCATCGGGAAGACGCCGTCGGGGCGGATCGGCACCTTCTTATAGATGATGCCCTTGGTCTTTCGCAGGCGCATCCAGGGGATGGTGTTGGAGTTGTGCTCGGCGTCGGTGGAGACGACCACGTCGCCTTCGCCCAAGGTCAGCGACGAGGCGATGGCGTTGAGGGACTCGGTGGCGTTGCGCGTGAAGACGATCTCGTCGGAGCGCCCGGCACCGAGGAACTTCTGCACCGTCACGCGGGCCGCGGCGTAGCGCTCGGTGGTGCGCTCGCCGTAGCGGTGGACCGAGCGGTTATGACAGGACGGATGCTCGCGGTAGTAGCTGGAGATCGCGTCGATGACGGAGTTCGGGCGCAAGGACATGCAGGCGTTGTCTAGGTAGATCGCCTTGTCCTTGTTGGGGTGCAGGGTCGGGAAGTCGCGGCGGATCGCGCCGAGGTCGAGCTTGCTCACGTCACGACCAGACCTACCCACAGGCCGACGACCACGGACCAGCAGAGCACCAGCACGCCGAGGTTGAAGCCGCGGAAGACGAGGCCTGAAGCGCGCGGCGACAGGGAGTACGCGGACGAGGACAGCGAGCACTTCAGCCGCGGCAGCAGCGTCGCCTTGCCGATGACCTCGAGGTTCGCGCGCCGCAGGGCGGCCGCCATCCGGTAGGGCTTCTCGAGGGCCGACACCAGCTTGGCCGGCAGCCACAGCAGCGCCGAGGTCAGCAGCCCGATGAAGAAGAGGGGCAGCGCCAGGGTGGCGACGCCGAGTATGGAGATCTCCTCGCGCTTGAAATCCGTGCCGCAGCAGCCTGTGCTTTGCATGTTATTTCACCAGCTTGCCGAGTTTCGAGTTCGGTCCGGACTCGCGATAGCCTTCCAGCAGGCCCCGCATGCCCTCGACCTTGTCTTCCATGAACTCGGCGGTTTTCGCGCGGTAGCCCTCCTCGCTGTCGGTGCCGAGGTAGTGCTTCACCGCGAAGATATTGAACAACGTGAACTGAAAGCAGCGTGGTTGGCGCTCTCGGTCGTACTTCGAGCCCTTCACGTTCTCGTTGGGGGCGAGGCCCTTCTCCATCAGCGCGAAGCCGGTGGTCTTGGTGCGGCTCTCGGGCTCGGGCTCAGGCACCGGCGCGAGGCTGGTCTTCAGCACGCCCATCCCCTCGCGGTCGACCAGCGACTTGTCCGCGGGCGGCTCGTAGTCGTAGACGGGGTTCGTGTAGGAGATGCCGAAGTCCGCGTAGAGATCCTTCATGATCTCGAGCACTCCGACCATCTGGGCGGGGAAGAGGTTCATCCCCTTGTTGGCGCCGTCGCACACGTGCTTGATGCCGTGGTCCTCGCAGTAGATGAGCGTCCGGATGTGCATGGAGAGCTTGCACAGGCCGCAGGTCGAGAGCAGGAAGAGCTTGTGCTTGCGCAGATTCTGGAGATAGCGCTCGTACGAGACGTGCTTGAAGAGCTTGGTGATGTCGATGATCTCGTGGTGGATGCGGTCGGCACCGTACTTGTTGGCGAGGGCCTCGGCGCCGCGGGCTGAGTTCTCGGTCCCGGCCAGGCCCAGGCGGTGGTAGGTGACGAGGAAGACCTCGTCGAAGCGCTCGGCCGCCAGCGCCGCGGTCAGCATCGAGTCGGTGCCACCGGAGAAGAGCACGACGACCCGGTCCAGCTTCTGGTCTGTGGGAAGCTCAGCGAGCATCCGGCGGCGGATCTCGTCCCCGTTGCCTTCGGGCGACTCGTGCTCGACAGACGCTGGTCCTGCGTAGTCTTCGGTCATCCCAAGCCCCCTCCGGTGGGGCGACCGCGCCGGCGCGGATGGCGTTGGAAGCGCGCGCCTGCCTGAACGCGCCGCGCGCGCCCGCTGGCCCTGCGTCGACGGCCCCCCTGACGACGTACACCCATCATGCGCCCGAGCCACCCCCGATCTTCTCGGGCTCGGGGTCGGTGACGCGGGGCGAGGCCCCTTCGTTGTCGGCGGCCGCCTTCTTCAACTCTTTCAAGATGTAGTTGAGGGTGCCGTAGTACGTGAAATACACGAACTGCATGGCCCAGCCGACCGCCTCGGCGAAGAGGATCCGCGCTCGGAACGGAAGCAGCAGCGCGAAACAGCACACGAGGAGGATGTAGGCGCGGCTCAGCATGTCGCTGACTATAGTCCCAACGCGGATCGCGTTCCAGCGAGAGGACGGGATGGCGCCCTGAGACGAAACCGGCGGCGAGCGCGCGACTCCCGCGACGTGTGGGCGCTCGCGGGCCGAGAAGCGCCCAGTCCCTGGCGGCGCGCGCGCGGGGTGTGGTAATTGCGGCCCCAGGATCGAGGCACCGAAACATCCAAGGTCGAGCCCCAGCCAGGCGCCCTTGGGACACCTCATCGAGGGACGAACATGAAGGCGGACGTGCCGGCGAAGCGAGACGCGCCCAAGACGATGACGCGGCGCGAACAGCTCGGCGAGAACACGCGGATCCTGAAAGAGCTCTTCAGCCTCATCCGCCAGAACAAGAAGTGGTGGCTGCTGCCCATCCTCGCGGTGTTCGCCGTCCTGAGCTTCCTGATGGTCCTGGTGGGCGGCAGCTCGGTGTTGCCGGCCATCTACGCCCTCTTTTGAGCTCGGCCGGCGCGCCGCACCGGAGCACGCCTCCGGGGCCCCTCGGACACCCGTCGCAGCGCGCGGCGCCTCGGGCCTCGGAGCCCCCGGCCATGCCCTCGGAGCGCTCCTTCGGCCTGACCATCGGGATCCTGCTCGCGGTGATCGGCCTCTTCCCGCTTTGGCGTGGCGCACAGCCGGTGACGTGGCTGCTCGTGGTCGCCGCGGCGCTGGTCGCCCTCGCGCTGGTCTATCCCCGCGCGCTCGCCGGCCCGAATCGCGCGTGGACCCTCTTCGGCCACTACGCCGGCCGGGTCACCAACCCCCTGCTGCTCGGGCTGGTCTACTTCCTCATCATGACGCCGATGTCGCTGGCGCTGCGGCTGACCGGCCGCGACCCGCTGGGCCTGCGCTTTCGCCGCGGGGTCGCCAGCTACTGGCAGGCGCCGAAGCCCTCTGAGCAGCCGCTCCAGCAGTCCATGCGGCGCCAGTTCTGAGCATGCGACGCCGCGACCGCCCCAGCTCCCGCGATCGCCGCCCCGGGCCGGCCTGCCGCGCACCGCGGCCGGGTTCGCGATGAAAGTCCTCGGGATCTCGGCCTTTTATCACGACAGCGCCGTCGCCTTGCTCGACGAGGGCGTGGTGCGCTTCGCCGCCCAAGAGGAGCGCTTCTCGCGCCTCAAGCACGACCCCGACTTCCCGCGTCAGGCCCTGGCGAGCTGCCTCGACTCCACCGGCGTGGCCCTGGCCGACATCGACCACGTCGTCTTCTACGAGAAGCCCCTGCTCACCTTTGAGCGCCTGCTCGAGACCTATTTCGCCTTCGCGCCGCGTGGCCTGCGCTCGTTCTGCACCGCCATGCCGCGCTGGCTGGCCGACAAGCTCTACCAGAAGCGCAACCTGCTCACGGGGCTCCACGAGTTCGACCCCGACTTCGACCCCGCGCGCCTGCTCTTCGCCGAGCACCACCAATCCCACGCGGCGAGTGCCTTTTACCCGTCGCCCTTCGACGAGAGCCTCATCCTTACTATGGACGGCGTGGGCGAGTGGGCGACCGGCACCCTGGCCGTCGGCCGCGGCGCCAAGATCGAGGTGCTGGAACAGCTCAGCTTCCCGCACTCCCTCGGCCTGCTCTACTCGGCGTTCACGTACTACCTGGGGTTCGTCGTGAACTCGGGCGAGTACAAGGTCATGGGCCTCGCGCCCTACGGCGAGCCGCGCTACTGCGACCAGATCCGCGCCAAGCTCATCGACATCAAAGAGGACGGGTCCTTTCGTCTGAACATGGCGTACTTCGACTACTGCACCGGCCTGACCATGACCAATTGGCGCTTCCACCGCCTCTTCGGGGGTCCGCCGCGCCAGCGCGAGTCGCCGCTCGAGCAGAAGCACCTCGATCTCGCGGCCTCCATCCAGCTCGTGACCGAGGAGATCCTCGCCAAGCTCATCGGGGCGGCCGTCGCGAAGCACCCGCAGAAGAACCTGTGTCTGGCGGGCGGCGTGGCGCTGAACTGCGCGGCCAACGGCAAGCTCCTGAGCAGCGGCGTGGTCGAGCGCATCTGGGTACAGCCCGCGGCGGGCGACGCCGGGGCCGCCTTGGGCGCCGCCTACGCCGTACACCACCAGTTCGCCGAGCAGCCGCGGCACCGCGGCCCAGGCTTCGACGGCATGGCCGGCACCTACCTGGGCCCCGAATACGGCAGCGACGAGGTCCGCGAACGGCTGACCGCGCTGGGCGCCGTCTTCGAGACCCTGCCCGAGCCCGAGCTGCTGGCCCGGACCTGCGACGCGCTCGAGCAAGAGCGCGTCGTCGGCTGGATGCAGGGCCGCCTCGAGTACGGGCCGCGGGCCCTCGGCTCGCGCTCGATCCTCGGCGACGCCCGCTCGCCGCGCATGCAGCGAACCCTCAACCTGAGCATCAAGAACCGAGAATCTTTCAGGCCATTTGCGCCCGCCGTGCTCGAGGAGAAGGCCGCCGCCTGGTTCGACCTCGACGGCCCCAGCCCCTACATGTCCTTCGTGACCCAGGTGGCCGCCGCCCAGCGCCTGCCGGTCGATCCCGAGGCGGACGCCCAGGCCAAGGGCCTAAAGAAGCTCGAGATCCTGCGCTCGACCATCCCCGCCGTGACCCACGTCGACGGATCCGCTCGCGTGCAGACGGTGAGCGCCGCCACCAACCCGCGCTTTCACAAGCTGCTCTCGGCCTTCGACGCGCGCACCGGCTGCCCGGTCCTGGTCAACACGAGTTTCAACGTCCGCGGCGAGCCCATCGTGTGCACCCCCGAAGACGCCTACCGTTGCTTCATGGCCACCGGGATGGACATCCTGGTGATCGGCGAACATTACCTCGTCAAGGACCAGCAGCCCGCCTCCGCTGCGGTCCCCTACGTCCCGGCGGGAGGCCTCGATTGAGCAGCGCGAGCACCGAAGAGCGAGACGAGACGACGGAGGCCAAGGCGCCGCTCAGGCGAGGGCCGCTCTTCCTCATCAACACGCTCTTCGGTTCGCGCTACTGCCACTACGGCTTTCAGGTCGACACGTTCGTGGAGGGCTGCACCCACAACTGCGTGTATTGCTACGCGAAAGAGGAAGGCGAGCGCGACAACCGCTGGAACAACCCGGCGCCGAAGCCCGTGGACCTCGCGGCGATTCGGGAGACCTTCGAGACCGTCTTCGGCACCGACGCGCCCCACCCGTGGCGGCCGATCCTCGCGCGCCGCGTGCCGCTACGCATCGGCGGCTACAGCGACTGCTTCATCAAGAGCGAGAAGAAGTTCCGGGTCACCGAGGGGCTGATTCGCCTGCTCGTGGAGTACCGCTACCCGCACGTCATCGTGACCCGCTCGACCATGGCGGCCGACGACCGCTACCTCGAGATCATGGACCCCGAGCTGACGATGCCTCAGCTCAGCATCACGTCGCTCAACGCCGAGCTGAGCCGGGCCATGGAGCCGGGCGCGCCCGCTCCGGAGCTTCGCGTGGAGACCGTGGAGCGCCTGAGCAAGGCCGGGTACATGGTGGGCGTGCGCTGCAACCCGCTCTTCCCGATTTACCCTGATGGCCACTACTCAAATGGCGTCTCGGCGACCGCGGACACGCCGCGCTTCGACTACTTCAGCTTCGACCTCATCGACGCGGTCGCCGCCGCCGGCGCCAAGAGCATCATCGCCGGCTTCACGCACCTGTCGCCGGTCGCCCACGCCGCCGTCCAGAAGCAGCTGACCCCGCTGGGCGTGGATCTCTCAGCGCTGTTGACGCCCGCGCGACGGGCCACCGGCAGCTTCGCCATCAGCTCGCGAGAGATGCGCGCCTACTACGAGCGCATCCGCGACATCTGCACCGCCACCGGCATGGACTTCACGACCTGCTACCTGGGGACGGGCGACGCGCGCTACCGCGAGTTCGACGACCTCTGGGCGAACAAGGAAGACTGCTGCGCCATCAAGGGGTGCAAGCCCGCCTTCGACAAGACCGCCGTGGACATCAGCGCGAGCCAGCAGTGGAAGGCCAGCTCGCCCGAGATGAGCTGGCTGGCCCGCAGCGCGCGCGTGGTCGTCGGGGGGATGGGGCAGTGGCTCGCCAACCAGCTCGCGCCGGACCACGACGACGGGGGCGCGCCCGGACCCGACCATGAGCGGTGAGTGGCTGAAGCATCGCCACCTGCCGAAGCTGCTGGGTCTGGTGGTGGTGTGTGTGTTCTTCGTCACGATCGAGGGCGTCGCGCGGGTCGCGGAGCAGAAGAGCCGGCTCGACACCATCTTGGAGGTGCTCGAGGAGGACTCGGAGCTGTGGTGGAAGCAGCGCGCGGACCTGGACGTGGAGTTCTTCGGGGGCGCGCTGACGACCGACGCGCGGGGGTGGCGGCCGGTGGTTGGCGCTGGCGCCGGCACGGGCGAAACGGCGGGCGGAAGCCACGTAGAACCCTACCGAATCCTGGTCCTCGGGGCCTCGCCGTCCTTTGGCTGGGGGGTCGACGACGCCCAGACCTACGCGTCCCGGGTCCAGCAGATGGCCGACCGCGAGCGGCCCGGCCGGGTCGAGGTCACCAACGGCGCCAGCATCGCGTACTCGTCGCGCCAGGGGCTGGCGCTGCTGGACCAGACCCTGGCGCGCTTCACCCCGGACCTGGTGACGGTGTCCTTCGTCATCAACGACGTGGACGGCTTCCGCTTCTTTCGCAACGACGGGCGCCCCGACGCCGAGCTCGAGCCGACCAAGCCGCTG
The DNA here is from genome assembly GCA_041389525.1 of Myxococcota bacterium. GTDB lineage: Bacteria > Myxococcota_A > UBA9042 > PHBI01 > JACKFB01 > JACKFB01. The sequence goes on along the minus strand of JAWKRR010000053.1, from coordinate 37,882 downwards.
GCGGTCGCCTTTCGCAACGGGGTGAGGCGCTCGGCCTTCGCGAGAGTCCTGGCGGGCTGGCTTACCACCGCCCGCCAGAAGCAGCCGGCGCCTGTCGACGCGCCGGATTTCGCGCTGGTGGCAGGCCCCAACCGCGTCTCCGAGGCCGACTACCGCAAGAACCTGCTGGCCTTCGACGAGCGGGCGCGCAAGTTCGGCTTCGAGCTGGTGTGGGTGCTGATGCCGGTGAATCTGCCCCTGGGCCCGCCCGCGCTGGACCCGGTGAAGGCCGCCGCGTCCCTGGCCGAGGGCAAGCGCGCGTACGCCGAGGGGGACTGCGCCCGCGCCGTGGCAGCGCTGGACGCCGCGTTGCAAGCCGACCCGGTGCTGGGGGAGGCCCACTACTATCTGGCACGATGTGCGCAGGTCGCGTCGCAGCCCGAGGTCGCGGAGCGGCACTTCGCGGCGGTCAAAGAGTGCGAGAACCACAAGTGCGCGCGGGACGCCCTGCGCTACAATCAGGTGATGCGCGAGGTCGCCGCCGAGACCGGACGCCGATTGGTCGACGTGGTCTCGGCGTTCGCCAGCGCTGAGCGCGGCTACCTCTACGTGGACCCCAAGACCGACACGTTTCACCCTAACAGCACCGGGCACCAGATCATCGCCGAGCAGCTCTACGGAGCCATCGCGCCGCTGTTGAAGCCTTAGGAATCGCCGATGTCAGGAAAGCTCTCGTGGAAAGCGAAGATCGGGCTGCCGATATTCGGGTTGGTCGTGGCCGTCGTGCTGCTGGAGCTGGGTCTGCGCCTCGCGGGCTTCGTGGTGCAGAGCAGCCAGGTCAGCGAGTACGTGCCGAGCGAGACCTCGTACATGACCGAGCTGCGCTACCAGCGGGACTCGACCTACGAGCGCTACCAGACTGGGGCTGGCGCCGCCGAGCTTCCCGCCGCCGCCGCCCCGTCCGCGCACGCGAAGCCGCTGAAGATCGTCGCCATCGGGGACTCGTTCGTGAATGCCGGCAACGCTCGGAGCTACCAGACCTACCCGTACCACCTCTTCAAGCTGCTCGAGAGCTCGGCCACGCCCGCGACGGTCCTGAACATGGGCATCTGCCAGGACAGCACGTTTGGGGTCGCCGCGCGCCTCATCAACTACCTGCGCGAGATCAAAGATCCCGCCGAGTTGCCTGATGTGGTCGCGGTGTTCGCGGGCTCTGCCGACAAGTTCAACCTGAACCCCAAGGCCATCAAATTCGACACGGTGACCGTGGATTGGCACGACGACCCCGCCGGGTTCTTCGACGGGTTTCGGGTGGTGAAGCTCTTCCGCCACATCCAGCGCGGGCTGGCCAATCGCAGCTTGCAGGCCGAGCTGGCGGGCCATGTACCGATCACCGAGGAGGGCTTCGCGTCTTTTCGGCGGCACTACGAGCAGTTCAAGGCGAACGCCGCGGAGTACGGCTGGACGCACTGGAGAGACTCTGCGGGTGTGGACGCCGGGTTTGGGGCGCGCAACGTGGAGATCCTGGCCTCGTTGAAGGGGGAGGTCAGCAAGTACTTCACCGGGCCCTCGCTGGAGCACGTGCGTGGCTCGAGCGGCGAGCAGCTGCTGAACGTACTGGCGGTGGGACCGGTGCTCTTCTATGCCTCGACGCAGCGGCGTGATGAGGCGCTGCGGACGATGTTGCGGGTGCAGCGCGACTTTCCGGTGGAGTTCTGGGCCGGCCGCACCATGGATTTCCTGCGCTACGAGCTCTTTCAGATGTTCCAGCTGCAGAGCCAGCTGACCGCGGAGGAGGTCCTGGCCGAGCTGGCCCCGACCCTGTCGAGTCATCCCGAGCTGAAGACTCAGCCGGAGTTTGGCCAGTTCCTTCAGCTGCTGTCGGATTCGGACGCCATGGACGCCATGGTGGACCAGCGACGACGCGCGGCGTGGGACGAGATCGTCGCGACAGCGCAGGCGAAGGGCGTGAAGATCGTCGTGCAGAATTATCCGACCGACTACACCAGCGCTAACGCCATGCTGAAGGAGGTCGCGACCAAGTACGGGCTGCCCCTGGTCGACAACGAGGCCGTCTTCGCGGGCCTGGTGAACGACGAGAACCGCCGCGAATACCTCGAGGACGACGACCACTGCACCTCCAAGGGCTATGGGGTCATCGCCCGCGCCCTCTTCGACGTCCTGGTCCGCGAGGGCATCGTGAAGCCGCTGCAGGCCAGCGCAGCGCTGCCGGCTCCCGGCGCGGCGAACCCCTAGCCGGGCCGCCCGGCGATCCCCTCGCGCACTCACGGTCGCGCATGAGCGGCCCCGTCTTCTCCCTGCCGCCGTGCCCCCCGTGGCCAGTCCGAGCGACCGACCCGCCACGCCCCCCTCACCTCTCGGCCGCGGCCTGGTCCCCCGCCCGCCTTGACGCACGCCCGGCGCTCGCCCCACCTTTGTCAGCACCGCACAGACCCGCCCTCGCGCCCCCACGGCCCATGCCCGACCGCCCCACACCGGCCGCCAGCCCGCGGACCCGCCCGTGAGCGCTCTCAAGCGCCTGTTCACGATCCGCCCCGAGGACCGCCCGGTCCTCGCCGCCGTCGCGCCGGTCTTCGGCCTCGTCACCGCCGCCAACGTGATGACCACCGCGTTCGCCAAGGCGCTGACGATCGCCAGCAACCCATTCTCCGCCCTGCCCTGGATGTTCATCGCCGCCGCCCTCACCACGGCGCTGGCCTCCCTCGCCTGGATCGCCCTCATCCACCGCGTCCCGGCCCACCGCCGACTCGACGGCATCGTCGCGCTCTCCGCCGGCAGCTTCGTCGCCATCGGCGTGCTCACCGGCCTCGCCCCCGGCCGTTTCTCCCTCGCGATCTACGCCTGGACCGCCGCCGTCGGCAGCCTCGTCATCATCCAGTCCTGGTCGTGGTCATCCACCCTGATGCCCACCCGCCAGGCCCGCCGCCTCTTCCCGATGCTCTCCGCCGTCGCCACCCTCGGCGCCGCCGCCGGTGGCGCCCTCACCAACGCCGTCCTGGCCGTCGGCAGCCTCTCGCTCTTGCTCTACGCGTCGGCCGCCCTCCTCGCCCTCGCGGTCCTCCGCGTCCACAGCTCCCGCGTCCCGCCCCTGGTCGACGCCGCCCCGCCCTCACGCGCGCAAACCCGCCCCCACGACTCCCCAAGCCGCCTCGGCCGAATCGGCGACGCCCTCGCCGTCCTCCGCCGCACCCCGCTGCTCCGCGTCCTCGCCGCCCTGGCCTTCTTCGCCCAGGCCGCCTCCGTGGTCATGGACTTCCAGCTCTCCAGCGCCATGAAGCACGCCTACGAAGCCGACGCCATGGCCGGATTCCTCGGCTACTACTACCTCGCCGCCAACCTCGCGACGGTCTTCGTCGCGCTCCTCGGCGCCGGCCCCCTGCACCGCCTCGGAGGCGTCGGCCTCGCCGCCAGCGTCGGCTCCCTCGTCCTCGTCGTCGGCAGCGCCACCACCCTGCTGCTCTCGACCTTCATCCCCGCCGCCATCTTCTGGGCCATCGTCGCCACCTCGCTGTCCGAGCGCGTCGCCGACTTCGGCGTCGGTCGCCAGGCCTTCCAAGCCGCCACCATGCCCATCCCCCAACAAGACGCCGACCCCGCCCGCTTCCTCCTCTTCGGCGTCATCAACCGCCTCGCCGTCATCGGCGTCGGCGTCCCGCTCCTCTTCGCCGGCGACGCCCTCTCCGACTACGTCTCCCTCGCCCCCCTCCTCCTCATCGTCGCCGGCATCGCCGTCATCGTCAGCCTCCGCGTCGGCCCCGCCTACACCCGCGCCCTGCTCGACGCCCTCGGCGCCCGCCACCTCGCCCGCGAGCCCGCCGTCCCAAGCTGGGCCGGCGACGCCGCCCTCAGCGCCGTCCGCACCCTGCTCCGCTCCGGCGACCCCGACGCCGTTCAGCACGGCCTCACCATGGTCCGCGACTTCGACGTCCCAGTCCGCGCCGACGAGCTCACCCCCATGCTCGCCTCCCCCGACGTCGCCACGGTGGTCAGCGCGCTGGACACCCTCGCCCGCACCGACCTCCTCCCCGTCCGCCACGCCCTCGCCCCCCTGCTCCACGCCGACCGCCCCACCCCGGTCCTCTGCGCCGCGCTGCGCGTGCTGCCCCGCGAGTTCTCCGAGTTCCTCCCCACCGTCGAGGGCCTCACCGACCACCCCGACCCCGCCGTCCAAAGCCGCGCCTTCATGTGGCTGCGCGGCGGCGCCCCCGACCCCCAGACCCGCGAGCGCCTCCGCACCCGAATCCGCGTCCGCAGCGGCCTGGCCGACATCAACGACCCCGAGCCCCAGGCCCACTCCGACGCCCTCGACGCCGGCGCCCTCCCCGACGCCCCCGAGTCCGCCCAGCTCCCAGGCCGCTACCTCGACCTCGTCGACGAGCTGCCCCGCTTCCTCAGCTCCGACGAGCCCGAGCTGCGCCGCCTCGCCCTCGACATCTTTGTCCAGCTCTCCATCCCCGAGCACGTGCCGCTGCTCCTCGACGCCCTCGAGTCCCCCAACACGCGCACCGTCGCCCTCACGGCCCTCGGCCGCCTCCCCCCGAAGCTCGTCCTCGCCTCGCTCCAAGAGCGCCTCAACGCCGCCGCCCCCAACCACCCCTCGCGCCGCATCCGCCTGCTCCAGCTCGCCCAGCGCCTCGAGACCCCCGCCGCCGCCGCCCTCGTCGCCTCCTTCGTCTCAGACCCCCTCCCGCCGCTCCGCGCCCAAGCCGCCCGCGCGCTCTGGCACCTCGTCAGCCGCCCCGGCGCCCCGCCCATCGACGGCGCGCCCATCGCCGCCGCGGTCATCGAGCACGTCGACGACCTCATCCGCTACGCCCTGGTCGACTCCCACCTGAAGTCCACCGCCCCGCCCCACGTCGTCCCGCTGCGCAGCGAAGTCGCGCTCCGCCGCGCGTTCACCGAGACCGTCGTCTTCCAGCTCCTTGGCGTCCTCTACGGCGCCGCGGTCGAGCAGGCCCGCCTCAAGCACCGAGATCCCGACCCGCGCGCCCGCTCCAACGCGCTCGAGCTGCTCGACGCCACCATCACCGCCCCCGAGCTGCGAGTCGTCATCACGTATTTCGAGGCGTCCGAGCACACCCACGGCCGCTCCTACACCGCCAGCCAGTCGCTGATGGCCATCCCGACCTTTCGCTCAGCCCTCGAGCGCATCCACGACAGCGACCGCGACGTCGACGCCGGCACGGTCCTGCTGGAACCTCGCGACGGCCTGCTCTGCGAGCTCTACGCCCACGCGCTGCGCGAATCCCGCGTGGACGCCGACCCGAAGCCTCGGAGGCGCACTTTGGACGAGACCACCCACGACGAGATGATGAACCGGGTGCTGCTGCTGCGCGACGTACCGCTCTTCGACGCCATCGCCGCCGACCAGCTCCTGCCCCTGGCCCAGGTCGCCCGCCGGCGCGCGGTGGAGGCCGACACGGTCATCTTCGAGGAGGGCCAGCAGGGCTTCGAGCTCTTCCTCATCCTCGAAGGCCGCGTCGCGATCGAGCACGATGGGCGCACCGTGGCCGAGCTTGGGCGCCGCGAGTGCTTCGGCGAGATGGCGATCCTCGACGACGGCCCGCGCAGTGCGGCGGCCCGGGCCATCGAGGACACCGAGCTGCTGCTGATACATCGCGACGACTTCGACAACATGTTGGATATCGCGCCCGGGCTGAGCCGCGGCGTGATCCGTGTGCTGACGCGGCGGATGCGCGGCGTCTTGGGGGGCCAGGCATGAGCGGTTTGACCAGGTTTTTTCTGACGATTTGCGTGGTCCTCGGGCTCGCTCCCGGCTGCGCAGGCCAGACCGAGATCGTGCGCGGAGACGGCGATCCCGCGCCTGCCAAAGAGCAGCCCAAGGCGTCCACCGACGGCGCCCGAGCCGCCCAGGAGCGCGAGGCCGCCGACGCCGCCGACCAAGGCGCGCAAACCAAGGTCTGGACGCCCAGACTCGACAGCCCCGAGGCCTACCTCCGCTACTCCGACCAGGTGGCGAGCGAGCGCTTCTCGAAGTTCCTCATCAACCTGAAGACCAATGAGATCTGGTACTTCGACGTGAACATCTTCCCGATGCACGCCGACTTCGTCTTCGGCGCGCTCTTGAAGACCGACCCCACGCCCGAGGCCCTGGCCGAGCTCATCGCCAACTACGAGGAGGAGAAACCCAGCTACATCTTCGGCTATCTGGCCCACCACCTGCTGCAGGACGAGTGGACCTTCGCCTTCTGGGAGGGCGACCGGATGACGCCGAAGCACGTCGAGCTGGCTTACCAGAAGCTGCGCGGGACCTTCTTCGCCGGCGACCGCGTGAAGTTCCGCCCCGACTCGCCGCACCACACCGCCGTGTCCAAGCTGGTCAAGGGCGTCCCGGTCATCACGAACGAGCAGATCTACGCCCAGTCGAGCTACCAGATCTTCACCGAGGGCGAGCGGGTCGGTCGCTTGCGCGTCATCGACGACATCGACGACTCGCTGCTGTCGAAGCTCAGCTTCGCGGCCGACGAGATCCTCGTGCTCAACGAGGCGATCCCGTACCTGACGGTGGTGTCGGGCGTCATCTCGCAGCAGTTCTCGACGCCGCTGTCCCACGTCGCGCTGCGGGCCAAGGCCTGGGGGATCCCTCACGCGGGCGTGCTCGACGCGGCGAACCTCTTCCGCCACCTCGACGGCCACATCGTGTACTTCCAGGCGCGGGCGGACGGCTACACGGTGCGCGACGCCACGCCGGAGGAGGTCGCGAAGTGGGAGTCTGGGAAGGCGAAGGTCGAGCGGGTGACGCTGCCGGAGCCCGATCTGGCCGAGAAGCGCCTGCTGTCGTTGAGCGAGCTGCGAAAAGACCGCGTGCGAGCCTTCGGCGCCAAGTCGGCCAACCTGGGCGAGATGGTCTCGCTGAAGGTCGAGGGCGCCAACGTCCCGCCCGGCTTCGGCATCCCGATCTCGTACTACGCCGAGCACATGCGACGCTCCGGCCTCGACCAGCGCGTGCGGAAGATGCTGGAAGACACCCGCTTCCGCGAGGACGCCGAGTACCGGTGGCGCGAGCTCGAGTCGCTCCGAAAGGCCATCGCGGGCGCGCCCTTGGACAAGAAGCTGCTGACGGCGGTCGAAAAGCGCATACGCGAGCTGGGTTTTTCCAAGCGCGGCGCCTTCGTGCGCAGCTCGACGAACGCCGAGGACCTGCCCGGCTTCAACGGCGCCGGCCTCTACGACACCATCCCCAACGTGCGCGGACGCGAGGCCATGGCCGACGCCATCCGCGCGGTGTGGGCCAGCGTCTGGAACGTCCGCGGCTACGAGGAGCGCGAGCACTTCGGCATCGACCACAACCAGGTCTACGGCGCCATCCTCGTCCAGCAGGGCGTCGACGCCACGGCGGCCGGCGTGCTGGTCACCACCAACATCTACGACACCCGCCCGAACACCATCTACACCATCAACGCCAAGAGCGGCCTGGGTATCCGCGTCGTCGACGGCCGCAAGATGCCCGAGCAGATCCTCTACAACACCAAGACCGGCCGCATGCGCGTCCTCTCCCGCTCCGACGAGGGCACCATGCTGGTCTTCGACGACCACGGCGGCGTCAAAGAGGTCCCGGCCCCCGCCCTAGGCACGCCAGTCCTCACCGAATCGCGCGTCAAAACCCTAGGAACCGTCTGCGAACGCCTAGTCGCCATCTTCCCCGAAGCCACGGCCCTGGACATCGAGTGGCTGTTCCAGGGCGAGACCCTGCACATCGTGCAGGCAAGGCCGTATGTCACGCAGTAGCCAGCCGCCGCCGGCCGCTCGGCAAGCGATTGCGCCGCCGCCATGCAAAGGAAGCAGCCAGATCTCGGGCTGGCGCTTGAGCCCCCGACGCTCTCATGCATGCGCCGGACGACCGGCGCGCCGGCTGTTTTCGTTCCGACGTCGATTCCTCGCAGCGAACGCGCCCTGCAACAGGAACGAGGGAAGCTGACCCGTGTATGTGGGGAGAGAGGGAGCGCCAAGTCGCTAAGTCCGGACCCGACCCTATTGTCCGCTCCCAGCTCAATGGCGGATCCACACCCCGACGCTGAACGAGTATGCGGGGCCGGGCCACGCAGGGCAGGCCTGACTGCGGCTCGTTCACTCGGGTGGGCCCGAGTTGTCCATCAAGCACCGCTGCAAAGGACCGGTGGTGTCAGGCACCCACCCTACGCACTTACGGGGGCGGTGGTGTCAGGCACGCCTTAGGCCGGCGGTGTCAGGCACCCACCCTACGCACTTACGGGGGACCGGTGGCGGGGGACCGGTGGTGTCAGGCACCCACCCTACGCACTTACAGGGGCGGTGGTCTCAGGCACGCACTAGGCCCAACCGGTGGTGTCAGGCACCCACCCTCTACGCACTTACGGGGGCAGGTCAGGCCCACCGGCACTGGCGACGGACACGCATCAGGCCCCTCTCCAGCCTCCGTGCCTCCGTGCCCCGTGGCAAAAAAGGGTCGAGCCGCAGGAACCTGCGGAGCCGCAGGAACCTGCGGTGTCAGGCACCCACCCTACGCACTTACGGGACCGGTGGTCATGACCGGTGGTGTCAGGCACCCACCCTACGCACTTACAGGACCTGTGGTCTCAGGCACCCACTAGGCACTGGTGACGGGCACGCATCAGGCCCCTGTCCAACCCTCCGTGCCTCCGTGCCTCCGTGGCAAAAAGCCAGCCAAACAACCCGCCAAAGCCCTCCAAGCCAACCACCCCCGCAAGGGAACCGATCCTGGGGCCCAGCTAGAACAGCTCCTGGTTGGCGGCGATAGACACCCACTCTACGACATCACCACATCTTGACATCACCGCATCACAGCGCAATCGTTCGAGCATGCGGACGACCGTAGACATCGACGACCCCATCCTGCGCGCGGTGAAGAGCCTGGCGGCGCAGCGAGGTGAGTCGATGGGGCGCGTGGTCTCTGACCTCCTGGCGCGGGCGCTTGTGCGCGACGAGGCGCGCAGCGTGCGCAATGGGCTGCCCGTATTCACGCCCAATGCGGAGAGCCCGCCAGCGACCCTCGAGCTGGTCAACCGGCTGCGGGATGGCGACGAGGCGTGAGCTTCCTGCTCGACGTGAACGTGCTGATCGCGCTGGTCGACGGCGCGCACATCAACCACGACGCGGCCCACGCGTGGCTCCGTCCGGGCGTGCGCTGGTGCACCTGCCCGCTCACGCAGAACGCGTTCGTCAGGATCCTCTCTCAGCCCGCCTACCCCACGGTGGACGCCACCGTGCCGGAGGTCCTCGCCGCGCTGCGAGCGCTGGTCAACCACCCCGACCATCGCCCGATCACAGACGACGTGAGTCTGGTGGACGACACGCTCTTCGACCCGCGCTTCATCACCACGAGCAGGCAGGTCACGGACGTCTACCTCATGGGGCTCGCGTTCCGGCACGAGCTTCGCCTCGCCACGTTTGACCGGCGCCTCGCCCCTGATGCCATCCGCGGCGCTGGCCCCGACCTGTGCGAGCAGATCCCCGCCTGACCGGCGAGACCGGTGGTGTCAGGCACCCACCCTACGCACTTACCGGGGCGGTGGTGTCAGGCACGCACTAGGCCCTGGTGACGGACACGCATCAGGCCCCTCTCCAGCCCTCCGTGCCTTCGTGCCTCCGTGGCAAAAAAGCCAGCCCAGCAACCCGCCAAGGCCTCCCAAGCCAGCCCCGTCCTCTCCCCAACCCCTCCGTGCCTCCGTGGCAAAAAGCCAGCCCAGCAACCCGCCAAAGCCTCCCAAGCCAGCCCCGTCCTCTCCCCAACCCCTCCGAGCCTCGGTGGCAAAAACCCACTCCGCACTCCGCCGACTCGACCCCAAATGAGAACGGCAGGATCTCGGGCTGGCGCTCGAGATCCTGCCGCTAAAGTCAGGACCAAATCTGGCTGCGAAGCCGGCTCGGCTTAGAAGGTCGCCGTGGCCTCGAAGGCCGCTCCGACCATGGGGTCGACGCCGTCGGGCTTGTCCAGGCGCACCTCGACGAGGCCGCCGAAGTGGTCGGTGAAGGTGAAGAGGTAGGCGGCCGTGGCCTCGATGCCCTTGTAGGGGGTGCCCTCGCCGGCGCCGAGCTTCTCGCGGTCCAGGTAGCTGACGCGCGCCGTAGCCGACATGGAGTCGCCGATGGCCACGTTGCCGACGGCCGACACGCCGTAGCCGACCTCGCCGCCGACGCCAGCGACGTTGACGTTGAGCAGACCGGTGAAGATGCCGGCCTTCACGTTGGCGTCGACGTCCACCATGAAGAAGATGTCATCGTTGCGGACCGGGCCGATGCTGGTCGAGAGGCCGACGCCGGCGCTCTCGAAGGCGTACTCGGCGCGGCCGCCGAAGCTGGGGTTGCCCGGCGTCGTCGACGAGTCCCAGGCGTTGCTCATCCAGATCTGGCCGCCGAAGCCGGCGCCGCCGTGGTCGAAGCCCAGGAAGAAGCCGGTGAGGTTGGACGGCGCGGCGTTGTCGAAGAGCAGGCTGTGGCTGAACTGGAACATGTCCGGGGCGTCGAGGGCCTCGGTGCCCACCGGCGCGTTCTTCTTGCCGGCCTGAAAGAAGAAGCCGCGGTCGCCGCCGCCGAAGATGTACTTGGCGTAGCCCTGCTCGACGATGTTGTCGAAGGCGTAGAGCGAAGGCGCGCTGAGGTCGATGTCGCCGAGCACGTCTACGTTCGGCATCCAGTTCAGGTCCGTGCGCAGGGTCAGCCCGTCGGCGGGCTTCACGATGATATCCAGCTCGACCTGGTCCAGCCCGAACGTGACCGAGTCGGAGTCGTCGGCGAACCCGGTGAGAGGGATGAAGATCGAGGTGTCGACGAAGCCTGAGAGCTCGACGACCTTGGGCGCGCCCTCGTCGGCCGACGCGGACGCGGGGATCGCGGCGAGCAGGACGGCTGTGAGAAGGCGAGACGTGCGAACGCGCATGGAGACTCCTAAGAGTGAGGCCCGGCCACGGTGTGTGGTCGCCGGGGGTCTTTCATCACGGGGTGAACCGCGGTTGCGGATGACGGGGCTGGGCTCGCGACGACCGCCGCGCTCCCAACCGCTGCCCCTTAGCTACCGCTGCCATGTTTCCCGCGGGTTTCGCCCGAGTAACCGTTGGCGACGGTCAGCGGGTAAACACGAGGATGAAGCCACGGCGCAGCGTGATCTTCGGGCGCGCCACGAGGGACCAGTCGAAGGTGTCGGTGGTCTCCGGGATGTGGGCGGGCATCGCGATCTCTTCGGTGGCGCCTGAGAAACCGGCGTCTCGGAAGAGCGCCTCGAGGTGCGCGCGGTAGCCGGACTCGGGGACCCAGTCCATGTGGTAGACGAAGCGGCCGCCGGGTTTGACCAGGGTGGCGATGCTGCGCAGGTAGGCGAGGTCGTCGGCGCGCGCTTCGGGGCGGAAGGTCAGCACGCGCAGCATGACGATGAGGTCGAGGGAGGCCGGCGGCAGGTCCTCGAGCGCGGTGGCCGTCATCTCGCGGACCAGGCGCAGCTCGATGCGCGGCTTCAGGTCGGCGCCGTCGGGCAGCTTGGCGACCATGGCGGCGATGGAGTCGAGGCGGCCCTGGTCGATGTCGGTCGCGTAGACCTTGCCGCTGGGGCCGACCTTGCGGGCGGCGTGGATCGTGTAGAAGCCGGCACCGGCGCCGATATCGGCGACGTGGGCGCCGTCGGCGATGGCCACCTGGGACTGGACCAGCGCGTTGATGGTCGTCTCGTCGTCCAGGTTCTGCTGGGAGTAGTAGTAGCTGTCGGGGCGCTGGTCGGGGGTGGCGAAGCAGACGCCGTAGAAGCAGGCGCTGCCGTCATGGCACTCGGTGTCGTTTGCGCAGACGCAGCCGGCGGCGCCGGGGGTGCAGCGGGCGTCGGAGACGGGCGGGTCGGTGTGGGCGCCCTCGCTGGAGCGGCAGGCGCCGAGCTGCAGCAGGGCGAGCGCGGTGGCCGCCGCGGCCCAGCGCGGGAGGGCCGAACCCGGGACCTGGGACCTCAGCCCAGCCCGGAGATCCGAAGGCGGCGACGTCGTCACAGCTCGCTCCACCGCTGGCCCCCTCAGGCGCGCTCAGACCCCCACGCGCCGAGCGGGCATTGCACGGTAGCAGCGCACAGGGTGTCAACCCGCGACCGCCCCGCGGGCTTCGACTACTATCCCCGCTTCCCCGGCCTCCCCCGCCTCGCGCCGAGAGTTTACCCCTCGCGATGATGTCTACGCTGCTGATTCCCTGCCTCGTCGCGCTGGCGGCGCTGCTCGCGCTCGCTTGGCTTGCACGCCAGCACGGGCCGGGCGAGCCCCCACCCCAGCCTCCCGACGCCGTCCGGCGCCGCCGCCGCGTGCAGGTCGCCGCGCTGCTCGTCACGTCCCTGGCGTTGCGCGCCTGGCTGATGGCCACCCTGGACCCGGACCGCTCCGAGCTGTGGGCGCTCAACGCCGCCAACGGCGTCTTCGGCGCGTATTTCCACGACCAGATCGAGCTGCGCCACGCCCTGCACCCCCCGCTCCACCTGCTCGCGCTCTACGGCTGGTCGGCCCTCGGCGCCAAGCTCGGCGTAGGCGGCGAGATCGCGTGGCTGCGTCTACCTGATCTGCTGCTGCACGCCATGCTCATCATCGCCCTGCTGCGCGCCGGCACCGCGCTCTCCGGCTACGGCGCCGGCTTCGCGGCCGCGCTCTTGGCAGCCTTCGCCCCCAACGCGGTCCTGCTCTCCACCCTCCAAGCCAACTACTTCATGGAGGCCGCCCTCACCGCCTGGTTCCTCGCCAGCCTCGCCGCCTACCTCGCCTGGGACCGCCCCACCTGGGTCTCCCTGGTCCTCTCCGGCGCCGCCGCCCTCTGGGTCGGCCACCTCAGCCTGCTGGTCATCGCCCCCGGCGCCCTGCTCTTCGTCGTCACCGCCCTCACCCGACGCCAGCGCGCCGCCGCCGCCCTCACCCTCGTCGGCGCCACCGCCCTCTACCTGCCCCTGGTCAGCACCCTCGTCGTGGCCCTGCGCGCCTACCGCGGCGCCACCGAGGCCGCCCAGACCGGCGCCGATCGCTTCGCCGCCGAGGCCGCCTCCCTCGCCCGCTTCGGCGAACCCGCCCTCTACGTGACCAACGGCTTCGCCCGCGGCGACTCCTGGGCCCTCCCCGGCGCCCTCACCGACTCGCTCACCGGCTTCGACGGCCTCGCCACCCTCTGCCTGCTCGCCAGCCTCGCGCTCCTCGCCCGCCGCTACCCCGGCCTCGCCCTCGCCGCCCTCGCCAGCATCGTCGCCTTCGCCGCCTCCGGCTCGCTGCTGCTGATGCGCTACTCCAACTACGCCGCGCTCCTCCCCTTGCTGCTGCTGGTCCTCGCCACCGGCGCCGGCTCGCTCCCAGGCCGCGTCGCCGGCCACCCCCGCGCCACCGTCGCCCCCCTCGCCTTCGCCGCCCTCGCCCTCGCCGCCCTCTACCTCGGCAACCCCCGCCCCACCCTCCACCGCCCCTTCACCGCCTTCGACGGCTGGAGCTTCTACGGCCGCGAGCTCGGCCGCGTCATCGACCACATGAGCGCCGACGCCGCACCGATCCTCGCGATGGACGACGTGAAGATCGACTGGTTCTACGGGCTCTGCTCAGACCGAAGCTCGCTGACCGCGCTCTCCACCTGCCACGCCCGCCACGGCTCCCCCGAACTCGCAGGCGCCTTCGAGCGATTCACCGTCAGCGGACGCACCCTCGCCGCCCCCAGCGGCGCCCGCGGCGAGGGCCCCCACGACGACCGCTGCGCCCGCATCGACGAGCTGCTCTCCGCCCCCCCCTTCCTCGGCGCGCCCTTCTGGCTCGTGGTCGGCGACTCCTACCTCCAGCAGGTCCCGCTCATGCCCGGCTGCCCGCCGGTCCTCTACGCCCACCTCGACGCCTGCCCCTTGGTGTTGCGCGTCCGCGGCCTCGCCCTGCATCGCTGCGAGCGCCCGGTCACGTTCAACGACTCCCCCGGCAGTGCATCGCCCGTGCCGCTGAGGTAGGCTGCCGATTCTGGTCGGCGTGCGATGACAGCCCGCGACGCCGTCCACTGGGGAGCATGAAGGTCCTCCTTGTAAACCCCTCGGACACCATGTTCGAGATCATGGGCGGCGCTCGCGTCTTCGTTCACAAGACGGAGCCGCTGGGCCTGCTCTACATCGCCGCCGTCCTCGAGCGCGAAGGCCACGAGGTTGCGGTCATCGACGCGTGGGCGCACGACCTCACGCGCCAGGACGTCGAGCGCCGCCTCGAAGGCCAGACCTTCGACATCATCGGCATCAACGTGCTGACCTCCAGCGGCGCCTGGGCGTGGGAGCTGGCCGGCTACATCAAGCGGCACTTCCCCGACACCAAGGTCGTGCTGGGCAATATCCACGCCTCCGTCTACGCGCCCTTCTACCTGGAGCACGGGCGCTGCGACGCCGTCGTCCACGGCGAGGGCGAGCTGATCATGCGCGACCTCGTCGCCGCGTGGCAGAACGGCACGCCGCTCTCCGAAGTGCGCGGGATCTCCTACCTGGAAGACGGCAAGCCCAAGAAGAACCTGCCCGGCTCGGTGGTCCAGGACCTCGACTGGCTGCCGCTGCCAGCCCGCCACCTCGTGGACATGGAGTCCTACTCCTCGCGAGATTTCGTCACCCGCACCCGCGACGGCGGCCGCTACCGCGTCATGCTCGCGACCCGCGGCTGCCCGTTTGCCTGCACCTTCTGCGTGGTCAACGCCGACCGCAACTACCGGATGCGCAGCGCGGTCTCCATCGTCGACGAGCTACAGATGCTCATCGAGCGCTACGACGCCAGCTTCGTCGAGTTCCTCGATCCGCTCTTCACCGTCAACAAGAAGCGCATCATCGAGGTGTGCCGCCTCATCATCGAGCGCAAGCTCAAGATCGAGTGGCAGTGCGAGGGCCACGTCAACACGGTCAACGAGGAGGTCCTCGGCTGGATGAAGCGCGCCGGCTGCCGGAACATGGCCTTCGGCATCGAGACCGCCTCGCCCGAGCTGCTCAAGGCCGTCCGCAAAGGCTCGTCGCCCGAGCGCGTGCACCAGGCCATCCGCTGGACCCACGAGGCGGGCATCAACCCGCACGGGCTCTTCATCGTGGGCCTGCCCGGCGAGCGCCCCGAAGACACCGCGGCGACCATCGCCCTGGCCCAGGCGCTGCCGCTGGATTTCGCCCAGTTCGCGATCTTCGTGCCCTACCCCGGCAGCGACCTCTACGACGACTTCGTCCGCGAGGGTCGCCTGGATAACGAGGCCACGCCTGAGGAAAAGATCGCCAACTGGCGGCGCTTCTCGGCCTACCTCTCTTTCACCGACCTCGAGCCGATGTACGTGCCCGAGGGCTGGACCGTCGAGTCCCTGAAGTCCGCCCAGCGGCGCGCCATCCGCAGCTTCTATCTGCGTCCGCGGCAGATATTCCGCGAGGTCATCAAGTTCCGCCCGCACAACTGGCGCAAGTACGTCGAAGGCATCAGCACGGTGTTCCTGCCCGGCATCGAGCGCCTGTGGCCCGGTCGTCGCCCTGCGGCCAACTCGGTGACTCCCGCGGCTGCCCTGCGGCCCCGCGTCACCCCCGCCGCCGCCAGCGCCGAGGCCGTCGTGGTCGCCGTCGCCGCCAACGCATCCGCCCACGCCGCCGCCCCGGGTCTCAAGGCTGAGGGGTAGTCGCGTGCCCGCGCACAGCGTCGCCGAGCGCGTCAGCCAGCTCGCGGGCCACGCCCATCAGGCGATGCTCTTCCGGCGCCTCTTCGACCCGGCGTCGCTGCTGCTGGACGTCGTCCGCTTCCCCGTTGACCGCTACCTGCGCGACGGCCACGCGTCCCGCCCCGCCAGCATCACCCTGGTCGTGCGCTCGGAGTGCAACGTGCGCTGCGTGATGTGCCACGCGGGCGACATCCTCGACTCCCGCGAGCGCTTCATGTCGCTCGCCGAGCTTCAGCGCTTCATCGACAACCTCGGCCCCCGCGGCAAGCGCCCCAGCCTCTTCCTGACCGGCGGCGAGCCCTTCATGCGGAAGGACATCCTCGACGTCATCGCGCTCATCAAGGGCGAGGGGATGCCCTGCGGCGTCGTGACCAACGGCACGCTCCTCGGCAGCGAGCGCATCCGCCGCCTCATCGAGCTGGATATCGACTGCGTGGTGCTGTCCCTGCACGGCTCCGAGACCGTCCACGACGCCATCACCCAGCGGCCGGGCAGCTACGCCAAGCTCATCGAGGCGGCCCGCGAGCTTCTGGCCCGCCGCAAGGGCACCCGCGTGCTGCTGAACTGCGCGATCACCGAGCATAATGCTGACGTCTTGGGCGACGTGGTGGCCGAAGGCGAGCGCCTCGGCGTCGACGCGGTGCGCTTTGAGCACCTCAACTTCGTCACCCCCGAAGAGATGGAAGCCCAGGCCGCGATCTGGGAGCGCCTCGGCGACCCGTCGGCCACCGTCAGCAGCTACGTCCACAGCCCCGACGGCCGCACCGACTTCCCGGCGGCCGTGGCCAAGCTCCAGCGGCGCGCCTCGAAGGTCCCGGTCATCGTCAAACCCAACCTGGACGCCACCGAGCGCCAGAGCTGGTACCGCGGCGACGGCGAGCAGAAGCGCCACTGCACCTACCCGTGGCGCTCGCTCTTCGTGTCGGCCAGCGGCGACGCCTACCCCTGCAACTTCATGTTCTACAAGGTCGGCAATCTGCTCGAGCAGCCCCTGGACACCATCTGGAACGGCGACCGCATGGTGCGCTTCAGAAAGGACGTCGGGACTGCGCTCTTTCCGGCCTGCGCGCGCTGCTGCAAGCTCTGACGCAGCGCGCGGAGGCCGGCGAAGCTCACTCGCTGACGACGGCCTCGGCCTCGATCTCGACCTTCCACGCCGGGTTCAGCAGCGCCGCCACGACCACCATCGCGGTGACCGGGTGCCCGCCCGCGAACACCTCGCCGTGCACCCGCCCCACCGCGTCGGCGTCGGCGGCGTCGGTCAGGAAGATGCGCGTGCGGACGGTGTCCTCGGGCTTGGCGCCCAGCTTGGCCATCGCGGTGGTGATGATGTCCAGGCAGCGGCGGGTCTGGCCGGCGGCGTCGGGCGCGCAGGTGCCGTCGGCCTCGATCGGCGCGGTGCCGGCGACCAGGACGCGGTTCCCGACGCGGAGCGCCCGGCAGAATCCGAAGGTTTGTTCGTAGGGAGAACCAGAGTGGACGCGTGCGCGGTCGGCCATGGACGAATCTCCGAGAGCATGGGGGCGCGGAATCTACTGCGGCCCGCTTCGACGGTCGAGACGGAATCGCTGAGTCCGCGCTGGGGCACCCGCCGCGCGAGGCGAGCCGCGTGCGGACTGGGACCCTCCGAGCTCCCGTCCGCGTTGACGGGTGGTGGGAAGCGTGGTTTTTCCTCGCCTCAATGACCGGACCACGAACCTCGCCCCGCCTGCTCGCGCTCGGGGTGCTGCTAGTCGGCGTCGGGCTTGGCCTCGGAATGACTTGGTTTTTCCGCCTGGGCCAGGCCCCGACCGGCCCAGCCGTGCAGCCGCTGCCGGCCCAGACCGACCAGCCATCCCCCCGCGAAGCCGCCGTCTCACCGGCCCCCGAATCGACGGGGACGGTCCGCTGGCTCGCCGCGGGCGGTGGCGACGCGCCGGAGTCCAATCAGGTCTCCATCGAGCAGGATCTCGGGCTGGCGGTCGAGGTCCTGGGCCCCGGCGGTGTGCTGCTCTACGCCAGCGGCCCCGGCACCCGCGCGGTCCAGGTGCTGTCGACCGAGCACGCCCACACCGGGCTGCGCGCCGAGCTCGCCGACCTCTTCTCCCCCCGCCCCGGGCGCGACGCGCGCTACCGCGAGACGGTCCTCCACCCCAGCGGCGCCGCCAGCCGTGAGGTGTTTCTGGAGGCGCTGCACGACGCGATCGCGACCGCGGGCCCGCCGCTCCTCGTCTACCTGGCAGGCCACGGCGTCGCGGGCGAGACGCCGGCCGACAACGCGCTGCTGATGTGGGGCCGCAGCGAGCTGACGCCTGCCGATCTCGCGACCGCCCTCGACACCCGCGGCGCGCGCCACACGCGGCTCGTGGTGACCTCGTGCTACGGCGGCGGTTTCGCCGAGACGGCCTTCGTCGGCGCAGTAGCCGACGCCCCCCTCGCGCCGGGCCGCTGCGGCTTCTTCGCCACGACCTCGGACCGCGAGGCCGCCGGCTGCGACCCCGACCCCGACCGCCGCGGCCAAGACGGCTACGGGATGCACTTTCTCCACGCGCTGCGTGGCCGTGCGGCCGACAACACGGCGCTGGAGGTTGGCCAGATCGACTTCGACGGCGACGGGAAGATCACGCTATACGAGGCCCACAGCCGGGTGCGCATCGCGTCGCGGGCGGTCGACGTGCCGACGTCCACCTCCGAGCGCTGGTTGCGACGCGTGGCCCCCGACGACGGGCCAGAGCGCGAGGTGTCGCTGCCCGAAGAGGACGCGGTCATCACCGCGCTCACCCGCGATCTGGTGCTGCCGGCCGAGCTCGCGCCGGTGCGCGCGCGCGTGGCCGAGCTGGACGCCGCGCTGGAGGCCATGCACGTCCAGGGTACGGAGGCCGCCGACGAGGAACAGCGCCGCTTCGACGCGGTGTCCGCCGCGCTCTTGGGGCGCTGGCCGATCCTCGACGACCCGTGGCACCCCGACTTCGCCGACCTGCTCGCCCGCGAGGGCGGCGCCATCGAGGACGCCCTGCGCACCGACCCGCGCTACCGAGCCTTCTTGGAGGCCTCCGCCGATCTGGAGCACCTCGCCGACGAGCGCCGCAAGATCGAGGTGAAGCAGGCGCCCTTCCTGCGGTTGATGCGCGCGTTGGAGAATCGCCAGCTCGCCGGTCGCCTCCGCGCGGAGGGTGGCGAGCCGTGGCGGGCCTACGAGCGCCTGTTGGAGTGTGAGCGCACCACCCCCGACCTGCCCATCCCTCGGGGATCGCACAGCGCTCCTTAGGGCGGGCTGCGCGGGCGGGAGCGGGGGCAGCGCTCGCCGGCGCACGGTCTCGATTCGTCAGTAAGCATATGACGAATCGCCCGCTCACCCGCGCATCGAACAGGCGGCTGGCACGGGAGTTGCTTTGGTCTCTCCACGTCGCCCACTCGGCGGCTTCCACCGCATCCCGGAGCGCCCCATGACCAGCCCACGCCCCCACCGACGCCCCTCGGCATTCCTTTGCACCTTAGCCGCGACCGCGTGCGTCGCCTCGATCATGTCCGGCTGCTTTGAGCTGGGCCTGAACACAGAGGAGTCGAAGCCCGGCAATCAGGTCGGCGGTAACTCGGTCGAAGGCGACCTCTCGCTCAGCGAAGACGGCCGCTACCTCGTCACGCGCACCAAGAACGACAGGGGAGACCACACGGTCTGGTCGGTGGATCTGGACCGCCTGTCGGGCATCTCGCTGCCCCTGGGTTCGGGCACGACGCGCATGCTCTTCGGCCACGGGAGCACGGCCTACTTCCTGGCTTTCGAGAGCCAGGGCTCGAAGAACCTGCCGGTCTCGGTGGTGCGCGAGGTGTCGCTGGCCACGGGCCGCACCGGCCGCGTCTGGACCCTGGACGGCGCGGCGATCCTCCTCTCCATCGACGAGGACCGCGGGCGCCTGGTCGCCTGGTCCACCCTGCCCTGGACCGTGAGCAAGAACGGCACCTCGCGGTGGGCCATGCAGATCATCGACGTGGCATCGAAGGACGGCGAGACGGACCACTTGGACTTCGACCACCGCGTCGTGGACGCCCGCTTCGTGCCGTCCACCGGCGATCTGGCCGTCGTCACCGACGTCGCGCCCATGGAGTCGCAGGTGACGCTTTACGAGCCCGTCGCCAAGAAGCGCCACGAGATCGACGTCCCCAACTGCGCCTCGAGCCTGCAGCTCTCGCCCCTGGGTCGCACCGCGATGCTGGCGCCGACGAACTGCAGCAAGGACCCGGTGAGCATCATCGACCTGATCTCGCGCACCTTCCGCAAGAACATCCCCGGCTTCGGCCCGGTGGCCTGGTCGCCGGACGGGCAGTACGCCGTAGCCTTTGGGCGCAAGGACGACCTGAAAGCGGTCGCCAACATCGACACCACCGAGGCCATCAGCCTGCTCTTCATCGAGGCCGCGACGCTCGAGATCGAGGTGTTGGAGCTCGGCGACGACGTCCCGATCTACTCGATCACGCCTGACGGGCAGGTCGTCCTCATCTACTCGATCTTCACCAGCAGCAGCTACGACGGCATCGTCATGGTGGACGTCGCGACGCGCACCCTGCGCAAGACCAGCGGCCCCGAGGTCGGCCTGTCCGAGTTCGTCATGTCCCCCGACGGACAGCTCGTCTACCTCATCGACGGCGGCCTCTTCCGCCTGGACGTGCAGACCGGGAAGATCGGCTACGTGAACCTGCCCTGCGGCAACGGCGGCGAGCCCACCCGGTGCAACCCCGACCTCATCAACCTGCTGCCGGGCGGGCGCACGCTGGTGTTGGGCTACAAGGACCTCGCTGAGTTCGGCCTCTACGACGTCCCCAGCGAGTCGTGGAACCTGACCTTCCGCATCGAGCCGGAGCCCATCGAGTCGGGCAGCGGCCCGACGGTGGCGCCCATCACGATGCTCTAAAAAGGCAGCGAGAGCTCCGCGGGGACCTCGCCCTGCTCGGCGAAGAGCGTGGCGTACTCCACGACGTTGCGAAGCTCGCGGATGTTGCCCGGCCACGAGTGGGCCTGCAGGCGAGCGAGGATGCCGGGACCGAAGAGGACCGGCGCCTCGCCTCGCTCTTGGGCGACCTGCTGGGCGAAGTGCTCCAGCAGCATCGGGAGGTCCTCGATGCGCTCGCGCAGGCGCGGCAGGCGCAGGACGATGGTGTTGATGCGGTAGTAGAGGTCCTCGCGAAAGCGACCCGCGGCGACCTCGGCCTTGAGATCGCGGTTGGTCGCCGTGACGATGCGGACGTCCACCGCGACGCGCTTTGAGCTGCCGACGGGCGTGACCTCGCCGGTCTCCAGCACGCGCAGGAGCCGCACCTGCAGGTCCGGCGAGATCTCGCCGATCTCGTCGAGGAAGAGGGTGCCGCCGTCGGCCAGCTCGAAGTGACCGCGCCGGGTCTTCACCGCGCCCGTGAAGGCGCCTCGGACGTGGCCGAAGAGCTCGCTCTCGATGAGGTTCTCGGGGATGGCCGCGCAGTTGATGGCGACGAAGGGCCCCGACTTTCGCGGGCCGTTATAGTGCAGCGCACGGGCGATGAGCTCCTTCCCGGTCCCCGAGTCGCCGACGATCAGAACGGTGACCTTCCGGTCCACCAGGCGGTCGACCTGGGCGAGGACATCCCGCATCGCACCATCGCCGTGCACGATGTGGTCGTAGCGGTAGCGCAGGCGCGTGGTGCGGCGCTCCGCCTCGACGACGCGCTCGGCGCGGGCGCGGCGCACGGCCTCCTCCTCAAGGCGCGCCCGGGTCCGCGTCAGGTCGGCCTCGACCTTCCGCCGCAGCCGCTCGAGCTCGTCGACCTGGAGATGATGCTGCACCGCCATCGCCACGAGGTCGGCCAGCGCCTCCAGCAGCCCGCGGCGGTGCTCGCCGAGCGGCGTCCCCCCGGCGGCGCCAGCCAGGTAGAGCGCGCCGATGATCGTGTCGCCGTGCTCCAGCGGGACCACCCAGTGCACGCCGGTCGGGTCGACGCGGGTCACGGTCCTCGCGGCGCGCACCATGGCGGCCACCAGCTCGGGATCGGGCTCGTCGCTGCCGGCGGCCAGCGGCGCACGGCCGGCGCGACGCCCGCCCATGACCACGAAGCGCTCACCCTCCTGCACCAAGAGGTGCCCGCGCAGAAGCCCGCTGAGGCTGAGCGCGCCGTCCAGCGCCCGCTCGACCACGCTGCCCAGGCCGGTCGCCCGGGTCAGCGTCCGCCCAAGCTGCAGCACCTCGCGCAGATCGCGCACCTCGCCGGTCACGTCGGCCACCAGCGGCCGCGCCAGCGCCCCCGGCACCGAGCCGAGGACCTGGCGCGCGTCGTCCAGCAGGACCCGGTGCCGCGGCAAGCTCAAGAACGCGTCGCGGGTGACGCCTTCCAGATCCGCGGCCTGGCGGTCCAGCTCCTCGGCGGCCCGGCGCAGGACGGCGGCGGCCT
Organism: Myxococcota bacterium; assembly: GCA_041389525.1. Lineage (GTDB taxonomy): Bacteria > Myxococcota_A > UBA9042 > PHBI01 > JACKFB01 > JACKFB01. Next base: position 15,835 of record JAWKRR010000053.1, on the reverse strand, counting down.
CGTCGCGTCGCCCGCGCGCCAGGAGCACCCGCGCCTGCACGTGCAGCGCCTCGGCCAGCCCCTCGCGCGGCCGCCCGGGGCCCCCGTCGAGCTGCGCCGCCGCGTGCTCGCAGTGGCGCCAGGCGACCTTGGCGTCGCCGTCCTCCAGCGAGAGCGCGGCCAGCCGAACCGCCGCGCGCACGCCGTCGGTCCCGGTCGCGTCGGCGCCCATCACCCGCTCCAGCACCGCGACGGCCCGAGGGCGGCTCTCGCGGGTGCCATCGGCCAGCAGCAGCTCCGCGGACGCCAGCTCCAGCGCGGCGGGCGGCTCGAGCTGCGCGGCCCGCAGCTCCGCGCGCGCGCTGTCGATCAGGGTCGCCGCCTCCGTGCGGTCGCCCGCGTCCAAGCGGCAGTTGGCCAGCAGCACCTTCGCCTCAGCCGAGGCGCGGGGCGCCGCCGGGAGGCGCAGCAGCCGCTCCAGTCGCTGACTCGCGGCCTCGGTCAGGCCGACGTTGCGCTCGACCTCGGCCTGGTTCCGCTCCAGGGTCTGGCCTAGCTCGGTCCAGCCGAGGCGCTGGGCTTGGGTGCGCGCCCGATCGAGCAGGTCCAGCGCCCGCCCGTAGGCGCCCAGCAGCGCCTGACACAGCCCGAGGTTCATCGTGCAGACGATGGCCGAGGACCACAGCTCCTCCTGACGCGAGAGGGCCAGGCCGCGCTCAAACGCGCGCGCCGCGTAGTCCAGGCGCGCCATGGCCGCGTGGGCGTTCCCCTGGTTGATCAGCAGCTGCACCCGCAGCTCGACGGCCTCGGGATCCGACGCGTCGCCCAGGGCATCCAGCGCCGCCGCCCCCAGCTCCAGGCCCAGCGCCGTCTCGCCGCTGGCCCGCTCGACCATCGCGAGAACCCAGGAGATCCTTGCCTGCCCGCGGCGATCTCCCTGGGCACGCGCGGCCTCCAGGTGACCGCGGCAGAGGCGGCGGCTGAGGTCGAGGCGGCGTCGGTCGAACCAGTAGAGCGCCTTGAGCGCGGCGGCTTCGAGGGCCAGCGCCGGGCGCGCCGAGGTCTGGGAGAGCAGGGTCAGGCGGTCCAGGCAGACGCTCTGCTCCTCGTGGCGGCCGCGGTAGCGCAGCATCCGCTCGAGGTGTCGCAGCACGTCCTCGCGCATGGGCGCCAGGTCGGCGCGGTCCAGCAGCCGCGGGTCGCCCAGGCGGTCGTCGAGGCGCTCCAGCCAGCCGACGGCGCGGTCGATGTCGAAGCGCTGGCGCGCCCGGGACGCCGCGCGCGCCAGCCAGGGCACGGCGCGGGCGGGATCGTCGACCTCCGACCACAGCGCGGCCAACAATTCCACAGGCCGCGCCTCATCATCTGGGATGGCCGCCTCGATGGCGGTGGCCAGGGTCGCGTGGTCGGCGGGCGCGCCCTGCCCTGCCCGTTCGGCCCCGTCGACCGTGGCCGCGGCCGCGCGCCGGGCGCCCAAGCTGGCCTCGCGCACGCCCTCATGGGCCGTGACCACCGACGGCACGCCGTCCACGTCGACCTGCCGGACCAGCGCCCGCCGCTGCAGCGCCTCGAGCCCGGCCTCGGCACCCAGCACCCGCGCCGTCGCCCGCGGCACCGGCCCCGGCGCCAACGCCAGCAGGTCCAGAAAGCGCCGGGCGTCGGGCTCCAGGGCGTCGACCCGCCCGCGGCACGCGTCCACCAGCGCGCGCGGCACCGGCAGCGCGCCCTCGCTGGCCACCGCCCAGGTCCCGTCGGCCGCGCGATCGACCGCGCCCTGCTCGACCAGCACGCGCAAGACCTCCTCGACAAAGCGCGGGTTCCCCTCGGTCGCCGCGTGCAGCCTCGGCGCCAGCTCGCACGCCAGATCCGCGTCCCCGAACACGCCGAGCAGCAGCGTCTCCACGCCCTCCACCGCCAGGGGCTGAAGCCGCAGGGTCTTGAGGTGCTGCCAGCCCGCGGCGCGCGACGCGAGGCTCTGGGGCTCGCCCTCGCGCATCGCCAGCAGCAGCGCCGGCCCAGGCACTGAGCCGTTGCTCAGCATGTCGACAAGCGCCAGGGTCGGCTCGTCGGCGGTCTCGAGGTCGTCGACCACCAGGACCGCGCCCGGCAGCCGACCCGCCGAGAGCAGGTCGATCAGCGCGTCGCGGTCCCGAAAGATGCCGTCGCGAGGCCGCAGCGGCACCGGCAGGTCGCTGGAGCCGCCGGTCAGGCGCCGGATCATGTCGTCGTGGTGCCGGACCAGCGGGTGCCCCTCGCCCAGCCGCGAGACCACGACGCGCAAGAGGGTCGGCAGCCCGCCGGTGATGACCTCGCCGCCCGCAAGCTGCCGCGCCTGCCGCCACGTCTCGAGCAGGCGCGTCTTGCCGATCCCTGGCGGCCCGACCACCAGCACACCCGCGCCCTCGCCGGCCCCCGCGCCCTCGCCGCCCCCGCCGCGCGGGCCCAGCGCCTCGCGCAGCGTCGCGAGGGCGTCCTCACGCGCGACCAGCGGCCCGCCGCTCACCCGCGCCAGCACCGTGTCCGGAGTCTCGGTGCCGAAGCGTATCCCCGAGGCCCGCGTCAGCGCCTCGATGACCGCGGGCGCGCTCTGGAAACGCCGCTCCGGCGTCGCGTCACACAGGCGGGCCAACACCGCGTCAAACCACGCCGGGACCTCCGCGTGATGGGCCGCCAGCGCGGGCGGCGGGCCCGGCTCCGGCGGCAGCTCGCGCGAGAGCACATGGTAGAACGTCACGCCGACCGCGTAGAGATCGACCGCCGGGGTCGCCGGCGCGCCAGCCAGCGCCTCGGGCGCCAGGTACACGAGGCTGCCGGACGTGTCCGCGTCGCGCGCCTCTTTGCGGCTCAGCGAGATCCCGAAGTCCACGACCTGCGGCTCGCCCCCCTCGCCGACCAAGATGTTGTCGGGCTTGAGATCGCGGTGGACGATCCCGCGATCGTGCAGGTACGCGCAGGCTCGCAGCACCTCGACCATCCACTCGAGCACCCGCTGAAACGAGGCGCCGCGGCTGGCCAGGTACAGGTCGTCGCCGCACACCCTCGCCTGGGTGAACCAGCGGCGGCCGTCGGGCAGCGTGCCGTACTCGAGGACCGGCGCGATGTGGGGGTGGCGCAGCCGCGAGCGCATCTCGAACTCGCGGCGCAGGCGCTCGCCGCCCGCGATGGAGTCGAGGACCTTGAGCACCACCGTCGCGCCGCCCGGCTCACCGGCCCCTTGGCCCCAGCGGTCGCTGACCACCAGCACGCCCGACTCGCCGGCGTGGGTCAGCACCTCCAGCACCTCAAAGCGCCCCGCCAGCACCTCGCCGGAGGCCAGGCGCGTGCGCTGGGCGGCCTGAGCCTCCAGCGCGCTTTGCAGCTCGGGCTCCTCGGGCCGCTCGACCACCCGCGGCAACGGGACGGTGTCGCGCGCCGTGCTCCGGCGCGGCAGCACGGCGTCGTAGCGCTGCACCCACCGCCCCACGGTCTGCCGGTTGGGCCTCCGGACGCCCGCCGCCTCGTCGACGACTCCGACCACCTCGGCGATCCGCGAAAGCGCCATACCCCACCTGCGCAAAAGCAGGGCCAGCAGCATCACCTCGGGCGGGAAGATCGGGTGGTTGAAGGGGCTGTCGGCCCCCTCGGCGCGCTTCTTCCCACAGGCGCGACACCGGAACACCTGCACGTCGCCGCCGCGCCGCCGCTGGGCCCGCCCGTCGCGTATCCAGTCCTGCACGCCGCACCCGGGACACTCGCCGGGCTCATCGCCGCCGGGCTGCGCCATCGCCAACGCCACAGCCTCGGCGCCAAGGCGCTCTAGCGCCCGGCGTTCGTCGTCCTGCAGGTCGTCGGGTAGGTGCGGGAGTTCCAAGATGGTCGAACTATGAGAGATCATCCCTCGTGAATCAACCAGACATTCCTTCGCGGCTGGCACGCGTCTTGCTTCGTCTGTGGGGCAGCTTGCTACCACCGCGAGGGACGTGTCAGATCGGCGCGTGCTGTGCGGCCTGCAGGCCGAGACGCCGCCCCGTTCACACGCGCGCACACGCCCCCTGGAGCCCCCATGCGATCCTGCCGACTCGTCACCCTCCTCTCCGCCCTCGCGCTGGCCCTGACCTGCGCCGGGTGCGACGGCCTCGGCGACGGCAGCGACGGCGCCTTCCCCGACGCCGGCCCCTCCGACGTGCGCGTCGACACGGTGGCGTCGACCTGGCCGCCGCAGATCACCGTGGCGAGCGACTCCCAGCTCGCGACCCCCGCGGCCTCGGTGCTCAGCTTCTTCGAGGGCGAGGTGACGATTCAGCTACAGGACGGCTCGGTGGACGCGGACACCCAGATCCAGATGACGCGCACCATCATCCGCGCCGACGGCGAGGACTGGGTCGGCTACACCTTCGGCGACCACGGCCTGCCCATCGACCCTCGCGCCGAGCTGACCCTGACCGCGCCGCTGGCCTGGCTGCCCCCCGGCGGGACCGTCGATCCCACCCTGGGCCTCTACCGGATCTCCGGCCTACGCCTGGGCGACAAGCTCCCGACCGCCTCCGACCCGGTGGTCAGCGGCGGCCGCTTCACCATCGTCGTCAGCTTCGACGCCTTCGACACCTTCGTGCTGGCCACGAAGTAGCCGGCCCGCGGCCCGACGATCGCCAGCCCGCGGCGCCAGCCCGAGACGCCAGCCCGAGACGCCAGCCCGAGACGCCAGCCCGAGACGCCAGCCCGAGATCAGTCGTCGCCCCACCGCAGCGTGTAGCTGGAGCACGACGCGCCCGACCCCGGCGCCGCCTTGACCTCGACGTAGACCGTGCCCGTGTCATCGAAGCAGAAGGTCCCGCAGTCGCAGGTCGGGTCCAGCTTCACGATCTCCGTCTGGGTGCCCGCGGCGTTGCTGCAGCAGCCGCTCAGCCCGCCGCTGGTGGTCTTGGTGCCCGTGTCGCAGGACAGGTTGGTCGACCCGCTCGAGCACTTGAAGTACGCGCAGAGCTGGTAGTTGGTCCCGGTCGGGATGCCGCTCAGCTCGACCTGTGGGTAGAAGTCGCACCCGGTCTTGTCGGAGTGCTTGAACGAGTACCAGTCGACGTCGCCCGCCGGGTAGATGGTGGCCTGCCGCGTCTTCGTCTCGCCGGGCCAGTCGGAGCAGTCGTCGGTGTCGGGGACCGGCTTGGCGTTGGGCTGCGTCTGGTTCGACTCGTCGCCGTCCTGGATGGGTGTGCCGGCGCACACGCCGAACTGGCAGGTGTCGGCCTCGGTGCACGCGTCCCCGTCGATGCACGACTTGCCATTCGCGTTGGACCACCCGCCCGGATTGACCGCCGCCTGGCACAGCTGGCAGCCGTTCGACGGGTTGGTGTCGCCGTCGCTCGGGCAGGCCCCGCCGATCTTGCAGAAGCCCGGCACGTCGAAGTGCTGACAGCCGCCGAGCCCGTCGCAGAAGTCGGTCGTGCACACCAACTCGTCGTTGCAGCTGTAGGCCGTCCCGGTGCACACACCCAGCTTGCACACGTCGGGCGCGGTGCACGGGTTCGCGTCGTTGCACACGTTGCCGGTGTTGCCCGACCACGCGCTGGTGCTCTGCTTGGGGTCGCAGACGCGGCAGGGGTCGCCGGGCTGCTGGGTGCCCGGGCTGACGCATTTCCCGTCGATGACGCACGCGTTCTGCGGGACGAAGGTGCAACCGCCGAGGCCGTCACACACGTCGAGGGTGCAGCCCAGCCCGTCGGTGCAGACCTTGGTGGTGCCGGTGCAAAATCCCTGGGCGTCGCAGGCGTCGCCGAAGGTGCAGAGCTGCGCGTCGTCGCAGGCCTTGCCCGAGCCGATCGAGGACCAGTCGTCGGGCGCGACGGGGTTGCAGGCCTGGCACGAGTTCGCCGGGTTGGGCTCCAGGCCGACGCGGCAGACCCCGTCGATGAGGCAGCGGTTGGGCAGCAGCACGTGCGCGCAGCCGCCGAGCCCGTCGCAGCTGTCGGTGGTGCAGAGGACGTCGTCGTCGCAGCTGTACGGGGTCCCGGCGCACACCCCGGCGGTGCACACGTCGCCCGAAGTGCACGGGTTCTGGTCGGAGCAGGACTTCCCTTCGGCGTCCGACCACTGGCTCGTCGAGATGGCGGGCTGGCAGGTCTCGCAGAGGTCCGCCGGGTTCGACTCGCCCTCGGGAACGCAGACGCCGCCGATGACGCACGAGCTGGCGATCAGCGTGTTCTGGCAGCCCTTCTGCGGGTCGCAGGTGTCGATCGTGCACGCCTGGCCGTCGTCGCAGGCGCCGCCGTCGGTCACCCCGTCGCAGTCGTCGTCCAGGCCGTTGCACACGTCGGGAGCCGGCTCTTTTCCGGCGCAGATCACCCCGGCGTCGTCGGGACCGCAGGCCTCGGCGCCGATGCAGCTGCCGAACGCGTTCGTGATGGTGCAGAGGAGCGCGGGCACGTCGTCGGTGTCGCCGTTGCAGTTGTTGTCGAGGCCATCACAGATCTCGGGCGATGCTGCTTGCCCGTCGCAGTCGGTCAGGCCCTCAGCGCCGCAGGTGCGGGTGCCGGGGCAGACGCCGTCGGGGCCGGCGACCTTGCAATTCGTCAGGTAGTTCTTGCCTGTCCACTCGGGCAGGCACTGACAGCTCCCGGTGGTCGGGACGCACTGCTTGGACGCGCCCGCGCCCGCGCCGACCTCCGCGCAGGTGGTGCCGTCGAGGCAGGGCAGCGCGTCGCTGCACGCCGAGCTGCAGAAGCTGCCGGCGTCGGGGTCGGGGCCGGGGAGGCAGCGGCCGGGGGACGACGCGTTGGGGTCGGCGCAGTCGCCGTCGGCGCGGCAGGGGCGGCATTGGCGGACGTGCCGGGGCACGCAGACCGAGACGGGGTCGCCGCCGCTCGTGACGTTCTTGCAGTCGAAGCCGTCGGGGCAGTTCAGATCGCACAGCTTGGTGCAGAGGAAGCCGGCGCGTCCCTCGATGCAGACGCCCGAGAAGCAGGCGCTGTTGCCGTCGCAGGGGCAGCCGAAGGCGCCCGGGCAGCCGGCGGCGTCGGTGGGGGTGTCGTCGAGGATCTCCACGTCGCCCGGGTCCGGGGCGTCGGCGTCTTGCAGGACCTCGGCGTCGGCCACGACGTCGGCGTCCAGCGGGGGCTGCGAGATGTCGGCGTCCGCGTCCGGCCCCCCAAGCTCGTCGATCCCGCCGATCTCGGACGAGCCGATGCCTCCGCCAGCGCACGCGCCCACGACGCTGGCGCACGCGATCGCGAGGACGAGGGCCACAATAGCTGTCAGCGACTTCTGCACGAGGGGACCTCCGGGACGGGCGGTGCGCCAAGCCGTTGGCCCGCGCGGTTCGCAGGATAGCGGGTCGCGCCCCTGGGATCGACAGCCCCCGTGCACCGGGCGCGGCGGGCGCGAGGTCGCGCGGTCACGCTCGCTATGTAGCGTTTCTCCACATGCGTGAATTCTCGCCAGTACACCGCACCGGCGGCCGCGTGCTAACCTCCTGAAATCACGCCAAACGCACGCAGTGGCCGGCTGGCACGCGCCTTGCTTTGTTTGAGGGCGCCACGTCCACCACGCGCGTGATCACTTCTGGGAGGCTCCGTCATGTTTCGCACCGTCACCACCCTCAGCAGGCTGGGGCTCGCCACCGTGGCGGCTTCCGCGCTGGTCCTTCAGCTCGCGTCGCCCCCGGAGGCCGAGGCCTGCGGCGGCTTCTTCTGCAGCCAATCCCCCATCGACCAGCTGGGCGAGCAGATCCTCTTCTCGGTCGAGCCCGGCGAGATCAAGGCGACAGTCCAGATCAGCTACGAAGGCGAGGCCCACGAGTTCGCGTGGGTCATCCCCGTCTCGAGCAAGCCGGTCATCACGGTGACGCCGGCGGCCGTCTTCACGGCGCTGCGCGGGATGACCGAGCCGCAGTACTGGCTACAGTGGGAAGATAGCGACACCTGCAACATGTGGCGCTTTTACCCACAGGCGGCCGCGAACGACGGCGGCTCGCCCACTGGCGGCGGCGGCGGCGGCGTGACCGTCCTTGAGACGGCCGAGGTCGGCCCCTACCAGACCGCGACCGTGCAGTCCGACGACCCGCAGGCGCTCTTCGAGTGGCTCGACAAGAACGGCTACGACCAGCCCCAGAGCGCCCTGCCCTACATCGAGCACTACGTCTCGAGCGGCATGCTCTTCGTCGCCCTCAAGCTCAAGGCCAACGCCGACGTGGGCGATCTGCAGCCGGTGACCTTCACGTTTACCCAGGGCGACCCCTGCGTGCCGCTGATCCTCACCCGCGTCGCGGCGGCGCCCGACATGCCCGTGCGCATCTTCGTCCTCGGTGACTCGCGCGCCGTGCCGACCAACTGGATGCACGTCGTCATCAACCAGATGAAGATCGACTGGATCGGCAGCGGCGGCTTCGGCTTCGGCGGCGGAAACGGGAACTACGAAGAGGTCGTGACCCAGGCCGTGAACGAGGCGGCCGGCCGCGCCTTCGTCACCGAGTACGCAGGCGCCAGCTCAGCGCTCGCCGAAGCCCTGTGGCGCGAGGGCCAGTTCGACACCGCCAAGCTGGCCGCCGCCCAGAGCGCGCCGGCCTTCATCAACGAGATGCTCAGCCAGGGCTTCCCCCGGGACGGTCAGGTCCAGAACCTCATCAAGACCTACATCCCGCGCCCCGACGACGCCGACCTGCCCGAGGATTGCCGCGGCGACCAGAGCTTCTACGCCACGTGGAACATGGAGCACTGCCTGACCTTCATGCCCGAGTCGTGGAGCTTCGAGGCCGCCAGCTTCGCCCTCGCGCTCGAGGACGCCGTGGTCACGCCGCTGCGCGACACCCAGAAGCTCATCGATCGGATGCCCTACCTGACCCGCCTCTTCACGACGGTCTCGCCCGACGAGATGACCCGCGACCCGATCTTCTCGTTCAACCCGGATCTGCCCGAGGTCTCCAACATCCATCAGGCCACGGGCAAAGCGACCTGCGACGAGGAGGGCAACATCCTCACCGCCACCATCACCCTGGAGACCGGCGAGAGCTACACGATCAAGCCCCCCAAGGACATCTGGAACGGCCTGCCGCCTGAGCTGCTCCCGGCCGGCCCCTTCGCCGCGCGCATCGAGCTGGTAGGCGAGAGCGGCGCGCCGGTCACGGTCGCGGCCGCGGACGCCAAGACCATCGACCAGCGCCTGGACCGCGAGACCCCGCAGTCGGTGCTGGGCAACCCCGGGGCCGCGGTCACGAACCCCACGCCGGGCGTCAGCGGCGGCCCCACCGGCTGCCAGGGCAGCGAACTCCCGGTCGCGCCGCTGGCTGCGATGGCCGCGCTCTTGGCGCTCGCCATCACCCGCCGTCGCGCCTAGTTTCCGCGCGCCGGAGCCCGCACCCACGGGCTCCGGCGCCGCCTCCGCGCCCGGCCGCCAATTCGACTCGCGTGAATCGCGGAGCAGGCTGCGCTAGCCGCGGCCTTCGAGCGAGACGACCCTGATTCGTGACGTGCGGTGAATCGACTTCTCAGGTCTTTCTGCCGTGACGAATTCATCCACGCCCAAAGTCTCGGCCGCGACGACGTGCATCGCGTCCACCGCCCCCATCCCGTGCGCGATCGCTTCATCAAGCGCGTCTTGGAGTAACCGCTCCGATCCGGGTGTCTCATCGGCGCAAGAGCCGAAGAACTCCCGGTAGAACGTGGCCTCGGCGTGGTGACCGTTGAACAACGGCTTCGGAAGCAGTTCCAGACGGAGAAAGACCGAGCACACGAACTCGCGTTCAGCATCGTCTACGATTCTGCGCGCGCTCTCGAAAAGGCGGGGTCGCCGAGCCTTCCTGATCGCGTGCATCAGGACACAGCGATCCGGGTACGTCCTAATCACGAGCGTTCGGTCGCACGCTGGCGCACCTCCGCCGCGATTTCCGCAGAGAGGAACGGCACGCCTGAACGCTGGAGTTCGGCCCTGAGGGCCAGAGTCACGCCGCGCTGCGTTCGCGGGACATACGCATCGAATTCGGAGTCGGTCCGACGCGCGCACCATGGTCGGCACGGCCAGCCCGCGAGACCGTGCCGTCGGCTGGCCCCCGCGACGATATGGGGGCTGGCCGAGCCGGTAGAGCGGCAAACGCGACGACGCTGGCCAAAGCAGCGGCTAGAGCTCCGTCGACACCGCGAGACGACTCACTGTGGTGGTTGACGGCGACGTGCCACCGGATGCGGCCCTCGGAACCGCGCGCGGCGGGCCAAGATGCTCAGCGCTCGCGGCCTGCGAGCCGCGCAAAAGGAGTTGACGGCGGCCCAGCCGTCCAGAGGCATGACAGACTCCATCATGTCGCCTCCAACAAGGCGGTTACTTGGCGAATCAAGCAAGCCATAAGAGACGGGCTGAAGTAGACGCGCGCACTTGCGGCGTGACGGCGACGCCTCCGCCCACCACGCTCAGCGCGTCATGCCGCTCGGTTTAGCATTTCAACGTTGTAATCGATCATCGCGATGGTACTGACGACCGCCAGGTCAGCGACGCGGAGTAGCCGCACGGACGATGGTGGAAGGCTCTCGAAGTCCGGGCGCAAGCGGCTCCTCATCGGAGCGGGCCGCCGCATCCGCATGCAGTCGCGGGGCAATCGACCCAAAATTCTGAAGCATGTTGATAAGGTCATCATGCGCCAATGCCAATCCAACAGCCGACAACCCTCGCCGACCCCGGCGCGGTCTGAGCAAACCAAACAGTCGGGGTTCCGCTCACACGCTCGACCATCAATGCAGCTGCGTGGAACTCCTGCATCGGCGGCGGCAACTTCCCCGGAACGACACGCAGCCCCGCATCCACCCGCTGCCAATGTGGCGGTAAGCCGACGGCCTTGTGGGGCCGTGCCTGCGTAGGAACTTTAGGCCGCGTCGCCATGGGTCCGCTCCGCTGAGTTCGTTGGGTTCGCCCCGATTCCCCACCGGGACAACATCGCTCCTCCGTTCTCACAGATTTGACAACGACAATCAACCGCGCGCCACGACGCGATTGCGCCGCGGCGCGCGCCAGTCCCGCGACCGGGACGAGGCACCGAGAACTCGCGACAACCCAGTTGGCCGCCATCGGCGCGCTCGCCGCACTGGTCGGTCCCCCGGCGCCGCACACGTCCGCTCAGCTCTTCTCGGCCAGCGCCTTGAGGCTCGCCAGACCGGCCTCAAAGTCCTTCCCGATCATGGAATCCATGTCCATGAATATGCCCATCAGCTTGCCCATGAACTCGTTGTCGCCGTCCATGGCCCACGTGATCTCGGTCTCCTGCCCCTTGGGCGTCAGCGTGAAGGTCACGGTGCTCTGCGACGCGAAGGGCTCGATGAACTTTAGCTTCTCAACCAGCTTCTCGTTCGGTACGGCCTCGACGATCTCCATGCTGCCCTTGCCGACGTCGCTGTTGCCTTCCCAGGCGTACATGGCGCCCACGCCGCGCTCAGCGCCGCTGTAGGTGCGCTTCATCTGCGGGTCCAGCTTGTCCCAGGGCGACCACGCGCTCCACTGCTTGAAGTCCTCGATAATCGCGAAGATCTTCGCGGGTGGCGCGCTGACCGTCGCCGAGCGCTCGACGTGGAAGGTGTCGGGGCGGGTCGCGGCGAAGGCCAGGACCCCACCGATGAGCAAGAGCAGGACGAGGGCGATCTTCTTAACCATGACGAACTCCTTTCGTGCCGCGAGGCGGCGTGGCGTGAGGCGAAAATAGCGCGGCGCGGACGGACTGCAAGAAGGGCAAGTCAGCGGCTCAGGCCTTCTTCTTCGTTCGCTTCTTCTTCTTCGGGGGCGGAGCCTTGTCGGCGGCCGCTTTCGCAGGTTTCGCCTCGGGTTTCACCGGCTCCGGCGCCGGCTTCGCGGGGGCCTTCACCTCGGCCGCGGGAGCCTTCGCGGCCGGCTTCGCTGGGGCCTTCACCTCGGCCGCGGCCTTCGCGCCCACCCGGCGCCGCAGGTGCAGCATGCGCCACTGCCCCTCATCGACGGCGCTGACCAGCTCGAACTCGGCGAAGGTCGCCAGCACCTTGTCGGCGTCGGCACCCGGCATCGCGGTCACGACAAGCTCGCCCGTCGCGCGCTCGGTCAGCTCGGCCGCCATCCCGCAGACGATGTCGGGCAGGATGTTGGCCATCACGACGTCGAAGGGCCCGGGCACGCGGTCCACGGTGCCCGCCATGAAGCGAGCGCGGCCCGCGACCCCATTTCGCAGCGCGTTGGCCTGAGCGGCGCGAACCGCGATGGGGTCTATCTCGACGCCGACCGCTTCGGAGCCGAGCTGCGCCGCGGCGATCGCCAAGATCCCCGAGCCCGCGCCCACGTCGAGCACGGCTGCACCCGGCCGCGCCAGCAGGCAGGCGTCCAGCAAGCGCAGCGCCACCCGCGTCGTGGGGTGCGCGCCGGCCCCGAAGGCAGGCGTCGGGTCCACGCTGACCCAGGCGGGCCGGCCATCATCGGGTCGCGCGGCCCACACCGGGTAGACGCCGACTCGCTCGGAGACCGCCATCGGCCCGTACACGGCGCGCCAGCTCTCCTGCCAGTCGCCGGCCTCCCCGACGCGTGTCCGCAGCCGAGCGTCCCGCGCGTGCAGGTTGGACAGCCACGCGCCCACGGCGTCCAGCAGGGACAGGTCGGGCTCGGCAGCGAAGCTCGCGACCAGCGCCGGCTCTCCGTCGGCCGCGGCCGTCGCCGTGACCGCGCCACGGGCCTCGAGCAGATTGCCCAGCGCGTCCAGGGCGCCGGTGTGCGCGTCGATTCCAAGCTGCCAAGCGCACATGGGCATCTCCAGACTGCGTCGTGTGGGTGTGGGCGCAGGATGGCAGTCACGGCCGCGCCCGGCAACACGCGCCGGAGAACCTTTACCGTGGCGGGTTCGAGCGCGTGGGCGCCCCACCGAAGCCCCCGGGTCTCCGGCGAGCGCCCTAGAAGATGCCGGGCACGAGCACCCGCCGCTCGGGCGGGTAGTCTGCGAACTTCTCGCGGTACCAGCGGTGATTCGCGACGGCGCGGGGGGCCAGATTCGTGACCGTGAAGACCAGGAACGCGAACCCCGACAGCGACCAGCTGGCCAGCGCGAAGCCCGTCCACTCGAGGATCTCGCCGAAGTAGTTCGGGCAGGTGATGTAGCGGTAGAGGCCGCCCTTCGGGATGCGGTAGCCCGTCTCGCCTGGTGCGCGCAGCGCGAGCAAGACGGTGTCGGCGTGCAGGTTGATGGCGAGGCCACAGACGAAGACCGCGACGCCGATGAAGAAGAGCGGCGAGGCCGAGGAGATCTCGGGGTAGCTGCCGAGCTGAGACAGCCAGCGGGCGTTCGTCCAGGCGTTGACGAGCTGAAAGCCAAAGGCCATCAGCGCGACCACCAGGGGCATCATCTTGCCGTCAGCGCGGATCCGAAACGGGAAGATGAAGGTGCGGTGGATGTAGTGGATCTGCCACAGGGCACACAGGGTCAACGGCACCAGGGCCGCGGCGTGCTCGCCCTGGACGTAGACCCACACGAAGAGCAGGACCGCCGGGCTCTCCATGAAGATCCAGCCGAGCCGCGCGGGGATCTTGGGTCCCCACCCATCGCGGGCGTGGCGGCCGTAGGGTGCGGAGATGAAGAGCAGCACGATGAGCGCGACGACGCCGCTCGCGATGACGCCGTAGCTGAGGGCTCGGTACAGCTCGAGTTCTGACACGGTCTCACCTGGGCGAAGACCGCAAGAGCCTTCGGCGCGACCCGCGACACTGTCAAGTTGTCAAGCTCTGACCCCAGGGGGCCATCGCGGTGGGCGGCGTGGGTGGTTGGGGGCGGTGCTCCGCGATGGCCCGCGGTCAGCCCGGCGAGGCGGGCCCGCTGAGGGCTGAGGGCTGACCGCTGACAGCCGACCGTGCGCCGCAGCGCACGGTCACCCCTGGCCCCGGCGGGCGTGGGGGTGTAAATGAAATCACGTTCTGGAGGAATCAGTGCCTGTTCGACCCCACCCGACTTCGCAGGATTTGCTCGCCTACATCGGCGCCAGCCCGACCCCGGTCCACGCGGTCGCGGAGACCGCGCGACGCTTGGACGCCGCGGGGTTTAGCGCGCTGTCGGAGGGCGACGCTTGGTCGCTCGCGCCGGGCGACGCGCGCTACGTGATCCGCGGCGGGACCATCCTGGCGCTTCGCGTGGGCACCAAGCCCGCAGCCGAGGCGGGCTTTCGCATCATCGGGGCCCACACCGACTCGCCGAACTTGCGGCTCAAGCCCAACCCCGACCTCAGCGCCCACGGCTACCGACAGCTCGCCGTCGAGCCCTACGGCGGCCTGCTCGCCTACACTTGGCTCGACCGCGACCTGGGCCTCGCCGGCTCGGTCGTGCTCCGCGACGACAGCGCCCCCGGTCGCATGACGACCCGGCTCGTCCGCGTCGACCGCCCCATCCTCCGCATCCCGACCCTGGCGATTCACCTGGACCGCGAGGTGAACTCGGTCGGGCTGAAGCTCGACTTCCAGAAGCACCTGCCGCCGATCCTCGGCCTCAGCGGCGGCGGCGGCGAGCACCTCACCGGCGGCGGCGTGAAGCGCTTGCTCGCGGGCGAGCTTGGCGTCGAGCCCACCGCCATCCTCAGCTTCGATCTGGCCCTCTACGACACCGTCCCACCGGCCTTTGGCGGCGTCGACAGCGAGCTGATCTTCTCGCCGCGCGTCGACAATCAGGCCATGTGCCACGCCGGCCTCGCCGCGCTCCTGCGCGCCCCCGCCACCCCCGCGACCCAGCTCCTCTGCCTCTACGACCACGAGGAGGTCGGCAGCGGCTCGGCTACCGGCGCCGGCGGCAGCATGACCGTCGAGCTGATGCGCCGCCTGGCCGAGGCCGAGGGCCCCGGCGCCACCGCCGGCGGATTGCCACGCGCCGCCGCCCACTCCTGGCAGATCTCCGCCGACATGGCCCACGCGCTGCACCCCAACCACTCCGACCGCCACGAGCCGCACCACCAACCCCGCCTCAACGGCGGCCCGGTCATCAAGGTCAACAACCAGCAGCGCTACGCCACCACCGCCGAGACCGCCGGGCTCTTCGAGGCCCTCTGCGCCGACGCGGGCGTACCCTGCCAACGCTTCGTGACCCGCTCGGACCTCGGCTGCGGCTCGACCATCGGCCCGATCTCCTCAGCCCAGCTCGGCGTGCGCACCGTCGACGTCGGCAACCCCATGCTCTCGATGCACTCGATCCGCGAGCTGTGCGGGGCCCACGACCCCGAGCCGATGACGGCGGTCATGGCCCGCTTTTTCGCCTGCTAGAACCTGGAGGTTTTCCATGAGCACCGCGGACCGAAAGCCCGCTCCGGGAGCCACCCACGCGGTCACGAATCAGCCGCCGCCGCTCGAGGACTTCAACGCGTTCGACGACGACTTCGCCCTCCGCGAGGCCCTGGAGCGCGAGGGCGGCGGCTGGGCCACCGAGCAGGCCCGAGCCTTCGGCGAGCGCGCAGGCAGCGCCGAGGTGATCGAGTGGGCCCGGCTGGCCAACGACTACGGCCCGAAGCTCAAGACCCACGACCGCTTCGGCCACCGCCTCGACGAGGCCGAGTTCCACCCCGCCTACCACGAGCTCATGGCGCTCAGCGTCGCCCATGGGGTGCACTCTCTGGCCTGGACCGGCCCCGCCGGCCGCGCCCACGCCGGCCGCGCCGCGCTCCAAGTCCTGCAACCCCAGGCGGAAGCAGGCACGGGCTGCCCCATCACCATGACCCACTCGGGCGTGCCAGCCCTGAGACACCAGCCCGAGATCGCCGCCGAGTGGGAGCCCCGACTGCTCACCACCCGCTACGACCGGCGCATGATCCCGGCCGGCCAGAAGACCGGCGCCATCATGGGCATGGCGATGACCGAGAAACAGGGCGGCTCCGACGTCCGCTCCAACACCACCCAGGCGACGCCGCTCGGCGAGGGCGGCCCG
>JAWKRR010000052.1:0-52069 GCA_041389525.1 Myxococcota bacterium | reverse complement strand
CCCACCGCCCAGTTCGCGTCAAGCCCGCTCGCCTTGGTGACGGCCAAGATGATGCTGGAGCCAGCCCCAGGCGCGTCGGAGATGACGTAGCCCCAGACCGTGGGCGACGACTCGTAGCGCGCGACCGTCACCACGCCCTCGACGGTGATCCCGCTGTTGATGGTCTGGATCGAGGAGTCGACGCAGGTGATGCTCTCCAGGCTCGACTGAATCGAGAAGATCGACGTCACCTCGGGGCCGGCGTCGGCGTCCGTGGCGTCGGCGTCGGCGTCGGGGAGCGGGCCGACCTCGGCGTCCGACCCATCGACCTCGGCCGCCGCGTCGGCGTCCGGACCGGGGTCGCCGCCAGCGTCGGCATCAGGCGCCGGGTCCACCGGGCCCGCGTCGACCACGAAGTCGCCCGCCGTGATGGGCGAGAGGTGCCACTTCCCGAAGGACCAACGGACCAGGCCGCGCACCGAGGCCCACTTCTTGCCAACCGCGGGCTGCGTGATGGCGGTCTTGCCCATGATGACCGAGTCGACGATGACGCCGCCGCCGATGGTGAACTCGCCGAACTTCGTGAAGTCGCTGTTCGACGCCACGGTGACGTTCGTCAGCTCGACCACGACGCCCTCCCACTGCTCGGGGTTGGAGCCGAGGCCATCCAGCTTGGGCGCCACGGGCATGGGGATGCCGACCCCCGAGGTCGCGGCGCTGTCGCCGGTGAGCTGGCTCTCGCAGAAGAACTCGAGGTGGCCGCCCTTCACCAGGACCGTGTCCCCGACCTTCCACTGCGGGTTGGTCGACTTCAGCAGCGTGAGGACGATGCCCGACTGCGGGTTGCTGGTCCCATCGCTGAGCCCGTAGGCGACGCGCGACGCCGACGCCGACCAGCTCGTCGTCATGATCACGCCGGCGACGCTGAGGTTCGACGCGCCGTTCTGGAAGTCGCCGTCCGCGGCCTTGCAGTTCGCGCTCAGCGAGCCGGCCTGCAGCGTCGAGATGGCGGTGAGTCCGGGCACCGAGACGTCGCCGCCGTCCGAGCCGCCGTCGGGAGCGTCGCCGATCGGCCCGCCATCCGCGTCCGGCGTGACCACCGTCACCTTGGCGACGTCGTCGGCTGTGCGCGGCTGGATGCGGTACTGGTTGAACGGAAAGTTGATCTGCCCGACCACGTCGTAGGTCTTTCCGACCTCCATCGACAGGAAGAAGTCGAACTCGTGGTCGACGACCAAGCCGCCCTCAAGCGTGTAGCGCCCGCCCGACAAGGACTCAGTGACCTTCACGCCCGACACGCGCACCAACATCCCCTCGTAGGGCTCCCAATTCGCCGGCGCGCTCGCGACGTCCACCGGCTCGGGTGCGGCCAGCGTCCCGACGACCTGCAGGCTCTTCGACTTGAACTGCGTGTTGCAGAAGCGATCGGTCAGCTCGCCGGTCACGTCGACCACGTCGCCGGGCTGGAGGTTCGTCCCCTCCTTGCGGTCGACGACGAGGTTGATGCCCGACCACTGACCGCCGTCTTGGTCGGCGATGTAGTAGCCGTCGAGGCTGGTCCCGCCGGTCGTCGACGTGAACGCGTCGAACTTGCCGCTGGTGACGATGGCGCCCTTGACGCTGGCGGTGGCCAAGACGTTGGTGAAGCCGTTGGGGTCGCAGCCCAGCGCTTCCGACGCGAGCTGGAGCGCCTTGACCGAATTGGCCGGGGCGACCACGTCCGGGCTGACGCCGTCGGGCAGTACGCCATCCGGCAGCACGCCATCGGGCAAGATCCCATCGGGCAAAACCCCGTCGGGCAAGATCCCGTCGGGCAGCGTCACGTCGAGGCCCGGCCCGAGATCCCCGCCGCCCAGATCGTTGACGCCGACCGTCTCCTTGATGGCGTCGAAGCTCGCGGACCCGTCGTCGTCAGCGCGGCATGCGGACAGGCCGACCACGAAGAGCAGGGCGATGGCGATAGGGCGGAACCGAACGATCATGACAGCCTCCAAGAGTCGCCCGCGGGTTCTAGTCCCCACAGGGCGCCCGGCACAAGCCCCGGTCCCCGGTGCCGCGCCGATGATTGGCGAGTGAGCCGCGGCCGCGACTACTCGAAGATGCCCTGCACCAGCGTCTGGCCGTCACCGGCGCGCACTTCGATGAGGCGGACGCGGCCGTTGACCGGATCCAGCTCGACCAGCCAGCGCCACAGGTCCAAGAAGGGAGCGCGGACGCCGATGTTGCCGCCGGCGATGGTCCGCGGGATGTGCGGCCCCAGCACGCTGAAGGTCCACTGGGTGTCCCGTTGCGGCGCCACCAGCTCGACGGCGGTCGTGTCGCCGCTGACCACCGTGCGGCAGCCCGGGAAGACGTCCAGCCCGAAGCTGGGGTTCTCCAAGTGCGGCTCGTCCCCGGCGAGGAAGTCCCTGTACGCGTCCAGCCCGATCTCGTCGAGGGCGGGCGGGCAGGCCGAGTAGGTGCGCTGAATCGTCGGGTTTGCCGCGTCGCCGACTGCTTTCTCGATGGTCGAGGTCGGCACGCGGCCCGCGTCCACGAGGAAGCCCGAGCGATCCCCCACGACGATCCAGGCGGCGTTTCCGCGCACCGAGTAGAGCAATCGGTCCGGCAGCTCCGACAGCGCGAAGCCCGGCCACGCGGTCGCGACGCTCACCAGCTTCTCGGACTCGGGCGTCGTCAGCGTGTCGCGCAGGGTCTCGCGGCTCGCACGGCAGTCGGCCAACGCCAGCTCTGTCGGCTTGACCGCCTCCTCGTCCAGCTCAAGCGCGACCGGACGAAGACGCCCCGCGCCGAGGTCCAGGGTCAGCGTCGTCGCGTCCACGACCGCGGTGATGGGGAACTCCACCAACGTCACCTTCGCCGGGAAGGTCGGACACTCGAGGGTCACCGAGCGCACATCGCCGGTCGGCTTCGGCTCGAGCCCGTTCGCCGTCAGCGCCGCGCGCCGCGCCTCGGTCAGCGACAGCGGTGACAGCTCGATCGTCAGCCAATCGCCCGCCCGCACACCGAACTCGCCGAAGCGCGCGTTTGCGTCGGTGAACGTCCCCTCGGTCGCGCTCGCGCCCGTCGCCAGGTGGCCCAGCGCGCTGTCGGTCCCGGGGATGACGCCCTCGTAGGTCACTGTCCAGCCCTCGGTGGGCGCCGTCTCGAGCTCCACGGACGCGGCGAACGAGGTGCACTCATCGGTGGGCGTCACGATCCCCGGCGGCGTGATGCCGAAGCGGCGAAATAGCTGAGGCGCGATCTGCAATTCGCGCTCGGTCTGCGCGTACTTCTCCTCGGCGAAGGGGCCCAGGAACGCGTAGCCCTCCGGCACTCGACTGCCGAAGGCGATGCGCTCGCCGCGAATCGACAGCGCGGGCCGCGTCAGGTCCACCGTGCGCCGCCGCGGCTCGTTGGTCTGCTGGGCGAGCCGGTGCAGGGGCTGGCCGGCGCGGACCGCCTCGATGAGCTGAATCGTGCCGTCGAGGCGGGGCAGGAAGACGTACCAGTTCTCGTCGTCGTTCGGCGGGCGGGTGCATGACTGGCCGCTGCTGGGCGCCGAGAGCAGCTCGCAGCGCTCGAGGCTCTTCGGGTCCGCGGCGCAGATGTCCTCGTAGGCGGCGGTGCAGTCGACGTCGGAGTCGCAGACCTGCGGCAGCCAGACCCGGTCGCGGCTCTGCCCCAGGGCCAAGCCGTCGGGGGTCTTGACGAGGCGCTCCCACCACTCGCCGCGCAGGCGGCCGGCGGTCGGGATCGCCGTCACGGGAGCGGGCAGCACGATGTCTTGCTCGCCAGCGGCCTCCGGGCCGGGCAGGCCGGGGGCGCGGGCGCCGAAATGCGTGATGACGTTGGAGGTCCCGACCACGGCGCTCCCGCTGGGCAGGTCGTCGTAGTCGGCGTAGCTGATGCGCTCGACCTCGCCCTGGGGCTTGGTCACGTTGATGCGCGTGAACGCGGTGTCGGTGACCTCGAAGACCGCGACCCGCCCGCGCTGGGGGTCGGTCACGTAGACGAAGCGTCCGGCGGCGCCCGCGTCGACCAACGCCGCGCCGTACGGACCGAAGGGGCCCATCTCGCTCTCGTAGAGGTCCGTGTCGCCGTAGCAGCTCTCGTCGGCGCCATCGACCAGGCCGTCGCCGTCGTTGTCCAGGCCGTCCGCGCACTGCGGCAACGCCTCGCCGGCGTCGTTGTCCGTGCAGGCGGGGTCCTCGGCGTCGGTCAGCCCGTCGCCGTCGTTGTCCAGCCCGTCCGCGCAGTACGCGACGGCGCCGTTGGTGGCCGCCGGCGCCGCCCCAGCCGGCCGCGCGGTGACGCCGCCGGACTCGGTGGTGTCGCCCTCGCCGTAGCAGTCAGCGTCCGCCGCGTCGGTCAGCCCGTCGCCGTCATTGTCCA
This sequence comes from Myxococcota bacterium, assembly GCA_041389525.1. GTDB lineage: Bacteria > Myxococcota_A > UBA9042 > PHBI01 > JACKFB01 > JACKFB01. The sequence goes on along the minus strand of JAWKRR010000052.1, from coordinate 47,716 downwards.
GCGTGTCGCTGCACTCCGGCCGAATGCCCGCCTCGTAAATCACGGTCCCGTCGAGCTTGATTCGGCTGACCACCGGTCGACCGACCCAGGTGACCAGGAAGTCGTCGCCCAGCGCCTGAATCGACGAGACGCGCCACGGCAGCACCACCCGCGAGATCGCCGGCGCCTGCGTCATGGTGCGGCTCACCTGCATGGTCCACAGCACGGGCTCCCGCGCCGAGGTCACGACCAGGGTGTCCACGCCGGGGTCCGGTCCCGCCACGATGATGCCGTCCGCCGGCGCCCCAGGGAGCGCCCAGGGCGCGGGGTCGCGAGCCACGCGCACCGAGCGCAGCGTGTCGTCGTAGCCCTGAATCACCACGGGCGTCACGGTGGGCTTGCCCGCCGACAACACCCAGAAGGCCTCGTAATTGCTGGACCTCAGGATGCGCACAGGCCCCTCGGCCACCGGGATCGAGGTGTAGCCGGGGATCACCGGGTTCGCGTCGAGCACGGCGCGGCCGCTGCGGGCGGTGGGGTTGAGCTGGATGATGTGGACGCCGGCGGGCTTCGAGTTCAGCACCAGCCCGTAGAGGCGCGCGTCGTAGCCGCTGCTCTGGTCGGCGCTGCAGACGAACGCGTCACCCAGCGAGCGTGGCTGCTCGTCGGGCTCCAGCGGCGGCACGGTGTGGCCGGTGTTCGCCTCGGTGCCTTCGCAGGCGTAGCTGAAGTCGATGGGGGACTCGAAGGCGCCGGTCGGGCCGTTCGGGCTGCCACCGCACGCGGCTGCGCTGAGGCCCAGCGCGGCCGCGAGCGCGCCGAAGTAAACACGGTAGGTCATCGGAGCTCCGCCACTTCGACGTGATAAAAGGGCGAGGCGGGGTCAAGCTCGATGACGCCGATGGTCTCGGCCAGGAAGTTCGCCACGTAGAGACGCCGCAGCCCGAGATCGGGCGCGTCGATGAAGGCGAGTCCGAACGGGTCCTGTCCGGTGCGGACGTGACCGACCACCTGCGCCACCGCGGGGTCGATGACGTCGATGCGGTCAGCACCCTGACACGTCACGTAGACCAGCTCGGTCGCCTCGGGGTTGCCGGGGATGGCGGGCACGACGGCGATGGCGCTGGGCCGAAATCCCACGGGGATCTTGGCGATGACGCGGTCGAGGGGGACCCCGTCAGGCCCGATGGAGACGTCGATCATCACGACCGACGAGGGCGACCGGTACGCGACAAATAGCGTGTTGCCATCAGCGGAAAAGGCGAGGCCGCGGCCCGTGTCGCCGAGCAGCGCGGTCGGGACCGAGATGCTGCGCTGGCGAATCAGCTCGGGGTGCGGGTCTTGGACGTTGCCGTCGGAGTCGAGGACGGGCTCGGCGTCCGGGTCGGGCGCGCGCACCTCGAGGACCTCGATGGCGGTCGAGCTCTTCGACGTGGCGTAGATGCGCCGCGTCTTGGGGTTCTCCGCGAAGGCGTAGAGGCCCGTCGACAGCCGCGTGGAGTCGACGAGCTCGGGCGCGCCGTCGTTGACCGTGAAGATCGCCGCGGTGCCGTCGATGAACGCGCTGGTCAGCAGCAGGTCGTCGCTCTGGCCCGCGGCCGCCGGGTGCAGCATCACCGAGTAGGGGTCTTCGCCAAGCCGGATGGTGCGGTACTTGCCGTCGTTGTCCGGGTCCTCCAGGCGCAGCGGGTCCATGTCCTCGGTGCCGGGGCAATCGAGCATGCCGGTCTTCATCCGGACGCCACCCTCACACGCGATCTCGGGCGCGTTGGGGTCGCCCGACAGGGTCACGTGGTAGAGCGCGTTTTCCTGCCGGCTGAGGATGTAGCCGTCGCGAATCGACGGGTTGTTGGCGCGCGGCTGGATGACGAAGGGGCCTGGGAAACCGCCGACTTGAAAGCCGACCGGGTTGCCCTTCGCGTCGACCACGAAGTCGTGGGTCACGACGTCCATGGCCAAGACCGCGCCGCCCCGCCACGCGAGGTCGAAGTTGCCGCTGGTCACCCAGATGAGGCGCCCGCCCGGGTCTGCGGCCACGGCGACCGGGTAGCTGAAGGCGTCACCGGGGTGCGGCGAGCCCAGCTCGCGCGTCTTGCACGCGGTCACGCAGCACAGCGCGAGCGCCAAAACACCGAGCGCGTTCCTGACGATTCGAGGGCTCACTTGCCCTCCGCGAGGGCGGCGTGGGCGGCTGCCAGTCGGGCCACCGGGATGCGCGGCGGCGAGCAGGACACGTAGTCCAGGCCGATGTGGTGGCAGAACGCGACGGAGCGCGGCTCGCCGCCGTGCTCGCCGCAGATGCCGATGGACAGGTCGGGCTTGACGCTGCGGCCCTTCTGGGTGGCCATCCGCACCAGCTCGCAGACGGCCGGGTCCAGCGACACGAAGGGGTCGATGGGCAAGATGCCGACGTCGACGTAGAGCGGCAAGAAGCGCGGGCAGTCGTCGCGGCTGATGCCGAAGGTGGTCTGCGTGAGGTCGTTGGTGCCGAAGCTGAAGAAGTCGGCCTCCGCGGCGATCTCGTCGGCGGTCAGGCAGGCCCGCGGCAGCTCGATCATCGTGCCGACCTTGTAGGGGACCTCGACCTTGCCCTCCTCCAGCACGCGCCGCGCGGTGGCGTCGACGACCTCGCGCAAGAACGACAGCTCGCGCACGTGCCCGACCAGCGGGATCATGATCATCGGGTTCACGGTGACGCCGTCTTTGCGGACCGCCTCCACGGCGGCCTCCAAGATGGCGCGCACCTGCATCTCGTAGATCTCAGGGTAGGTCAGGCCGAGCCGGCAGCCGCGATGCCCCAGCATCGGGTTGACCTCGTGGAGCGCGCGGTTTCTCGCGTCCAGCTCCTCGGCGTCGACGCCCAGCTCGTCGGCGATCGCGCGAATCTCGCGCTCGGTCTGCGGCAGGAACTCGTGCAGCGGCGGGTCCAGCAGGCGGATGATGACGGGCAGCCCGTCCATCACCTTGAAGATGCCGCGGAAATCCGTGCGCTGCATCGGCAGGATCTTCTCGAGCGCGCGGCGGCGCCCCTGCTCGTCATCGGCCAGGATCATCTCGCGCACGGCCATGATGCGTTCTTCGTCGAAGAACATGTGCTCGGTGCGGCACAGGCCGATGCCCTCAGCCCCGAAGTCGCGGGCCACCTGACAGTCCCGCGGCGTGTCGGCGTTCGTGTAGACCTTGAGGCGGCGGACCTCGTCGACCCAGCTCATCAGCTCGTGCAGGTCGGCGGTGGGCTCGGGCTGAATCGTCGGCATCTCGCCCAGCATCACGGTGCCGTCGCCGCCATCCAGCGTCACGATGTCGCCTTCGCGAACGACCAGATCGCCGACCGTCATCGTCCGCGCGTTGGCGTCGACTTCGATCTCGGTGGCGCCGACGATGCACGGCTTGGAGATGCCGCGCGCCACCACGGCCGCGTGGCTGGTCATGCCCCCGCGCGCCGTCAGGATGCCGCGCGCGCTGAGCATCCCGTGGATGTCCTCGGGCGAGGTCTCGCGACGCACCAGGATGACCGCCTCACCGCGCCCGGCACGCTCGACCGCGTCGTCCGCGAAGAAGACCACCTTGCCGGTCGCCGCCCCCGGAGACGCGCCGAGGCCCGTCGCGACCACCACGCGCTCGGCCGAGGGGTCGATCTGCGGGTGCAGCAGCCGCTCGATCGTCTCGGTGCGGACTCGCATAATCGCTTGCTTGCGCGTGATGAGGCCTTCGTTCGCCATGTCCACCGCGATGCGAACCTCGGCGCGCGGGCTGCGCTTGCCGGTCCGCGTCTGCAGCAACCACAGCCGCCCCTGCTGCACCGTGAACTCGATGTCCTGCATGTCGCGGTAGTGCGACTCCAGCACGTGATACAGGCGCACCAGCTCGACGTAGACCGTCGGCATCGCCGTCTCGAGGGTCACCTCGTCGCTGAGCGCGCCGCTGGCGATATTGATCGGCTGCGGCGTGCGGATCCCGGCGACCACGTCCTCGCCCTGGGCGTTCGGCAGCCACTCGCCGAAGAAGCGCGGCGTGCCGTTCTTCGGGTCGCGGGTGAAGGCCACGCCGGTCGCCGAGTCGTCGCCCATGTTCCCGAAGACCATGGCCTGCACGTTCACGGCCGTGCCGAGGTCGTGGGGGATGCTCTCGGAGTTGCGGTAGTCGACAGCGCGGCGGGTGTTCCACGAGCGGAAGACGGCGCCGATGGCGTTCCAGAGCTGCTCGCGCGGGTCCTGCGGGAACTGCGTGCCGGAGAGGTCGAGCACGGTCTGCTTGTAGTCGGCCACCAAGGCCTTGAGCGCGTCCACGGACAGCTCGCTGTCCAGCAGGCAGTCCTCGAGGTCTTTGGCGCGCTCGAGGTACTGCTCGAGGATGTCCGTGCGCAGGCCCATCACCACGTTCGCGTACATCTGAATGAAGCGCCGGTAGCTGTCCCACGCAAAGCGCGGGTTGCCGGTCAGCTCGCCCAGCCCGACCACGGTGGCGTCGTTGAGGCCGAGGTTCAGGACGGTGTCCATCATGCCGGGCATCGACACGGCCGCGCCCGAGCGCACGCTGACCAGCAGCGGACCGCCCGCGTCGCCAAAGCGCACGCCCATCCGGCTCTCGAGCAGGGTCAGGGCGGCGTCGGCCTCCGCGTGCAGCCCGTCCGGGAACCGCTGGTTGTCCGCCAGAAACTCGAGGCAGGCGGCCGTCGACACGGTGAAGCCGGGCGGCACGGGCAGCCCGAGGCGGGTCATCTCGGCCAGGTTCGCACCCTTTCCGCCGAGGATCTTCTTCATCGCGGCGGAGCCATCGGCCTCGCTCGCTCCGAAATTGTAGACGTAGCGCGTCTCAGTCATCAGTGAAATTCCACGATTGCGGAGCGCCCAGGGGAGGGCGCCATTGGAGTCGGTTCAGTCGAGAAGTTGCCGCGGCCCAGTCGGGCGTCCTGCCACACGTATGAACGGTCCGCAGGTGATGCGCTCAGGTGGAGACCCGGTCGAAGGCGGCGATACGGTGGAAGAGCCCGTCGACGGCCGCCAACAGGGCGAGGCGACGGGCGCGCTCGGCGGGCACCTCGCTCATCACCATCACGTCGTCGAAGAAGCGCGCGATGGCCGGGCCGAGCGTCGCCAGGGCCTCCAGCGCGCTGGCGTACTCGCCCGCGTCCAAGTCGGCCGACGCCGCGCGCTCCACCGCGAGCCACGCGTCGTAGAGCGCGCGCTCCGCCGGCTCGGTGAGCGATGCCGGGTCCAGCGGGGTGACCACCGCGTCCTCGATGATCTTCCGCACGCGCTTGACCGCCGCAGCCAGCGCGTCCCAGCCGTCGGTGCGCTTCATGGCGAAGAGCGCCTCCAGGCGTCCGCGGGCGTCTGCCGGGTCGTCGAAACCCACGGCCAGCACGGCCTCGGCGAAGTCCGGCGTGTAGTCCTGAGCCAGGGCGGCCTTCATGCGCCCGCGGAAGAACTCCAGCAGCCGCTCGCGCACCGGCGGCCACGCCGCGGAGAGCGAGGTCCCGTAAGCGTCGCGCGCGATCTCGAGCACCTCCGCCACGCCGGGGGCCGGGTCCGCCTCCTCGAGGATGCGAATGACGCCGAGGGCCTGGCGCCGCAGGGCGTAGGGGTCGGCGGAGCCCGTCGGCTCGAGCCCCAGCGAAAAACAGCCGACGAGCGCGTCCAGCTTGTCGGCCAAGGCGACGGCCCGACCGATGGTGCTCTCCGGGATGTCGTCGGTCGCCGAGCGCGGCTGGTAGTGCTCAAAAATCGCAGCCGCCACCTGGGGGTGTTCGCCGGCGCGCCGGGCGTACTCCATGCCCATCTCGCCCTGGAGCTGTGCGAATTCACCCACCATGTCGCTGGCGAGGTCGGCCTTCGCAAGAAAGCCAGCCCGCGCTGCCAACTCAGGCGCCGCAGCGTCGTCGGGCGCCAGCGTCGCCACCAGCTCCCGCGACAGGGTCTCGAGGCGGGAGGCGCGCGCCCGCATCGTCCCGAGACCTTGCAGGAACACGCGCTCCTCGAGCTTCTCGACGAAGGACTCCAGCGTGCGCCGGGTGTCCTGCTCGAAGAAGAAGCGCGCGTCGGCCAGGCGCGCGCGCAGCACGCGACCGTTGCCCGCGGAGACCACGGACGGGTCGGTCGCCTCGGTGCCCGCCACGATGATGAAGTGTCGAGTCAGGTCGCCGGCGGAGTTCAGAATCGGGATGTACCGCTGGTGCACCGTCATCGGGGTCGTGATGACCGACTTCGGCAGCTCGAGGTAGCTGGCCTCGAAGTTCCCGAGCAGGGGGACCGGCCACTCCACGATGCCGCCGACCTCTTCCAGCAGCGCCTCATCCAGCGCCGGGATGCCGTCGACGTCGGCCGCCAACCGCGCCGCACCCGTCTCGACCCGCTCCTCGCGGGCGGCCGCGTCGGGCTCGACGTAGCGCTCGCGCAGGCCGTCCAACCACGACAGCGCCGTGTGCACCTCGAAGGGCTCGGGCGCCATGAACCGGTGGCCGCGCGTCATGTTGCCCGACTGCACGCCGCCCCACTCCAGCGGCAGCACCGCGCCGTCGAAGAGCGCGACGATCCAGTGCACCGGCCGGATGAAGTTCTCGCGCCGGCTGCCCCAGCGCATCGCCTTGGGCCACGTCAGCTTGTCGACGCAGGTCGTCAGGATCTCGGCGAGCAGCTCGGTGGCGTCACGCCCGGGCGTGTGAACGGTGACCCCGATGCGGTCGCCCTTGTCGGTGGCGCGGCGCTCGAGCGCGTCCACGCTGACCCCGTGACGGCGCGCGAAGCCCTCCGCCGCCGCCGTGGCGTTGCCGTCCTTGTCGAAGGCCGCGTCGTAGGGCGGCCCGAGCATCTCGGCCGTGCGGTCGGGCTGGCGCTCCGCCACCGCCGCGACCACAGCCAGACGCCGCGGCGTCGCGTAGCCGTGGATGTTCTCGTACTCGAGCCCGATGGCCTCGAGCCCCTCGGCCAGCCGCTGACACAGCTCTTGGCGTGCCCCGCGCAGCAACCGCGCAGGGATCTCCTCAGTGCCGAGCTCGAAGAGCAGCTCTCTCATTCGGCACCCCCGGCGCCCTTCAGCATCGGAAAGCCCATGGCCTCGCGCTGCTGGATGTAGGCCTCCGCGACGCCCTTGGCCAGCGTCCGCACGCGGAAAATCGTCTTCTGCCGCTCGGCCACGCTGATGGCCCCGCGCGCGTCCAGCAGGTTGAACGCGTGCGAGCACTTCATGCAGTAGTCGTAGGCCGGCAAGACCAGCCCCAGCCCCAGCAACCGCAAGCACTCCGACTCGTAGCGGTCGAAGAGCTCGCGGTGGAAGGGCACGTCGGCCTCTTCGAAGTTGAAGCGCGAGAACTCGACCTCGTCCTGGTGCTTCACCTCGCCGTAGGTCACGCCCGGCGCCCACACGAGGTCGTACACGTTGTCGACGTCCTGCAGGTACATCGCGATGCGCTCGAGGCCGTAGGTGAGCTCGGCCGAGATCGGGTCCAGCTCGATGCCGCCGACCTGCTGAAAGTACGTGAACTGGGTGATCTCCATGCCGTCGAGCCAGACCTCCCAGCCCAGGCCCCACGCGCCGACGGTCGGCGACTCCCAATTGTCCTCGACGAAGCGGATGTCGTGTCGCGCCGGCTCGATGCCGATGGCGACCAGGCTCTTCAAGTAGAGGTCCTGGACGTCCGGCGGCGAGGGCTTCAGCAGCACCTGATACTGGAAATAGTGCTGCAACCGATTGGGGTTTTCGCCGTAGCGGCCGTCGGCGGGGCGGCGGCAGGGCTCGACGTAGGCGGCGCGCCACGGCTCGGGGCCCAGCGCGCGCAGGAAGGTCGAGGGGTTGAAGGTGCCGGCGCCCTTCTCGGTGTCGTAAGGCTGGACGATGAGGCAGCCGTGGCTTGCCCAGAAGTCCTGGAGGGCCAGGATGAGCCCTTGAAACGTCTTGCTCACACGCGGCTCCCGGCGACTTACGGAGCCGAGTTGCTATCACCGCGCCGAAGCCGGTGTCAACGATGCATCCCCGCTGGGAGGCGGCGCTGGCGGCCCGCGAAGGCCCGGTTTGGTTCGGTTTGACGCCTCGACGAGTGCGGGCCGGTAACCATCCTCAGCCGGCGCGCGTACCCCCCATGCAACCTCACCCGCCAGCGTCGACTCGGTCGACAGCGAGGAACCTTTGCCTCGCCGCGGTGGTTGACTTTCAAATAGTTCGAAGTTAAATGATTAGATATCAATCGACCTCGGTGGACGAGGAGAGGAGAGAGCCCATGATCGTCAGAACTTCCCAGATTCTTATCGCTTCCGTGGCCGCCGTGGCCCTGATGGCTTCCGCCGCGCTGGCCGAGGCCACCTCCTTCAAGATGAGCCCCGAGCAAGGCGGCCTCAACCGCATCGCCTTCGAAAACGACGCTCCCTTCGAGGCCATCACCGGCGTCACCAGCGCGGTGACCGGCGAGCTCAAGGTGGACCTGGCGAACCCTTCGGCGGCCACCGGCAGCCTCAGCATCCCGGTCGAGTCGATCCGCACGGGCATCCCCATGCGCGACGAGCACCTTCAGGGCGCGGACTGGCTGGACGCGAAGGCGCACCCGACGATCAGCTTCACCATCGATAAGGTGGAGACCAAGGCGAAGGCGCTCGCCGACGGCAAGAAGGTCGAGGCGACGGTCAGCGGCAACATCACCATCAAGGGTGTCACCAAGCCCGTGAAGGCGAAGGCGTTCATCACCTTCCGCAAGGCGACCGAGGAGACGAAGAAGGCCTGGATCAAGACCGACGTGCTGGTCGTGCGCGCCGTCTTCAAGCTCAACATCCGCGACTTCGGCGTCAACCCGCCCGAGCACATCGCGGGCGTGAAGGTGGCCGACGAGGTCGAGGTGAAGGTCAGCCTGACGCCGGCGATGTAGTCAGCGCGAGCTGGCGATTGTCGAAGGGCCTGTCCCCATGCGCGGAGCGGTGGGGACAGGCGCGCGGGGCCGGACGGTGGTGTGAGCTGCTGCCGGCCCTTCCTTTTACTAGGTCGCATCGGCGACTTTGGAAGCGAGGAGGGGAACGTGGACGCACTGAAGAAGAACTGGAAGGTCGTGCTCCTGGTCGTGCTCATCGGCGCCGCGGGAGCGGGATACTTCGTGTATACCAACTTCCTCCGGCCCGACCCGGCCTTCGTCGCCGAGCAGCAGAAGCTGCAAGAGCAGCGCGACAAGGCGAACGAGGCGCTCGGGGTCGACTCGGCGGAGGATGACTTCGACGAGCTGAAGGCGCCGGATGACGAGGCGGCGGAGTAGCGCGCGGCGCTACATCTCTTCGCGGGCCTGCTCGATGAGCATCTCGGCTTCCTGCTTGGGCGCCATGTGGCCCTGGGCGACCGCGAGGGCGTGGGCGGACTCGAGCGCTTCGACGGCCTCGGCGTAGCGCTCCAGCTCGATGAGGCAGCAGCCGAGGTGCAAGAACGCGACGCAGTAGTCGGGCTTTATCGCCACAAGCTCGCGGAACTCGACGACGGCCTCTTCAAAGCGTGAGGCGCCCTCGAACGCGGTCGCGAGGCTCCAGCGGGGCTGCTCCATCTGGGGAAAGCGCTGCTTGAGGTCCTGAAACTGGGCGATGCGGGCGTTGGGGTCCACGTGGCGTCCTGGTCGGGTGCGGCGCTTTCCATAACGGAAGTCGCCACCTGGGGGAAGCGTGGGGCGCCCCGGACGGGCAGCGCAGACCCGTGTTCGGGAGAGTAGAAAGCAGAGCGGCGACGGCCCGGAGGGGGTACCGCCGCCGCTCTGCGCTTCCCGTGGAGAGCGACGGCGGCCCGTCATCTCCGCAGCCGCTACCCCGGTCGGGACCGGACTCAACGATCGCAAACCCGCATTTCGAGCCCGTTTCCAGCCCGTAACGGTTGGACCGCCTACCGCGCCCGGCTGCCTTGAGGTACGCTCGGCTGTCGGCCCCCGTTTCGCAGCGCGAAGCGAGCTACACGAAAGCAGCGGAGCCATCCGATGTCCCGACCGCACCTCACGATTATCGCAGCGCTCGCCGTCCTTGTCGCCGCCTGCGTCGAGCCGCCGCCCTACCCAAAGGTCCTCCCCCGCGCGGACGCGGACACAAGCGGCGACCTCGCCCCGACGCCGGACGCCGAGGTCGAAGCCGACGCGCTGGCCGAGGTAAGCCCGGACGCCGCGGCAGACGCCGACGCGGACGCGCCGCCCGAGCTCGGCCCGGACGCCGACGCCGAGCCCGAGGTCGACGCTGAGCCCGAGATCGACGCTGAGCCGGACGCTGACGCCGAGCCCGAGATCGACGCTGAACCGGACGCTGACGCTGAACCTGAGATCGACGCCCAGCCGGACGCCGACGCCGAGATCGACGCTGAGCCCGAGATCGACGCTGAGCCCGAGATCGACGCCCAGGCGGACGCCGACGCCGAGCCCGACGCGCAACCGGACGCCGACGCGGACACGGGCCCCGACGCCGAGCCCCTCTGTGTCTCAGCCGCCGCCTGCCCGCCAGCCGGTCCCTGCGAAGCCCCGCCGACCTGCGATCCCTTCGGCGCGGGCTGCACCTACCAACCCGAAACAGGGACCCCCTGCGACGACGGCGACCCCTGCACCCTCCCCGACACCTGCGCAGCCGGCGTCTGCGTCGGCACCCCGAAGGACTGCTCGGAGTTCGACGGGGTCTGCCTCGTCGGCGAGTGCAATCCGCTCGACGGCTCCTGCGCGCCCACGCCAGCCGTGGACGGTGCCGCCTGCGACGACGGAAAGCCCTGCACCCTCGGCGACGTATGCAAATCGCTCAAATGCGGTGGCGCGGCCAAGCTCTGCGACGACTTCAACCCGTGTACGACGGACTCCTGCCAGGCATCCACTGGCAACTGCCAGCACAGTCCGCTCGCCGATGGCGCGGCGTGTGACGACGAGGACGCTTGCACGACCGCCGACACCTGCAACGGCGGTACCTGCTTGGCCGTGCCCCTCGAGGACGTCGAGACAGAGTGGGAGGTCTTGATGTCGCCGCTCTCGTTCTCAAACCGTGTGGCCCACGGCTTGACCCCCACAGGCGGGGTGACCGTTGTCGTCGAGGTGCACGTACCGACCACCCTCCACCACGCCGGCGGTGAGAAGGAGTTCCTCCCCCCGACCTCCACCGGCCCGTCCGAGTACGTCCGCGGGATCTGGGTGTACGGCGTCGATTCGTCAGGCGCCCTCACCCACTTCCGCCCTGTCGGCGGCTCAGGGAATTTGCGCGTCGAGTCGTCCGCCTTCACGCCCGATGGCGGGCTGGTCATCGTCATCAAGCACGACGGCAGCTTGACTATCCCGGCCTCAGGCGCGACAGAGATCCCCGCGGATCCTGCTGGGGCTGCGTACGCGCTCGTCTATTTCGGGCCGAGCGGGGCCTTCGGTTGGGTGTTGTCGCTGCCGACGGGGCTCGTGCCCGTCGCGCCATTCTACGCGCCGAGCACCCCGAGCCGCATCGGGATCTTGGCGACACACCGCGAGCTCGTCGTCGCGCCCGTGGTTAAGGGAAATTCGCTCCCCGGGCTCCCGGCCGCCGGCGCCGGAACCGTTGGCTTGGCGTTCCTCACATGGACCCCGGGAGGGGAGGGGGCCGTCGCGCGCGAGATCGGCTGGTTGAGCGAGGCTGCCGAGGGCTCGCGGATCCTCGCGCGGGCCGCAGGCGACGGCAGCTTGGCGGTGGGGATCGCGGCGAACGGGCCAGTCGCGCTGGTGGCGCCTGGGGCGAGCACGTTCGACCCCCTCGGCGGCCGGGGCTATGTATTTGCGAAGTTCGCGGCGGACGGGGCGGGTCTGCAACAGATGTACGCCGATGGTCCGAACGATGAGCAACTCGCGGCGCTCGACTACAACGCCAGCGCCGGACTGGTCGCCACCGTCAGCTATCATCAGGAGCTCACCGTCACGGACGCCAACGAGCAGATGACGACTGCCTACGCGGACCCGGAGATCGCAGGAACGCCTCCAATCTGTCCCGTGCGCTTCGATAGCGACGGCGCCTCGGCTGGGCCACTCCATTGCTCTCCGTCAGGTGGCTTCCTGTTTCCGTTCCTTGCGAACGACGGGTCTATGCTCGGACTCGCGACCGGCTGGGAGCTTCAGGCGCCGTCCGGCGAGCGCTACCGTCTCGGAGCCGCTTCGGACCCGCGCCGAACCGTCTTGGCGGGGGTCGACCCAGCGGGCGGCCTTACCGGTCTCGCCCACCTCGAGGATCTCGCAGATTGCTCGTCGATCGCAGTTGGTCCGAATGGCGCTTCAGTATGCGGGCTGCGCACGATCCCCGCGGGCGGAGACAGCAACAACGCCCTCTACCCGTTCACGGCTTTCGAGCGGGTAGTGCCGGACCAGTGCCCAGCGCCCTAGTCGACGGCCGGCGCTGGTGCGCCGCCGGAGCAGTGACTGGCGACGCTAGAACGGAATGCACACCGGTATGAAGCACTTGATGCAGATTCCGAAGCATCCAGGGCAGTCGTTCGGGTTGCCGGTGCTAGTGGGCGAGCACTTGCCGTCGCCGCCGCAGATTCCGCTGACCTTCGCGTCCTGACAAAGGTCGATCGAGACCTTGGTCTGGCACGAGACACCGGACTTAGAGAAGCACTGGCCGCCGCCACAGGTGCCCTGGGGGCATTCGCTGCTACTCGCCACGCAGGCCGCGCCGTCATTGTTGGTCGGCGTCGGACAACCGGTGGTCGGGTTGCAGCTGCCCGCTGACTTGCAGGGATTGGTCTCAACGCAGGGGGTGAAGTTGCCGGCGCACTGGCCGTTCGTGCACTTGTCACCCGTGGTGCAGAGCGAACCGTCGTCACACGGGTAGCCGTCGGGCGCCTGCTTGTTCGAACAGCCCGTCACCGGGTCACACAGGTCCTCGGTACACTTCTTGTTGTCCGTGCAATCGAGCGGGTTGTTGCCCACGCACACGCCGCCGACGCACTTGTCGCTCTGGGTGCAGACCGTGCCGTCGTCGCAGGGGTTGTTGTTCGGGGTGTGGACGCAGGCGGCGCCTTGGCACTTGTCGTCGGTGCAGGGGTTGGCGTCGTCGCAGAGATTGTCGTCGGTGAGGCCGTTGCAGTCGTTGTCGATGCTGTCGCACAGCTCGATGGCGCCTGGCTTCACGTTGCCGTCCAGCGGGGCGCAGTCGACCTCGTCGGGCGAGTTGTCGTTGTCGTCGTCGGGGTCGCAGGCGTTGCCCTGGCTGTCGCCGTCGGTGTTGAGCTGATCGGGGTTCGCCACCAGCGGACAGTTGTCGGTGGTGTCCGGGATGCCATCGCCGTCGTCGTCCTCGTCGATGCAGTCCTTCTTGCCGTCCAGGTCGGTGTCGACGAAGGCCTCGTCGGTGGCGCCGTCGCAGTTGTTGTCGACCCCGTCGCAGATCTCGGGCTGTGCTGCCGGCGCGTCGCAGATCTCGACGCCGCCGATGCAGGTGCCCTTGCCCAAGCACACGCCGTTCACGTTCTGCTTGGCGCACTGGTAGTTGGGCGGCAGGTCGTCCGTCGCGCCGTTGCAGTTGTCGTCGATGCCGTTGCACTTCTCTTCCGAGGGCGTCGAGGCGTCGCAGGGCGTCAGGCCGTTCGGCGCGCAGACGCGGCCGCCGCGGCAGCTGCCGAACTCGTTGGCCACGGTGCACGTCGTGTCGAGCTGCAGTTGGACCGACAGGGGCGAGCACTCGCAGGTCCCGTCGTCGGGCACGCACTGCTTCTCGATGACGCCGCCGCCCACCGGCACGTTCTTGCACGAGTAGCCACTCGGGCAGCGGCCGTCCGACTTGCACTCGCCGCCGCAGAACTTCCCTTCCGCGCCGTAGTCGATGCAGAAATGCCCCACGTCCGACGCGCTTTGCGTGCAATCCGACGCGACGTTGCAGGGCGAACACAGGTACAGCCACTTGGGCAGGCAGACGAAGGTGACGTCGCCCGCGAGCTGCGGACGGCACACGAACCCGTCAGGGCAAGCGCTCTCACACAGCGACGTGCACACCGAGCCGCCCGGCGTCGGCACGCAGAAGTTGCTGAAGCACTCGTCGTTCGCGTCGCACGGATAGCCGAATTCGCCAGGTTTCGCCTGGATGATCTCGACCTCGGGCTCGACGTCTTCGAGCGTGTCTGACAGCCCCGTGGAGTCCGCCCCCTCGTCGCCTGCCCCGTCAACCGCCGGGATGTCCCCGACCTGACTGTCGGCCTGGGGGATGACGGTCGTCGAACCGCACGCGCCGAAGACCATCGCCACCGCGACACCGCAAACACAGAGCCAGCCACGCATCCGAACCCCTCCTGGGCCAACGGCGGCGAAATGTAGCACAACGATCCAACTCGATGCGCCTATTGCGATTCGCCAATGGTCACTGGCCCACCTGCAGCCCGAAAACGTGGACGTCGACCCGCGCCGCACCGCGCGCCAGGGCCCCGATCTCCACGCGCTCGAGCTCCCACGGACCCGAGGCCATCAGCGTTCGCCGCAGCGCCTCGTCATCAGCGGCCACGCGCGCCGACAGCTTGCTGAACCTGCTGGAGTTCCGCGCCGCCTCGACGATCGCCTTCACCAGCGCCGTCCCCACACCGCGTCGCCGCGCCGTCGGGTGCACCAACACCACGAGATCGCCGACGTGGCGTGACCGCTGCAGCTCGCGCCCGGTCACGCGCACCCCGCCCGCGATCCCCTCATGCTCGTCGGCGACCCAAAGCCACGCGCCGTTGCCGATCGCCGCCTCGACGATCCCCGACCCCACGTCGACAGGCTCATCGCCGACGTCCGCCAGCCCGCGATCCCCCGACGGCGCATCATCGAGGCCATCCAGGATCAGCCAGCCGATCGGCACGCCGTCCTCATAGTCGGCTGGCCTCACCCGCAGGGGGTGTCGCGATGTTCTCCCGTCGCTTGGCTTGCTCATGTCTTTTCAGGAACTTGCGCCCGTCGCTTTCTTGCACTCGGCAAGCGCCCTCCGCTCGTAAGTCCCTGAAAATACGTCGCTGGTGCCCCGCTCGGTCCGACCATCGCCACACCCTCTCAGCGCCGCACCGCGTACCATTCGCCCTCGACCACCTTGCGCGCCAGCCCACCGGTGTAGGTCCCCATGACGCGCTCCGCGTCGACGAAGCTACCGCGGATCTGCACGTAGTCTCGGTCGTTTCGGCCGGTGAGCGCCAAGGCGTCGGCGTCCGGATTCCCGCGCCCGGACAGGAGAATCGGCTTCTCGTCAGCCGTCGGACCCACGTAGCGCGCCTCCGTCACCTCGCCGGAGCGCACGACGATCTCGATGAGGCTGCCCTCGATCTCGCGCGCGGCCCCGACGAACACGCCGTCGGGCAACGCCCGCGTCGGCTTCTCGGGAAGCTCCGGGAGCTCCTCCTCGGGCAGGGCCGCCGCCGCGCGGTCGGCCTCACTCAGCGCAGACACCGCCGTCGCCGCGATGGGCGCGGCCACCTTCGCGGCCGGGGCAGCAGATGACGCCGGGTCCGGCGAGGGCGAGCGGCCGCACGCCATCAACGCACCCCACGCGATCGCGACCACCAACCACCGCGCAATCGCCGTCCGCACCTGATAGTTCCGCACCCGAGCCTCCCGAACGAATTCGCCCCATCTTGCCGCCGCCGCCGCCACGGTCAAGGCGTCTTGCCCGCGCTCGGCTCGCGCTCCCCGGCGGCGACGATGCCCTGAATCTGCGACCGATCGTGCGGAAAGTCAGGTAGCAGCACGACGATCGGCGCGACGTCCACCGCGACTCGCAGCGGCATCCCCGGCTCCAGCCGCACCGCGACCCCCGCCTCGCCGCTGCCCAGCGCGTAGGGCTGGTCCCCGGTCCGCACGTCCGCCGCGCCCGCCGCGTCCCACAGCGCGAGCATCCCCTTGAAGTGCTCGCGCATCGTGTCCGTGTCCCCCAGGCGATTCGCCGCGAGCGCAGCCCACTTCCGCGCCACGAAGGCCACCCGCGCGCTCGGAGAGGCCGCCAGCGCCTCATCGAACGCCGCCAGCGCCCCCGCCGCGTCACCGCCGACCACGGCCGCCTGTCCCGCCGCGACCCAGCCCAGCGCGTCCGCCGGCCCGATTCGCCGCGCCACCGCCAGCGCCGCGACCGCCCGCTCCTGCTCGCCGCGCCACGCGTAGAGCGCCGCCGCCGACAGCGCGGCCCCCCGCGCGGCCTTTCGCTCCACGGCCACGGTCGGGTCCAGACGGTCCACCAGCGGCAACAACGCCAGCAACACCTCGCCGTCGTCCTCGGTCGGCCTCGAGGCGCCACGCTTGTCGCGCCACCACACGGCGACCCGGCCCGCGATCAGCCGGTGATACTCCCGCAGCGCCGCCAGCCCCACCGCGGCGGGCTCCGGCGTGCGCTCCAGTCGGTCCAGCGCCCGCGCGACCATGCCCCGATCGCCAGCCCGCGCCGCGTAAGTCAGCTCCAGGCCCGCCAGCAGCACCGCCACCGCCGCCCCGTCGGCCGCCCCCAACCCCGGCAGCCGCTGCGCCAGCGCCCACATCGCCCGGTCCGGCTCGCCCATGGCCAGCCAGGCCGCCGCCATCAGGCGCGAGCTGTCCAGCCCCGTCGAATCGACAGCTCCCAGCTTGGTGATCGCCGCCTCCACACCCGCGCGCTCAGCCGGCCGCGCCGCCAGCGCCAGCACCACCTCGAGACCGCGCAGCGTCGCCGCCTCCACCCCCAGCGCCTCGAGCTTCGCAAGATCCGCCGCCACGTCCCCATCCGCGAGCGCGTGGCCAGCGCCGCCTCGCGCCCTCTCCAGCCGCGCCGTCACCACCGCGGCCACCCGCGCCTCCAGCAACCGGCGCGACAGCCCCCCATCGGCCGCCGCCGCCTCGAAGAGCGCCGCCAGCCGCCCGAATCGCTCGGCCTCCAACCACAGCTCAGCCGACAACCCCTGCACGCGCACATCCGCCGGCGCCTCCCGCTGCAGCGCCTCCAGCGTGACCAACGCCGAGCTCGCCTGCCCCATCCGCCGGTAGCGGACCGCCTGCTCGAGCCGCGCGTCGACCGAGGGCTGGTAGCGCGGGTCTTCATAGACCGCGGTCATCGCGCGGTCGCCCGCCGCCTCGAGCGCGCGCTGCAGCGTCCCAGCCACCCCCGGCGCCCGCGGGACCAGCGCCGCCGCCAAGGTCGCCGCGTCCTGCCGGCGCGCCTCGGCCACCAGCATCCGATACAGGTCCACCATCGCCGGCACCGTCGGCTTCAATTCCACGGATGCCAGCAGGGCGTTCGTCGCTTCGGCGCGCCGCCCCTCCCGCTCCAGCCACAGCCCACGCAGGTGATGAAGCTCCGCGCCAGCGTCCCCATCTTCAAGCGCCGCGTGCAGCGCCGCCGGAAACCAGGCCCGCCCGAGGTCCTCGAACCCCTCGACGCTCCGCGCCAACGCCGCGAAGAGCTCGCGTGTCCGCGCCTTCTCCGTCGTCGTCGCGAGGCCGCCGAGCGCCTCTCGAAGCCGCGGATCCTCCTTCAGCGCGCCCGCGGCCATGAACACCACGTAGGCCGCCCGCACCGCGTCCACTCGGTCCGCCGCGGTCTCGCCCGCAGCCCCCTCGAGCAGCGCGCTCACGGTCGTCAGCAGCACCACGTCGTGGAGATCCCGCGGCGCCGCGACCGCCACGTGCCCCTCGTCCAGCAAGAGCCGCCGCAAGAGCGTCCGGCGGTAGGTGCGAAGCGCTGACGGGGCCTGCTCGGCGAGCTCAGGCCGCACCAGCGTCGCCAAGGGCAGCCGCTCGTCCAGCCCGTCGGTCCACGCCGCCGCCGCGCTCCCCGAAAACACCGAGATCGCTGCGAGCGAAAAGACGATCGCCCCTCGTTTCACCAGCCCGCTCAGCGCGCCGACGCCGGCCAGTCCACCTCGATATCGCCCGACGCCCAGGACCGCCACAGGAACTGGCTAAGCTGCGAGGTGTCGTGGTCGTCGATGTCGAAGCCCAGCATCTTGACCCGCAGGAGCCGCACGTAGCCCGGGCCCTCCCAGATCGCCCGCAGTCCCCACGCGGCCTCGAGATCCGGCAGCGGCACCGAGCGGTGGCGCCCGTCGACCATCAGCGTCCAGAACGGGAACCCGCGCCCCTCGGTCAGCTGTACGTAGGTGAAGTCGCCGTCCTCGCCGTCGTCCAGGGCCCAGCGCAGGTCCAGCCCGCGAAACACCCTGTCGGCGCCTGGATTATCCGGCTTCGGGATGCGCAAGAATGGGCCGATGACCAAGACGTGGGCGCCGCCCGTCACGACCCGCCCGTCCGCGGTGCGCCGCACGCCGCGCAGGTCCACGTGGTCGACCTCGGCGTGGACCTGCCAGGTCAGACCGTCCCAGCGCAGGATCGCGCCCGCATCGCCCGCCGCCCACACGGTCGCTCCGTCGGCCGCATGCACGGCGTGCAGGTCGCGCCGCGTCTTCGGCAGGAAGTCGAACCACCGCGTCCCGTCCCAGTGCACGATTCGCCCGCGTCGCCCCACGGCCCACAGGTCGCTCCCGCTCGCGCCGGAGACCGCCAGCAGGTCGTCGCCCTGCGCGTCGAACACCTCGGTCCCCGCGGGCCCGACCCGCCGAATTCGCCCGTCGTCGCCTACCAACCAGAGGGTCGACGCGCCGTCGCTCCAGATCCCGCGCCACGCCGCCACCGGCCCTGGCCCCGTATACACCTGCGTGAACGCGTCGCTCGCCGCGTCCCAGGCCCACACGCCCCGGTCGCCGACCAGCCAGGTCTTGCCCAGCTCGCCGGTCAGCCCCCACCAGTTCGCCCCCGCGAGCCCCGCCGGCATCGTGACCGAGCGCCAGATGAGCCCGTTGTACCGCAGCACCGCCCCGTCATCGCCCGCCGCCCACGCGTCGCTCGACGACAGCGCCCAGACCGCGCGCAGGGTCTTCTTCGTCGGCGCCTGCTGCAGCGCCCACCACGCTCCGTCCCACGCGATGATGCGGCCCTCGTCGCCGACGGCCCACACGCGCCCGTCGCCGGTCCCGTACATCGCCAGCACGTCGTGGGTGATGCCGGTCCGCGTCACCTCGGCCCCCGACGGGAACACCTCGAAGACCCCGTCATCGTTCACGGCCGTGATCCCCTTGTGCAGGGTGAAGCTGCCGTTGTTGGTCAGGCCGGCGACCGCCGCGTCGCTGCGCGCGCTGGCGTAAATCGTGTAGGTCGCGTCATACAGGCTGTCCTCGAACTTCTCGGGAAATCCTGGCAGTTCGAAGAGATCCTGCTCGATGCCGACCGCGCGCTGCGGCATCGGGAAGACGCCATCGCTGCCGAGGTCCAGGAAGACGTCGGCCGAGTAGTTTCGCGCGTCGGTCGCCCCCTTCGGCGGGTCGTCGAGGCGAATTCGCAGCGTCCGCGACAGGGGGATGTCCAGGGTCACGTCCTGCGCCGACAGCGTCGCCCCCGGCTGCGTGAAGACGTGCCGCCGCACACCCATGCGCAGCGGCACGAACACGTCGGTGTCGGGGTCCAGATAGCCGCCCATGCAGACGACCGCGTGCTCGCCTGGGCGGCTGTCCAGCGCGTAGTTGGCCTCCGGGTCGGTGAACCCGTCGGGCGAGAGCGCGGACTGCACCCCGCTGAACTCATCGGGGATCGACGTGCCGCACCACGCCACGGCCTTCCCGGGCGACGGCACGCACTGCACCGCGCCGAAGCCGACGCCCGCGCACATGAACCCAGCCGGGCAGTCGGCCACGGTCTCGCAAGCGGTCGTGCAGCGGCTGCCCTGCTGGCCCAGGATCGTGCAGCGCGAGCCCTCGCCCGAGCAGTCGCTGTCGGACTCGCAGGCCGCGCACAGCGAGTTCGCGCCGCCGCCCAGCGATCCGCCAGCGCCCAGCTTGGTCTCGCAGCTTCCCAGCGGCGGGATGATGTACTTGTCGAAGCCCTGCACCCGGCCCTTCAGCACGCCGTCCGGCAGCGGCTGTGGCCCGCGTCCATTGCCGGAACCCGGCGGCGACGCGACCAGCGGGATCAGCGCCAAGGTCGCGTCCCGAGCGTCGAAGTCCACGATGCTGGCCGTGGTGTAGCTGTCCTTGCCGGCGGTGATCATCGACGGCGGCCCGAAGTCCACGTCCGACAGCGTGATCTGCCCGCGATCGTCGGTCACGCCCTGGAAGGGGGTCCCGATGTCGTCCCAGAAGATGACGTAGGCTTGCGGCACGGGCTTGCGCGTCGTGCTCTCGATGACCGTGACGTTCAGCGCCTCGGGCGTGGGTCCGCCGCCCGCTCCGCCGTAGCCCGCCTTCGGGTCGAAGTAGGTGTAGGCCATGGCCAATCGCCCGGCGTCGCCCGCGTCGACGATGACCGCGCCGGGGTCGCCGCGCGGCGCGAAGACGTGCGCGGTGGCGTCGTCGATGACCTCGAAGCGCGCGCCCTCGGACGCGCCAAAGCTCAGCCCGCCAAGCCCCCCTTGAAATCCCGTGCCGTGCACGCGCACCAGCCGGCCGCCGGACTGCGAGCCCTCGGCCGGCGACACCGCCAAGAGCCGAGCCCCGCCCGAAGCGCGGTATTCGTAGCCCGCAGCCACCGTGGTCACGCGGCCGCCGTCGGTCACCGTGACGTCCACGCGGCCCGGAACGCCCGCCGGCACCTCGACCGAGAGTCCACCGTCGGGCGACTGCTCGACCACCGTGCCCGGCAGATGCCCGAAGCTCACGCCCGTCGCCAGCGACAGCCCGACGCCCGCGACGGTCACCCGGTTCCCGCCCTTGGTCCCGCCCGACGCCGGGGTCACCGCGTCGACGCGCAGGTCGGCCTCGTAAGCGAACACGTCGCTGCGACTGGCCACCGTGGCGCCCGCGGTCACCGTCACGGCGGCCTTGCCCGGAGTCCCCGGCGGCACCGAGACCACCAACAGCCCGTCCGACGGGATCGTCTCCAAAACCGTAGCCGAAACCCCACCGATTTGGACTTCGACCCCCTTGGACGCCGCCGTGCTGGCCAGCCCGCGCATGGCGATGGCGATCTGGGCGCCGCCTGCCGCGGGTGCGGTCTCCGGCCAGACGTGGATGACCTCCAGCGTGGCCCCCGAATCCGCAGCATCCGTATAGACAAAAGCGCCCTTCACCGTGCGCGCCGCCAGCGTCCCGACGACCTCGAGGGCCACCGGGCCCAGCTCGCCCGGGGGCGTCCGCAGCGTCAGCGAGCCGCCGTCGCCCGCGTTCACGATCTCCGCGACGACCCCACCGACACGCACCACGGTCTCGGCGTCCAGGCCCGTCCCGAACAGCGTCACGTAGGTCCCGCCGTCCACCGAGCCCGCCGCCGGCGTCACCCAGCTCACGCGCAGCGGGTCCACGTAGCGAAAACCCCAGCTCAGCGAGCGCTGCTCGAACCCGTTCGAGGCGATGACGTCCACCGGCCCCGCGCGTCCGGCGAGCCGCGACGGCAGCCGCCCGGTGAGCGCGGTGTCGTCGACCAGCACCACGTCCTCGAGCAGGCGCCCACCGATCAATAAGGAGGTCTGTTCGTCGAAGCCCTGCCCGCGCACCGTGATCGCCAGCCCTCCAGCGACCGGACCGATCTCGGGCTGGATTGACTCCAAGCGCAGCGGGGCGCGGTAGAGGTAGGCCTCGGGCAGCGTCGCGATCTGCCCGTCGGGGAGCTCCACGTGGACGTCGACGAGGCCCGGCTCGCCGGGAGGCACGTCGCAGTTGATCTGGCCGGCGTCCAGCACCAGCACGCCCGTGGCCGCCGTGGCGCCGAATCGCACGATGGCGCCGGGCGCGATGCCCTCGCCGAGGATGGACACGCGCTCGCCGCCCGCCGGCTCGCCGAGGTTGTCGAAGACGCGGGTCAGGCGCAGCGAGACGAAGGCGTCACCGTCGAGCACGTCGCCGTCGACCTCGACCAGATCGCCCTCGCCCGAGTGGGGGATCGTCGGGCATGCGGCCACGAGCAGCACGGCGCCAACCGCCAGCGCCGTCGGCAGCCATCGGTGGGGTCTCAGGGTCATGCCTGGGTCCTCTGTGGCGAGACGATCGCCGCGCCGGGTGCGTTCATGCCAGAGAACGCAGCATAGAGGGGCCGACTGGTCGGACTCAAGCAAGACGCCGCCGGAGCCGCCCAATGGGGTTGACGTCGCGGCTCGCCATGGGCGTATAGTCCCGCCCACCATGGCGGACGACACACCTTCGGTTCGTGACCGAATACTTCAAGCGGCGAGGCGGCTCTTTCTCTCGCAGGGGTTCAATGGAACCAACCTGCGATTGATCGCCAAAGAGGCCAGCGTCTCGATGGGTGGGATCTACCACCACTTCGCTTCGAAGGAGGAGATCTACGAGGCCCTGCTGCCCTCGGTAGGTCTAGTCCAGGCCCTGCCCCGGGTCGCGTCGCTCTTTCAGGCGCGCGAGTTCCCCGAGAACGTGCCCGAGATCGGCCGCGCCATCATCGCCTTGGTCCGCGCGCACAAAGACGACTTCAAGCTCGTCTATATCGACATCCTCGAGTTCCAAGCGCGCAACGTGAAGCCGATTATCAATCAGATGCACGAGGCCTTCGCCCACGCATCCGAGAACCTGCTGGCCCACCGGCAGGCCGCTGGCGAGCTCGTGGACGCGCATCCGGCCGTCATCACGCGCTGCATCCTCGACCTCTTCATGCACTTCTACATCACCGAAGTGATGCTCGAGACCAGCCTGTCCGAGCAGATCGGCCTCACCGACGACGCGATGGCGGGGCAGATGGCCGAGGTGCTGCTGCACGGCATCCTGCGCCGCCCGTGAGCGAGGGACCGGCCGCTCGCGCCTCGGTCGCGGCGATGCGCGCCGCCCAGCGCGCGTGGGCCGCTGAGCCTCTCGACGCACGCTGTGTCCACCTCCGCGAGATCGGCCGGCGCTTCGCTGAGCGCGCTGAAGACGTCGCCCGCGTGGTCTGCGAGGAGACGCAGAAACACCCGGCAGACGCCTGGTTCGCCGACGTGGTCCCGAACCTGGACCTCTTCTCCTGGTGGACCGGCCCGGGGCGAAAGCTGCTGGCGCCGAAGAAGCTGCCGCTCTCCTCGCTGGCTCACCCGGGCAAGCGCGCGGTGTTGCACACCGAGCCGCGAGGCATCATCGGGCTGATCACGCCGTGGAATTACCCGTCGGCGATCCCGCTTCGCACGCTGGTGCCGGCGCTGCTGGCGGGTAACGCGGTCGTCTTCAAGCCCAGCGAGGTCACGCCCAAGACGGGTGCGCTGCTGGCCGAGATCTTCGACTCGGTGCTGCCCGGCGGCGTGCTGACCCTGGTCCAGGGCGGGCGCGAGGCCGGCGAGCAGGTCATCGACCTCGCCGACCACGTGGTCTTCACCGGCTCGGTCGCCACCGGTCGCCTGGTCGGCCAGCGCTGCGCCGCCCAGCTCAAGAGCGTCAGCCTGGAGCTTGGCGGAAAAGACGCCGCCATCGTGCTTCGGGACTGCGATCTCGAGCGGACGGTCGAGGGCGTGCTCTGGGGCGCCATCACCAACAGCGGCCAGAACTGCGCGGCCATCGAGCGGGTCTTCGTCGAGCGGGCCATCTACGAGCGCTTCATCGGCGCGCTGACCGCTCGGGCCAAGGGCCTCGCGGTCGCGCCGGTGGCCACCGAGGCGCAAGACCGCATCGTCCGCGAGCACCTCGCCGACGCCGAGTCGCGCGGGGCGAAGCTGCACGGCGAATACCCAGGCGGCGCCGTCATCCTCACCGAGGTCCCCGCCGACGCCCGCATCCTTGTCGAAGAGACCTTCGGCCCCGTCTGCCCGGTCGTCGCGGTCGAAGATGGCGACGAGGCCCTGCGCCGCGCCAACGACTCCGAGTTCGGGCTGACGCTCAGCATCTGGACCAAGAGCGAGGCGCGCGCCCAGCAGCTCGCCATGCGCGCCAACGCGGGCGTCGTGACCATCAACAACGTGGCGCTCACCGCCAGCATGCCCTTCGCGCCCTGGTCGGGTCGCGGCTCGTCGGGGCACGGCGCGACCAACTCCGAGTGGGCCCTGCGCGAGATGACCCAGCCCAAGGTCGTCCTGGTCGACGAGAACAGCGCGCCCGAGCCCTGGTGGCTCCCCGCCGACGAGGCCGCCGTGCGCCTCGCCCGCCTCTCGCTGGACTGGCTGCGCTCGAGCGGCCCGTCGAAGCTGGCGGCCACGTTCCGCGTGGTCCGCGGCCTCAAAGCGCGCGGTCAGCAGCAGAAAAAGCCGACCTGAATACCCCCGGAGGCGCCTCGTCGGACCCCTGTTCCCCCGCGTTCAGGAGGCCCCCGCCATGCCACGCTCCGGCTTGCCCATCGCCGTTCTCAGCCGCGCGCTCGCCCCCGCGCTGCTCATCTCCCTCGCCAGCATCCTGACCAGCGCCTGCTGCGACGAGACCGTCGGCGGCTTCCGCCAGCACATCGACGGCCCGCCGCTCCTGGCCGCCGAAGATCTCGAGCAGCGCGCCGAGCGCCCCGTCGAGGCCGCCACCCCCTGCGAAGACGGCAGCATCTGCGCGCCCGACCCACCCGGCATCGACCCGCCCGAGCCCACCGACGACCCCTGCGCGGCCGCCGACGCGCCCGACGACTGCTGCACCAGCGACGCCGACTGCGACGACGGCGACCCGCAGA
Source organism: Myxococcota bacterium (assembly GCA_041389525.1). Classification (GTDB taxonomy): domain Bacteria; phylum Myxococcota_A; class UBA9042; order PHBI01; family JACKFB01; genus JACKFB01. The sequence continues at coordinate 23,277 of JAWKRR010000052.1, read as the reverse complement.
CCGTCAACGTGTGCGAGGGCGCGAGCTGCATCGCGACCCTGAACCCCGACACCTGCCTCAGCGACGCCGACTGCGACGACGGCGACGCCTGCACCGCCACCACCTGTGACGACGGCCTCTGCAGCTTCACCGGCGCCTTCAGCACCGACTGCTGCCTGCCCGGCGAGCGCTCCCTCGCGACCTTCGACGCCGGCACGCTCTCGAGCCTCTTCGTCACCGACAACCTCGAGACCGGCGTCTTCTGGACCCCGGACAAGACCCGCCACACCTCCGGCGCTTACAGCCTCTACTGCGGCGACCCCGTCAGCCAGAGCTACGCCTCGCCCGCCCGGGTGAAGTCCTCGGCCACCACGCCCGTCCTCGAGATCCCCTCCGGTGGCCGCAGCGTCGCCCGCCTCGACCTCTTCAAGGCCACCCGCCCCAAACCCGAGCTGGACGTCTTCCAGGTCCTCGTTCTGCGAGATGGCGCCTTGCTCTCCGCGTGGTCGTCCAAGCTGGCCCCCCAAGCCGGCAGCAGCGGCTTCGAGAGCATCGACGTGCCCCTGGACGCCTACGCCGGGCAGGCAGTGCAGCTCCGCTTCGTCTTCGACTCGGTCACGGCGCCCATCGAGGCCTACGAGGGCGTCTACATGGACTCGGTCCGCCTGGTCACGACCTGCGACTGATCTCCGGTCCTGGCCCCGCTCGTCGTGCCGTCCTGGCCTTGTCAGGGCGGCACGCGCTCTTTAGGCTACGGCGATGCCGCGAGACCTGAAACGTCGGACCTTCCTTGGCCTCAGCCTTGCCGCCGCCGGCGGCGCTGTGGTCGCCACCGTGGGCAAGACAGGCGACGCCCGCTGGGCCACGCCTCGCTCGCGCGCGCTCGCGGAGGTCAGCCTCTGCGCCGACCTGCCGGACGCCGCCGAGGGAGCGGAGGCCACCGTGCGCCTCGCCGTCACCACGCCTCGGGGCGTCGAGTACGTCGACGCGGGCGCGCTGACCGTGCGCTCGGGGCGCGCCGAGGGCCCCATCCGCCTCGCGTACCCGTTTGAGGATCGCGTCGTCGGCGACTACCTGGTCCACGCCGAGGTGCGCTGCGGCCGCCACCGGGCGGTCACGGCGGCTCCGGTGAAGTACGCGGTGCGGCGGCTCGTGTGGTTCGCGTGAGGGAAGGTCGGCGACTCGTCACAGCGCTCGCGCTCTCGGCGTTGCTGCTGCCCGCGGCCGTCGGGGAGGCGGTGCCCGGCTTTCCGCAGGCCAAGATCAACCACATCGACGCCACCGCCGCCCCGCGCATCAAGGTCTACGTGTCCTTGCTGGACGCCCGCCTGCGGCAGGTGCCGGAGAAGTGGCCCGACGAGATCCAGGTCTTCGAGAAGCCCGACGGTGAGAAGCGGGTCGAGCTCTTCTCGATCGCCGACGGCGAGCCCACGTTCCCGACGCCCGATGGCGAGGAAAAACCGCCCGAGATCCCGAAGGAAGAGCTGCCGACGGTGACGATCGCCGGCGACGACGAGCGAGGGATGGCCGCGGTGGTCGTCATCCCCGGCTTCAACGACATCTCATACAGCGAAGGGACCTTGGGCGAGCGCGTGAAGGGCGGGGCGGGCCTCTTCTTCAAGAAGCTCGGCAAGACCAACCTGATGAACGCGGTCTGGTACAACGACTTCGTGTCCACCTGGGTCGAGGCGAAGGGGCGCACCATGCAGCTCACGCCGCTCACCGACGACATCCGCGAGAAGTGCCGCACCTGGGAGCTGCGGCAGGCCGAGCGTCACGGCGAGCCGCCGCCCGAGGAGCCGCCCGAGGATCTGGACCCCGATGAGGCGCACTGCGGCCTGACCGCGAAGTACGAGGGGCTCGGGAAGATCGTGGAGAGCGAGACCTTCAAGGGCTTCTATCCGAACCTGTTCGGCCTCTCGACCCCGCTGTGCACCGACAAACCGCAGCAGCCGCGCATGTCCACCGGCTCGCTGACCCGCGACGGCGAGCTCGAGTCGTACGGCGCGCCGGCCATCGAGGTGGCGCTGCGCATGCTGGTCGAGGGCGCGCTGCCGGGCCAGCCGCGGGCGCTGATCCTGCTGGGCGATGGCCGCGACGGGTACATCTACCGCGACCGCGAGTGCCGCGACCACCTGCGCGCCGTCTGTGCGGAGTCGAACAAGACCTACGACAACATCAAGAAGTGCATCGACGACGCGATGGACAAGGCCGCCATCAAGGAGCAGGAGCTCTTTCGCGAGCGGCTGCCCGCGTGGCTGGCGCTGGCGAAGACGGCGAACGTCCGGATCTTCTCGGTGGTCGATCCCCAAGCCGGGATCTCGGCCCGCGAGCGCATGGAGATCCTCGCGTGGCGCACCGGCGGCACCGCGCGCGTGGCCGAAGACGCGAACCAGGTCGTCGATCTCTACAGCGATCTGACCGCCGAGCTGTCCGGTCAGCACGTCATCAGCTTCACCGACCACGCCGCCATCCCGGGCGCGACTCGCAACTACGAGGTGCGCCTCAAGGGTCGGGGCGGCTCGTTCACCACCGACACCTTCAGCGTCACGCTGCCGACCGCACCCGACGACCTCGCGTTCAAGGTCGCAGAGACCCGCGCGATGGTCGAGGCGAAGCTCGGCAAGAAGGTCATGCTGGGTATCGCCATCGGGCTGGCCATCATCGTGCTGCTCATCCTCCTCAAGATTATCCTGAAGATCGCTGGCAAAAAGGGAGGCGGGGCGGCCAAGAAGGCCGGTGGTCTCGCGAAGAAGGGCTCGGCGGCTGCCAAGAAGGCGGCGGCCGCGAAGGCCAAGGCGAAGAAGTAGTGGCCGAACCGACGTACGACAGCATCATCATCAACGGCGAGCCCTACAAGGTCGAAGGGGTCAAGGTCGTCACGTGGCTGGACCCGGGCGGGATGAGCTTCGAGGCCAACGTCGGCGCGGCGATGGCGAAGACCGGCTCAGGCCTGTACTCGAACCGGCGGACGAAGAAAGGGGGGCCGGTCAAGACGCTGGACGAGCTCAAAGAGGTCGTCCACATGGTGGTGCTGCACACCGACCTCACCTACGACAGCGACCTGTGCTTCCGAGTGCTGGTCGACCGAGGGCTGTCGACGCACTTCATGATCGACTGGGACGGCACGCTCTACCAAGGGCTGGACGTGCTGTATCAGGCGTATCACGCGGGCGACGCGAACGACGCCAGCGTGGGCGTGGACCTCAACAACCTCATGCGGAACCTCGTGCGCGAGCCCAACGAGCCGCCCTACTACCCGACCCACTCGCGCATCGCCGAGATGAACAAGAAGGAGTTCAAGCGCCCGCGCTCCGGCCGGATGCGCATCAACGGCGGCGAGGTGCAGTCCTACGGCTACACGGACCCGCAGTACCAAGCGCTCATCGGGCTGCTCAAGGTGCTGACGAAGGTGCTGGACCGCATCCAGCCCTTCCCGCCGCTGGACGAGCGGGGAGAGATCATCCCGAACACGCTGGAAGACGGCCTCGGCTTCGAGGGCTTCGTCGGCCACTGGCACGTCTCGGCCAGCCGCTGGGATCCCGGGCCGGGCTTCGACTGGCAGCGCGTGTATCACGGCCTCGCCCGCGAACATAACGCCTTCCCGGTCGAGATCGAGGACGGCAAGAACATCGCGACCCTCCTTGAGCCGGCGAAGGTCGAGGAGTACGCGGACCAGTACTTCAAGAACAACGAGCAGTCGTCGGATGGCGGCTGGTTCCCGCTGGGCATCAACCAGACCTGGCACGGCGGCATCCACCTGCATAAGCGGGCGAACGCCGACGTGAAGATGATGTTCGACGGCGTGCTGGTGGCGGGCCGCTTCGGAAAAAAGCCAGCCCGCATGGGCCACAACAACTTCCTGCTCTTCCGCCACGAGGTGCCGATCCCGCGCCGCGGCAAGGACAAGACCTCGCCGCTGGTCTTCTACTCGCTCTACATGCACCTCGCGCCGGTGGATGTGGGCGTGGACAACCGCGACGCGTTCGAGTGGGTCAAGGCCCTGCGCCGGATCGACTCGGGCCAGGCGGAAGAGGACCTGGACGCGATGGAGGGCGGGGCCGGCGACCCGGAAGAGGTCGACGACCCCGAAGAGGAGGGCGCGCCCGACCCGACGGCGGCCGAAGAGAAGAAAAAGCCGGGCGCAGACGACGGCGGCGGCATCCTGGGCGTCGAGGAAGAGGACGACGGCGAGTTCGAGAAGAAGCCGTACCTGGAGGCCGGCGCGGTCGGGCAGCTGGTCGGCGCCTTCGCCGACGGGAAGATCGCCAAGGTCCCGTGGAAGGAGCGGCCGATCAAGGTGTCATCGGGCGAGGTGATCGGGAAGGTCGGGAAGTTCGGCCCGCCCGACGACTGGTCGGACATGATCCACGTCGAGATCTTCGCCGCGAAGGGGTGGGACGAGGCCATCGACATGAGCGTCCACGGGCGCTACTTCGTGGAGATCGAGGCCGATCTCGACGGCGACCTCTTCTGCGACAACCACGCGATCCTCGATCTGTTCGGGGGCGGCGGCTACCTGTCGCAGAAGGCGAGCCTGGTGCCGCAGCGGGTCGTGTCGCCCATGGACATCGAGGATCTCTACACGAGCGTCTCCGACTACGTGGAGGAGAAGCGGTGGCTGCGCACGGTCATCAGCCGGCACGTGAGCGAGTGGAGCGATCAGGTCGACTGGGTGCGGGCGCTGTCGAAGGCGGAGGGCTGGGACGACCAGATCGACGACTTCAAGGAGGCGCTGAAGCAGGCGGGCATCTTCCGTGAGGCGCTCGTCGACGTGCTGCCATTCATCTGGCTGAGCCGCGACGTCGCTGAGCACGTCGGGCTGCCGGTCGAGGCGTGGGACGGCGTGGTCTTCCACTTCCACCCCGTGCACTTCCTGCAGTGGCTGACCTTCCACGCGTCGCAGCGCATCCAGGTGCTCAGCAAGGGGATGTCCCTGCGCCAGATCAAGGCGCAGCTCGCGAAGGAGGAGAAGGCCCGCAAGAAGGGCGAGGTCCTGGAAAACGACGCGTGCGTCGCGGCCACCCTGGAGTTCGAGGACATCGAGTCGGTCAACACCCGCGAGGTGTTGCAGGAGTGGTTCGGGACGACCGATCAGGGCGACTGGAAGATCCCCTGGGATGAGGACGAGGAGATATGAGCGCGCTTGGCAACAACCGCTGTCGTGCATACGGGGTTGCCAGGGCGAAAGGGATCCGCTAGCTTCCGTGCCCCTCGCGTCCGCGCCGAGGGGGTTGTGGAGGAGTGGCCGAGTGGTTTAAGGCAGCGGTCTTGAAAACCGCCGGGCGCAAGCCTCGGGGGTTCGAATCCCTCCTCCTCCGTCCTTTCTAGCCCATCGGGGCGACGCGACGCAGGATTCAGTGAAAATCGGAAGAGCAGAGCCGGCACGCACCTTCGGGAGCGGCGGTTCCAAGGTACGGAGAGATGGCCGAGTGGCTGAAGGCGCTCCCCTGCTAAGGGAGTATACGGCCAAAAGCTGTATCGAGGGTTCGAATCCCTCTCTCTCCGCCGGCCCGAGCCGCCCTCTTCGGAGGGCGGCTCGGACTTGAAACGCCTTGACAGTGCCTGGGGCAGGTCTTAGCTTCCCCCGGCTTCGTGCGCGCTCGTAGCTCAGCTGGATAGAGCGGCGGTCTACGGAACCGCAGGTCAGGGGTTCGAATCCCTTCGGGCGCACCACTCACTCCCCCCCTCACCGGGGGGCGTGGATTCGACTTCGCGTCGGTCCTGTTCTTTGAGAACACTATCCACCGATGGAATTAAGCGGCATGGACATCCGTGATCCCGCCGACATCGACCCCATGCGTGAGGCACTGCGACTAGCCGCTGCCTGCGCCCGGCTCGGAAACGTGCCGGTGGGAGCGGTCGTCGTCAGGGACGGAGAGATCATCGCCCGCGCTGCCAACCTGCGAGACACCTTGCAGGATCCCACCGCCCACGCCGAGCTGCTCGCACTGCGAGACGCCGCGCAGGCCGTGGGGAGCTGGCGGCTCGACGGGATGACCCTCTACGTCACCATGGAGCCATGCACGATGTGCGCCGGAGCGATCGCTCAGGCGCGGGTAAGCCGCCTCGTTTACGGGGTGGACGAACCCAAGACTGGAGCCGTCAGGACGACGGCGCGGCTGCTCGACAGCGCGCCGGTGTCCGTGGTCGAGGGCGTGTTGGCCGACGAATCGAAGCAGCTGGTGACAGCGTTCTTCGAGGATGTCCGTCAGCGCGGCCGAAGCCCTCGGGGGCCTCTGGGGAGAGATGGCCGAGTGGACGAAGGCGCTTGACTCGAAATCAAGTGTGCGGGTGACCGTACCGAGGGTTCGAATCCCTCTCTCTCCTCCATCCTTTTGCTGTGCGCGGCTTTTGGGCCGTGCTCGGCGAAGGCCCGCCCACCTGCGGGGTGTCTGTTGGAGAGGTGACCGAGTGGTTTAAGGTGCACGACTGGAACTCGTGTGTGGGGTAACACCTACCGAGGGTTCGAATCCCTCCCTCTCCGCCAGCCTGTTCGTGTCCAGATGAACAGGGATTTCTAACCCCGCAGGTGTGTTCGGTGCCGCTTGGCGCCGTCGGTGGTGGTCTCGGCCGCGAGAGCGGTCGTTTTTGGTCGTGGCCCGGCAATGGAGTCGTCGCGAACTCCGCCAGGTCCGGGAGGAAGCAACGGTAGCGCCTGCTTCATGTGTCGGGTCCCGGCCAACCCTCATCGAATCGAGAGCTGTGTGAATCTTGTGGAGCCCCCGCCGGCCTGTCCGACGGGGGCTCTTCGCATTCTGGCGTCTGTGGCCTGCGTCGTCGCGGCGTTGCGGCCCGGGGGCGAATGGGCTATTCGACTTCGCGATGTCTTACCTCGTTTTAGCCCGCAAATGGCGGCCCCAGACCTTCGATGACATCACGGGTCAGGAGCACGTCACCCGCACGCTGACCCACGCCATCGAGCAGGACCGCGTCCACCACGCGTTCCTCTTCAGCGGCGCGCGCGGCGTTGGCAAGACCACGGCGGCCCGCGTGCTCGCCCGCGCGCTCCAGTGCGAGAACGGCCCGACGCCCACGCCCTGCGGCACCTGCTCGGCCTGCACCGAGATCGCGTCCGGCCACGCGATGGACGTCTTCGAGATCGACGGCGCGTCCAACCGCGGCATCGGCGAGATCCGCGAGCTGCGCGAGGGCGTCGCCTACGCCCCCCAGCGCGACCGCTACAAGATCTACATCATCGACGAAGTCCACATGCTCACCACCGAGGCCTTCAACGCGCTGTTGAAGACCCTCGAAGAGCCGCCGCCGCACGTGAAGTTCATCTTCGCGACCACCGAGCCGCAGAAGATCCCGGTCACCATCCTGTCGCGATGCCAGCGCTTCGACTTCAAGCGCATCCCCAACGGCATCATGACCAAGCGCCTCCGCGAGATCCTCGACGCCGAGGGCGTCACCATGGCCGAGGACGCGCTGCGCCTGGTCTCGCGTGAGAGCGAAGGCTCCATGCGCGACGCGCTCTCGCTGCTCGACCGCATCATCAGCTCGATCGGCAAGGACGCCGGCTTCGAAGAGGTCGCGGTCGCCCTGGGCGTCGCCGACCGCCGCTGGCTCGCGGGCTTGGTCCACGCGGCCTTCGCCCAAGACGTGCCGGCCGCCCTCGCCATCGTCCAAGAGGTCTTCGAGTTCGGCCTCGATCTCGAGCACTTCGCCAGCGACCTCGTTCACTATTTGCGAGACGTCATCGTACTAAAAGTCGCCGGGACCGCCGGAGGGCTCACCGATCTCGCCGACGAGGAGGCGCGCCAGCTTCGGGCCATGGGCGAGGACCGGCCGGTCGAGGATCTCGAGCGGCTCTTCCGCATCGTGACCCGCGCCGCCGAGCGCCTGACCCACGCGTCGTACCCCCGCCTCGAGCTTGAGATGGCCGTGATCCGCATGGCCCGCCTGCAGCCCCTGCAGCCCATCGACCGCATCATCGACCGCATCGCCAGCATCGAGCGGCACCTCGAGAGCGGCGCGCCGCTCCCGCCTCCGACCAGCCCTGGCGGTGGTGGCGGGGGGCAGCCGATCTCGGGTCCGCCGACAGCCACCGTCAGCGCGGCGGCCCAGTCCGCGCCGGTTCAGGCCGCTCCCGCGCCGGCTCCCGCGACGACGCCCGCGCCCGCCCCCGTCACGCCACAGGCCGCGGCCCCCGTGGTGACGCAGGCCTCGGCACCCGCGCCTGCCCCAGCGCAGGTTGTAGCGCCCGCCCCCGTGGCGACGCAGGCTCCGACGCCCGCGCCAGTCCTGGCTGCTGCCCCCCCAGCGCCCGCGCCCGTCGCCGCAGCGGCTGCGCCTCAGCACGCTCCCAGCGCCGCGCTCAGCCTCGCGGCCGTATCCGTCGCGCCCGAGCCCGAGCCCGAGCCCGAGCCCGCGCCTGAGCCGACCGTCGCGGAGCCGGCTCTCGCGGCAGAGATCGTCGACTCGCCGCAGCCCGACGTCGCACCCGTGCCGGCCGACATGCTGCCGCCCGCGAACGGCCCGGCGCCCTCGGCCTTCGATGGCGACGCGTGGGAGCGCTTCATCCTCGCGTTCCGGGCCGAGCAGCCCTCGCTGGCTGGCAGCCTCGACCACGGCGAGGTGCTGGGCTACTCGGCCGGGCGCCTGCGCGTCGGTTTTCCGCGCGGCAGCTTCAACCTGCGCCTCGTGCGCGGCAAGCACGTCCACGTTCTGACGGCGCTGCGCGCTCACGTGGGCGCCATCGAGATCTTGGACTTCGACGAGACCGACGAGGTCGCCGATTCGCCTTACCAGCGCCGGGCCGCCCGCGAGCGGGCCCAGCACGAGGCGGAACGGACGGCCATCATGAATCATCCCACGGTGGCCCAGCTGGTGGAGCGCTTCGACGGCCAGCTCACCGAGGTTGAGGTCCACCACGACGAAGGGGGAGCCTGATGAGTGACGAGAATCCACTGAGCGGTGGCCTTCAGGGCCTGCTTCAGCAAGCCGGCGCGATGCAGCAGAAGGTTCAGGAGGCCCAAGCTCGTGCGGGCTCCAAGACCATCTGGGGCGAGTCGGGGGGCGGACTGGTGCGGGTCGAGGCGAACGGAAAGCTCGAGATCGTCCGCGTAGAGATCGACGCCGCCATCGCAAAAGACGACGTCGAGATGCTGCAGGACCTGATCGTCGCCGCGTCGAACGCCGCGCTCAGCAACGCCCGCGACCTCATGGCGTCCGAGTTGGGCCCGCTCGCGAACATGCTGAAGATGAGCGGACTCGGCATCTAGGATGGCCTCGAGTCGTCTGCCCATCGCGCTGGACAAGCTGGTGTCGTTGCTCGCGCGCCTGCCCGGCATCGGCGAGCGGAGCGCGACGCGGCTGGCGTTTCACGTGCTCTCGCAGCCCGAGACCTACGCCCGAGATCTGTCGGGCGCGTTGGTCGAGCTGGTCGAGCGGGTGCGCTTCTGCTCGGAGTGCCACATGGTGTCCGAGTCCGAGCGCTGCGCGATCTGCGAGGATCCGACGCGCGAAAAGACGATCGTCTGTGTCGTGGAGGGGATCGCCGACCTGCTGGCCTTCGAGCGGTCTGGCGCCTACCTCGGCCTCTACCACGTCCTCCACGGCGTCCTGGCGCCCCTGCGAGGGGTCGGGCCCGACGAGCTGCGCCTGGCCAACCTGCGGGCCCGTGTCGAGGCCCTGGGCGCCACGGAGGTCATCGTCGCGACCTCCACCGACGTCGAGGGCGAGGCCACCGCGCTCTACCTGCTGCGGCACCTGGCGCCCACGGGCGTCCACGTCACGCGTATCGCCACCGGGGTGCCCATGGGGGGCGAGCTCGAGTACGTCGACGCGACCACGCTGAGCAGGGCCCTGCGTGGTCGGACGACCCTCGAATAGCTCGAGCTACTCGCGCGCTTCGATGCGCTTGGTGCCCATGAAGGGCCACAGCACCTCGGGGAGATCCACCGAGCCGTCGGGCCGCTGATAGTTCTCGAGGATGGCCATGACCGTGCGGCCGATGGCCAGCCCGCTGCCGTTGATGGTGTGTACGAAGCGCGGCTTCTCGCCGACCGCGGGACGGTAGCGGATGCCGGCGCGGCGGGCCTGGAACTCGCCGAAGTTGGAGCAGCTCGAGATCTCGCGCCACATCTTCTGAGCCGGCAGCCACACCTCGAGGTCGTAGCAGCGGCGGGCGCCGAAGCCCATGTCGCCGGCGCAGAGGTCGACGACGCGGTAGGGGAGATTCAGCGCTTGGAGCACGCGCTCGGCGTGGCCGACCAGGGCCTCGTGGGCGTCCGCGGAGCCCTCGGGCGTGGCGAACTGCACCAGCTCGACCTTCTGGAACTGGTGTAGCCGCGTCAGGCCGCGGGTGTCGCGCCCGTGGGAGCCGGCCTCGCGTCGAAAACACGAGGAATATGCTGCGTATTTGATGGGCAGCCGCTCGGCGTCGAGGATCTCCTCGCGGTGCATGTTGGTGACCGGGACCTCGGCGGTCGGGATCAAGAACAGGCCGTCGGGGGCGGTCTGAAACGCGTCCTCCTCGAATTTCGGGAGCTGGTTGGTGCCGACCATGGACTCGCGCAGCACGAGGTAGGGCGGGAGGACCTCCTCGTAGCCGTGCGAGCCGGTGTGCAGATCGAGCATGAAGGCGGCGAGCGCGCGCTCGAGCCGCGCGCCGAGGCCGCGGTAGAGCACGAAGCGCGCGCCGCTGACCTTGCGGGCGGACTCGAAGTCCAAGACGCCGAGGCGCTCGCCCAGGGTGTCGTGCTCGACCAGCTCCCAGTCGAAGGTGCGCGGCTCGCCCCACGTGCGCAGGACCACGTTGTCGGACGCGTCGCGGCCGTCGGGGGCTTCGGGCGCGGGCGGGTTTGGGAAGAGCAGCGCGGCGGCGTCAGCGGCCTCCTCGAGCTCCTTGGCCCGGGTCTCCAGGGCCTTCACCTCGGCGGACAGCTCTTTGAGCTGCGCGCGCAGGGTGTCGCGGTCCGCTGGCGCCAAGTCCTTCGACGTCATCTGCGTCGAGGCCTCGCGCTGCTGGTGGCGCAGGTCGCCGAACCGGGTCACGGTCCGGCGCCGCTCTTCGCCCAGCGCGATGATCTCAGCGAGCGAGATCGAGGGGTCGCGGCGCTTCAGCGCGGCCTCGAACCCCTCCGGGTCCTCGAGAATCGCCTTCACATCCAGCACGGTTCTACTCCTCGTTGTTGGTCGTGCCCGCGTTGGGAGCGGGCGGCGCCGGGGCGCTCGGCCGCGGCGCAGCGACCGGGCGGGACGGCGGGGCAGGCGGCGCGGTGGGGCGCGGTCCGCCCGCGGAGCGCAGGTCGATGACCCCACCCGCGCGCGGCAGCGACGCGGCGCCGCTGGTGTCGTCCGACGCCGGGGCCGGGGCCTTGGGCGCGGGGGCCGGCCTGGGGGTCTCGGCGGGCTTTGGAGCCGCCGCGCTGGCCGTCGGTGCGGGCGCGGGCGCCGCCGTGGCGGCCGCGGGTGCGGGCTTGGGCGCTGTCGCCGGAGCCGCAGCCTGCGTCGCCGGAGGCGCGCTTGGCCCGCTCGCCGCTGGCGTCGTCGCCGCTGGCGTGATCGGCCGTGAGATCGCCGCGCTGCTGACCACTCCCGACGGCGCGTAGGCCGCGGGTCGAGCCGCTCCCGAATCTCCCGATCCGCTCGGTGCCACCGAAGCGATCGGAGCCTTTGGCGCGGCCGCAGGCGCAGCGCTCTTCACTGCGGACGCAGGCTCGCCGCTGGCCGAGGGCTTCGCCGCGGCGCTGGTGTCCGGGCTGGGCGCCGGCTTCGGCTCCGAACGCTTCGGCGCGGACTCGCTGGACGAGGCCTCCGACTTGGCTGGGCCGTCCTTGGCCGACGCGCCGTCTCCGCCCTCCGCCGCCTCGCGGTCCGCACGTGAGCGCCGCTCCCGCGGAGCCTTGGGCGTGTCGCTGTCGCCGCCCTCGTCACCCTCATTGCGCCGCCGCCGGGTACGCTTGCTGCGTCCGCCACCCTCGCCGCCGCCGTCGTCGCCGCTGTCGTCACTGCCGGACGAGGCGCTCTTGCTCTCGCCGCCGTCGCGGTTGTCGCCGCCATCGCCGTCGCCGCTGCTCCGCCGCCGCCGCCGCCGCCGCTTCCGCTTGGACTGCCCGTCGCCGGACTGCTCGTCACTGCCGCTGTTGTTGCTGTTGTTCGAGCCGCCGCCGCTGTTGCTAGCGGAGGAGGGGCTCGCCGCAGCCGCGACGGGCAGGGGCGAGGACGATCGGCTCGACTCCGACTTCGAGTCAGACCGCGAGTCGGACTTCGAGTCGGACTTCGAGTCGGACTTCGACTCAGACCGCCCCTTGGACCGCGGCGCGTCGTCGTCGTCGCTCGAGGAGCGCTTCCGGCTGGCCTGGACCACGGGCTTCGGTGCCTCGCCGCGCGCCGCCCGGCGCTTGCGGCGCGCGAGGGGGTCGTTGTGGTCCAGCAGCCGCTCCGACGGCGGCGTGCGCCGCGGCGCGGACAGCCGCGAGCTTCCCGAGACCTCGATCGGCATGATCTCGACGGGCCTCTTGTCGCCGAACAGGATGCGCTTGATCCACCCGACGATACCGCCGGACCGCTCCATGGGCACCGCCGCCACAGCGGCCGCCGCGGCCGCCACCGCGACCTCGCGCGCCTGCTTGGCCACGCGCTCCTCGCGCGCCCGCCGCTCGCCGTCCTCGCGCTCCACCGTCTGCCGGTCGCGCTCGGAGCGAGTCCTGGCCTGATCTTCCTGCGACTGCCGCTGCGCCTCGGCGATCTCGACGTCCTCGGCCATCTTCTTCTCGATGGCGCGATACAGGGTGTCGTACTCGTCCTCGGACAGCGTGAGGCCTCGGGCCTCCGCGGCCTCGATGAGCACCTCCTCCATCTCCTCGAGCTCGCGCCGCTCCACGTCGCTGCGCACGAGGTCGAAGGTCAGCAGCAGCCGCCGCGCGCGCTTCCCGCGTCCCGCGCTGGCCAGGATCTCGACGAAGGCCTGGTGCGGCGGGCACTCAGGCACCCCGCGGACGTCCAGGCTGACCTTGGACTCGCGCTCGAGCTCCGACAGATCGCGCCGCTTGCGATTGACCAGGTAGTTCGCCACGTCCACCGGCATCTTGGCCGAGACGTGCACGTAGTTCGTGCCGCGCAGCACGGTCTCCTTGATGCGGCGCAGCAGATAGAGCGCGCTCGACTCCACCGAGCGAACGAGCCCCGTGCCGCCGCAGCTCTGACACGCGTGGAAGCTGCTCATCATCAGCGCGCTCTTCAGGCGCTGACGGCTGATCTCCATCAGCCCGAACTCGCTGATCCGGCTGAACTTGACCTTGGCCTTGTCCGACGCGAAGGCGTCGCGGGCGGCCTGCTCGACGGCCTTGATGTTCTCGCGGTCGCGCATGTCGATGAAGTCGACGACGACCAGACCGCCGCGGTCGCGCAGGCGAAGCTGGCGCGCCACCTCGACGGCGGCCTCGAGGTTGGTCGTGAGCGCGGTCTGCTCGATGTCGTCGGTCTTCACGCGACCGGAGTTCACGTCGATGGCGACCAGCGCCTCGGTCTGGTCGATGACGATAGACCCGCCCGAGGGCAGGTCGATCCGTCGCGCGAACACGTCGTCGATCTGGTCTTCGATCTGGTAGCGCGAGAAGAGCGGCGTCGGGTCGTCGTAGAACCGGATGCGGTTCTTCATCTCGGGCACGAGCACCGCGCAGTAGTCGCGGATCTCGTCGTAGGTGTCGACGTCGTCGACCATGATCTCGTCGAGGTTTCCGGTCGCGTAGTCGCGGATGAAGCGCATCGCGGCGCTGCGCTCGCGGTGGATGAGGCCGGGGTGCTTGGCCGCGGCGAAGCGCTCCTCCAGGTTGGCCCAGAGGCGCTTGAGGTAGTCCAGGTCGCGCGCGACGTCGGACTTCTCGCGCTCGACGCCAGCGGTGCGGATGATGACGCCGAAGCCCTCGGGCACGGGCAGGTCATCGATGAGGTCTTTGAGCCGCTTGCGCTCGTCGCCGGGAAGCCGCCGGGAGATCCCGGTCTTGCCCGAGTCGGGCATGATGACCAGGTAGCGACCGGGCAGCGACACGTAGGTCGTCAGGCTCGCGCCCTTGTTGCCGATCTCGTCTTTGACGACCTGCACCATCAGCTCCTGCCGCTCGTGCAGCAGGTCGGAGATGGTCACCTTCTTGTTGCCCGGATTGGCCGGGTGGTAGCGGGAGTGAATCTCCGACAGGGGCAAAAACCCCTGCTTGTCCTCGCCGTAGTCGACGAACGCCGCCTGCAAGCTGGGGTTCACGCGGTGGACGATGCCCTTGTAGACATTGCCCTTCGCCTCATCGAGCTGCGTCGTGTCGATCTCGAGGTTCGACAGCACGCCGCCCTCGACGAGCGCGATGCGCGTCTCCTCGACAGTCACGTTGATCAGTAGCTTTTCCGCCACGGGCCTTCTCCTCCCAGGGAGACGCGGCGCTCGGCGCGAAGACGTGATGTGCGTTCGGGTTGTGGCTCGGTACTAGGTGTCGAGCACGTGGCGCCGTCAGGCTACGCGTGCAGAACCCGCGCGTTGTTGCTGCTGGAAGGCAGCGTGTCTCGCTGTTACCGGACCATATCGGGACGCCTGCGCGTCTCCCGGAACCTGGGCACATCGTCCACGTGCGTATGCCGCGACGGCCGGCCGGTCGGCAGAGCTTTCGTCTCCGCCGTTCCCCGCGTCCGGCTCTACGCCGTCCGCTGCCTGGCCATCTCGTTGGGTGTCAGTTGGAATGTCAGAGAATTCAGCGTCGCCCACGCCGCCATCGGCGCGAGCGTCCAGATCCGACGACTCCGACGCGTCGACCGCATCGGATGTATCGGGGGGGACCGACGAATCGGTCAGCACGTCGAGCACGCCACCCGCCGCGGCCGGAAGTTCCGGCTGTGGGCCGATGGCGCTCGTCGGGGCGCAGGGTTTCCCCTCCGTCCCGTTCGGGCACACGGAGTCCGTCCCGCACGCGAGCACGAACACCGAGAAGCCTGCAAGCATCAGGGAAATCGTCGCGAAGCGATTCAGCAGGTTGCGGCGAAGCTCCGAGAGCGAGCAGGTGGGGCAATCGGTCAAGAACAGCTCGTCAGTCGTCCGTCGTTGCGTCCACTCTCGCCCCCAGACGCCCCCAGAGGTGAGGTCGGGCCGGCCGAAAGCGTCGCAACGCTGTAGTCCATCGTAGGCCCAGCGTGTCAGAACTGTCAACGATCCAAGCGCCTGGACGCCTCGGGGTCTGCGGGCTATAAGCCGCCGGCATGACAGCGGAAATGCACGAGCACACGCCGACTCAACCGCCCAGGCGAACGCTCGCCGAATCGAGGGGCCGCCGGCCCTGGTGGGCCTTGGCTCTGGCGGCGGTCGCGGTGTTCGCCGTGGTGTTGCTCGCTCGGCCGCAGCCCGCGTGGGACGCCGCCGAGCTTGACGGCCTCGCCGCCGGCGCCCAGCTCGCCGACGCGCTGACCACCGGCGGGGGCAGGCTGCGCGAGCGCGCGCTGCGGGGCTTCGCGGGCGTGCCGGGCCACCCGCTCTGCGTGGCCGCGCCCGACTCGCTGTCCTGCCGCGAGCTGGCCACGGACTCGCCGTTGCTTCGCTGGGCCGTGGCCGGCGCCGCGCTGACCATGCCCGCCACCGACGACGCGAGCAGCGCGGGCCTCGGCGCCGCGCTCGCCCTCGCGCTGGCGGCGTTTTTCGCCGGGCTGCTGCTGGCGCGCCACCTGGGCCTTGGCGTCGGCGCCGTGTTCTTCGGCGCGGCCTTCGTGCTGGTGCTGCCGGGGGCCCTCGGCGGCGCGTCGACCGCGGGCGCTGCGGCCGTCGGCGCCTTGGTCAGCGCGCTGGTGCTGCTCGGGATAGAGCGCGCGGCGCGCGGTGGCGGCGGATTCCTCCCGGGCGCCGCCGTCGGGCTGGCCCTCGCCCTCCATCCGGTCGGCATCACGCTGCTGATCCCCCTCTTCGTCTGCGCGGCCATCGGCCTGCGCCCGCGACCGGCCGCCGCTCCCGACGCCGGCATGCTGCCGTTGCCGCCCGTCGCGCTGACGCTGTTCGCAGCGCCCATCGCGGCCCTGGTGGTCTTCGTCGCCCTGTGGCCGGCGGCCTGGCACGACACCACCCGCCACCTCGGCGCGTGGATGCAGAGCGGCATCGCGCTGCGGGCCCCGGCGCAGGACATCTTGGGCACCTCGTTCGCTCAAGCCGGCGGGCGCGCACCCGGCGCGGCCACGGCGTTCTTGCAGTGGGTGGCGTGGACGCCGGCGCCCATCATCGCCGCGTGGGTGGTCGGCGTCGCCGCGACCGCGCGGGCGGGCCGGCGTGGTCTGTGGTCGCCGCTGCTGGTGCTGGCGACCGTCGTCGTGGCCGCTGGGCTCGACGCGGGGCTCTTCGGCGCGCGGCGCAACCTGCTGGCGTGGCTGTGGGTGCCGACGGCGCTGACCGCCTCGATCGGCGTGCTGGCGCTCGGGGATTGGTGGGCCAGCCAGCGGCCCCGCATGGCGCCGAATCTCGCGCGCGGCCTGGTCGCGGCCGCGGTGCTGGCGATGCCGCTGGTCGCGCTGGGCCTCGGCGTGGAGCCCAGCGGCGCCGCGCTGGTCGGGGCTCCGATTCGCACGCCGCTGCCTGCCTATTCGGCGGATCTTGGCGACGGCGCGACCGACGAGACCTCGGTCCACGTGGTCGGCAGCGCGGACGGCTACCCCTACGCGCTGCAGGTGCTCTCCGAGCGGGGCCCGCGGGCCTTTCGCTGGGTGCCGACCGTGGAAGGTGCCGACTGGGTCTTCGTCGTCCACGACCGCCCCGACGTCGTCGTGGAGGCGCTGGCGGGCCGTGAGCCGCGCGAGACCGTGTACGCGGCGGGCCTTCGCGTCGACGTCTACGGCGCGCCGTGAGCGCTCCGCTCGAGCAGGAGCTGAAGCTGGCGCTGCTGGATCCCGACGCGCTGCCGCGGCTGCTGGCGGCGCTGCCGGCGCCTGAGGGCGTCTGGAACCAAGACAATCTCTACCTGATCGAGCCGGACGCGCCGGCCGAGCGGGCTCGGATCATGGTCCGTGTGAGAAGTGAAGCCCGAGATCGTGAGGCGGCAAGGCACGTACTGACCGTGAAGGCGGGATCTCGGGCTGTGGACGGGTTCTTCGTCGCCGAGGAGCTCGAGGCGGCGCTGAACGAGGCGGAGGTCGCGCAGATCGCGGCGGACCCGGACGCGGTGCTGGGGCTCGCGCTCGAGCCGGCGCGGTGGCTCGTCGCCGTCGGCGTGCGGCGGCTCGAGGGTCTGGGCGGGATGCGCAACCGGCGGCACGTGATCCACCACGCAGGCTTCGTGCTGGAGGTCGACCGCACCGAGTTTCCCGGGGGCGTCGTCGAGGCCGAGGTCGAGGTCGAGACCGAGCGCCCGGAGGTCGCGCGCGCCGTGGTGCTGGCGGTGGGAGGGGCGGCCGGCGTGGGGCTGCGCGCTCAGACCCTGGGCAAGTTCACGCGCTTTCGGACTTATCAGGCTTTGGCGACTCGTCGTCCCGGATGACGTCGCGGAGGCGCTCGCCGAAGCGGGCGTAGAGGAATCCGCTGGAGAGGAGCAGCGCCCCGAGTCCGATGAGGATCGCGGTCTGAAAGAGGCGGGAGAGCTCCCAGACGTCGACCAGCAGGAGCTTTGCGACCGTGGCGGCCAAAAAGGCGAGGCCTAGCCAGCGCAAGAACACCTCGCGGCGGAAGAAGCCGATGGCGAGCAGCGCGCCGCCCCAGAGGCCCAAGATGAGGCTGGTGACGACCGCGCGGTTGGGGGAGAGCGCGTAGAAGCTCTCGTAGGTGGCGCCGATGGCCTCGTTGAAGGCCTCCTCGCCGAGGCTGGCGGACGGGGCGAGGACGGCCATGTCGATGTACGCCCAGGCCTCGGTGATGAGCCAGCCGACGAGGAGCAGCTGGCCGGCGGTCGCGATGGCGCGAGAGAGCGTGACGTCGACGCGCTTGACCGTGAAGCCGAGGACGGCGGCGGCGAAGCCCGAGCCGAAGAGGGCGAGGCCGCGGTCGCCGAGGAGGATGCGGGGGTGGAAGGCGCCCTCCTTGCCGAAGGTCTCGATGAAGAGCCAGCGCGCGTTGTCGGGGGCGTGGAAGTCCTCGGTGAGCGCGTGGGCGATGGCGAGGCCGAGCATGGCGGTGGCGGCGAGGGCGAAGGGGCGGCCGGCGAGGCGGACGCCGACGACACCGATGACGGCGGCCAGGGCGGACCAGGCGAGGGTGACCGAGGCGCCGTCGAGGGCGACGGGGGCCGCCAGGGCGAGCAGGGCGAGGGAGGTGAGGCCGAGGGCGCCGGTGGGTGCGGGCTGGGCGCGGCGGTGGAAGAGGAGGGCGAGGGTGCCGTAGACGGCGGCGGTCGCGAGGAGGGAGGCTGTGCGGAGGGTGATGGCGTCGTCGGGGGTACCCAGCAGGAGCAGCGCGGCGAATGCGGCGGCGGGGAGGCCGAGGATGCCGATGGATGCGGGGCGGTCGTCGCGAGTGCGGTGCAGCATGAGGGCCGCGGCCAGCCAGGTGGCGGCCCAGGCGGCGACCAGGGCGAGGGGGACGGGGGCGAAGCGCGTCGGGACCGCCGGGTCGGTGGTCTCGAGGTAGGCGGCCTGCTCGAGGGCGAGGGAGGCGAGGCCGGCCATGGCCAGGAAGCCGAAGGCCTGGGGCCAGGCGAGGCGGATGGGCGTGCGGGCGGCGGCGTGGAGTGCGCCGAGGGCGGCGGCGAGGGCGAGCATGGAGGCGCCGAAGAGGGGCGGGCGGTCGATGAGGAGGAGGCCGAAGAAGGCGTGGCCGATGAAGGCGGCGGCGATGTGGAGGACGGGGGCCTGTGGGTCGGGCTGGGCGGCGTCTGGGACCGCTCGGCCGTGGCGGATGGCGGCGGCGGTGAAGAGCGCGGTGAAGACGAGGGCCGCGGCGAGGCCTGGGACGCGGGTGGCGAGGGCGAGGTAGGTGGTGTCGGGGCTGAAGTAGGTGAAGTACCAGCCTGCGAAGAGGCCGATGGTGCCGAGGGCGCTGAGCAGGGTGGGCCAGAGCCAGCGGCGGGGGGCGCTGACGAGGGTGGCGGCTGTGGCGACCAGGAAGAGGTAGGCGAAGAGCGCGGTGGGGCGGTCCTCGCCTGACGAGAGCAGGACCGGGTTGGCGATGGCGGCCAGGACGGCCGTGATGAGGAGGGGCTGGCTCTTGTGGCGGATGGCGAGGGCGCCGCCGCAGACCACGATGAGCGCGAAGGCGATGAAGGCGGCGGTGACGGGGACGAGGTCGTAGAGGGCGTGGCTGGCCCAGGCGGCGGCCAGCAGGATGGCGACGCCGATGCCGGTGGCGGCGTGGACCCAGAGGGGCTGGGTGCGGGCGCGCAGCCACTCGGCGACGGCGATGAGGCCGAGGCCTAGGACGACGCCGGCGCCGATGCGGCCCCAGGGGCCAATCCAGCCTTGCTGGACGACGTAGCGGAAGAAGTAGAGGACGCCGAGGAGCAGGAGGGCGCCGCCGAGGCGGGTGGCCCAGGTCATGCCGATGGCTTCCTCGGTCGGGCGGCGAGCGGCGTCGGGGGCGGGGACCCAGTCGGGGACGGGGAGCGGGCGCTCCGGGTCGGTGAGGATGAGGACCGGGGCTTCTACGTCCGGGGTCGGCGCGGGCCCGGCGGAGTCGGTGGCGTGAGGGTCGAGCGGGCTCGACTCGGCCGCGAGAGGGGCGGTGGACGCCGCGGGGGTCTCGACGTGGGCCGCACGGGCGGGGGTCGCGATCTGCGAGGCGGCGCCTGAGGCTTTGAGGGCTCGGAGCTCGCGGGCCAGGGCGTTGTGGCGCTCTTCGAGGGCG
This sequence comes from Myxococcota bacterium, assembly GCA_041389525.1. GTDB lineage: Bacteria > Myxococcota_A > UBA9042 > PHBI01 > JACKFB01 > JACKFB01. The sequence goes on along the minus strand of JAWKRR010000052.1, from coordinate 3,563 downwards.
CGTAGCTCGCGCCGCGTCGCCGCCGCGGTGGTCCACGCCACGACGGGCAGCCCGAAGACCAGGGCGATGGCCCCGAGGGCGAGGCCAATGAAGAAGAGGTCTTCCATCGAGAGGGCGGCGTCCTGGTGGCGGAGAGGGCTCGCGCCGTGAGGCTAGCTGCGGCGCAACGTGACGACCAGAAAGCCGCCGAAACGGCGGATGGGCAGGCGCGCGGCGAGGCGCTCGACGCGGCTCCAGAGGGGGCCCACGACTGGGAGATCGAAGGGGAGCGCGGCTGGCGAGAGGACGCGGATGCCGTCGACGCGCTCGACGCTGAGGGAGGGCGGGAGGTAGCCGCGGATGTCGTCGAGGGTGTCGAAGCGCAGGAAGACCTCGCGCTCGTGGGTGTCGCCGGCGTTGCCGACCTTGCCCGCGGGGCCGAAGCGCTTCACGAGGGTGCGGATGCTCTGGCGGTTGTAGAACTCGGCGACGATGACGCCGCCGGGCCGCGTGACGCGGGCCATCTCGGCCATGGCGGTCGAGATATCCTCGATGTGGGCGAGGACCTTGAAGCTGCAGGTGACGTCGAAGCTGGCGTCGTCGAAGGGCAGCGCGGTCGCGCTCGCCTCGTGGACGTCGAGGCCGCGGCTGCGGGCGTGCTCGAGCATGCCGGGGGACAGGTCGACGCCGACGGCGTGCTCCGCCACCGACGCGAGGCGCGCCAGGATGAGGCCTGTGCCGCAGCCGACCTCCAGGACCTCTTTGCCGCGGGCGTGGGGCTCGACGAGAGCGAACTCGCTGAGGTCCAAGAACCCGTGGTAGCCGCGGTCGCGACCGTGGTCGTAGGTCTCGGCGAAGGTGTTGTAATAACTCTTGTTGTCACGCATCGATGAGCTCGCGGTAGAGTGCTTCGTAGGCAGCGGCCATGGAGCTTGGGGCGAAGTGGGAGGCGACGGTGCGGCGGGCGCCCTCGCCGAGTGTGCGTTGCAGCGTGGGGTGTTCGGCGAGGTTTAGCATGACCTTGGCCGTGGCCTCGGGGTCGCTGCGGCGGACCGCGCGCACGCCGTCGCCGAGGCCGGCGAGCTCGGCGAGCTGTGGGATGTCGCTGACGATGGCGGGGACGCCAAGGCCCATGGCGTTCAGGAGCGCCAGAGGGGTGTCGACCTTGGCGTAGAGGGTGCTGACCGGCAGGGCGACCGCGGTCACGGCGCCGAGCAGCGCTGTGAAGTCGGGGGCGACGCCGACGAAGGTGACGCGGTCGCGCATGGGTGAGCGGGCGACGCGGCGCTCGAGATCGGCGAGCACGTGGGCGGCGCGCGGGGTCTTGGGGCGGCAGGCCAGGATGAAGCGGGCGTCGGGGCGCTCGGCGTGGACCAGCTCGGCGGCGTCGAGGAAGACGCTGGCGCCGTCGGAGAACTCGAGGTCGCCGGGGTAGAGGAACGCGGGCTCGTCGCCCCAGCGCGGGCCGCGAAACCACAGGGCGAGGCGGCGGCGGAAGGCGGTCTGGTCGGCGGGTTCGGCCGGCAGCGGGACGGCGGGGCGGATGACGTGGACGTCGCTGACGCCGGCCTGGCGGAAGCTCACGGCGCTGGCCTCGGTGAGGACGACGGTGCGGTCGGCGAAGACGGCCTGGCGCAGGTCGAGATCGTCGGCGGGCGGGCTGGGTACGGTGTGGATCGAGCGGCGCCGCGAGAGCGTGAGCGCGGTCTTGGCGACCCGGACGGCGCGTGGGTGGGGCGCGAAGAAGAAGTGGTGGAGTGCCGAGCCGTCGGGCGTCAGCAGGCGCGCGGCGAGGCGGGCTTGGGTGACCATCGCGTGCTGGCGGCCGTCGCCGTAGATGGGCTCGACCGTGACGCGGGCGCCCGGCGGGACCTGACCGCGGCAGCCCATGACGTGGTAGCGGAAGCCGAGGCCGGCCTCGCACAGATAGCGGACGAGCACCGAGGTGCCGTTGGTCCAGGGCGGCGTGACCGACGGGGACACGATCAACACTTTGGGCGTGTCGTGGGCGCGTCCGAGGCGTAGCCGTGGCCGCGGGGCGTTCACGCGCGCGGGACGCCGGCGACGCGGGTGGCGAGGGCGCGCCAGACGGCCTCTTCGACCGCGCGCACGTCGGCGTCGGCCAGGGTGCGGTCGTCGTGGCCGAGGGTGGCCGCAAACGCCAGGGATTTGCTGCCTGAATCGAGGCCCGGGCCGCGGTAGACCGACTGGAAGCTGACCCCGCGGATGAGCTCCGGCGAGGCCGCGCGGATGGCGTCGGCGACGGACTCGGCGCGGACGGACTCGGCGACGACCACGGCGAAGTCGCGGAAGACCGAGGGGTAGCGGGCCAGCGGGCGGTAGGCGGCGTCGCGCTTTTCGCTGGCGCGCCAGGCGTCGAGGTTCAGCTCGAAGAGGGCGGCGCGGTGGCGGATGTCCAGGGCGCGGACGGTCTGGGGGTGTAGCTCGGCGAGGTAGCCGATGGGCGTGTCGCCGAGCAGCAGCCGGGCCTGGCGCGCCGGGTGGGCCCAGGGCGCGTCGACGCCGCCTTGGGAGAGGGTCAGCGGCGCGCGGCGGATGGCGGCGGCGAGGCCGCGGACGATGCCCGAGAGGCGAAAGAAGAGGCTGGCGTCGGGGTCGTCGCCCAGGGTGGTGTCGGCGATGAGGGCGCCCAGGGTCACCGGCTGGTCGGGCAGGCCGTCGGGGGCGTCGGTGGGCAGAAAGACGCGGCCCAGCTCGAAGATGCCGAGCTGATCGTCGCGGCGGGAGTTCTTCTCGAGCACGCCCAGCAGGTTCGGGCCCAGGGCCGTGCGCAGGGCCGGCAGCTCGGCGCTGATGGCGTTTCGCAGGCGCAGGCGCGAGTCGGGCACGGCGTCGATGCGCTCGAGCAGGGGCTCGAAGTCGAAGGCGTAGCCGAGCATCTCGTCGAGGCCGCAGGCCTGGGTCAGGTAGGTGCGGGCGGCGCGCTCGAGGAGCTTCTGGTGGTTCGGGTGCGGCTCCGACAGCGTGATGCTGGGCGGCGTCGGCTCGATGTGGTCGTAGCCGAAGGAGCGCCCGACCTCCTCGATGAGGTCGGCCTCGATGGCGATGTCTTTGGTGGCGCGGAAGCTCGGGACCGTGACCTCGAGGACCTCGTCGCCCGCTGGCTCCACGCCGAAGCTGAGGCGGCGCAGCATGTCGGCGATGCGCTCGGCACCCAGGGTCACGCCCAGGCGCCGGTGCACGCGGTCGACGCGCAGCCGGATGGTCGGCGGGACGCTGGCGGGGGCCGCGACGTCCATGAAGGCCGAGGTCACGCGGACGCTCGGGCACAGCTCGGTGAGCATGCGGCAGAAGGCGCGCGAGGCGTCGGCGACCAAGGCGGGATCGAGGGATTTCTCGAATCGCGCCGAGCTCTCGGTGCGGAGGCCCAGGCGGACGGCGGTGCGGCGGATGGTGGCGGCGTCGAAGTTCGCGGACTCGAGGACCACGTCGGTGGTGTCGTCGCGGATCTCGGAGTTCTCGCCGCCCATGATGCCGGCGAGGGCCACCCCGCGCTCGGCGTCGGCGATGAGGAGGTCCGTCGGCCGCAGAGCGCGCTCGGCGCCGTCCAGGGTCGTGAAGGT
>JAWKRR010000051.1:0-56719 GCA_041389525.1 Myxococcota bacterium | reverse complement strand
TCAACCGCTTCGCGTGGATCGGCGTCGTGCTCGTCGCCATCCGGTTCCTCTTCGGCCCGGAGCGGCCCGTCTGGCGAAGCGCGATGACCTGGGCGGCCTTCCTGATTCCGGTGGTCCTTTGCCTCATGCCCGGTCCTGCGCTGTGCACGGCATTCTTCATCGACCGCGATTCTTCGGTCACCCGGACGCGCGAGACGGCTGTCGCAGGCTGGGCCTGGTGTGAGGCAAACGGCCACTTCCCGGCCGAACCTCGTGCCCCGTTCGACGCCTACTTCCGGTCGCTCGGCGATGGCGGACTCACCGCCGGACTCCAAGTCGCGTCGCCGCGACACCCAGAACTGACGCCGGCCGAGCGAGAGATGTGGTGCCGTGCGGTGGTCGGCTACCCCTGCAACAGGTTCCACGCCCCAGCACCCGGTGAGCCTCCTGACAAGCGCGCGCCAATGCCACCCGAGATGTGTATCGCTCAGAGGTTCGTGTCGTGCGCGGGAACCTCGGTCTGCAGGAGCCTGTGCCCCGCCGCTCGTGCAGGTCAGGTCATTGCCCGCGACTTCGCGACCGCCTGTGCCCCCATCGGACGGCGCACGGACGGCCCTCCCGACCTGGACCTGATCTGCCCGTGAGCGACGTGTGTTGGCACGTGACCTGGCGGAGACGGGCGAGCGGGCGTCGCTGGCAGGAACGCCCGCCCGAGATCGGGGGTTTTCACATGGCTGGCTCCCCGGCGGGAGGGGCGGTGGACGCTGGTGTTACTGGGTTGGATCGCCCGCGCTGACTGGGCGTTTTGGCGGGTGTCGCATTTTCGTTGACCGCGAATCGCGGATGGAGACGATAGCGCCCGGCTGAGTCGACCGTTGAGGGTGGATACGGCGCTTCGGCGCCCCTTCTGTGCTGGCTTCGGCGCCCGTTTTCCCGATGGCGCCTAGTGGAGTTGGTGATGGGCGGACCTGCCTTTTTGCTCTGCTGTGCCACGCTGCTCTGGGGCTTCTGGGGCTTCGCGAACAAGCGCGCGGTGTCGCTGGCGCACCCGCTGGATGTCCAGTGGGCGTACGCGATCCCGTTCGTGCTCTCGATCCCCGTCTTCTGGTGGATGGCGCGTCGGGCGGCTCCGGCGGTGATGCCGGACGCCACGGCGATCGCGTGGTCGATCGGGGCTGGCGCGTCGACGATCGCCGGGCTGCTCTGCCTGCTGTACGCGCTGCGCGTGACCAGCGCGTCGTCGGCTATCGCGTTCACGTCGGCCTATCCGGTCGTCGCGATGCTCTTCTTGTCGGCCGCCGGCATCGAGCCGCTGACCCCGCGCCGCCTCGTCGGCTGCGCCATCGTCACCGCCGGGCTCATCGTGGTCCAGTGGGAGCCGTCGTCCCCCGCCAGCCCGACCCTGGCGATGCGCTAGTCGCGATTTCGCGAGGCGCTGCCTACGTGAAAATGATCTGGGCGCCGTCGGCTAGCTCGTAGAAGTCGCCGGCCGTGATGACGTCGCGCACTTGGGGCAGCAGGTCCTCGCGGGTGCGCTTCATCATGTCCATGGCCAGCTCGCAGCCGTAAAGCTCGGCGCCGGACTGGTCGAGGATCTCGATCATCTCGCGCACCGTCGGCAGCTCCATCTCGTCCATGCGCTTCTTCATCATGGACGCCGCCAGGCCCTGCATGCCGGGCAGCCCTGCGACCATCGCGGGCATGGGGCTGGTCGGGTTGCCGACCATGTTGACGTGCAGGTGGTCCACCTTCGACTCGGTGACCACGTCGAGGCCGTAGAAGGTGAAGAAGATGAACGCGTCGATGCCCGACATGCGCGCGGCGTTGGCCAGGATGAGCGCCGGGTAGGCCTCGTCCAGACCGCCCTTCGAGCAGATGATGGCGACCTTGCGGTTGGGCGCCTCCGACTCCATGTTCGAGTCCGTGGCGATTCGGCGATTTGCGACGACCATTAGATGCACCCCACTGGTTTTGGAATTCCTGCGATGCGGGCGACGGTCTTCGCCGGAGCCCGCGGAAAGAGCTGATACAGCGCGGCGGTGCCCACGCCGGAGCTGTTGGCGAGTCGGCGCACGTTGGGCGAGGCCCCCTGCGGCCGTGTAAAGCTCGCGGGCGTGCTGGATCACCGACATGTGCGCGTCGGTCAGCGGGCTGATGCCCTCGTAGGCGGCGAGCGCCCGCGCGACGTCGAGGCTCCACGTCGTCGCGTCCGCCAGGAAGCCCTCGGCGTCGAGCGCCACGCCCACGTCGGGCAGCGCCTTGAGCCCCGCCGATTTCCCAGGCGCCGCCTGCTTGGCAGGCGCACTGACCCGCGCCGGCCGCGCCACCACGCGGGGCGCCGCCTTCGGTCCGCTGTCCGCCACGGCGTGCCGCCCCGTCGGCGCCAGCCTCGCCAGCGCGCGATGCACCGGCGGCTTCGCCCCGGGCCGCGTCGTCGCCTCTGCGCCAGCCGCCGCGCGACCCATGCCGCAGCACCTCGAGCAGCACCGCCATCCGCGCCGCACCTCCTCGTCGCGGCTGGTCTTGAGCATCCCGAGCAGGCCCTTCGGCTCCACGTCCCCGCGCCCTCGACCGCCTCGCTGGCCCCGCCCGCAGCCGCCAGCACCGCCGGCTGCGTCATCCGCCGCACCGTGTCGACGATATTGACCACTTGCCCGGCCAGCTCGCGCACGTCCTCAGGCGAATAGTGAGTCACCACCTGGTCGACCACGCTCAACAAGCTCGCGCCCGAACGCGAAATAGCCACGCTGCTCCAGCGACTCCAGGCGGTCGGCGCCGACCCGCATCACCTCGCGCACAATCGGCGAGAACTCCGCCCACATCTCACTGGCGGCGTCTTGCTTCCGCACCAACAGCGCCACCTGCGCCGAGAGCTGGTCCAGCTTCGCCTCGATGCTCGCCCCACCCGTCGTCCGAACGGCGTCCATACTCAGCTCCATTTGCCGGCCATCGCCAGCCGGTGGTCGATGGGGATGTCACGTCCCTACCAGCAGATTCCAGTAAACCCAGCGGAACCCGAGCTTTCCCCAGTGGTTGACGTGGCTCTCTTCGAGCAGGGTGAAGGGGCCCAGCCCCGGCAGCGGGAATCGACCCGGCAGCGGCTCGGTCTTGTAGTTGAAGTCGATGAGCATCGCCTTGCCGAAGCCCGTCTCGATGAAGCAGTTCGCGTGGCCGTCGAAGTCGGGCGCCAGCGGCTCATCGCGCAGGAAGCGCATGATGTTCTCGATGAGGACTTCGCTCTGGAAGTGGGCCACCGAGCCGGCTTTCGAGGTCGGCACGTCCGTCGCGTCGCCCAGCACGAAGATGTTCGCGTAGGCGCGCGACTGCAGCGTGTGGCGGTTGGTGGGGACGAAGCCCGCGTCGTCGCCGAGCCCCGAGCGGGAGATCAGCTCGGCCCCGCGGTGCGGCGGCACGCACACCAGCAGGTCGAAGCCCACCTCGCGCCCGTCGTAGCCGGTCAGCTTCCCAGGGCGCCGTCCACCGACGCGACGTTGAAGTCGGTCACCACCTCGATGTCGCGCTCAGCCAGCAGCCCGCCCAGGGCCTCGGACGCGGCGGCTTCGTGAACGCACCGTCCAGCGGCGTGACATAGACGAGCTCGACCACCTCGCGCATCCCGCGCTCGGTGAAGTAGGCGTCCGCCAGCAGCGCGAACTCGAGCGGCGCGACCGGGCACTTGATCGGCATCTCCGCGATGTTGACGACCACGCGGCCGCCCTGGAATTTGGACAGCGCGTGGGCCAGCGCGGTCGCGCCCTCCAGGGTGTAGAAGTCGAAGCTGTGCTCGAGCCAGCCCGCGCCCGTCAGGCGGGAAGCTCCTCGGGCGCGGTGCGCGTACCGGTGGCGATGATGAGCACGTCGTAGCCCAGGTCGCGGCCGTTCTTGAACACGACGCGGTTGTCTTCGGCGTCGACGCGGTCGAGCGGCGGATGATGAACTCGGCCTCGGGCGGCAGCAGGTCGCGCCGCGAGCGCACCAATTCGTGAGGTGCGGACTGGCCGAAAGGCACGAACAGCAGGCCCGGCTGGTAGATGTGCGCGTCGTCCTGGTCGATCACCGTGACGCGCCACTCGCGCGTCGAGGGCGCGGACCAGCCGATGGGCCATGGCCGAGCCGCGGTGCCGGCGCCGAGGATGATGAGGCGTTTCATGGGGGCCTCCGTGGGTTGCGACACCTGTGATGTGCAAGGGGCGCTCCAACCGGAAGTGCCTGGAATTGTGGGACGCGGCCGCCGGCCGTGTCAGAAGACGCGGTCGATTGGGCGATTTCGCACAGCGCGCCGACGCCGCTTCCAAGCTTGCGATCGCACGGATATCCGCGTATCAAGATACGGCGATGCCGAACCTCTCCGACAGCTCGGACCTCCTGCGCCTCTTGGCCGACCCCACGCGGATTCGGTTGATGGCGCTGCTCGGCCACGAGGCCCCGACGGTGGCCGAGCTTTGCCAGGTCACGGGCCTGAGCCAGTCGCGGGTCTCGACACACCTCGGGCGACTGCGCGAGGCCTCGCTGGTGCGCGACCGGCGTGAGGGCAGCTTCTCCTGGTACGCGCTCGCCGAAGACGCCATGGGTGAGGCCGCACAGCGGACGTGGCGGCTTTGCTGCGCGAGACGACGACCGACCCGCTGCTGGCCCAAGACCGGGCGCGCGCCGACCAGGGTCGTGCGCGAGCGCGCGGCCGGCGGCACCTGGGCCGAGAGCGTCGCCGGCCAGATGGCGCGCCACTATTCGCCCGGTCGCACCTGGGAATCCCTCGCGCGCGGTGTGCTCGGCCTCGTCACCGCCGGCGACGTGCTGGACGTGGCGTCGGGCGACGGCGCCGTGGCCGAGATGCTGGCGCCGCGGGCGCGCTCGGTGACGTGCGTGGACATCAGCGACAAGGTCGTCGCCGCCGGCCGCGAGCGCCTCGCGCACGTGCCGAACCTGCGCTTCGTGCGCGGCGACATGCACGCCCTGCCCATGGAGGCCGCGGCCTTCGACGCGGGTGCTGCTGATGACCGCGCTGGCCTGGACCCGCGAGCCGGCGCGCGTGCTGGCCGAGTGCGCGCGAGTCCTGCGCCCCGGCGGCCTGCTGTCGGGCACCGCGCTGGCGGCCCACGGCCACGCCCAGGCGGTCGCCAGCTTCGACCACCAGAACAGCGGGGTCGCCCGGAGCGCCTCCGCGAGCTGCTTACCGCCGCCGGGTTTGAGGTCGCGCGTGTGCGCCGACCTCGCGCGAACGGCGCAGCCCACACTTCGAGATCCTGACCTTTCACGCCCGATTGCCGGAGGCCTGTTCATGACCGCTAACGCCCGAGATCTGCGAGTCGCCGCACTGCACAAGGCTCTGACCGAGCGCATCCTCGTCCTGGACGGGGCGATGGGCACGATGATCCAGGGCTACGGGCTCACCGAGGCCGACTACCGGGGCGAGCGCTTCCAGGACCACCCGCGCGATCTGCGCGGCGACAACGACCTGTTGGTGCTCACCCGGCCTGACGTCATCTCGGCGATTCACCGGGCCTATCTCGAGGCGGGCGCGGACATTCTCGAGACCAACACCTTCAACTCGACCTCGCTGTCCCAGGCCGACTACGCGCTGGAGCCGCTGGCGCGCGAGCTGAACCGCGAGGCCGCGCGGCTGTGTCGCGAGGAGGCCGACCGGATGACCGCCGAGACGCCCGACCGCCCGCGCTGGGTGGCCGGCATCCTCGGGCCGACCAGCCGCACCGCGTCGATCTCGCCGGACGTCAACGACCCGGCGGCCCGAAACGTGCGCTACCCCGAGCTGGTCGAGGCGTACACCGAGGCCATCGAGGGCCTCATCGAGGGCGGCGCCGACATCCTGATGGTCGAGACGGTCTTCGACACGCTGAACGCTCGCGCCGCGCTCTTCGCCTTGCTGGCCCACCGCGAGCGCACCGGATCGAGGCTGCCCATCATGGTCTCGGGGACCATCACCGACGCCAGCGGGCGCACCCGTCCGGGCAGACGCCTGAGGCGTTCTGGATCTCGGTCTCGCACGCGAAGCCGCTGGCGATCGGGCTCAACTGCGCGCTGGGGGCGTCCGAGCTGCGGCAGCACATCGCCGAGATCTCGCGGGTCGCCGACACCTACGTCAGCGCACCCGAACGCCGGGCTGCCCAACGAGATGGGCGGCTACGACGAGACGCCCGAGACCATGGCGCTGCAGCTTCGCGAGTGGGCCGAGAGCGGGCTCTGCAACATCATCGGCGGCTGCTGCGGGACCTCGCCCGAGACCATCCGCGCCATCGCCGACGCGGTGCGGCGTGGCGCCGCGGCGGATCCCCGAGATCCCGCGGCGGCTGCGACTGTCTGGGCTGGAGCCGCTGGTGAAGGGGCCGGACTCGCTCTTCCTCGACATCGGCGAGCGCACCAACGTCACCGGGTCCGCGCGCTTTCGGAAGCTGATTCAGGCCAACGACTACGAGGGTGCGCTGGACGTGGCGCGCCAGCAGGTCGAGAGCGGCGCGTCGCTCATCGACGTGAACATGGACGAGGGGATGCTCGACGGCGAGCGGGCGATGCAGGTGTTTCTGGACTTGGTCGCGGGCGAGCCCGACATCAGCAAAGTGCCGGTGGTGGTGGACTCGTCGAAGTGGACCGTGCTCGAGAAGGGGCTGCAATCCTTGCAGGGCAAGGGCGTCGTCAACTCCATCAGCCTGAAGGAGGGCGAGGAGTCCTTTCTGGCGCAGGCGCGGCTGGTGCGGCGCTACGGTCACGCGGTCATCGTGATGGCCTTCGACGAGGACGGGCAGGCCGACACGGTCGAGCGGAAGGTGAGCATCTGCGCGCGCTCGTACCGCTTGCTGACCGAGGCGGTCGGCTTTCCGCCCGAGGACATCATCTTTGACCCGAACATCTTCGCGATCGCCACGGGCATCGAGGAGCACGACGGCTACGCGGTGGCCTTCATCGAGGCGGTGAAGCGCATCAAGGCGGGCTGCCGCACGCGCACATCTCGGGCGGTGTCTCCAACGTGTCGTTCTCGTTTCGCGGGCAGAACGCGGTGCGCGCGAGATCCACTCGGTGTTTCTGTACCACGCGATTCGGGCCGGCATGGACATGGCATCGTCAACGCGGGGGCGCTGGCGGTGTACGACGATATCCCGGCGGAGCTGCGCGAGCGGGTCGAGGACGTCGTGCTGAATCGGCGGGCGGACGGCACCGAGCGGCTGCTCGAGATCGCGGCGTCGGCGGGGCCGGGCGCCAAGGGGGCCGAGGAGGACGTCGCGTGGCGTGACGCGACGGTGGAGAAGCGCATCGCCCACGCGCTTGTGCACGGCAACACGCGCTACATCGAGGACGACACCGCCGAGGCGATGGCGAAGCTGGGGCGGCCCATCGCGGTCATCGAGGGGCCGCTGATGGACGGCATGAACGTGGTCGGCGACCTCTTCGGGGCCGGCAAGATGTTCTGCCGCAGGTCGTCAAGAGCGCGCGGTGATGAAGAAGTCCGTCGCGTGGCTCTTGCCCTACCTGGAGGCCGAGAAGCAGGGCGGGGCGGCGCCGAAGGGCAAGATCCTCATGGCCACCGTGAAGGGCGACGTCCACGACATCGGGAAGAACATCGTCGGCGTCGTATTGCAGTGCAATAACTACGAGGTCATCGATCTCGGCGTGATGGTGCCGGCGGAGACGATTCTGCGGACCGCGCGGGCCGAGAACGTCGACGTCATCGGGCTGTCCGGGCTGATTACGCCGTCGCTGGACGAGATGCGCTACGTGGCCAGCGAGATGAAGCGGCAGGGCTTCACGCTGCCGCTGCTCATCGGTGGCGCGACCACCTCCGAGGTGCACACCGCGGTGAAGATCGACCCGGCGTACAGCGGCCCCGTGCTCTATGTGACCGACGCGTCGCGGGCCGTGGGCGTGGTGGGGAACCTGCTGAGCGCCGAGACCCGGGACGAGTACGTCCAGACCGTGGGGGACCGATACGAGTCGGTGCGTGAGGCGCGGGCGGCGCGGGGCGACGGCGCCGGTCGGGCGCCCCTGGACAGGCGCGGGCGAACCGGCTGGTCATCGACTGGGCCGCGGAGCCGCCGGCGCCGGCGCCGCTCAAGCCCGGGCTGACCCTCATCGACCCGCAGCCGCTGGCCGAGCTGGTGCCCTACATCGACTGGACGCCCTTCTTTCAGACCTGGGAGCTCAAGGGCCGCTACCCGGCGATTCTCGAGGACGAGTTCGTCGGCGAGACCGCGCGCAACCTGTTCAAGGACGCGCAGGCGATGCTCGAGCGCATCGTGAGCGGGCTGGCTTCGAGGCGCGCGGCGTGGTGGGCCTGTACCCGGCGCAGAGCGACGGCGATGACATCGTGATTTACGAGGATCGGACGGCGAAAAAGGTGCTGGCGCGGATGCCGATGCTGCGCCAGCAAGCGCGCAAGTCCGTGGACCGGCCCAACCTCTGCTTGGCCGATTATCTGGCGCCCGTGGAGAGCGGAATCGTCGACACGGTCGGCCTCTTTGCCGTGACGGCGGGCCACGGGATCGAGGCGCACATCAAGCGCTTCGTCGCCGAGCACGACGACTACAGCGCGATCCTGCTGAAGGCGCTGGCCGACCGGCTCGCCGAGGCGATGGCGGAGGCGGTCCACGCGCGCGTGCGGCGCGAACTCTGGCTACGCGGCCGACGAGGCGCTGGACAACGAGGGGCTCATCGGCGAGCGCTACCAGGGCATCCGTCCGCGCCCGGCTACCCGGCGTGCCCCGACCACACGACCAAGCGCGTGCTCTTCGAGCTGCTGGGCGCCACCAGCCGCGCCGGGATGCAGCTGACGGACGGCCTGGCGATGCTGCCGGCGGCGTCGGTCTCGGGCCTCTATTTCGGACACCCGCGCTCGCGCTACTTCGGGCTGGGCCGCATCGAGCGCGACCAGGTGGCCGATTGGGCGGTGCGAAACGGCGTCGATCTGGAGAGCGCTGAGCGTACGTTAGGCGCGACTTTGGCTTACGACGCGTAGTTGCCGCACTGCGAAACGAAAGGGCTCAGGATCGGGGCGATCCCGTCGCTAAGCTAATCCATGGCGACCCGTCCCACGCACATTGCTCTCGCCCGCGACCTGGACGCGGAGGTACCTGAGCGTTCGGGCGCGTTCGACGGGCCGATGCCGAATCAGTTCGCGGCGGTCGTGGTGCCGGTGGACTCTCGGCGCCCCGACGCGCCACCGGTGAGCACCATCGCCCAGCGCCGCGCCCGCCTCGAGGGCAGCCACCCCGGCAGCGGCCTCGCCCCGATCCCGGCCATCGAGGGCCAGCGACTCGCCGAGGTCTATGCGTCGCAGCTGCTCGACACGGGCCGCGAGCGCCGCTTCGACCGCTACACCGAGCTCGCCGCCGACGTCTTCGGCGCGCCCATGGCGCTGATGACGCTGGTGGACCGCGAGCGCGTCTGGAACAAGTCGACCTTCGGCACAGACATCTCGGAAGTACCGAGAAATACGTCGTTCTGCGCGCACGCCATCGTCCAGCGCGAGCTCTTCGTCGTCGAGGACGCACGCCTCGACTCGCGCTTCGCGAACAACCCGATGGTCACGGGCCACCCCTACATCCGCTTTTACGCGGGGGCGGTGCTGCGCGGGCCCACCAACCAAGCCCTGGGCACCCTGGCCGTCTTCGACACCGAGGCGCGCACGCTCACGGAGGCCGAGTCGACTCGCCTGCTGCGCCTCGCCGCCATCGCCGAGACCGAGATGCAGCGGGACCAGCGCGCCGTCTGGTTTCGCGCCCAGGCGGCCCGCGACGCCTACTACGACCGGCTGACGGGGCTGCCGAATCGGCGCCTCTGCCGCGACCGCCTCGAGCACGACATGCGCTGGGTGGCCGGCCTCGGGCGACGCATCGCCGTCATCCGCGCCGACCTCGACCAGTTCGGCGCCCTCAACAGCGCGCTGGGTCGCGAGGCCTGCGACCTGGTGCTCATCGACGTGGCCGAGCGCCTCGTGAAGGCGATGGGCGAGACCGTGACCGTCGGACGCTGGCAGGACGACGAGTTCGTGGTGCTCGTGCCGTCGCTGGGCTCGAAGAACGCCGCCGCCGAGGCCGCCGTGGCCGTCACGCGCGCCATCGACGAGACCTTCAGCCGCGACGGCCGCACCTACACGCTGACCTCCAAGGTCGGCGCGAGCGTGTACCCCGACGACGGCAACGACCCCGACAACCTGCTCGCCCACGCAGGCGCCGCCTTGCGAAACGCGCGCGGAGCCGCCGGCGGGCGCTGCCGCTTCTACACGGCGACCTTCGACGCGGCCGCCGCCCGCCGCTACCACATCGAGCACCGCCTCCGCTCGGCCCTGGACGCCGAAGCCTTCAGCATCCACTACCAGCCCAAAGTCGACGTGGTCACCCGCCGCGTCGGCGGCGTCGAGGCCTTGCTGCGCTGGGACGACCAGGAGCTTGGCCCCGTCGGCCCCTCCGAGTTCATCCCGATCGCCGAAGAGACCGGCCTCATCATGCCGATCGGCCAGTGGGTGCTGCGCGAAGCCTGCCGCCAAGCCAAGGCGTGGCAGACCGAGCTCGGTCGCCCCATCCCGGTCGCCGTGAACATCGCCGCGCAGCAAATTCAGGACCCCCGTCTCGTCGAGAAGGTGCGCGAGGCCCTGGCCGCCGCTGACCTGGACCCGCGCCTGCTGGGCCTGGAGGTCACCGAGAGCTCACTCATCGAGGACACCGAAGGCACCATCGCGAAGATGGAGGCCCTCAGCCGCCTGGGCATCGAGTTCTTCATCGACGACTTCGGCACCGGCTACTCGTCGCTGAGCTACCTGCGCCGTTTCCCCATCCGCACCCTGAAGATCGACCGCGCCTTCGTGACCGACATGGTCGACAACGCCAACGACGCCGCCATCGTCCAGGCCATCATCGCCATGGCCAAGAGCCTCGACCTCCGTGTGGTCGCCGAGGGCGTCGAGACCCGCGAGCAAGCCCTCTTCCTGCGCGCATACCGCTGCGATGAGATCCAAGGCTTCCTGTTCAGCGAACCGCTGCCCATCGAAGGGATGACAGCGATGCTCCAAGCCGACGCCCCCCTGGCATGACACGACGAATTCCGGTCATCCCGACACTGCGTCGCGCCGATGTCCACAGAGTCACCGCGAGCCCAACTTCATCCCCGCGTCTGGTGCACCATGTTCATTAGTCACTCTGCTCGGAATCATCGCACGACCGACCGACTCACCGCCGTCCACGCGCGCACCGTCGCCCCCGACCCCGACGCGGCCATCGACGAGCTGGCCCGTGCCCTCTTCGCTGCGCCTCCCGGCCTCATGCTGGTCTTTGTTGCGCCGCAATATGACCTCGGCAGACTGGGACGCCGACTCGCGACAACCTTCCCCCAGCACACCGTCGTAGGATGCACATCGGCTGGACAGATCGGACGCGGCGGCTTCCATGTCGGCGGCATCACCGCCGCGGTCATTAGCAGCCCCGAGCTTTGTGCGACGCCGTATCTCCTCTCGTCCCTCGAAGACCCCGAGCAGGCGGCCGCCGATCTCGGCGAATGCCTGCCACCCCGCGGCCTGGACGCGCCGCCCGCCTTCGGCATGCTCCTCGTCGACGGCCTCAGCCGAAGAGAAGAGCGCCTCTCCGCGGCCATCCGCGGCGTCGTCGGCGACCTGCCCTTCGTCGGCGGCTCAGCCGGCGACAACCTGCACTTCGAGGCCACCCACATCCTCCACGACGGCAAATTCCTCGAGGGCGCCGCGCTCTTCGTGCTGTTCGAGACCTCGCTGCCCTTCGCGACCTTCCACTTCCACGACGTCGTACCGACTCACATCCGCGTCCGCGTCACCCGCACCGACGCCGAGGGCCGCACGATCCACGAGCTGGACGGCCAGCCCGCAGCCGAGGTCTACGCGCGATTGATCAAGCGCCCGCTCGCCGAACTGACCACCGCGGTCTTCGCCGACCACCCCTGGCTCTGCCACATCGAGGGCACCGACTACGTGCGCTCCGTCGGCCGCGCCCTTCCCGACGGCAGCCTCTACCTGCTCTGCGCGGTCGCTGACGGCGACTGGCTGACCCTGGGCGCGCGCGGCGACGGCGTAGTCGCTGCTGCCGCCGCCTTCGACGCCGTCCGTGACCAGGTCGCGCACCCCGCGTTCGCCATCGGATTCGACTGCGTGTTGCGCCGCCTCGACCTCGAGACCCGAGGCGTCGCTCACGAGGTCGAGGCGCTGCTCTCCGACAATCACGTCGTGGGCTTCTCCACCTACGGCGAGCAAATCGGTGGCGTCCACGTCAATCAGACCTTCACCGGCGTGGTCTTGGGGCGCTGATCCCGGCGCCGGGCCTTGCCCATCGCTTGGCGGTTCGGACCCCAGAACCCCGCTACGTTCGTTTGCGCCTTCCTATACTATGGGCCAATCGAGCTGATTCGATCGGGACCCCGAAGGTGCTCTATGGCGAGGGCTCACCTAGCCTTATTTGCGGCCTTTGCCATTTCGTTCGGCAGTTCGGGTTGCGGGGTGGTCGCTGACGCGGAGTTCCCGCGGCCCGACGCCGTCGTCGACGCAGCAGCTCACGCCGACGAGAGCGCCGAGCCCGAGGCTTATGTCGACGTTCCGCTACACGTCATCGGCCTGTCCCCGGGTCGCGGCGACACCGGCGGCGGCTTGGAGGTGCGCATTCGCGGGGCGGGCCTCTACGGCGTGGTCGAGGTCCGCTTTGGCGCCACACTCGCCGCGGGCTGGCGCACCGAGAGCGACCGCGAGGGCTTCGTCATCACGCCGCCGCACCCCGCGGGCGTCGTGGACGTCGTGGTGCGCGACGTGGACGGCGCCGAGGTGCGGCTCGAGTCCGCGTTCGTCTACGAAGAGCCAGTCGTCATCTCGGCGATCGAGCCGTCGACGGGCAGCGTCCGCGGCGGCGAGCCGGTGCGGTTGACCGGCGTGGGCTTCGGCGCCGACGCGGTCGTGACCATCGGCGGCCGGCGCGCGCTGTCGGTGGCGCTGGGCCCGGACGGCAGCCTCACCGCGCTGACGCCCGAGGGCGCGCAGGGCCCCGCGGACGTGTTCGTGCGCAGCGGCGACGGGCTGGGCTCGTTGACCGCGGGCTTTTCGTACTACGCCGCACCCGCGCTGCGTTCGGTCTCGCCGGTGGCGGGCCCGCGCTGGGCGGCGACGCCCGTGGTCTTGCTGGGCGAGGGGTTCACCGACGACGCGGCGGTGAGCGCGGGCGGGCTGGCGTTGCTGGACGTGGTCGTGGTCTCGGCCACCCGCATCGAGGCGGTGGTGCCAGCGTTGGAGGGCCCCGGCGGCGCGGTGACCGGCGACGTCGTGGTCACCGTCGACGCGGGTGAGGCCGAGCTCTCCGGCGCGTTCACCTGGCTGCCGACCGTCGCCGGCGAGCCCACCGTCCACGCGGTCGTGCCGGGCTTCGGCGCCATCGGGGGCGGCGAGGTCGTGTCCGTGGTCACCAGCGGATTCGCCGATCTATCAGACGCCGTCACGGTATTCGGCGAGGTCGAGGCCGGCCAGAGCGTCGCGGCGGCCGGGGCCGACGTGCTCTCGGTGCGCGTCCCGGCTGCTGCTGGGGCCTCCGTCGTCGACGTGAACGTCAGCGCCGGGTCAGAGAGCGCGGTCTTGGCAGGCGCCTACGAGTTCCGCGCGTCACCCCGCATCGTCGAGGTGCTGCCGAACCTCGGCGCGGCCGCGGGCGGCACCGCCATCGTCGTGCGCGGCGAGGGCTTTACCCCGGAGGCTCGCCTCAGCCTGGGCCCTCTGGCCGCCGCGACCCTCGAGTACGTCGACGCCACCACGCTGAGAGCGACCACCCCGCCCGGCAGCCCCGGCATGGCGACGGTGCGCGTCGAGCAGGCCGGCGGCGGCGACGCGCTCGCCTCGGGCTTTCACTTCGTCGACGTCCCCAGCCTCGACGCCATGAGCCCCCCCGCTGGCAGCGTCTCGGGCGGCACCCTCATCCGCGTCCACGGCGCGGGCTTCGTCCCCGGCACCACCGTGGCCATCGGTGGCAAGCTCGCCCGCGATGTCAACGTGCTGGGACCGACGCTCTTGGAGGCGCGCACCCTCAGCGGCGAGCCCGGTCGCGCCGACGTCACGCTCTCGGTCCCGGGTCAGGCCCCGGTGGTCGCCAAGAGCCTCTGGCTCTACTTCGACCCGGCGGCCGAGGACGGCTTCTGGGGTCCCGCCATCCACCGCAACCTGGACGTGACAGTCTACGACCGCGTCTCCGGGCAGCGCGTCGAGGGCGCGGTGGTCGTCGTCGGGCCGGTCCCCAAGACGCCAATCCGCGGCTACACCAACAGCGCCGGCCAGATCACCTTCGGCCGCGCCGAGCTGAGCGGCCCCCAGACCGTCACCGCGAACAAGGAAGGATTCGCCGTCACCTCCGTCGTCGGCGTCAACGCCAGCCACATCGCCCTGGGCATCGACCGCATCCCGCAGTGCTCGGACCTGTCCGACGACGTCCAGTGCAGCCCGCCGCCGGCGCAATCGGGGACGCTCGATGGCTCGGCCAGCGGCGGCTCGAAGGGCGTGAAGATCCCGTGGGGACGCTGCGACACAGCCACCACGAATCCCGGAGGCCTCTGCGGCGCCTGCACCACCGACGCGGACTGCGGCGGCCGCCCCTGCGTCGATATCCCGGGGCAGGGCCGCTACTGCACGGTTGGGTGCTCGGGGCCGGCGGACTGCCCGACCGGATACGGCTGCTACTCCCTCGGGGGCGACATCGGCCTGGCCTGCGTGCCCTCGGGCGGCGAGCTGCGCGTCTACTGCGACGTGACCAACCGGTACACCAGCTCGCAGGACGCCATCCCGTACCCCGGCGTCCTGGTCGGGCCCGACGGACGCTTCAAGACGCCGACGCGCCTCGGCGACTACGCGGTCTTCTGCTGGAGCGGCATCTACGCCGACGGCAAATTTACCCCGGAGCGCCTCGGCGTCGCCCGCCACCAGGGCGCCTATCAGGAAGGCGACGTCGTGGTCGCCGACCTGCAGCTCAACCACGTGATGCGCTCGGACATCTCGGTCGTGTTGGACCGCCCCGCGCTGGGCTCGCCCTTCAGCGAGTCCGCCGAGCTACGCACCTTCCTCGATCTGGGCGGCGACGGCGTCCTCGAGTTGCCGCCGAGTGCAGCCCTCGGCCGGGGCGAGCTCTCGCCTCGCTTGGTCCCGGCGCTGACCGGCGATCTTGCCGATGCCAGCTACACGTTCATCGCGGTCGTCTCGAGCACCGAGACCCCGCAGGGCTACTCGGTCATCATCCGCAAGGACGTGACCGAGGTGGACTCCGACCGCGCGCTGCGGCTGGGCGACGCCGGCTTCGAGATTCGCCCGGGCCTCCCGACCGCCGTGCGCGCGATGGTGCCGGTGGACGGCGCGCTGCTGGCGGTCGGTGATCGCGGCCTCATCACGCGAAACACAGGCGGCGACTGGTGGTTTGTGCAGGCGTCAGGGACCACGCGGGCGCTGCATGGGGTGTCGGCTGTGGCAGGCGGGGCGGCGATCGCGGTCGGCGAGGCGGGGCTGGCGCTGCACTACGACGGGCTGGTCTGGCGCGCGGTGCCCACGGGCGACGACAGCGAGACCCTGCGCGGGGTGTGGATGGCGGCGGAGGACCGCGCGTGGGCCGTGGGGGGGACGCGCTTGCTCGCCTGGGACGGCAGCAGCTGGCAGCTTGAGGACTCGCTCTCGGCGGAGGTCAACGCCATCACGGGGCGCGCGGACGCCGACGGCACGAGCCTCTTTTTGGCAGGTGCCAACGGGCTCTTCGCGCGGCGCACGGCCGACGGCGCGCTGACCACGGTCGCCACTGGGACCCAGGCTACGCTCAGGGCGGTCTGGGCCACACCCGGCGGCGCGGTGTGGGCAGTCGGCGCGTCCGGCACCGCGCTTCGGATCGACGGCGAGATCGTCACGGCGACGCCGGTCCCGACCTATCGCACGCTGCGGGCGGTCTGGGGCGATGCGAGCGGCGCCATCTGGGTCGCCGGCGACTTCGGGACCCTCGCGCGCTGGGACGGCGAGGCCTGGACCGACGAGAGCGTCCGGGACTTCACCTCGACGCTGTACGCCATCTCCGGGGTCGCAGGAAACACATGGGCGCTGGGGGCCCACGAGCTCGCGCTGGGCCCGATGCTGGGCCTCCCCGAGCAGTTCACTATGGCCGAGGGCAGCGACCTGTTCCACGAGATGTCGTGGAAGACCGACAGCACGCACCCGGCGCAGCTTGTGGTCGCCACCGTGGACGACACGTCGGGCCCCTGCGCGGCGTGCGGCGCCTACTACTTGCTCCCGTACGACCAGCGCAGCATCTACGCGCGCGGCGACGTCAACCGCATCCGATACCCCGACTTCACCGGCATCTACGGGGCCAGCGAGCCTCAGTCCGCGGGGCGCACTCTGACGATCTACCGCGCCTGGCTGCGCGACGACTTCGACTTCGACAGCGCGAAAAACAACGAGCTGCAGGCCGGCGGCTGGACCGCGTACTCGGTCTTGCAGCCAACGATGCAGCCGTCCACGCTCATCAGCTTCTGACCCTGCCGTCGCGGCGGGCCGGCTAGCCCTTGAAGTAGACCTTGTCGTACTCGCTGTAGGCCGAGTCGCCGCAGGACGGGCACTTCGAGCCGCCGCACTCCTTGCAGTACTTCGTGCCGCACTTTCGGCAGGTGCGTACGGGGAACCAGTTCGAGCTCAGGGCTTTCTGCGCTTTGCGGCCGCAGCGGGGACAGGCTGAGAGGCTGGCCATCGGGGCTCCTTCGTGCGCGTCGGGTAGTCGGGCGAGTGGCGCTCTTCGTCGCCAGCGTATGCCACTCCATTGCCGCGCGCACCCCACCCCGGGCCCGGTGTCCAGGCAAGGATCTGAGGGGTTGCGGGCCCCCGCCGGAGTGTGGCATCTCTGCGACACACCATTCAGCAGCGGGCTGGCGCGTCGTTCTCGGGGGAGGGCTGGCGCTCGAAAATCCGTCGCCCGCAGGAGAGAACTGATGAGTCGTACCTTCGCCATCGCCGCGTTCGCGGTCGTCTCGCTTTTCATCGGCGCGTCCGATGCCAGCGCGGCCTGCCTCGAACTGTGTAGCGGCCACGGCCTCTGCATCGAAGACACCTGCCTCTGTGACCCCGGCTTCGAGGGTCAAGCCTGCGAGAAGACCTCGGCCGCCTGCCCCAACGACTGCGGCGGGCGCGGCGTCTGCCAGTTCGGGAAGTGCTTCTGCCAAGAAGGCTTCGCCGGCCCCGACTGCTCTGAGAACGTCGGCACCTGCCCGGGCGGCTGCGGCGCCTTCGGGACCTGCATCTTCGACCAGTGCCAATGCAAGCTGGGCTGGACGGGACCGCAATGCGCCACGCCGGTCCTCAGCTGCCCCAGCGACTGCTCCGGCCACGGCATCTGCAACGACGACGCGGTCTGCGTCTGCGACCCCGGGTACTCCGGTGAGGCCTGCGCCGCGGAGGCGACCTGCCCGAAGGATTGCAGCGGTCGCGGCATCTGCAAGCTCGGCCAGTGCTACTGCGAGGCCGGTTTCAGCGGCCCGGCCTGCGACGTCGACGCGAAGACCTGCCCGAACGGCTGCTCGGGCACCGGCGTCTGCCTCGACGGCACCTGCGCCTGCGTCGCCGGCTTCGAGGGCCCCGACTGCTCGACGCCGAAAGCCTGCCCGAAGGACTGTAACGGCCGCGGCGTCTGCCAGTACGGCCAGTGCTACTGCGCGCCCGGGTTCGACGGCGACGCCTGCCAGACCGAGCAGGTCTGCCCGGACAACTGCTCGAACAACGGCCGCTGCCTCTACGGCAAGTGCTTCTGCGACGCCGGCTTCGAGGGCGGCTCCTGCTCCAAGGTCTCGCCGCCCTGCGACCTCTGCAGCGATCGCGGCATCTGCCTGTTCGGTGGCAAATGCCTGTGCCCGCCCGGCTTTCAGGGCGACAAGTGCGAGAAGGCCGTGACCTGCGACAAGGGCTGCGGCGAGCGCGGCGTCTGCCAGTACGGCAAGTGCTTCTGCGAGCCCGGCTTCACCGGCGACTCCTGCGAGAAGGCCCAGCCGTGCGAGAACGACTGCCGCGGCCGCGGCGTGTGCAGCCTCGGGCAGTGCTTCTGCCAGCCCGGCTTCGCGGGCAAGGACTGCGGCGAGCAGGACGGCGACGTGCTGGACACGGCCACCTTCGACAACCCCATCTTCAGCGCGCCCGTCGGCGCCCAGGTCAACATCCTCGCCAAGGGCGCTTCGCCCAGCATCACCATCACGCTGACCCGCGCCGAGACCGGCGAAGAGCTCCAGGTCACCCAGCACCTGCTCCCGCCCAACCTCGTCAACAACAGCGTCATCCGCTCGGCCGGCTTCTCGGGCGCCATCTCGGCGGACCGGCGCGACGCGAGCCCCTTCGAGGTGACCTACAGCCTGAGCTTCGAGAGCCTCGACCCGAACGAGCCAGGCGTGGTGCTGGTCGACTTCCCGGTGCGGATGCTGACCTCGTTCGTGTCCGAGTCCGTCGGCGACGCGGTCGCCGGGGCTCTCAAGGACACCAAGAAGGCCAACAAGAGCGCCTTCAAGGCCGGTGACGAGCTGACCGATCGCCTCCAGAAGCTCGTGCGTCTCGCCGGACTCGACGCGATGGACGCCGACTTCTTTCCCGAGGGCAGCTGGGTCGCCGCCGCTGAGCAGACGCTTGCGGCCTCTGGGTTTGCCGACCAGGGCGGGACGGCCACCGTCATCTCCCTGGGCGTGCCGGTCTCGCAGGAAGAGTGCTGGGACGTCTTCACCAAGTCTCCCGACGGCCCGTGCGCCTCGTCCACGGAGATCCCCTTCGGCGACTTCAAGTCTCTGCCCAAGCATTGCCGCCCGCCCGGGCGGCTCCAGTTCGACTACAAGCTCTCCAAAGACGGCCCGCCCGAGCCCGTGCTCCTGGTCGCGCTCGTTCACCACACTCGCGGGCTCACCCAGTTCCAACAGTTCGGCTTCCTCACCGCCGCAGCGGCCACAGACGGCGGCGACAACTTCGTCTTCGGCACGAGCGTCTACTTCCGATTGGCCGCCGGCAGCGCCGAGACGGCCCAGTGGCCGGCTGTCGGCTCGGTGTCGGCGACCATCGGCGAGGTCCTGGAAGGCGAGACCAGCTACCGCCAAGTCGCGACCTATGACGACGCCGACCTCCCGGCGGGGACGGACGAGCTCGGCCTCCCCTCGGCCACGCCCGCGTTCGCTGGGGTCACCATCGGCGGCATCGACGCCCGGCCGATCTTCGGTGACGAAGGCACGCGCGTTCAGTCGCATCGGCGCCGCACCAAGGGTGGCTTCGTCGTCGACATCGACGGCATTGACGCCTTCCTACCCGGCCGTCAGGGCGGCGGCGGAGCGAGCGGAAGCTGGCGCCCGCCCCACGTCCAGGCCGGCGCGTGGGCGGCAGAAAGCTGCCTGAAGGGCAAAGACGGCGTCCTCTGCGGGTCGACGGACCACTTCTAGAGGCTCGGATTCGCCAGGGGCTGACGGCGTTTTCGGCGCCGTCAGCCCTTGACGCAGACCACCTGCCGCAGGCGGTAGACCACCTCGACGAGGTCGGCCTGAGCCGCCATCACCGCGTCGATGTCCTTGTAGGCCATGGGCGTCTCGTCGAGGACCTCGGCGTCTTTTCGGCACTCCACGCCCGCAGTGGCCTCGACGTGGTCGGCCAGCGAGTAGCGCTTCTTGGCCTCCGTGCGGCTCATGCGTCGCCCGGCCCCGTGGCTGCACGAGTCGAACGACTCCGGGTTTCCCAGGCCGCGCACGATGTAGCTTCGGGCTCCCATGCTGCCGGGGATGATGCCGAGCTCGCCCCGGCCCGCGCGCACCGCGCCTTTGCGCGTGAGCCAGACCTTCTTCCCGTAGTGTCTCTCCTCGGCCACGTAGTTGTGGTGGCAGTTCACCGCCTCCACCGACGCGTCGAAGGGAGGGATCTCGGGCTGGCTTGCCACGGCCCGCGCGACGGCGGCCATCATCAGCTCGCGGTTGAGCTCGGCGTAGCGCTGCGCCAGCCGCACGGCCTTCACGTAGTCCCAGAAGTACAAGGATCCTTCAGGCAAATAGGCGAGGTCCTGGTCGGGCAGGTGGATGAACCAGCGCCGCATCTCCTCTTTGGCCAAGCCGATGAAGTGGGTCCCGATGCGGTTGCCCAGGCCACGCGAGCCCGAGTGCAGCATGAACCAGACCCGGTCGGCCTCGTCCAGACACACCTCGATGAAGTGGTTTCCCGTGCCCAGCGTGCCCAGGTGCCCGACGTGGTTGCACCGCGCGAGCTTCGGGTGACGCTCGCAGAGCGCGTCGAACTCGCCGACCAGCCCAGCCCACGTCCGCTGCGCCGCCTCGCCGGGCGCTCCCCACGCGCCCTTGTCCCGCGGCCCGCCGTTGTCGGTCCGCCCGTGAGGCACGGCGGCCTCGATCGCTGAGCGCACGCCGGCCAAATGGTCGGGCAGCTGGCTGGCGGTCAGCGTCGTGCGGCACGCCATCATCCCGCAGCCCAGGTCGACCCCGACCGCGGCCGGCACGATGGCGCCTACCGTCGGGATCACGCTGCCGACGGTCGCCCCCATCCCCCAATGCACGTCGGGCATGGCCGCCACCCACTTGTGGATGAAGGGCAGCCGCGCGACGTTCTCGAGCTGCCGGCGCGCCTCCGCCTCGACCTCGACGCCGCGGGTCCACATCTTCACCGGCGACCCGCCGCTGGGGGTCATGACCTCGTCAAAGCCCGCCATGACACCCCTCCGCCCGCGCGTCGCCAGCGCCGAAACTACAGGCGCCAGCGCGGAAATCGCAAGCCGCCGGTCCGTCGGACGAGCGCCCGCCCGAGATCGGCTGTCCCCCCCTCTCGTGTCCAAAATCCCCAGTCCGCGCCTAGGGATTTTCCGCCACCGCCGCCGACAGCCGCCGCAGCGCGAAGGCCAGCCCCGGGTCGGCCGTGAGCCCGTCCGCGGCCTCCGCGATCGCCGCGGCGTCGCCCGGTGCAGCCCGTCCAGCCAGCGCCGCGTAGGCCCACAGCCGCAGCGTCGCGCTCGAGTCGCCCCGGGCGTGCTCCAGCACGCGCAACGCCGCTGGCACCGCCTCCGCCGCCTTCGCCGCCGTCAGCCGCGCCAGCGCCACGGTCAGCCGCGTCAGCCGGGCCTCCCCCGAGTCGACCTCCGCGGCCGCGGCCTCGACCGCCTTGTAGGCTTGGTCCCGCCGCGCGCCGAGCTTCTCCAGCTCTGCCTTCCCGGCGTCCGCCTCCGCGCCCGCCGGCAGGCTCGCCAGCGCCTGCGCCCGCTCGCGGTCGGCTGCCACCGCGGCCTCGGCGACCTTCCTCGCCGCGTCCCGCGCCTGCCGCGCCGCCGCCAGCTCCGCGTCCAGCCCGGCGAGCGTCGGCGCCGCCTCGGTGATCTCCTTCGCCAGACACGCCGCCTCCGCGCCGCAAGCCTCCGAAAGCGCAGCTACCGCCTGCACATCCGGCCGCGCGACCACCTCCCGTACCAGCGCCGATGCGTGCTTCTGCGCCGCCTCCCGCCACGGCGCCAGCTCGGGGCCGCTCAAGAGCAGCACCTGCCCGCGAATCGCCGCCGCCCGGGTGTCGCCTTTGCCGTCGGCCGCCATCGCCGCCACCCGCTCGCGGGCCGCGCTCCCGACCAGGAGCAGCACCTGCCACAGGCGGTCCGAGTCCTGCTCGTCGGCGCTCAGGCTCTCGGTGAACGCGCCGGGTTCCGCGCCCAGCGCCAGCGGAGCCGCGGACTCCCAGCCCGCCTTGGGGCCGGCCGTGAGCGCCGCGACCGCCGCGTCACGCCCCGCCGCGGCACCGAGCGCCGTCAGCAGCAGCAACGCTCGCCGGTCGCCCTGCGTTGCGGCCTCGCTCAGCCGCGTCGACGTGACCGCCGCGCCTGCCGGGAGCCGACTGAGCGCCACAAGCACCGCGTCGCCAAGCGCTGGGTCCACCGCCAAATCGGCAAGTGCTGCCGCGCTCTTTGAGGCGGACCCGGCCGCCTTCGCCCAATCCACGCGGCCCAGCGCCTCGACCGCCGTCTCTCGCACAGTCGCCGCCTCGCTCTCCGCGCGGGCCAGCGCCACGAGCGCGTCCGCCAGGGCCGACGGCTCGACCACGGCAAGTGCGGCCTGTAGGACCTTCGCGCGATGGGACGCCAGCTTCGGCTCGGCGAGCGCCGTGACCAGCTCGGGCGCCGCCTCGGCCAGCTTCCACTCCTCGACCTGCGCCGCCGCCGCCGCCACCCGCGCCGGGTCCCCAAGCGAGCGCCGGACCGCCGTCTCCGCCTCG
This sequence comes from Myxococcota bacterium, assembly GCA_041389525.1. Classification (GTDB taxonomy): domain Bacteria; phylum Myxococcota_A; class UBA9042; order PHBI01; family JACKFB01; genus JACKFB01. Next base: position 34,515 of record JAWKRR010000051.1, on the reverse strand, counting down.
CTCGACCTCCCCAACGCGATAAGCGCCGCCAGCGCGTCCCCGCCCAGGCTCGGGTCGTCTAGCCGCGCCAGCATGAGCGGCCGCGCCTCCACGCACGCCGCCTCCGCCGCACGCGCCAGCGCGATCTGCGCGTCCTCGCCGCGGTGCAGCTTGCCGACCCAGTACGCGCACCCCGTGGGCTCGTCCCAACCGCAGCCCGCCCAGCCTGTCAGTCCGACCGCCACCGCCACCGCCACCGCCACGCAACGCACCGCGAAACTGCGGCCACAATCATCTCGTTCCAAACTTTCGCTCCATCGCGATACCCGCGTCAGCCAAGGTCTTCGTCGCGAGCACGCCACCTGCGAATATGAACACCTGGTCATTCGGAAGGGTGATATTGTCACCTCCGTCCTGCCGTTGGAGGACTGCCTCGTTGGGTGCGATGGCAGCAACATCCGTGGTCAAATGAAGCACCAGCTTGCCTGCTTTTTCGGCAGCCAGGACCTTGTCGCGGTTTTTCGGTTTCGCGCGGAAGATGGTGTCGCCGCGGTAGCTGATGGCCACGCTGGTTCCGGGCTGCTCGCTGAGGGCGACCGCCGCCTCGAGCGCGCTGTCGCCGCCGCCGACGACCAGGCAGTTCAGGCCGGCGTAGGCCTCGGCGTCGCTCAGCGCGTAGGCGACCTTGGGCAGGTCTTCGCCCGGAGCGCCGAGTTTTCGCGGGCTGCCGCGGCGCCCGATGGCCAGGAGCACCTGTTTGGCGCGGTAGTTCCCCTTGCTGGTGGTCACCGCGAAGGCGTCCCCGTCCCGCAGGACCTTCAGCATCTGCTCGCCAAGCCGAACCTCAAGCTGCGCGACCTCGATGACCTCGCGCCACAGCGCCATCAGGTCTTCCTTGCTCAGCTCGCGGGCCTTGATCTTGCGGACGCCGGGCAGCTCGAAGGGCGCGAGCATCACCAGCTTTCGCCTGGGGTAGCGCGCGACCGTGCCGCCGATGGTCTCCTCCTGGTCGACGATGACGAAGCTCAGCCCGGCTTGCTTGGCGGTCAGCGCGGCGGCCAGCCCGGCGGGTCCAGCGCCCACGATGAGCAGGTCGGGGACCCCCGCGTCCTTGGAGCGCGGCCGCTTGGCGATGTGCTGCGCGGCCTGCACGCCCTGGATCACCGCGTTGCGAATCAGCCCCATGCCGCCAAGCTCGCCCGCGATGTAGAGGCCGGGGACGTTGGTCTCGAAGTGCTCGGAGATGTGCGGGATGTCGATGCCGCGTTCCGCGCTGCCGAAGACGAGGCGGATCGCGCCGACGGGGCATTCGCGCGCGCAGGCGCCATGGCCGATACAGCTCTCCGGCTCGTACAGTTGCGCGCGCCCCTCAAAGAGGCGGAGGATCTTGCCCTCCGGGCACGCGGCCACGCAGGCGGCGCTGCCCATGCAAATCGCGGGGTCGATGACCGGGTGCAGCGAGACGGGAACACGGGCTTTCAGGTCATCGGGGAGGGACTCCACGTCCGCTTCGTCGGGGGCATTTCCGCGCAATCGGTGGACGATGCCCCAGACGGCGGCGGCCAGCGCGGCGGCGAGCAAGGCCACGAAGATCACGAGGGCGGACTGCATTGGGTCTCCGGACAGGCGAGGCGCCCTTCGCCTGGGGCAAATGGTTCGCGGGCCAGCGAGGGTCTGTCAAGGCGGGCGGCGCTTGGCTTCGCGGCCGGGCTGGTCGTCGCGGTGATGGTGGCGGCGGCCCCGGGCGCCCGTGCGGAGTGGTTGAGCCCCGGTCCGTTGGCCAAGGACCACAAGGCGCTGGACCTCGAGGCGAGCTGCGAGCGTTGCCATGTCCCGGGCGGCCGCGTGAGCCAGGATCGGTGCCTGGGCTGCCACACCGAGGTGGCGATCCCGCTGCAGAAGAGGACCGGATATCACGCGAAGCTGGCGACGGCGTCGGGCAAGGCGTGCGAGGCGTGCCACTCCGACCATAAGGGGCGGGACTATCCGCTGATTCGGTGGACGCCGCCGGCCAGCTTCGACCACGGCAAGGACACGGGGTTCGGGCTGGCTGGGGCGCACGCGGCGGCCGATTGCGGAGCGTGCCACAAAGAACGGCCCCGCTACATGGGGCTTAAGCAGTCGTGCACGTCGTGTCACGAGGATGTGCACAAGGGGCAGTTGGGTGCGGCGTGTGCGAATTGCCACACGACCAGCGCGTTTCGGCCTGCGGCGGGGTTTTCCCATGCAAAGACGAAGTTTCCGCTCGACGGAAAGCACGCGAGTGTCGCATGTGCGAATTGCCACAAGTCGGGGGTGGATGGCGTCGTGGCGTACGCGCTCAAGGGGTACGAGCGGTGCACTGGGTGTCACGAGGACCCGCACCGGGGGCGGACTTCGCTCAGCGCATGCACGGCGTGTCACGCGACCTCGGGCTGGAAGGAGACGAAGGGGTTGCCGCCCGCGCACAGCCCGGCCGGGTGGCCGCTGGTGGGGAAACATCAGCCGGTGGCGTGCCGCGACTGCCACGGGTCGAACCTGGCGGCCAAGGTGTCGCGCGACTGTGTGGGCTGCCACGCGGACCAGCACGGGGGGCGCTTCGGGAGGGACTGCGAGGCGTGCCACGACGAGTCGGGGTGGGCGCTGCGGGGCAACCGGCTTGCGAAGTTCGACCACGACCGGACGCGGTATCCGCTTCAGGGGCGGCACCGGCGCGTGGACTGCAAGTCGTGCCACAAGGCGACCGGGAGCTACGCGACGGCGTGGCGCGGGCTGGCGTTTGACCGATGCGACCGGTGTCACGCCGCCTATCATAAGGACGTGTTGGCGACGGTGAAGACGGCGAGCGCGTGCGAGGGTTGCCACGCGGTCTCGGGGTTCGACCCGTCCAGCTTTGACGAGAAGCAGCATGGGAAGGCTCGGTTCGTGCTGGATGGGTCGCATCTGGCGGTGCCGTGCGCGGGCTGTCACCGGCGTGAGCCTCCGCAGCCGACGCCGCTGGCGGTGGGAGTGAAGCGCTGCGCGGGCTGCCACAAGGACCCGCACAAGGGGCAGTTCGACAAGGACATGGGGCAGGGGAGCTGCGAGGTCTGCCACAAGACGGCGGGCTGGGGTGCGGGGGGCTTCGACCACGACCAGACGGCGCTGCCGCTGCAGGGCGTTCACGCGGAGGCGGCGTGCGAGTCGTGTCATCCGGGCGCGCCCGCGAAGCCCTACGCCGACGCGCCGAAGACGTGCGCGGGGTGTCACCGGGACACGCACGTGGGGCAGTTTCAGAGCGAGCCGGCGCGGAGCTGTGAGGACTGTCACGGCTTTGAGCGGTGGCCGATCCAGGGCTTCGACCACGCGAAGGCGGCGGGGTGGCCGCTCGAGGGCAAGCACGCGCCGCTGGGCTGCGAGGCGTGTCACGGCGGGGTGAAGCTGGGCGATGGGCGGGTGGTGACGCAGTACCGGCTTGGGTATCGGGAATGCAGGGATTGTCACGCGAATCCGCACGCTGGGGGCTCGCGATGAGGGGGCTCGCGTGGCGCTGGGCGGCGGTGTGGCTGGTGGTGGCGGCGGCGGTCGGGGCGTCCTTTGGGGCGACCGCGGCGCCTCCCGGGGTGCCGGATATCGGCGGCCGCTGCGAGACCTGCCACACGACTGGCGACTGGACGGTGGTGCCGGACAAGGTGGCGTTCGACCACGCGCTGACGGGGTTTGCGCTGCGCGACCGGCACGCGGAGCTGGCGTGCACGACGTGCCACGGGCCGAGGCTTCGGACCAAGGGGACGCGCGGCGTCTGCGCGAGCTGTCATCAGGACCCGCACCGGGCCAGCCTTGGCGACGCGTGCGAGGGCTGCCACGACGCGCGCTCGTGGTCGCCGTCGGACCTCCTGATCAAGCACCGCGGGACGCGCTTTCCCCTGGTGGGAACGCACGCCGCGGCGGACTGCGCGTCATGCCACCTGCGAGGGCGGCAGGAGGTCTACCGCGGGACCCCGACGGCCTGCTTCGACTGTCACGCCGCGGATTATCGACGCACCGACATCGCTCCGAACCATGTGGCGTCAGGGTTTCGGACCAGCTGCGATAGCTGCCACTCGCAGGTGAGCTTCAGCCCCGCGCAGATTCGGCACGACGTCTTCTGGCCGCTGCGGGGCGCACACGTCGGGCCCGACTGCGCGGCGTGCCACGGGAGCGCCGGAATCGGCAGCGTGTCGACCGCCTGCTACAGCTGCCACGCCAAGGACTACCAAGCCGCGGTGGACCCGCCGCACGCCGCCTACGGGATGAGCCGAAGCTGCGAGACCTGCCACTCCGACACGGCCTGGTCCGCGCTGCGCTCGCGGTGGCACGACACGCGCTTTCGGATCTCGTCGGGGGCGCACAGCGGCTTCGACTGCGGCGACTGCCACTTCGCGAACGCCGTCCCGCCGGCGAACTTCACCTGCATCGCGTGCCACGGGGAAGCGGAGACGCGGCGGCATCACGGTGAGGTGCGGTCGTACGTGTGGGAGAACTTCGCGTGCTACGGGTGCCACCCCTCGGGAGGGCAGTGATGCGGCGCGCGCTCCTCGCCGGGATGTGTTGTGTCGCGCTGGGGTACGCCGCGCCGACACGGGCGTCGGCCCCGCGGACCTCTGGGAGGGTCCAGGCCGTGAGGCAGGGCGTCGTGTACGTGGATCTCGGGCGTTCCGATGGCGTGCGCGCCGCCGACACGCTGAAAGTCCAAGGCGGGGCCCGGCTGCGCGTGGTGCATCTGGGCGAAAAGCAAGCTGCCACCGAAGTGATCGGCGGCGGTCGGGTCTCCGAAGGCGCCGTGGTCGAGGCGCCGGAGCACACGGCCGCCGCGCTGCCGTCGCGGCCGGTGGTCGCGTTGCCGGCCCCGGAGGCGATGGCCGCGGACGCGGTGAGCGCGCTGTGGGCGCACTCGGAGCTACGCCGCCGCGCGGAGCTCATCGCGTTCGAGGGCGCCGCGACGCCGGGCCTGCCCAAGAGGACCGCGGTGGCCGGCGACGTGAGCCTGCTCTACTTCGGGATGCTGGACGCGGGCGCGTCGAACCTTGACCTGCACGTCGTGGACGCCCGCACGCGGCTGCGGGTGGACGGGTTCGCAGGGGGCCGCCTGGACTACGCCCACGACATCAGCGGGCGCCTCTGGTTCGGCCCGGGACTCGACCGGCGGGCGGGGAAGGACTCGCGGCCGAACTACCGTATTCGCAAGCTGCTGCTGCGCTACCGCTCGCCCACCTGGGGTCCCGCGGACGCGCCGGCCGGGGCGTTCTCGGCCACCCTGGGGCGCTTCGCGGTGGCCGACGCGGCCGGGCCGGCGCTGATCGACGGTGCCTCCGCTGAGCTCGGCTTCGGCTCAGGCTTCGCGATGGGTGCTCACGGCGGGCTCGCCCCGCGCCTGCTCGACACGGGGCTGTCGACGCGGACAGTGGCCGGCGGCGGGCACCTGCGTTGGCAGGCCAGCGGCGACCCCTGGTCAGCGTCCGCGGCCGTCTCCGCTGTGGCCACCGCGTTCAAAGGCGGATTCGATCGCCTCGACGTGGCCGGCACCGCGAATTTCGCGCTGGGAGGCGACTTCGACGTGCGCGCCGTGGCGGTCGGGACGCTGCTGTCGGACCCAGCCGCCCTGGGCCGCTCGGATTTCGAGCTGTCGCGAGCCTTCGTCGGCGTGCGCGGGCGCCCGGTCCCCTGGCTCACCCTCGACGCCCACTTCGCCCACTGGCGCGACGTCGCCGACCAGGAGACCCTCGACGCGGTGGGCCTGGACTACCTCACGCCCCACACGCGCGAATCGGCGTGGTTGCAGTTGCGCTTCGACGTGTCCCGCGTGGTCGAGCTGGTGCTGGACGGGGTCGCCGGCTTCGGGTCGATCGAGGCGCGCCAGCAGGGCGGTTCGGCGCGCGTCGTGCTGCGGGGCCTCGCCGGGTTCCTGCCGCGTCTGTCCGCCGGGTACACCCTGAGCCGCACGGCCGTCACCCTGGCCCAGATGGCGCGCGCGGATGTCGGCATCGCGCTGCCGGCCCGCCTCGAGTTGGGTATCGGCTACGGCTTCTCCACGTTCGCCTCGCGATCGCTCAATGAGCGCCTGGACGAACACCGCGTCGACGCCAGCCTGTATTGGGTCCAGAGCCGCGCCTTCCGCGCCCAGCTCGCCAGCTCGGTGGCCCTCGGCGACGCGGCCACCCAGATCGCCCTCACCGCATACGCCACCTGGAAGTTTCGCTGACCCCATGAACGCCGAAACCCGCCAGCGCGCCTTCGTCGGCGCCTACCTCGTCGCCGGCCTCGCCCTCGCCATCGGGCTGTGGGTGCAGGGCGCCAGCTTCTACATGACCCACCCGTGGGACCGTGGCGCGCACCCCGACTACGAGTTCCTCCGCTCCGCCGGTCCCTGGGGGCTCGGCCTGGGCATCGTGGGAACCGCGCTCATCCTGATGAACCTGACCTTCCTGTTGCGCAGGCGGATCCGAAGCTTTCGGCGCTTCGGCGCGCTGCGTGTCTGGATGGACATGCACGTGGTCACCGGGCTGCTTGGGCCCCTGCTCATCGTCTACCACACGGCCTTTCACCCCCGCAGCACGGTCGCCATCACCGCCGCGGTCTCCCTCGGCGTGCTCGTCGCGACAGGCCTCATCGGCCGCTTCATCTACGCGATGGTCCCGCACACCGTGGCGGGCGTGGAGATGACCCGCGACGAGCTCGAGCGCCACCTGAACACGACGCGCGAGCAGCTCCGCACCATCGTGGCGCCGGACGACAGCGTCTGGGCGCGCCTGGACGACCTCAGCCGCAAGCCCAACCGCGTCCCGACGACTCACCTCGGCTGCCTCCTGATGCTGCCGTGGTTTGCCGCCGAATCTATCGTGCTGCGCCTGCGCCTGCGTCGCCTCGGCCACGAGCTCGCCGCTCGCGCCGCCCACACCCCCCACGAGGCGGACGCGACGCTCAAGGACGTGCGCGAGTTCGTGCTGAGCCGCAAGCGCCTGCACATCCTGGCCGTCTACCGCGAGCTGCTGCGGTGGTGGCGCTCGATTCACCGCGTCTTCGCCGTCCTGATGGTGGTGACCGCGACGCTGCACGTCGTCGTCTTGGTGTACCTCGGGTACGGCCCCACGGCGGGGGGCGGATGAGCCTCGTTTCGTCAGTCCGCGTCGGTGTTTTCCTGCTGTTCGCGCTGGTCGGGGCGTGCGACGGCGAGGGCGGCGGCGACGTGCGCGACGTGCCACCGGGCAGCTGCGTCGCCGGCCAGCGGATCTGTCATTGGGACGCGAGCAAGGGCCTCGAGACGGTGCTGCGCTGCAACGCCGGCGAGGTGCCCGACGCGATCTGGCTGATCGACCTGGCGTGCGAGCCCGGCGAGCTGTGCGTCGAGGCCGCGTGTTCGCCCGCGTCGTGATTGCGATCGGCGGTCCGCGCGCGGTGCCGCGCGGTCTGGCGAGGGGCCGCTGCGACGCACACCATCCGTTGATCGCACCATCGCCAGGAGTACACTCAGAGCCGTGAGCGGGTGCCCACAACGCAGTCCGGGGTTTCGGCACGCAGCCCGATGGGTCGTCTTGTTCGGCGCCATCACGCTGTTCGGGCCGTCCTGCGGCGAGAAGTCCACCGCCGACCACCACACCGCGGCGCGGGCGGGCTTCCCGTGCGTCGAGTGCCATCGTCCGGACTACGACACCGCCGCTTCGCCCGACCACGTCGCCAGCGGCCTCCCGACGACCTGCCAGCAATGCCACTCGCTTCAAGCTTGGCGGCCGGCGGCTTTCGGCGACCACGCGACCTGGCCGCTGACGGGCGCCCACGTCGACGCGACCTGCAGCGCGTGCCACGTAGGCGGGGTCTACGCCGGCACCGCGCGCGAGTGCGTCGGCTGCCACAGCGCGGACTTCGCGGCGACGACCAAGCCAGCCCACCAGACCGCGGGCTTCCCGAGCACCTGCGAGCTCTGCCACAGCACGGCGGCGTGGGTGCCCTCGACCTTTGACCACAGCGCGGCCTGGCCGTTGACCGGCGCGCATACGGCGGCCGCGTGCGCGAGCTGTCACTCGACGGGATACGCCGGAACCGCGAGGGAGTGTCAGGGCTGCCACCTCGCCGATTGGGAGCAGGCGGCAGACCCGGACCACGTCACGCTGGCGCTGCCGAAGACCTGCGAGGCGTGCCACGCGACCGCCGCGTGGGCGCCGGCGGACTACGCGGGGCACGATGCGATCTGGCCACTGCTGGGCAAGCACGCGGCCGCGACCTGCGAGAGCTGCCACGCCGCCGGCTACGCGGGCACGCCGACGGACTGCGTGGGCTGTCACCAGTCCGACTACGACGGGACGAAGGACCCCGTGCACGCGGAGGTCGGCTATCCCACGGCCTGTGCGGTCTGCCACAGCGCGGCGGGCTGGAAGCCGGCGGTCTTCGACCACGACGCCAAGTGGCCGCTGACCGGCGCGCACGCTGACGCAGCCTGTGAGAGCTGCCACGCCGATGGAAAATACGCGGGCACGCCGGATACCTGCGTTGGCTGTCATCAGGCGGACTACGACGGGACGAAGGACCCGGACCACGCCACGCTGGGGTTGCCGACGACGTGCAACGTCTGTCACGGGACGGCCGCGTGGAAGCCGGCCGATTTCGACGGGCACAGTGAGCTATGGCCGCTCTTGGGCAAACACGCCGACGCGACCTGCGAGAGCTGTCACGCCGCCGGCTACACCAACACCCCGACGACCTGCGACGGCTGTCACCAGCAGGACTACGCCGACAGCCAGTCCCCGCCTCACGCGAGCGAGGGCTACCCGACGGCCTGCGAGACCTGCCACGCCCCCGCGGGCTGGAAGCCGTCCTCGTTCAACCACGCGACGACCTGGCCGCTCACCGGCGCGCACGTCGCCGCGCAGTGCGCCTCCTGCCACTCCGGCGGGCTCTTCGCGGGCACGACGCACGAGTGCTCTGGCTGCCACCTCGCCGATTTCCTCAAGACCACCGACCCCGACCACGAGACGGTGGGCTTCCCGCAGACCTGCGACGTCTGCCACAGCACCGCTGCCTGGAAACCCTCGCAGTTCGAAGGCCACGAGACCATCTGGCCGCTGCTGGGCAAACACGCGGTCGCCACATGCGAGAGTTGCCACGCGGCCGGCTACACGAACACGCCCACCACCTGCGACGGCTGCCACCACACGGACTATCTCAACGCCGCCAAACCCGACCACGACGCGCCCGGATACCCCACCAGCTGCGAGTCCTGTCACGCCCCCGCCGGTTGGACGCCGACCTCGTTCAACCACGCGAGTTGGTGGTCGCTGACCGGCGCTCACACGTCGACCTCGTGCGCGCAGTGCCACGTCGGCGGCCAGGGGGCGGGCATCCCGACGACCTGTAACGGCTGCCACGCGCCCGACTACGCCGCCAGCACCAACCCGTCCCACACGAAGTGGGCCCTCTCGACCGCCTGCGAGACCTGCCACTCGACCACGGCGTGGCCCCCGGCGACCTTCACCAAGTCGACCCACGGCAAGTTCTTCACGCTGACGTCGGGCAGCAACCACAAGGATTTCAGCTGCACCGACTGCCACAAGACGCCCCAGTGGTCGGACTGGATCTGTGTCTCCTGCCACACCGGCGAGCACAACCTCTCGAGCATGAACAACAAGCACTCTGGCGACGTGCCGAAGTACAACAGCACGATGGCGGCGGCGGCCACGCCCGACCTCGGCTGCAAGTCCTGCCACCCCACCGGCGAGAAGAAGTAGGCGAGCCGCCACGGCCAGCGCTCAGCTCGTCCCTTCGGGGCTCCCGAGCCGCGTCGAAGGCAAGTCGATGAGCGGCACTACCCACTCCTGGAGCAGCGCGCGCAGCTCGGCCTCGCTGCGCTTGGGGCCGGAGTCGGCGAGAAACGAGTGCAGCAGGCGGAGGAAGAGCTCGGCGAGGGAGTCCAATCGCGGGCTGGCGATCTTCGCATCGCCGCCGACCTGGCGGAGTATCTCGTCCTGCACGAAGCGCAGATCGAGCAGGTAGCTCAAGGTGAAATGCTGGTCGGCCAGGGGGAGGCTGCCCAGCACCTGGTCGGTTGGGATCTCGCGGATGGCGAAGACGAGGCACTCGACGATCCGCTCGGCTGGACCCGTCTCGCAGGCGACTCGGGCCCGCAGCCGCTCGAGGAAGCCGCCGCTCGACAGCACCGTGGCCGAGCGGAACAGGTCGTCCGCGTCGTCGAAGTAGCGGTAGACCGTCTGCCGCGTGACGCCCGCCTCCGTGGCCACGTCGGTCAGCCCGGTCTTGGCCACGCCCAGGCGCTCGATGCAGGCCCTCGCGGCGTCTAGGAGTACGCGCCGCGCCTCCGACGGCGTCGCCGGAGGCTGCCCATTCCAGGCTTTACGACGCGCCACGAGACCCCGCGCTTGCTTTCGGTTTCACGGCATACATCATACACACATCGTCATGGTGTATGATGACGGCCCACCCGGAGTCTCCCGTGCCTGATCTCTTCGCTGGTCCTACTGGCATCGACGCCATCGACTGGCCGCTCCTCGCCCTGTGCGTGTTCGGTTCGATCGCGGTGGGGCTCGCCATCTTCCACACAGTCGCCGGATACTACCACCTACGCTACTACGTTCGCCGGCACGACGAGCCCGAGACGTGGAAGTGTCAGGCAAAACGCTGGCTCAAGCCTGGCCAGCAGCGATCCGCTGCGCTGCTCTCCAGCTTCAACCTCGCCCTCGGCGGGCTGGTCTCGGGCCTGCTGATCTACGCGATCACCCAGGGCCTCCCAACGCCGATCTACTTTGACGTCGCCGAGTACGGCTGGCCCTACTTCTTCGCCTCGGCCGTCCTGCTCTTCGTCCTCAACGACGCGGCCGCCTACTACGTCCACCGCTTCTTCCACATCAAGCCGCTCTTTCGCCGCATCCACCGCCATCACCACAAGTTCATCGCCACCACGCCCTACGTCACCGTCGCCGTCCACCCGGTCGAGCTGCTCTCGCTTCAGCTCTCTTCGTTCATCCCCATCTTCTTCATCCCGTTTCACCCCGCCGTCATCGGCGCCGTGCTGGTCTATATCCTCGTCTTCAACATCATCGACCACTCCGGCGTCCGCCTCACCTCGGCCCTTCCCTGGCAGGGCCCGTCGATGTACCACGACGACCACCACGCTCACTTCCACTGCAACTTCGGCCAGCACCTCATGCTCTGGGACCGCCTCCACGGCACCCTGCGCCGCGAAAAACGCACATACGGCGCCGAGGTTTTCGGAGGCGACGGCGTCGACGAGACCGGCGGCTCAGCCCCCGCAGGCCAGCCCGAGATCCCTCCCTACATAAGGTACTAATCGATGCTCGCCACCTTGCCCTGGGACCTCGCCCACGACCTGCCGTGGAAGGTCTTCACCAACCCCGCGACCAAGTGGGCGACCCAGCCCTCCTTCGTGGTCGGCGAGTACCTCTTCATCCTGCTCGCCCTCGCCGCGCTCGTTCACGCGTGGCGCTCGGGCCGCGCGCACATGCTGGCCTGGGTGGCGGCCATTGTCGCTGGCACCGCCAACGACATGATCTTCATGGCGCTGCCGCTCGTGGATAACTTCTGGCAGGCCCAGGCCACCATCATGGTCACGCCGCGCCTGCCGCTCTACATCCCGTGCGTTTACGTCTGCTTCATGTACCTGCCGACCGTGTCGGTCTGGCGCCTCAACCTGCGCCCGCTGCCGCGCGCCACGCTCACGGGGCTGTGCGCCATCCTCTTCTACGCGCCCTACGACATCATCGGCGCGAAGTTCCTCTGGTGGACCTGGCACGACACCGACCCGCCGATCTCCGAGCGCATCCTCGGCGTCCCCATCGGCAGCACCATGTGGGTCATCGTCTTCACCGCGACCTTTGCCTACCTGCTCAATCGCGTCATCGACCGCGACCCCAAGCTGCCGCCGCGCCGCCTCGCCATCGGCCTCGCCGTCGTCGCCGGCCTCTCGACCATCCTCATGGTCCTGCAGATGAGCCCCATCCAGGCCCTCACTGGTGGCAAGCCAAACGCCGTCGGCCTCATCGGCGTCGTCGCGCTCTATGCGGCCATCGCCATCTGGGGAATCCGCCAATCCAAGCCCGAGGCGCGCCGCCCCCTCGACCGCATCCTCATGGCGGCCATCTTCGCCTGGGCGATCGTGCTGCCGACCATCCTCGCGACCAACGACCCGGCCACCCACCAGAGCGCCAGCCTCCACCAGACCTACGGCGAGTGCCACGTCGAGGCCACCGACCTCACCGGCGCCTCCCGCTACGCCTACGTCTGCGCCGAAGACTTCGACGAGGACTACAGCTTCGGCTGCCTCGACGCCCTGCCCGCCGAGGGCAGCGGCTGGTACACGGTCTGCGGCAAGGCCCACACGGACTTCCCGCTCTGGATGGGCACGGTGATGGCCCTCGCGATGCTGGGCGCCCTCATCTACGCGTGGATGCTAGGCGCGTTCCGCCCGCCCCAACAATGACCGAGGCGCGACCGGAAAACCGGCCGCGCCTCGGCGAGAGACTCGGCTACCGCGCGGGGGCTACGGCCGCTCGAGCTTCTCTGCGACCGCGTCGCCGCCCATGTCGACGAAGGCGTCGAAGAGCAGCTGGCCCATGTAGTCGAAGTTGTGTGCCCAGGCGCCCGGCTCCTTCTGGCTGATCTGGAAGTTGTGGGCCGCGCGCATCAGCGCCGGAGTCCACGCCTTGTAGCCGTTGCTCGAAGCCGTCTCGGCCGGGCTGTCGCACTCGCCACCGCTCGAGTCGGTGTCCTTGAACCAGTAGGGGTATGAGTGCGCGTCGTAGCAGATGGGCGCCGCCGCCGCCGCGACCTGCATCTGGAGCAGCAGCGCCTCGGCCAGACCTGCGATTTCGCCTGAGAGCGGCTCGGTGTTGTTGCCGTCGCCGTCGTAGTCGCCCGCGTGCTTCATCCCGCGAATGTCCGAGACCTTCGTCGCGGAGGTGTGGCAGGCCTTGCAGTCCGCCAGCACGTCGTTGACGTCGAAGCTGTGGTTGCTGCCGCCGGGCTTGTGGCAGCTCGTGCAGTCGTTGCCGCCCGGGTGACCGGTCCATCGCTTGGCGTAGGGCGCGGGCGGGTTCGGGTACTCGTAGCCCACGTGCGCCTCGCTGCCCATCAGCGTCGCGCCGGCCGGCAGGTAGTGGACGTTGCGGAAGCCAAGGCTGCCCGCGGCGATCTTCGCGTCGATGGTCGCCGCCGACTCACGGCCCGAGTGACACGTGGCGCACAGGTTGCTCGAGTCCTCCTTGTCGGCGACGTTCAGCGTGATGCCGCTGGGGAAGTCGACGGAGCCCACCGCGACGAGGTCGAAGCTGCCGTCGAAGCTCTCGTGGCAGGTCGCGCAGTCCAGGCCGTTTGCGGTCTCGGTGACCTCCAGGCCGACGCCGTAGTCCAGGAAGAACCGGAAGCCTTCGGATCCTCCGTGGCACTTCGAGCAGCTCGCGCTCACCGCCTCGTCGGCGTCCCAGTGCCGCGCGGCCTCCGACGCGCCGTTGAAGTGGCCCGGGTCGTCGCGGTGCAGCGTCGACACGTCCAGCGGCGGCGTGATGCCCTGGTTCAGGTCCAGGATGCTGTCGTGCATGACCTGGATGATGTACTTCGCGTTGTGGGCAAAGGCCCCGGGATCCTTGAGCGAGACCTGGAAGTTGTAGGTCGCTCGCAGGATGCGCGGCGACCAGGCCTTGAAGGCGTTCGCGAAGGTCGCCTCGCTGGCGGCGCAGTTCCCGTCCCCGTCGGTGTCTTTGAACCAGTAGGGGTAGTTGGTCTCGTGGTAGCAGATCGCCGGCTGCGACTGCGCCAGCGCGTACGCCTGGATCGCCGTCAGCAGGCGTGCGCGCAGGCCAGCGAGCTCGTGCCACATGCCCTCATTGAGGTCCCCGTCGCCGTCGTAGTCGACGCCAGCGGAGGAGATCATGCGGATATCCTTGAGGTCTTCGTTGTCCACGACGCCCTCGTGGCAACCCTGGCACGCGTCCAGCTTCACCTTCAGCGTGTGCGGGTTGTGGCACTCCACGCAGGAGTCACGGTCGGGCACGTGCCGGAAGCGGTGGTCGTAGACCTTGCCCTCGTACTGGTAGCCGCCGCGGACCGTGCCGGCGTTCAGCGTGGCGCCAGCGGCGTAATAGTGGATGTTGAGGAAGTTCAGCTTGTCCGACACCTCATCGGGGTTCGTCACGCCCGCGTTGGCGATGGCGGCATCGACCGAGTCCGACGACGCGCGGCCCTGGTGGCAGGTCATGCAGCGCGCTTCCGGTCCCAGCCCCGTCAGCTCGACGCCCGACGGGAACACCACGGAGTCCAGCTCGGCGGTCGTGGGGTTGTGGCAGGCCGAGCACTCCACGGTGCTGCCGACGGGCGCGGCCGCCTCCACCGAGCCGATCGCCGAGCCGTCGTCTCCGATGAAATCGCGGAAGCCCGGAGTGCTGTGGCACTTCGCACAGGTCGTCGGCACCACGGCCGGGTCGTCGCCGTCCCAGTGCTTGAAGGCCTCCGCGTTCTTGTCGGCGTGGCCGCTGCTCAGCCACTCTTCATAGTAAGGGATGTGCAGCGGCGGGATCTCGGGCTCTGCGTCCTGGGTCGCGTCGGCGTCCGGCAGGGCGTCGGGGCCCACGTCCAGCACGACGTCCGGGGCCACATCGGGCTCGACATCCGGCGTGACGACGTCGGTGTCGTCGGTCGTGTCTGCCACGATGACGTCCGGCGCGTCCGCGGCGATGACGACCACGTTGTGCTGGCCGATGAGCCCGGTATCCACGCCGGTGGCCGAGATGACGGTCTCGCCAGGGCTGACCGGCGTCACGGTGACCTGCTTGCCGGCCGCCTCGACGGTGGCCACGGCGGGGTCCAGGCTCAGCCAAGTGTAGTCGCTGTCGACGCCCTCGACGGTGCTCGCGGTCAGCTTCAGGGTCTGTCCCATCCGCACGCCGCTCTGGCCGCTGATCCGCACACCCGGAAGCTGCTCGGCCTCTGGTGCGGCGCACGCCACGGCCACCGAGGCGCAGATGAGGGTGACGGCGAACTGCCACCCCCGATGGAGATTGAAGTTCATGGGAAGCTCCTCCGCAGATAGCTGGTGACGCGCCCTCAGAGCCAGCAAGAATCGAGCCACGCTGAGAGGCCAGCAAGTACGGCCGCAGCGCACTGCCGGCTGGGTCAAATGACACGGCGCGACCCGTCGGCCGGGTGTGGCAAATCCCGCAGTCGCGCGCCTATTTGGCGAGTCGCCACCTCGGCCAGCGGCGCCCGGGCAGCCTCTCGCCCGCTTAAACACTGGGCACCGCGGCTTCACGCGCTCGCGTCGGCGAATTCGGCACGAATCCCGCAGTACCAGCCGTGAAGAACGAGCGCTTCCAGCGCTTGTGTCGCCCGCCGAACCGCAAGCCGGTCAACCCCCATGAACGTCAAAAAGCCCACGCTGGCTCGCCGTCTGCGCTACCTGCTGAGCGGCATGATCGCAGTGCCCATCATCACCTTGGGCGCGCCCGACCAGGTCCGGATTCCGCCGGTGGCGCCTCACGAAAAGGGCGATCCCGTCGACGCGGCCCTCTTCTCGCACTGGGGGCACGGCGAGTTCCAATGCTATAGCTGCCATCCCGCCATCTTCCCCCAGCGCCGCGTCGGCTTCACCCACGCCGACATGGACGAGGGTCGCTTCTGCGGCGCGTGCCACGACGGCGAGCAGGTCTGGGCGCCCAAGGGCAAGGGCGTGGAGTGCGAGACCTGCCACGTCCCGGCGAAGGCCGACGACATCGACGAAGACGACATCTTCGGCGCCTTCGGTACGCACCCAGGGAGCATGGAATGACGCCGCTCATACAATGGATGAGGGTCGCCGCCCTGGCGGTGACACTAGCCTGGCCGTCGTTGGCCTTGGCCGAGGAGGCCCCGCCCCAGCCAGCGCCCGTGGCCGAGGCTCCGCCCGTCGCGGCGCCATCGGACGCGCCCGACGCTGCCGGCGAGCCGGCGACCGAGGCGCCACAGCCCGAGATCCAGCCCGCCCCCAAGCGACATGCCGGCATCCAAGGCATCAAATTGCCAGGCGGCATCAGGATAAACGGCCGCTTCGACGTGGCGTACGAGCGCTCCGGCTACACCAAAGACCCGGCCGAGGGCACCGACCGCCTCCGGAACTTCCACCACTTCGTCTTTCTCAGCCGCAGCGGCGAGGACCCCTTCTTCTTCACCGCTGAGATCATCGACCAGACCTTCTACGAGATCGGCGCCCGCATCCGGCCCAAGGGCAAGGACTGGAGCGCCACCTTCCGGGCCGGCAAGATCCTGGTGCCTTTTGGTCCGGAGCCGCTTTTCCACCACAGCTACGGCGGCCTCAGCGGCTTCGACCAAGACCTGCTGCCGCTGGTCTGGGCCCAGCTCGGCGGCTCGGCCAGCCTGACCTGGAACCTGCGGCCGGTGCAGCTTCGCGCCGACATTTACATGGTGCACGGCTACGAGTTGGAGGAGCAGGACGCGATCCTCGACCTGCGCGGGGACTTCTCGTCGCTGTCGAAGGTGCGGATGGCGGTCGGCGGCCGGCTCTCGGCGTCGTGGGGCCCGCTGACGCTGAACTACTCGGCCTACTTCAACCGGCTCGGCTTCGACCGCCGGCTCTTCATGCAGGCCGCGGACCTCACGGTGTATCGAATCCCGGGCGTGCCCTTTCTGCGCGACCTGGCGCTCTCGATTGGGTTCATGCGGGCGGACATCAGCGGCGCCGGCGACGTGGCGGACTACTACCACTTCGGCGATTACCTCGAGCTGCGCTACTTCCCGGCGGACTGGGTCAGCCTGCACTACCGGGGCGGTCTGAAGACCTTCGACAACCGCGAGGGCGTGTTCATCGACGAACGCCGTCTGGGCGCGGGAGACCGCTCGGCGCACACCCTCGGCGTCACGTTCAGGCTGTACGGCGCCTCGCTGGCGGTGCAGCACACGTGGCGATTGGAGAAGAAGGATGAGCTGGACGACGACTTCTTCCGGATCACGTTGGCCTATGACTTCTAGGCACACCAGGGCCATGGGCGCGCTGCTGGCGGCGAGCGTCATGCTCGGGGCGTGCGCGGACTTCGAGCGCGGCGAGCGGGCCGGCAGCAAGCGCGATGTCACGGTCGCCGATGGGTCAGGCCCGGGAGATATCGCGGGCGGAGACGCGGCTGCGGACACTGGGGTCGCTGACGTCGCGGGCGACGAGGGCTCGCTCGACGCGGGTCCAGACGACGCGGCTGAGTTGCCGCCGGAGGTTGTGGCCGGCGAGTTCTCGTTCGCGGCAGACATCCACGGACTGCTGGTGAAGCGTTGCGGCGAGTGCCACACGACCGGCGCGCCGCGGGCGCTGCTGCTCACCGACGACCCCGCGACCGACTACCCGGGCGTGCTCAAGCTTGTGAAGCAAGCGAGCCCGGCCTCGTCGAAGCTGCTCTTGAAGGGGACCGCCGAAGACCAACACGGCGGCGGCGCGGTGCTGAGCGCCGGGACCACGGACTACGAGGCCATTCTCGGCTGGATCGCCGAGGGCGCCTTCCCCTGACCCCATCGACCCTGATTTCTCACAAGGAGTGACCATGAAGCTGACCACCTGGATTTCCGCCGCCGCTTTCGCCGCGAGCGTGGCCCTGCCCGCTGCCGCCTTTGCCGCCGACGGCAAGACCCTCTTCACCACGTACAAGTGCAACGACTGCCACGCGGTGAAGTCGCAGGGCATCCCGCTCGGCGTCGCGAAGCCTGAGGAAGAGGCCCCGGACCTGTCCCACGTCGGCAAGGAGCGCGACAAGAAGTGGATCGCGATGTTCCTGCTGAAGAAGCAGGAGACCGAGAAGGGCGGGAAGCACAAGAAGCGCTTCGGCGGCGAGAAAGAGGAGCTGAAGGTCCTGGCCGAGTGGCTCGAGAGCCTGAAGTAAGATGAGTACGAGCTGGTTCTTACCGGTAGCGATTGGGCTCGCGATGGTGTTCGCGGGTTGGCTCTATTGGAGCATCCCCAGGCTCAGCGCCGAGCGGGGGGGCAGGATGCTGCTCCTGCTCGCCTTGCTGGTGCTGCCGCTGCTTCTGATGCCTCTGGGCGTGGCGCAGACGTTGCAGGCCTCGCAGAGTCGCGAGTTCTGCAACTCCTGCCACGAGATGGGCGCGTACGAGCAGAGCCTCTTCTACGAGGACTCCGAGTTCCTGCCCGCCCATCATTTCCAGAATCGCCTCGTCCCGACGGAGACCGCGTGTTTTTCGTGCCACACGGACTACACCCTCTACGGCAACGTGGCGGCCAAGCTCAACGGGCTGAAGCATGTGATCGTGCACTTCACGGGGCAGGTGCCCGAGAAGGGTGAGATCAAGCTCTACAGCCCGTACCCGAACGCGAACTGCCTGAAGTGTCATGCCGGTTCGCGGGCCTTCGACGGGGTGGCGCAGCACGACTCGGAGGAGACCAAGCTCGACGACCTGTATTCGAACCGGATCTCCTGCTCGAACAAGGGCTGCCACGATTCGGCGCACGCCATCGGCGAGCAGGGCGAGCTGGAGCTTTGGAGGCCCACAGGCCGCGCCGGTTCTCCGGTAGCGCCGATGGTTGAGTTGCCGGCGCCGCTCCCGGCGGGCTCCGCGGACGACTCGGACGATCTCTGGGGCGACGAGGAGGAGACGGAGCCTGCGAAGGCGGAAGACGCGCCTGCGGACGACGAGGCCGCGCCTGCGAAGGCGGAGGCTGCGCCTGCGAAGGACGAGGCTGCGCCTGCGAAGGACGAGGAGGCACCGGCGCCATGAAGGGGATTCGACTGCTACGCGTCGCGGTGGTGTTGATCTTCGTCGGGCTGCTGCTCGAGCTGGTCGCCGTGGTCTCGCTCACGCCCGCGACCTTCATGATCTTCGTCGGCGTCGGCGTTCCCGCGCTGCTGCTCGGGGTCTTGCTGTACCTCGTGCGGGTGGTGGCCGTGCTCAAGCGAAAGGACGCGCTCTGAACCCCACGCGGTGACCGACCTCGGAGCGCCGACGCGCGCCTCGGTATGCCGAAAGTGTCTCGCGAACCTGTCCCGCGTGGGACACCGCGGTACAGACATGACACAGGTTCGGGGCCTCCGTGTCGGGCGGCCGAGACCACTGCGGGCTGGCTTAGCTCGGCCGGCGGCCGGCACGGAATTGTCACTGTTCTCGGGGGGCGGGCGGCGCTATGGTGCCGCGCTCGCAGACTTGAGGCGCCCGCCGTGCACCCGCTCTCAGGGGGTTGGCACGCTCGTTGCTTTGTCTGCTGGCCTCGGTTCGCTACGGACCGCAACGCCTCAGGATCTCACGATGTCGCACCTCTCCCGCTGCCTCTCGTTCGCCGTCGCCGCCGCCCTCCTCGCCGCTTGCGGTGATACCGGGCCTTCGGGGCCCGCGGTGGAACCGCCGCTCATCGAAGGGAAGTCCGACGCGGCTGACCGCGTGAGTCTCGAGGGCGAGCTGCTCTTCGACACGCCGCGAACAGGGGCGTTTGAGGAGGACTTAGCCTTCTTCGGGTACGTACTCGCCGTGCGGCCAGGTGCGAAGACAAAGATCGAGGTCACGCAGAAGGGCTCGGCGAAGAAGCTGAACTCGACGCTCTTCGTGTATGGCCCGCGCGGCGCCAGCGGCTTTGGGACCAAAGCCATCGCGGCCGACGACGACGCCGGCTGGGGCCGGCTGTCCCGGCTCGACGGCCTGACCTTCGCCGAGGGCGGCGAGTACCTCGTCGTCGTCGGGACCCACGACGCTCGGGGTCGTGGCCAGTACCGGCTCGTGGCGAGCTGCTTGTCCGGCGCTTGCGAGCCGGAGCCGCCGGCGGTCTCGGACCCGGTCTGCCACCCGGCCATCGCCGCCGCCATCGAGGGTTGCGTCGCCGACACCCAGTCTGACCCGGAGTCGGCCCAGGGGTCGGAGTTGGAAGCGCTCGAGCTCTGCGCGGACGCCGAGGTGGTCGGCGCGGCCCACGACGAGGCGTGCGCGGCTGACTCGGAGGCCCCGTCATTTTGTCAGCTCGCATATGAGGATTTTGCGGCTGAGCAGCTGCCCCTCTGCCGAGCCGCGCTGGCGGCCGACCTCGCGGCGGCGGCGTGCGTGCTGGGTTCGACCTGGCGCGAGGCGCTGCGGGCGCCGGGGATCTTGGTCGGCGAGAGGCGGGTGGTGACCAGCGCGGACGGGCTCGACTCGTTGGCGCAGGCGCAGCTTGTGCTCGCGGTCCAGGCGTCGAGCCACACCGACGTCACGACGGCCGCAGAGGCACTGGCGCGCGTCGATGGGCAGGAGATCAACGTCGTCGGGCTCTTCGACGGGACCCACGGTCGGGCCTACGTGGGCTACGAATACGGCGCCGGCGACAACTCGTACGGGCGCATCTTCGAGTTTGGCACCACGGTGGACGTGGCGCGGATTCAGGACGGCGACCTGGTGGGGTGCTCGGTCGCTTTGGGGCCAGAGCTGCGTGACTGCGGCGCCGACGCTGACTGTGCGTCCGGGCTGAAGTGCACCGGCCGCAGCCCCAACACCGGGGTAGGGCGATGCGTGGCGACCAGCGTCGAGCCCGTGGGCAGCGGAGACAGCTGCTCGGGGGAGGCACCCTGCGCCTGGGAGGCAGGGCTGTGGTGCGCGGGCGTCTCCGCCTGGGGTGGTGAGGGGCTGTGTCTGCCCGCGTGGATGCAGGCGCGCTTCGCGTCGAGCGCCGAGGTCGCCATTCCAGACGGCGTCGAGCTTGGCGCCGACTTGGGTATCGAGGCGTATGGACTCGCGACGGTGGCCACCGATGCGTGGCTGCGCGTGGTGATCCGCCACCCCGCGGTCGAGCAGCTGCACGTGAGCCTTGAAGACCCCGCGAGCACCGACGTGGTGGTCTACGACGGCGAATCGAGCGGGGCGGACCTGGTGCTGGACCTCGCCGTCCGGGGGATTCCGGGCGACGAGTCGGTCAACGGCCGCTGGACGCTGCACGTCCGCGACCTCGCCAGTGGGCAGGCAGGTGTGGTGGAGAGCTGGGAGCTGCGGCTCGGCAGCCGCTGGGACTGACAGCGGGCGTTGTCAGCGAGGCGCGAGCTGAATCAGAGCCGCCCGACCAGCCAATCGACGACCATCGCTGGCGACTTGGGCTGGATGCCGAACATCTGCGTGCCGTGTCCACCTGGCGTGTACTGCTCGAAGCGCCACGCCATGGAGCCGATGAGCTCGAAGGCTTTGCTCCAGGTGGCCTCGTTGCTGGCGTAGACGAAGAGGAGCGGGAGGGGGCTGAGGAGCTCGAGGTTCGCGTTGATGCTGTTCTGGTTTTCCGTGTAGGTGCCGCCGGTCAGGAAGACCAGGGCCGCGGGGGCGGGCGAGGTGGGATCGGTCGCGGCGTAGACCGTGTAGTCCAGCACGCTGGTGGTGCCGTTGGAGGCGCCGATGAGGCCGACCCGGTTCATGTCGATTGGGCAGGGCGCGGTGGCGAGAAAGGCCATGGCGGCCTTCACGTCGAGCTTGCCGTTGGGGCCTTGGTAGGCGTCGATGGCCTTGCCGCTGGAGGCGCCCGCCCCGCGTCGGTCGACGTTGAGGACAGCGATGCCGCGGGAGACCAGCAGGCTTCGGAAATCCGCAGGGTAGTTCGTGCGGTCATTGCCGGGCGGGATCATGTGAAACAGCACGACCGCGGGGCCGTTGGCGGTGCCGGTGGGATGAAAGTCGGCGGCGAGGGTCTGGCCGTCGTCGGTCTGGAAGGTCACGACGCGCTCGAGCGCCTCTGCGCAGGCCACGGGCGAGATCGCGACGTCGGGAGCGTCGGGAACAACGCCCAGGTCGGACACGGCGTCGGTGCCGGGGAGGGAGTCTACGGTCGCGTCGAATGTGGCGGCGTCTGGCGCGCTGGAGTCGGGACCTCCGCCGGCGGTGGAATCGGCGGCGGTGTCGACGCTGACGTCGGAGGAGACATCGCCCGACAGGTCCGCGACGGAGGTGTCGGCAGGCGGATTGTCGGAGGTCGGGTCGCAGCCAGCGAGGGCGACGCCAAGGACGATGAGAAGAGTGCGATACATGGATGGTCTCCAACGGTCGGCCGCGTGATGGACTTAACTATGGCGAGCGCTCATGTTCCGCCCCCGCCGCCGGATGCGCCTCCCGTCACGTCGTGCTTCTTGCTCCGCGTGCCGCGGCACACGTCTCCCTCTCGCTTGGCGCTGAGAGCGCTCGCTCGGCGGGGGGCTCAATTTACATGCTCTCCGTCGTCAGTCGCGGCCTCGCCGACCTGCCGGCCCCGCCCAGGCGTGCTGGCGCGCGGGCAGGGTGTCGGCGGCGGGCGTCCACCTTACCCCGTTGGGAAGCCCGGCTGCGATTCGAGGGCACGGCCGGCGGCGAGGACCTGGTGAATTCGGCGCGCGAGGTCGGACTTGGAGAAGGGCTTGTCGAGGAGGTGGGCGCCAGCGGCAGGGCCCGCCGCGCTGAGGGTCGCCGCGTCGGCGAAGCCCGAGGTCAGCAGGACGGGCAACTCCGGACGCACTTTGCGCGCCTCGACCAACAGCTCGATTCCGCTCAAGCCGCCGGGGAGGAGCACATCCGAAAAGAGCAGCTCGATGCTGGGGTCCGAGGCCAAAGTCCGCAGCGCGATCTCTGCCGAGGGCGCCTCCGTCGTGCGGTAGCCCAGCACGGTCAGCACGGCGACGGTGCTCTGGCGCACGGCGGGGTTGTCCTCGACGACCAGGACGTGCTCGCCGCTGCCCCGTGGCTCGTCCGCGGCGGGGCGGATCGGCGCGGGGAGGTGCGTCGCGCCAGTCGCCCGCGGCAGGTAGATTCGTACGGTCGTTCCGCGGCCGACCTCGCTCTCGATTCGCACGTCGCCGCCTGACTGTTTGACGAATCCGTAGACCATGCTGAGGCCGAGCCCGCTGCCCTTGCCGCGCGGCTTCGTCGAGAAGAAGGGGTCGAACGCCTTCCGTTGAATCTCCGCCGGCATGCCATGCCCGTCGTCCGTCACGGCGACCATGACGTGATCGCCCGCCAGCGTGTCGCGCTCGGGCCCGGCGAAGCGGTCGTCCAGGCGGACGTTGGCCGTCTCGATCGTCAGGCGGCCTCGGCCCTCGGTGGCGTCACGTGCGTTGATGGCCAGGTTGAGGATGGCGTTCTCGAGCTGGCCAGGGTCGACCTCGCACCCCCAGAGGTCTCCCGCGTGGATCGTCTCGATGGCGACCGCCTCGCCGAGCGTGCGCCGCAGCAAGTTGTCCATGTCGGCGACCAGCGCGTTGAGATCCACGACCTGTGGCCGCAGCGACTGCTTGCGCCCAAACGCGAGCAGGCGGCGCGTCAGATCCGCCGCGCGGTCGACGCCGGCGATGGCGTGGCCGAGGTGCTTGGTCACCCGCGCCGGGTCGTCTGCGCGGTCGCGCGCGACCTCCATATTGCCGAGGATTGCCGTGAGCAGGTTATTGAAGTCGTGGGCGATGCCGCCGGTGAGCTCGCCGATGGCCTTGAGTCGCTGGGCGTGGCGAAGCTCCTCCTCGAGCCGCTGGCGCCTGGCCTCGGCGCGCACTCGCTCGCTGATATCGGTGGCGCTGACCCGCACCTGCACGGACTCGCGACCAGGCAGCCGCACCATCCGAATCTCGCAGGGGGTCTCGGTGCCGTTCAGACCGCGGTGTGTCCACTCGGCTGTCGGCGCGCCGCCCTCACCGGCCGCCGCGAGCATCTCGGCCAGCGCGCGCGAGGAGTGCCGCCCATCGGGCTGAAACTCCGGGCTCAGATCGGCGAGTGTCAGCTTGGCCAGGGTCTCCGCCTCCGCCTCGTAGAGCGTCGCCGCCGCCCGATTCGATCCGACGAGATGTCCCGTCGCGACGTCGACGATGGCGATGGCCTCGGGTGCGTGCTCGATGATGATGCGGAAGCGCTCTTGGCTGCTGCGCAGCTCCTGCTCGACGATGCGGCTCGTCAGCCCGTCCGCGATCCGACTGCCCAGCACTCGAAACAGCTCGCGGTCTGCGCGTGAGTACACCCGCGCCGCGCCACAGTGGTGAATCCCCAAACACCACGGCTTCCCGCGCTTCGGGTGAATCGCGACCATCAGCAGTGACCGAATGCGAAAGACCGCGGTGAACGGGTCGTCGGTTGGGTAGGGGTCGTGCTCCGGGTCGTTCCAGACCGGCTCGTCGGAGGCCAGCGCGCGGGTGAAGGTGTCGCGAGCGAAGTCGTTCATCGGGATGACGACGCCAGTCTGACCCGCGCCGGGCCACTCGGGGCGGGTTCGCTCCATCGGGACGGACCAGGACTCGCTCTCCGGATCGCAGGGGAAGAGCAGCCACGCGCGGTCGCAGTCGAAGACCTCGAGCATCGCGTCGAGGACAGCCACCAGCATCTCGTCGGTGCCGCGCGCGGCCACGATGGCGCTGCTGACGCGGGCCACGGCCTCTTGAAACGACACTACGGCTGCGCCGGCCTGCGGCGAGGCCTCAGCGTCTGGCGGTTGAGCCAAACTGCTCTGCAGCTCGCGCACCTCGGCGAGAAGCACATCGAGGCGCGCCTGGGCCGTAGTTTCCAATCGGTTCAACGCTCCCACGCCATCGCAGGCGGCAACCTGCGCCGACTACATGTGCAAGATACCCCAGCTTGCAGTCGGAGCGCACGCGGTCACGAGGCCTGCGGCGGCCCAATTGTGACGGGAGTTCAGCCCGTCGGGCCGCTAGTCGGAGTCAGCGCGGGGTTCGACCACCATGACGTTGGTCGAGAGCTCGTCGGCGATCTGGTCTTCCAGCGTGTGCTTGCGGCCGCGGAGCCGGCGAAGCTCGGCCGCTTTCGTGCCCGTGGGCAGTTTCCCGAGGTTACAGACCGGCTCGCCGGGAGTGACCGAGGGCAGCGTCGCCATCCCGATGACCACGCCGTCGAAGGGGGCCCGCAGCATGCTGAGCTCGCGACCGAGCAGCGTCGTGTTCGTCGCCAGCGGTTGCCCTTCTTCGACGATATCGCCCGGCTGGACGTGGAACTGCAGGAATCCGCCGAAATCCGCGCGCACCCACTTCGACTTGTTGATGATGACTTGGTAGTCGGGCAGGTCTGCCTCGCCGGCCAGCATCTCAAGCCCGCGTAGCACGTTCTTCACGCCGCGGGTCGCCGACTCGACGATGCCGGGCTCGACCTTCCAGACCTCGCCTCCCTCCATCACGATGGTGGGGCAGCCCGCCTGGCACGCCTCGCTGCGAAACGCGCCCTGCGGTCCCTCGCCGTTGAGCACGATCTCGCAGCCGAAGGACTTCGCGAGCTTTCGCACGCGCGGGTCTGACATATCGGCGCGGACATTCGGGTAATTTGTGCGGCGCAGCGCGGCCGTGTGGATGTCGATGCCGTAGTCCGCGCGCGAGATGATCTCGTCGAAGATGGTCCGGGCCATCCGGCTCGCGAGGCTGCCGCCGGTCGAGCCCGGGAACGCCCGGTTCAGGTCGCGCCGGTCGGGCATGTAGCGGGAGTGCCGCTCGAAGGCCAGCAGGTTGAGCACCGGGATGAGGATGACGCTGCCCTTCAGCAGCTTGAACTCCTCGTCGCCGATCAGCTGCCGGATGGCGCCCGTGCCGTTGATCTCATCGCCGTGCAGCGCCGCCGTGACGAAGACCACGGGGCCGTCGACGGGCCCCCGCCGGACGTGGACCGGCACGTGCACCATGATGCTGCTTGAGCTCTCGCTCACGGGCAGGCTGATGTCGCGCGACTCGCCCAGCGCGATAACCTCGCTGCCCCACTCGCCCACGGGCTTCCGCGTACGGGTCTTGCTCATAGGGACCTCACTCCTTGTGTGGCGCGGCCGACTCGGGGAGCTTCTGCACCTTGTGGCGTCGCTCCTGGCGCAGCTTCGGCGGGATCAGATCGCGCATGCGATCGAGCTTGCCGAAGCACAGCATCCGATTGCCCGACTCGAGCACCCGCTCGGACTTCGGATTCGGAATCACGGTCGTCCCGCGATGCAGCGTAAGGACGTTGATGTCGTTTTCGCGCAGCCCCGACTCGCCGATGGAGCGGCCGATGTAGTGCGAGCCCTCAGGGATGGCGATCTCCGCGACGCCGTACCCGCGGCTGACCGTGAGGCGCTGCCGGATGTCGACCTCGGGGAAGTTCACCTGCCCGGCGATGTAGTCGATGACCGCGCCCGCGATGTCCAACCCCGTACACCCTTCGATGCCCTCGAGGCCCGGTGAGGAGTTGACCTCCATGATCTGCGGGCCGTCCTTGCTCTCGAGCATGTCGACGCCCGCCACGCGCAACCCCATGATCTGGGCCGCCCGCACCGCCGTGTCGCAGTACGCCTCGTCGAGCTCGACCTTCTCGGTGCGGCCGCCGCGGTGCACGTTGCTGCGGAACTCCTGCCCCTGGGCGACGCGCCGCATCGCCCCGACCACCTGGTCGCCGACCACGAAGGCCCGGATGTCGCGGCCCTTGCTCTCCGCCACGAACTTCTGGATGAGCACGTTCTGCTTCTGGCTCTGCAGTAGCTCGACGATGCCGGCCGCGGACTCCACCGTGTCGGCGAGCAGCACGCCGATCCCCTGGGTGCCCTCGAGCAGCTTGATCACCACAGGCGCCCCGCCCACGCGCTCGATGGCCGGGAGGACGTCCTTCTTGTCGCGGACGAAGGTGGTCTCGGGGATTCCCAGCTTGTGGCGGCTGAGGATCTGCAAGCTGCGCAGCTTGTCGCGCGAGTTGGAGATGCCGTTGCTCGAGTTCGCGCACAGCACGTCCATCTGCTCGAACTGCCGCACCACCGCCGTCCCGTAGTACGTGATCGACGCGCCGATTCGCGGCAGCGCGGCGTCGTAGTGCGGCAGGTGTTCTTGGCGGTAGTAGAGATCCGGCTGGCCCGCTCGCAGATCGATCGAGAACTTCAGGGTGTTCAGCACCCTGGCCGTGTGTCCGCGCTGCTCGGCGGCCTCGCGGAGTCGGCGCGTGCTGTAACATTTGGGGCTGCAGGAGAGGATCGCGAGGTCCATGGTCAAGTCTGCCTTCCGCTTTGCGGGGTCGGTGTCTTCTTCTTTCGGGTTGCTGGTTTCTTGGTGCTCTTACGACCCCGGTACGACTTGCCTGCGTCGACGAGAAATCGACCGCGAAATGCCTGGCGGCCGAGCAGCATGCGGAAGCCCATCTGGTCGCGGCGGGCGAGGGTCAGCTCGACCGGCCACGTCACCCCGAGCAGCTCGACGCGCGTGACGATGACGGGGCGGCGCTGGGCCACGCCGCTGGAGCTTCGAACGGAGCGGTACTCGAGAATTGGCGCCTCGACGACGACGGTGTCGGTGATCTTTCGCTGCAGCGGGTGGACCTCGAAGCGTATCCACTCGGCGCCGTCGCGCTCGAAGGCGTGCATATGGAACGCGTGCAGCGAGGAGGAGCGGGCGCCGGTGTCCACCTTCGCTTTGACGCGCGGGATCCCGAGGTCCGGCAGACCCACCCATTCGCGCCAGCCGATGATCGGCCGGTTAGGGGGATTCGCGTCGGACATGCTTTCGGGGCTCCGCGGGGGGGATGTTCTGGGTGCCCGCTGTCACCGGGTGGGGGCGGCTAGCTTAGCAGATTACGCGCTCTCGTGCAGGGGTGGCGCCAGCAGCACATCGCGATAGATGAATCGCCAGTGAATGAACGCGCCCACCAGAACGGCCACGTGGAACAGTTCGTGGGCCTCGATGACGCCCGAGATCACCGTCGGCCAGGCGATCGCCTCGAGCACGGCGCCAGCGGTGTACCAGACGCCACCCACCAGCAGCGGGCGGGCGAATCGAGCGCCGCGGATCTGCACGAGGTGCCACGCGCTCGCGGCGCCAAGCCAGCCCATCCCTACGTAGAGCCCCGTGCCGAGCCAGGCGGACATCTCGGTGAAGAAGACCGTCTTCAAGGTCAGGCCCGTGATGGCGAGGACCCAGATGAGGGTTAGAAAGCCCGCCCGCCACCAGCCGCGACAGAGGATCGCGTGGATCGGGGTGAAGGTGCCGGCGATCTGCACCCAGATGGCGGCGTGGTCGAGGCGCTGCAGCACGGCGCGCGGGGTGCGGCCGGGCTCCAGCAGGTGGTAGACGCCGCTCATCGAGAGCATGAAGAGGAGGCCCGCGACGTAGGCGACGACGGGCCACAGGAAGCCGGCGCGGCGCGCGCGAGCCAGCGGCCACCACATCGCGACGGCCACGACGCCGGCGCCTAAGAGGTGAGTCCAGCAGGACACGGGCTCGCTGAAGCCGGGGATGGCGATGATGCGGGGATCCACGCGGGGGTTGTCCGCGGTGGCTGGCGCGGCGTCAAGGAGAAGCGTTGCGTGCTGGCGCCAAGCGCGCCGACGGTGCCACACTTCAGCGTGAGATCCCGGCGGTGGAGGGGCGTGAATGACGTGGCGGCGAGCGTGGCTGGCGGCGGCGATGACGGTGATCGCGGCCTGCGCTGAGTCGAGTGAGGGCGGGCGCGCCGACGTGGCGCCGGTCGCCGACGTGGTGGTGGGTGACGCGCAGTTCGGCGACGGCGGGTTCGTGCCTTCAGACGTCGTGGGCGCCGATTCGGCAGTGGGGCCCGACGTAGCAGCAGATTCTGTCGACGCGCTCGCCGAGACGACCCCGCCCGAGACCGGCGACCGCGACAACGACGGCGTGCCGGACGCCGCCGACCCCTTCCCGGACGACGGCACGCGGCCGGGGATCGCCCTCGACCTGACCGTCTACGCGCACACCGAGGACACGCTCTTCACGATGAACGTGAAGACCTACTTCGTGGACCCTGTCGGCGCCTTCGACTTCCCGCCTGGCTTCGAGACGTCGGAGCAGATGACCGACATCGCCATCGACCGCTGGGGAGTCCTGTGGGGCGTCAGCTTCGACCGCTTGTGGGTCTGCCACCCGCAGACGGCCGAGTGCTGGCGCATGGGCGAGCTTCCCGACAGCTTCAACGGGCTGACCTGGGTGCCCGGCGCGGCGATTTCGGCAGGCAGTGACATGCTGATCGGCGTCGCGAACGATGGCGGGTGGTTTCGCCTGAGCGTCTCCGGCGGGCTGGTCTCCGCGACGAAGCTCGGCAGCTACGGGCCGAACTTCACGTCCAGCGGGGACGCGTTCTCCATCGAGGGCATCGGCACCTTCGCGTCGGTCAATGAGACGCTGAAGACCGACGACCGCATCGTCCGCATCGACCCGAAGACGGGCGGGACCTTGGCCCTCGTGGGCACGACGCCGGGGCTCTTCGAGCTGTGGGGGCTGGCGGGGTGGACCGAGCGCATCTTCGGCTTCGACGCGTCCGGCGCGATCGTCGTGATCGGGCTGCTGGACGGCAAGGTGACCCCGGTCGCCAAGACGGAGCACGAGTGGTGGGGCGCGGGCGTTCGCAGCCGGCTGTAGGTTCGGGGGGGCGGGCTTGATCCGTGCGGTCGAGCCTCGCGTGTCCGCGCCGCGCGCGGTCGAAAAAGTGCGACGAGGTCCTGTGCGCCGGCGTCGTGCGAGTTCGCCCGTGGGGACTGCCTCCGTGAGCCCGCCTGCCGCCGAGCCCCGCCGCCCCAAAGCCTCTCCCGACCCGGGTTCGCTGGATTTGCGAGGGCGTGAGGCGCAATACTGCGCCCGCTTCGCCGAGGCGTCACAGGCCATCCTTCGGCGAGTTCACGCTTTCGCGGCGCCGGCTCCCCCGCTGGCTCCGCGCTCGTCTCGGGAGCCCCGTCATGCCGTCGTCCGCAAGCCGTCAGTTTCGTAGTCGCCTCCTCGCTGTTTTGGCGATCGCGAGCCTCGCCGCCGTCGCCGCGCCGAGCGCGCACGCCGCCTCCATCGCCACCGTCGCGGGCGGCGCTGGCAACGGAGCCCCCGAGTGCGCGACCGGCATCGCGACCGCGCTCGCCCCGCTGGTCACGGGCGGCGACACCGTCACCAACCTCGGCTACGCGCCAGCGGCCGACCTGACGCTCTACGATCGCGTGTTCGTCTGCACCTCGACGCAAGACCTCACGGCGAGCGGATTCCCGGCTTCCAAGTTCAACACCTACCTCGCCCAGGGCGGCCAGCTGGTGATCGTCTCGGAGCACTTCGTCGGCGCGGCTGACCTCGCGGTCATCAACGCGGTCCTGGCCGCCAGCGTCACCACCCCCGCGGTCGTCGCTGGTCGTCCGGCCCCGCCGTCCTGCAAGCCGAACGAGGCGTGGGCGAGCTGCATCCCCAACACCCAAGCGCTGGTCAGCGGCGCGGCCTGCGGCGTCGTGACCGCCCCCGCCGCGAACATGATCATGACCGAGAACGCCGGCGCCCTCTTCACCGGCGCCGACATGAAGCCGGGGGTCACCGGCACCCTGGCGATCATGATGGACTACTCGTGGCTGAACGTGACCGGCGGCGGCGCCAACGCCCTCGCGGTGAACTCGATGATGGCCACGGCGGCGGCGGGCGGCGGTGGCGACTGCGCGGCGGTCGGCTGCGCGGACGGCAGCCGCGAGGGGTTCACCAGCATCTCCACCTACCCGACCATCGCGTCCTGCGGCGGGGCGTGGACGGTGCCGGGCGTGTGGATCAACACCCCGGCGTGCGCTCGGCAGGCGGGCAACCACGGCACGAACAGCGCCGGCACGGGCTGCAACGTCCAGGACCTGTGCGCACCGGGCTGGCGCGTCTGCAACGGGCCGGACGACGTGGCCTCACGCACGGGCGAGGCGGGCTGCGCCGACGCGGTGTCGGCCACCTACCCGAACTTCGGCACGGGCGACTTCGGCTTCGACCCGACGGGCGTCCCGATCCCGCAGCCTCCGGCCGGCCCCGGCGGCGCCTTCTTCATGACGCGCACCTCCGGACCCGGCACCGGGCTGTGCGAGGACGTGGTCAACGGCACGCCGACCAGCTTCAACGACGTCTTCGGGTGCGGGAACTTGGGGCGACCGGTGAGCGGCACCTGTTCGCCGCTGAACCGCTTCGGTAGCGACCTGTGCAATGGCCTGCAGAACTACATCTGGCCCGGCAGCTCCGACAAAGACAACCCGGCGAGCGACTACGGCTACGACACCGCGGCCGACTGGGCGTGGTCGTGCGGCTCCAACGGGGTGCAGGAGTCCAACAACGTCGTGAAGCGCTTCCCGAACCAGCAGGGCGGCGTGATTTGCTGCAAGATCAATGACGAGGTGCTGCCCGAGATCTGCGACGGGGTGAACAACGACGGCGACGCGCTGATCGACGAGACCGACCAGTTCGGCGACGACCTCCTGGTGCCTGGCGACGCGTGTCCGGCGTCGGGGTGCGGCGTCGTGCAGTGCACTGCGAACGGCGGGTGGACGTGCGCCAACACGCCCTGCGACGACAACAACCCTTGCACCGTGAAGTCCTGCGCCTCGGGATGCGCGCACACGAGCCTTGCAGCCGGCACGGCGTGCACGGGCGGGGTCTGCAACGGCGCGGCGACCAACCCGGCCTGTGTGGAGTGCCTGAGCGACACCCAGTGCGGGGGCGACACGCCCCACTGCAACGTGGCGACCAATAAGTGCGTGGCGTGCGTGACGGCGGGGCAGTGCAACGACCAGGTCGCGTGCACGGTGGACGCGTGCGTGAACAACGCCTGCACGCACACCCCGGCCGACGCTGGGACCGCGTGCCAAGGCGGGGTGTGCAGCGGGGCGTCGGCGATCTGTGTCCAGTGCGTCAGCGACACCCAGTGCAGCGGGAGCACACCGCATTGCAACGTCGCGACGAACAAGTGCGTGGAGTGCGTCAACGCCGAGCAGTGCGACGACGGTGTGCAGTGCACCGTGGACGCGTGCGGGGAAGGGAACGTCTGCACACACACCGCGAGCCAGCCCGGCACGGCCTGCGACGGCGGGGTGTGCAGCGGCGACACGAAGAAGTGCGTCGAGTGCGTCAGCGACACCCAGTGCAGCGGTGATGAGTCCCACTGCAACGTCGCGAGCAACACCTGCGTCGAGTGCGTCTCGTCGGAGCATTGCGACGACAGCCTGGAGTGCACGGTCGACGCGTGCTCGGAAGGGCACACCTGCAGCAACACCCTCGCCGAGGCGGGCGCGCCCTGCGACGGCGGCGTGTGTAGCGGCGACACGACCATGTGCGTGGAGTGCGCCAGCGACGCGGACTGCGGCGGGGACAACCCGCACTGCAACCCCACGACGAACGGGTGCGTCGCGTGCGTGACCGCGGCTCATTGCGACGATGAGATCGAGTGCACGGTGGACGCGTGCGGGAGCAACAACACCTGCAGCAACGGCCTCGCCGAGGCGGGCGCGCCCTGCGACGGCGGCGTGTGCAGCGGCGACACGACCATGTGCGTGGAGTGCGTCGCGGACACCCAGTGCGGGGGCGATATCCCGCATTGCAACACGGCCGACAACTCGTGCGTCGAGTGCGTGAACGCTGGGCAGTGCGCCGACGGGGACGCCTGCTCTGAGGACGCGTGCGACGGGAACAAGTGTGTGAACACGCCCAACGCGACCGTGGGCGACGACTGCAGCGTCGGACTCGGCGAGTGCCTCCGGAGCGGCGTGATTGTGTGCCAGGAGGACGGCTCCACGGCGTGCGACGCGGAGGTCGTCGAGGGGAGCACCGAGGTCTGCGACTCCAAAGACAACGACTGCGACGGCGAGACGGACGCGACTGACCTGAGTCTCGCCGCCGGCTCGTGCGGCGACGACCTGAAGGGCGTGTGCGCTGGCGCGGTTCCGCCCGCGTCGTACTGCGTCGAGGGAAGCTGGGAGCCGTGTGACGCGGCGGTCTTCGCGGCCCACGCGCCGACGACCTACGTCGCCGACGGCGAGCTTTGCGACGGCCTGGACAACAACTGCGACGGCGCCACGGACGAGGGCCTCGGGCTCGGCGACGACTGCACGGTCGGCCTGGGCGTCTGCAAGGCGTCGGGCTCCGTCGTCTGCGGCGTCGACGGCAAGCCGCGCTGCAACGCCACCGCCGGCACGCCAAGCGCCGACGTCTGCGACGGCCTGGACAACAACTGCGATGGCGCCACCGACGCCGTGGGCCAGGGCGCCTCGGTCTGCACCGACATCGACACCGAGATCACGTCGGGACCCGAGTCGATCACCGCGTCGACCTCGGCCACCTTCCTTTATAAGGATCCACTCAACCCCACGGGCACGGTCTTCGACTGCCAGCTCGACGGCGGCGACTGGGAGCCCTGCGACGGCGGCAGCGCCAGCTACTCGGGCCTGGCCGAGGGCTCGCACACGTTGCTGGTGCGTTCGGTCCGCGGCGACGGGGTGGTCGACGAGACCCCGGCGGTCTATGGCTGGATCATCGACACATCCCAGCCCGACACGTCGTTCATCACGAAGCCGGACCTGCTCTCCCAGTCGGCGACCGCGACCTTCGCGTTCGGCTGCACGGTGCCCGACCCGCTGGCTTACTACTGCGCGCTGGACCTCCCCGCGGCGACTCCCGGCGACGGCTTCGTCGAGTGTCAGCAGACCGAGGTCTACACCATGCTCAGCGAGGGCTCGCACACGCTGCGGGTGTACTGCGTAAACCAGGCTGGCACGCCCGACCCGCAGCCGGCGGTCCACACCTGGAGCATCGACACGGTCGCCCCCGACACCATCATCACCAGCGGCCCGCCCGCGGTGACCGCCGAGACCGTCGGCACCCTGACCTTCGCGGGCGCAGGCGGCGCTACGGTCACCGGTTTTCAGTGCCGGCTGGACGGGGGCGAATGGGAGCCCTGCGACAGCGGCAGCTTCGAGACCGGCACGCTCGCCGACGGCCAGCACGTCTTCCAGGTCGCCGCCATCGACGCGGCCGGCAACGTCGATCCGTCCCCCGCGGTGCACGTGTGGGTCGTGGACACCGAGGCGCCCGAGACCAGCGTGCTCATCGGCCCGCAGAACCCGTCGCAGTCCAACGACGCGACCTTCAGCTTCGCCTGCACGGACCCGAAGCCCGACGCCTATTTCTGCTCGGTGGACCCGCCGACCGGCGCCGACCCCGTGTTCGCGGAGTGCCCGCAGGCGATGGTGCTGACCGCGCTGGCCGAGGGCTCGCACACGGTCCTGGTCTACTGCGTCAGCGCCGCGGGCACGCCCGACCCGACGCCCGAGGTCGTGACCTGGCTCATCGACTCGACCTTCCCAGACACGGTCATCACGACGAAGCCTGCGAGCCTCGTGTCGACGGCCGACGAGAACGACTTCACGTACGCCGACCCCGACGAGCCCGACCACCAGGCCTTCGACTGCCGCCTCGACGACGGCGCGTGGTTTGAGTGCGACGGCAAGGCGTTCACGGCGGGCCCGCTCGCGGTCGGCACCCATCAGTTCTTCGTGCGCGCCTGCCAGCGGGACCTCGAGCAGTGCGATCCCACACCGGCGATCTACGTGTGGGAAGTGACACAGAGCCCGTGCCCGCTGGACAAGGTGGCGCCGACGATCACCTGCGACGCCGCGGTCACCTACGAGTGCGTCGATGGCGGCAGCAGCGTGAAGGGCCCGACGGCTCAGGCCACGGACGCCTGCGACCCGGTGACCGTCGCGACCACCGCGCCCGAGACCTTCGCCCTCGGCACGACCGCCGTGGTGCTGAGCGCGTCCGACGGCAACGGCAACGTGAGCAGCTGCGTCAGCCTCGTGACCGTCGCGGACACGACGCCGCCGACCATCACGTGCCCCGACGCCGTCAGCGTCTCGAC